>CP076356.1:0-600000 GCA_018798825.1 Ochrobactrum sp. BTU1 | reverse complement strand
CGATAATCATGACCGCTTCTGTTTCAAGTCAGCGCAAGTCAAAATCTCCCCGCTTTGGTTATCGGGTTAATCTGGTTGGTACGGTTTCGTTCCTGATCATCCTGTGCTGGGCACTGGTCGCCATTGCGGCACCCTGGATCGCGCCGCATCCGGTTGGAGAGATTGTCGATTTTGATTTCTTTGGCCCTATAAGTTCCCAGTTTCCGCTGGGGACTGATTATCTGGGCCGCGATATGCTCTCGCGGATTATCTATGGCGCACGCTTTACCGTTGGCATCTCGCTTGCGGCGGTGTTTCTGGCCTGTTTCTTTGGTGTGACGCTTGGAATGAGCGCTGCAGTGATTGGCGGATGGTTTGATTCCGCCCTGAGCCGCTTTCTGGATGCGCTGACATCGATACCGAGCAAGATCCTTGCATTGGTTATTGTGGCTGGTGTGGGGTCTTCGATCCCGATCCTGATTATCACGATGGCAGTGATTTACACGCCGGGCAGTTATCGCTTTGCCCGTGCATTGGCGATCAACATCAACACCATGGATTATGTGACGGTTGCCCGCGCACGTGGGGAGAAGATTGGCTACCTTATTCGCTCTGAGATCTTGCCGGGCATTATCGGACCGGTTCTGGCTGATTTTGGTTTGCGGTTTGTGTTTATCGTTCTGCTGTTGTCGAGCATGTCCTTTCTTGGGCTTGGTGTTCAGCCACCCTTTGCTGACTGGGGCGCGTTGGTGAAAGAAAATATCGGTGGCCTCTCCTTTGCAGCGCCTGCCGTGGTGTTTCCTTCGATTGCCATTGCAAGCCTCACCATCAGCGTTAATCTGCTGATTGATAATCTTCCGCAAAAGATCCGCGACAGGAGTGAATGAATGCGTAATCTTGTCGAGATCAAAAATCTGCGCGTGGATGCAAAGACGGATGCAGGACGTACGGTTGAGATCATCCGTGATGTGAGCTTTGAGATTGCAGAAGGGGAGATTGTTGCCCTTATTGGCGAGAGTGGTTCTGGAAAGACGACGATTGCGCTCACATTGATGGGTTACACGCGTCCGGGTTGTCGCATAACGAGCGGCACAATAGCGCTTGCAGGGCAGGACATTGTCACGCTTTCGGAGGGCAAACGGGCAGCCAAGCGTGGGACGGAAGTGTCTTATGTTCCGCAAAGTGCTGCAGCCTCGTTTAACCCCGCCCACCGCATCATGGATCAGGTCATTGAGGTGACGAAGATCCACAAGCTGATGTCGAAGGAGGAGGCACGCAAGAAGGCTGTTGAACTGTTCAAGGCGCTTGCCTTGCCCCATGCTGAAACGATTGGCGATCGCTATCCGCATCAGGTGTCGGGCGGGCAATTACAGCGGCTTTCCGCAGCCATGGCGCTTATTGGCGGCCCCAAGCTTGTGATTTTTGATGAGCCGACGACGGCCCTTGATGTCACGACACAGATTGAAGTGTTGCGTGCGTTCAAATCGGTGATGAAGAAGCAGCATATTGCCGGTGTTTATGTCTCCCACGATCTTGCGGTTGTGGCTCAGATTGCAGACCGGATTGTGGTGCTTAAGGGTGGGGAAATCCAGGAAATGGGTTCCACACAAGATATTCTGCATAATCCGCAGCATCCTTATACGAAGGAACTGCTGGCAGCCTTTGAGCCTGTCGCTCATGCGCGTGCAACAATGGATGAGCAGGAGAGGCAAAGCCCCGCGCCACTTTTGAAGGTGGAGAACATCCTTGCCGGCTATGGTGTGGTGGGAACCGGTGGTGAACCGGCGATGATTGCGGTCGACAATGTCAGTCTTGAACTGTCGCGGGGGCAAAACCTAGGGATTATTGGTGAATCGGGTTGTGGCAAGTCCACGCTTGCGCGGGTGATTGCGGGTATCTTGCCTGCGGCGCGGGGCAAAATACGCTTCGATGGCGAGGACATGCCAAGCGATCTGCGCTATCGTAGTCGCGAGCAATTGCGCCAATTGCAGATTGTCTTTCAATTTGCTGATACCGCACTTAATCCGGCCAAATCGATTGGGGACATTCTCTCCCGCCCATTGAGCTTTTATCACGGTATGGACGGCAAAAGCCGGGAAGCACGGGTCGACGAACTGCTTGATATGGTGCGGATCCCGCGCACTATGCGCTATCGCAGGCCTGGTGAATTATCCGGTGGTCAAAAGCAGCGCATCAATCTTGCCCGGGCTTTGGCCGCCAATCCCAAGATGATCATCTGCGATGAAATCACTTCGGCGCTCGATACCGTCGTTGCTGCGGCCATCCTTGATCTGTTGAAGGAACTCCAGCGCGAACTGTCGCTTTCCTATCTGTTTATCAGTCACGACCTTTCCACCGTTCGCGCGATCTGTGACGAAGTGATCGTGATGTATGGGGGCAAGAAAGTCGAGCAGCTGCGTCCCGACATGATGGGAGGCGAGGCGAGCCATCCTTATTCAAGGCTGCTGTTCTCGTCCGTCCCAAAACTCGATACCAACTGGCTCGATAACCTCAAACAGGAGCCTGTGCTGAGCCGCGAATTTCGCCGCAATTGAAATCGTTGCAAAGGCTTTGAAAGACTGTCTTTACAGCGATTGAATATCATCAGACGCGGGTGGTGCTATCAATTGGATCCAGATACCCGTGCTAGCGGCTGGAAATAGAAAACCTCACCTCTATTATTGCAGCGGTACCCGAACTCGAAGGATATGGACATTTAAACAGATTTTGGATCTGCTGAGGCAGTCTATGGCAAGATGTGACGGGTCGTTGATTTCAACAAAGCCGCAGGTTCATCTAAGCTGCATCCCTAAAAGCGCGAAGCGGCTGTAGGTAAATGCCGGAAATAACAGATAGAAAGAGCATTTCCGTGGTTTCAACGAAAACTGGAAATGCTCTAGCGGCTAGAAGACGCCTAAGAAGCTGTGGCGTATGGGGTTTAGATAGGCAGCCTTTGGCGGACCAACTGCGTCCAATAGGAACAACCCCAAGCGATAGCATCGTCGTTGAAGTCATATTTTGGATGATGGAGGTTAGCGCTCGGACCATTGCCGATATTGATCATCGCCCCGGGCACTTCATTGAGCATAAAAGCAAAATCCTCTCCGCCGAGCGTTGCTGGCATGTCGCGTGTGACATGGCCTATGCCCGCAACCGCTTCAGCGGCAAGAGCTGCGAGCTCGGTTTCATGCTCATGATTGACGGTAACTGGATAGTTGCGTTGATAGTCTAGAGTGGCTTTCGCACCGAATGCATCGGCAATGCCCTGCACCGCACGGGTGAGGCGGTCTTCAATGTGATTGCGCACCTCTTCTCGTAATGTTCGCACTGTGCCGGTTAGTTTGAGAGACTGTGGGATGACATTGAAAGCATCGCCACCG
Source organism: Ochrobactrum sp. BTU1 (assembly GCA_018798825.1). Classification (NCBI taxonomy): domain Bacteria; kingdom Pseudomonadati; phylum Pseudomonadota; class Alphaproteobacteria; order Hyphomicrobiales; family Brucellaceae; genus Ochrobactrum; species Ochrobactrum sp. BTU1. Next base: position 596,641 of record CP076356.1, on the reverse strand, counting down.
TGAATTGTGGTGATCGAAATAACCGCAGAATCCAAAGGGTCAACGGTGCGAGCCGTCAGCGTCTGAATGGCCTGAATGAGCGCTGCGGTAACTGGGATCGGGTCGATCGTATGATGCGGAGACGCCGCATGCCCTCCGACGCCTTCGATCGTGATGTCAAGAACGTCCACTGACCCCATGATTGGGCCTGAATTGATGGTGAACTTGCCCACGTCGAGATTTGGGCGGTTGTGCATGCCATAAACTTCGTTGACCGGCCAGCGTTTGAAAAGTCCGTCATCGATCATGGCTTTTGCGCCGGCGCCGCCTTCTTCGGCAGGTTGGAAGATAACAATCACAGTGCCGTCGAAGGCTCTGCTTTTCGCAAGTTCGCGAGCGGCGCCCAAGAGCATTGTGGTGTGACCGTCATGTCCGCAGGCATGCATTTTTCCGGGGATTTTTGATGACCATTGTGCGCCAGTCTCTTCCAGGATGGGGAGTGCATCCATATCGGCGCGCAAAGCAACAGCCCGGCCTGAATTGTTGCTTTGGCCACGAATGACGCCGACCACGCCTGTGCCACCGATGCCTGTAACCACTTCGTCGAGACCCGCCGCACGCAGCGCTTCGGCGACTTTTTCAGCCGTTCTGTTTACATCGTAAAGCAGTTCAGGATTTTCATGAAGATCGCGGCGGAAGGCAATCAGATCATCAAGCTGGTTCGAAGTCCAATTTTCAACCGGCATCTCAGGCTCCTTGTTGTTTTGTCTCAAGGCTGTAACGGAAGTCGCAATGGCTTGCGCCTTGCATAATGGTTTGTGTGCGTTCCAATTTCATTTCTGGATTATAGCCGATGCAGAAATCACCATCGCGGTTACAAGACAGCAAATGGCCAATATGGCCAAGTCCCATCTCGCGATACATTTCCGAATAGCGGCAACGCTTCACATTAAAATCAAAGTGATCCTTGCCCTGTGACAACACATCGATTTCAAGGGCATTGTCTTTGGTCCAGAGCGGTAGGATATCGGCGAAGTCCTCGAGGTCGGGCGTATGCCCCAATTCCACAGCAAAATTCTTGCCTTGTTCTATAGCTGAACGGGATACGGCTTCCCCGATCACAGCCTGAGCTTCTTCTTCGCCTGACCGCGTGCGAAGAACCTCGTACACATTTTTTAGAACCAGCGCTTCGATGCGGCGTCGCTCGAGAATTGGCAGTTGATTCATGGGTCTACCTTTCACATGAATGTTCGACAGACTTATTTACAAATTCGGCTCAGTAAGATCCTTGCGCCGCAACCATGCGAGATAGAAGGGCGCAATCCTGCGTGCGATTTTGTGCAGCGGTAGCGGCGCGGGCTCGGATATTGGTAGGGCAAGGTCTTGCAACGGCTCGCCATCCAAGGCGCGAGCCAGTTCACGTCCGAGCGCGGTGCCAAGTGCTACGCCACGACCATTGCAACCGATCCAGGCCCAGCCATCGGTCCCGAGCTGATGAACACGGGGGAATCTGTCCCATGTCATGCCGATATAACCACTCCAGACATGGGTCATTTCGGGTGCGCCAAGAGCTGGAAAGGCTTCTGCCAGATTGCGCGCCGCTTTTTGCTTGACGCGCTCTGCGACATTGTAGTCGCCCATTACCACACCGCCCGTGATCAGGCGGTTGCGTGCATCATAGCGAAAGAAGCGCAGATCGCCACGCGTATCGGATACGGCTTGACGACCGGGAAGGATGCTTGCACGCAGCGTATCGTTGAGGGGTGCTGTTGCCATTTGCCATGACAGAACGGGGACAATTGTCCTCGCAAGTCTCGGTGCGAGCTGTTCGCGGAGTTCGCCTGTATAGGCGTTTGTCGCGAGCAGGAAGCCTTTGGCGCGGACAACAGAACTATTAGCGCTTACTTCCCAGTGATCGCCTTTGCGTTCATAGGAGGTTACAGGGCTTCTCTCGTAAATTATGGCTCCATGGCGTTCGGCCGCTGCTGCAAGGCCTCGGGCCAGAGCCAGAGGGTTGATGTGGCCACCTGTCGGGTTGAACATCCCGCCATACCAAAAGTCGCTGCCCAGAAGCTTAGAAGTCGAGGCGCTGTCGAGATATTGAGCAGGAAAGCCAAACCGCTTCCATGCTTCGACACGCGCTTGCGAGAGTTTTACCCGTCCAGAGGAATGTGCCGGCTGAAACCAACCTGTTTGCTCAGCCTCAGCCTCGATCTTTTCTTCGCGTACGATTGAAAACAGAATATCGGCACTGTTGCCAATCAGCTTGGCGAAGCGTTCCCCTGACGGCCCATATCGTTTGGTGATTGCATCGGGTTCTGCCGCAGTCATCGTGGGAATGACCTGACCATTATTGCGTCCCGATGCTCCCCAACCCACCGCTTTGGCTTCCAGAACGATGACGCGCTTACCGCGTTTGGCAAGATGAAGGGCTGCTGAAAGGCCAGTGAAGCCGCCTCCAACGATCACGACATCGGCTTCTGCGTTGCTGATCAGTGGCTGGGCCAGGTTACGGGCGGGGGCGGTTGCCGCCCAGATGGACGGAGGGAACTCAACTTTTTCCATGATATCTGACGCCTTCATTCTTTGCTGACCAAGCGGGGTGGCGTCCAGTTCTTGCCGGGGATCGAGGCAAGGAGACGCTGGGTATATTCATGCTGTGGATTGGCAAAGACGTCAGCCGTTGCGCCGGTTTCAGCAATTTCGCCCTTCGACATCACAATCACGCGGTCGCAAAGCTGGGCCGCAACGCGCAGGTCGTGTGTTACGAACAACAGTGACAAGTTCAATCTTTCGCGCAGATCAGCCAACAGCCGTAGAACTTGTGCCTGAACGGAGACATCAAGCGCCGAGACTGGTTCATCGGCTACGATGACGCGGGGTTCGAGTGCAAGTGCACGGGCGATGCCGATGCGCTGACGCTGACCGCCAGAGAATTCATGAGGGAAACGATCTGCAGCCGCGGGTGACAGCTCGACCAGTTCGAGCAATTCACGGGCTTTCGCATGGGCCTGCTTTTTGGGTACACCGTGAACGATCGGCCCCTGTGCAATCAGATCGACGACACGCCGGCGTGGGTTAAGCGATGCCATGGGGTCCTGAAAGACCATTTGGATATCTTTGCGCATGGTGCGTACATCGCGTGTATTCGCGCTAAGAAAGTCACGGCCGTTCAGATTGACGCTGCCGCCGTCGGCTTGAAGAAGGCGCGTGACAATGCGCGAAACTGTGGTTTTTCCTGATCCGCTTTCACCAACAACGCCTAGGGTTTCACCTTGGCGAAGTTCGAAAGACAAGTCTTTGACAGCAGGCACTGCGCTTCGTTTTGCGCTGAACAATCCACCCTGCGCCTTAAATGTCTTGCACAGGTTGCTGGCTTTTAAAATGACAGGCTGACTCTCACCGGATGATGTTATCTCGGGTGGTGTCAGCGCCGGAACCGAGGCAATCAACGCTTTGGTATAAGGGTGCTTGGGATGATTGAGGACTTGCTCGGCCACCCCTTCTTCGACCAGTTCGCCAAGACGAAGTACTGCGACACGGTCGGCGATTTCCGCCACCACACCGAAGTCATGGGTGATGAACAAAATACCGGTATTATGCTGATGCTGAAGATCACGGATCAGTTTGAGGATTTGTGCCTGTGTTGTGACATCGAGTGCGGTGGTTGGCTCATCTGCAATAATCAGACGAGGCTTCAAGATCAGCGCCATGGCAATCATGACACGCTGGCGCTGACCGCCGGAAATCTGATGCGGATAAGCATTATAAGCCGATTCCGGATCAGGGATTTTGACTTCAGCCAGCATGTCCAGAACGGCTGCGTGACGTTCCTTGCGGCCAAGCTTGGTGTGCAAACGCAGCACCTCGTCGATTTGCCAGCCAACAGTCTTTTGTGGATTAAGTGCGGTCATCGGCTCTTGAAAAATCATTCCAATCCGATCACCGCGAAGCTTCTTCATGTCGGCTTCACTGAGCGTGTACAGGTCGATGCCTTCGAGCCGGATGGAACCGTTCGTGACACGAACATGCGGCTCGGGCAGCAGGCGCATGATCGCGCCGGCTGACAAAGATTTTCCTGAGCCGCTTTCGCCCACCAGACAGACGATCTCACCTGGTTTGACGCTTAATGTCAGATCCTGCAGTGCGAAGGGGCGATCTGCGCCTTCAGGCAGAGCAATTTGCAGGTTGTTAATTTCAAGAACGGGTGCCGCAGTCATTTCTTTTTCTGCCTTGGATTAAGCGCGTCGTTCAGCCCTTCGCCCAGCAGGCTGAAGGATAGCACAGTGAGCAGAATAGCTATTCCCGGAATGACCGAACAGAACCAGTCGGTGCGCAAAACGGCACGGCCCTGACCGATCATGTTGCCCCAGCTGGCATAGTTTGGATCGCCAAGATTGAGGAATGCGAGTGCACTTTCCATCAAAATGGAGGTTGCCATGACAACCGACGCAAAGACGACGACGGGCGGTAGGGCATTGGGGAGGATTTCACGAAAGATGATTGAAAGATTGCCGACCCCAAGATTGCGGGCTGCATCGACGAATTCGCGATTGCGCAATGCCATAAATTCTGCACGGACCATGCGAGCCGGTGCTGTCCAGGAAACGATACCGATACAGAGGATGATGTTTTCAATAGAGGAACCGAAAATTGCGACGAGGGTTAGCAGCAGAACGAAGCTCGGAACGGTTTGGAAGGCTTCTGTCACGCGCATTAGCGCGTCATCGATCCAGCCGCCATAATAGCCGGCGACCGCACCGATTATTATACCGATGACAATCGAAATCAGTGTTGCAACGACACCAATGAGCAATGAGATGCGTGCGCCGTGAAAGATGCCGGCCATGATATCGCGGCCAAGTTGATCTGTTCCAAGCGGCGTTGCCGCATTGACAAACGGCCATGTGAGAGGGTCGCCTACGCGGCGCAGAGGATCCCCGGGTGTAATGACATCGGCAAAGATTGCGATCGCCACTACGGCAGCGAAAAGAATGAGCCCCAGCACTGCAGCGCGGTTGCGGCTAAAACGCTGCCATAAAATCCGAGAGCGAGAATCTTTGGGACGGGGAAGAGAAAGATCTTGCGACGTCATGACAATTCAATCCTGGAGTCTAACCGCGCATAGATGAGGTCGGTGATGAAATTAACGAGCACCACCAGTATCGAGCACATAAAGATAATACCCATCAGCGTGTTGAGGTCGCGTTTGATTACCGAAGTGTAGGCAAGTTGACCGAGGCCGGGCAGCGAGAAAATGGTTTCGATCACGACTGAACCGCCAAGGACCGTTGAGAACTGAAGTCCAAGCAGGGTTACCACGGGAAGAAAGGCGTTGCGCATGATGTGATGGAACATCAGTCGCGCACCGCTCGCGCCCTTCGCGCGTGCCGTGCGAACATAGTCGAGATCTTCGACTTCCAGAACACTGGTACGCATGAGCCGCATATAAAAGGCAACGTAAATCAGCGACAGTGCTGTTGTGGGCATTACCATATGAACTGTGATGTCCCAGACATTCTTCCAGCCCGAATAAAAGCCACCAATTGTTTTGTAACCGCCAACAGGCAGCCAACCGAGTTTCACGGAAAAGACAAACATCAGTATGAGGCTGAGGAAGAAGCTTGGCATCGCGTAGCAGATGAGGCCGAGGGTCGAGATCGCATTATCAGTCAGCGAATAGGCGCGGCGCGCTGCAAAAGCACCAAGCGCGATACCGAAGATAAATGCGACGGACAATGACGAAATCATGAGCAGCAATGTGGGCATGAGGCGGGACATCAGGACGTCAACCACCGGCAACTCATAGACGTAGGACCATCCAAAGTCGAACTGCGCTAGCTTGGTCATGTAGATTGAGAGTTGCACCCATATTGGCTGATCAAGACCATATTCGGCCCGCAAATTAGCGACAAATTGAGGGTCAGCGCCGCCCATGTCGCCGACAAGGGCATCGACCGTGTCGCCAGGGGCAAGCTTAATCAGAAGGAACGAGCCGATCATGATGAGAAGAATGACCGGTATCGCCTGCAAGATACGCCGGAGGGCAAAACTCAGAATTGGAGGCAGGGACATTGGGAATTATCCTGCAGATATTCAGACGCAGTTTTTGCTGTCGGGAGGAAAAAAAGCTGTTGCCGTATACCGGCAACAGCCTGATTGCGTTTATTGATCGATCCAGAGATCGTACCAGCTCGAAGAATCCCATCGCGGAGTATTGTGATGGTTCTTGAGCGCTTTGTTGGTGACACCGACGAACGGATGTTCGATGGCGAAGATGACAGGAAGGTCTTTCATCTCAAGTTTCTGGATCTGATGGTAGAGATCGGCGCGTTTTGCCGGGTCAAGCTCGGAGGCAGCCTGATCAATCAACTGATCCATCTCGTCGGATTTATAATCAAACTGGTTCGACCATGCCGTTCCGGCGGGAGCGCCGGAGCGCAGCCAGACAGTTGTGGAAACGGCCGGGTCGGAACGGAACTGGTGCCAGCCGCTCGCCGTATCGAAATCGTGGTCGCGATAAACACCGTTGAGAAAACCTGGGGCGTCGTTGGTAAGCAGTTGCACGTCGATACCGACTTCCTTCATGGCCTGTGCGTAGTACTCGGCCCAAAGCTGCGTGTATTCGCCCCATGGCGCAGGGCGGTGGCGCAGCTTGAAACGAATGCCGTCCGGACCAGCTGGATAGCCAGCTTCATCGAGTAGCTTCTTTGCCTTTTCGACGTCATAGGCATAAGTCTCGACATCGTCGGTGTAATTTGCACCGCCTGAGCTTGGGATTGGACCGCGGCCTGGCTTTGCATAGCCACGCATGATGTTTTTGATCGCGAAATCGATATCAAGAGCGTGATAGATTGCCTGACGCACTTTCAGATTTGCGAGGATGGGATTGCGCAGGTTGAACTCAATGGTCGAATGCGCGACGTTGTTTTCGAAGCCCTTGGTTCCGGTGTCAAAGCGGCCGTCTTTCTCAAGGCGCTCGGTATCTGACATGGAAATTCCATTAAAGGCGGTTTCCATCATTTCACCTGCTTCAAGCGCCGCGGCTGCTGCAGCTTTATCGGGCATGAAGCGCCAGATGACACGATCAAGATAAGGGTATTCCTTGCCGCGCCAATAGTCATCGTTGCGCTCGGCAATAATGTGCTGTCCGCGCTCGTATTCAACAAATTTGAACGGTCCGGTACCCACGGGTGCTGAATTGTATTTATTCTTTAAGATGTCGGTGCCTTCATAAAGATGCTTTGGCACCGGATGACCAAGGTCCGGCATCGCTGCGACCAGCAATTCCAGTGGCATCGGCTTAGAATAGCGGAAAACAGCGGTATGTGGATCGGTGCAATCGACGGCTTCGAGATTGGCTTGAAGTGTCGTCGAATAGTTAAGCAGCTTTTTCCAAAGGTTCATTGCGCTAAAGGATACATCATCACAGCTGAACGGTTGGCCGTCATGCCAGCGCACGTTTTCACGCAGCTTGAAAGTGATAGCCTTGCCGTCCTCAGAAGAAGACCAGCTCGTTGCCAGCACTGGCACATAGCCTTCATAAGTGCGATCGATGAGTGGCTCCATAATTCGTCCAGTAATCTGGTAGACGCCGGTGGAGGCGCGCAATGCCGGATTAAGAACACCTTGCTCGGTGTTCATATGGACGATCACCGAGCCGCCGCGCTTTATTTCTTCCGCGTGGCTTGGCGCCGACGCGATCGAAAAAGCGGCGAGAAACAGGCCAAGGCCAGCTTTTTTGATATGCATTCTCTGTTCCCCTGAAGGACGTTGAGGGAGGGCTTTCAAGCCTCTTTTCCCGCACCGGCCGATATTGTTCAAGCCCTTGAAACTGCTCAAAAAGCCGCTTCAAAGTGCAAATATTCCACGCAAGCACAACCATGCTAGAATCTGCGGCGAACTTGTCAAGGCAAACTAATAAATCGGCCGATATTGGTAAAAAATACCGCATTAACGGTGTTAATAAGTGTCGAATTTCAGAGCTGTAGCGGGGTAAAATTGCTAATACCGGGGTCTGCGAGTGGGTTAGGCGAAAAAAAATCCTAACCGGAGTAAAATTTTTGCTCAAAATATCTGCTTTTGAACTTGCAAAAGTGCCGTGGCGTATCTCTTATCGACCATCCGTGCTGTAGCGTGAACCAAACGCGCTTAGATGAATTGAAAGGACCTGTTTGCATGACCCATCCCGTCAAAGGTGTCGATCACGTTTTTATTCTCGTCAACGATCTGGACAAGAGCGCGGAACACTATCGACGTTTGGGGTTCACGTTGAGCCCACGCGGTCTTCACAGTAAGGAAAAGGGCACTGGTAACTATACGATCATGTTGCCGGACGACTATTTTGAACTTCTCGGGATTGTGAATGAGACGCAAGGAAACCTTCATCAACGGCAAAGGCTCGCTGATCAGGGAGAGGGGCTTCACGCTATCGCTTGTCGAATTGACAATGCGCGCGAGGCTAAAGCGGAACTCGCGGCTCTTGGCATTCAAACAAGCGAGGTCGGTGCGTTCCAACGTCCAGTAGAGTTGCCCAAGGGTGGCGAAGGTATCGCCGCGTTTGAAACTGTTTCGTTCAATGATGACGAGGTCCCTCAGGGCATGGTCTTCATGTGTCAACACAAGACACGCGACACTGTGTGGCTGCCTGAACTTCTCGAACACGAAAACGGTGCGATCGCGCTTTCAGCCATTGGTTTGATTTCAGCGGACCCGCAAGCTGCAGCGCGCGGGTTTGCTCGTTTGTATGGGGAAGGCAAAGTTACAGCCGACGCCCCATTGCGGGTGCACACCGGTTCAAACTCAGCCGACATTATCGTTTACAGTCGCGAGCAGGCTGAGCAAACTTACGGTAATGAGGCTGTAAGCAAAGTCCCCAATGCTGCATTCGCCAATCTTGTTATTAAGGTGAGCGATCTGAGTAAATCGCGCTCGGTCTTGGATGCAAACGGGATCACTTATAAGGCGCAGCAGGATAGCATTGTTGTTGACCCGGACGATGCAAATGGCGTGATCCTGGAGTTTCTGCAGGTATAAGCGTGGTGGAAACACAAAATAGGTTTTGAATTCTTGGCGGCGACATCGAGGAATCCAAAATTCCGCCAGAGTCGCCGCATTTTTAATGTGAAGGCCCTTTAGTCGTTATCGTTTTTGGAGTGTGCACCAAGATACTTCCAAAAATTCTCCGCTCCGACTGGGAGTGGTGTGTGATGACGCAGGATCCGAATATCCACCGTCAGGCTCCAATAAGGGTCCGCCGAGGCGGGCACGATTTCCCCGCGCTGCAATTCGTCATGGATAAGACTTTCAGGAAGCCACGTCATGCCCCATCCTGCCTGCAACATCGATTTGAGGCCGATTGACATTGTATTTTCATGAACAGTTTTGCGGGAAAAAGTTGGTCCGCTCGCAAATTTTTGGGCAAGCGCGGCTCCAAAAAACGAAACTTCTCCATAACTAAGATAGGGAAGGGGCGTTCCGTTTGTTATAGCGTAGTCGAGAACCGGTCCGTCGCTCGAGGGCAATGATACGGGGATCAAGCGTTCCGTGCCCAGAAGAATAGAGGGGAAACGCTCTTTGTCGATAAAGCTTGGCACCGAAGGATGTGCATAGGTCAGGAAGAAGTCAACTTCGCCCTCAGTGAGGGTTGCGATGTTGTCTTCAAAGCCGCCGCGATCAGGTGCGAGTTGTGAATTGATCTCGCCTGCTGTCTCTTGGATGCCCCTTAGCCAATGCGGAAAGAATGTCACCGTCAGCGTATGCAATGCGGAAAATCTGAGCGGCGGGTTTTTGCCTCGGCGGCTGGGTTGAAGACTTTTACGTGTTGCATAAAATTGTCGTACGGTTTCCTGTGCGACCAGCAGAAACTCTTTTCCTTCGCGGGTGAGATGAGTTGGAAATGTCGCGCGGTTTACAAGAGACGCGCCTAACCAAACTTCGAGTTGTTTTATCCGTCGAGAGAACGCCGATTGGGTGACGTTCCGTGCTTCTGCTGCACGCGAGAAGCTCGACGTCGATGCGAGCATGATGAAGTCTTCGAGCCATTTCAATTCCATCAGTGCACCTAAGCATCTAGCGCGCAGGACTTTTGAACGCTTTCAGCGTTGCAACTCTCACTCACCTATACATCTTTGGGTATTGGATCGCTATGCAAATCTTGCATAACGATTTGAAAACATAGCATTGGCCAGCATTACTCAATCGCCTTAGCGTCCAGATATCAAAAAAGGGCACGGTGAGGACGCAGCGTGGGCAGAATAATTTATCTAAACGGAGCATTGGTCGACGAGAGCGACGCCAAGGTTTCGGTCTTTGATCGCGGCTTTCTTTTTGGCGATGGAATCTACGAAGTGAGCGCTGTCATTGACGGGCGACTTGTGGATAATGATCTCCACTTAGCGCGCCTTGAACGGTCTTTAAAAGAGCTCGACATTGCGCTGCCTCTATCACAGGCAGAAATACGCGCCGCACAAATTCAACTGATCCGCAGGAACAAACTTGAAGAGGGTGTGGTTTATATTCAGGTAACGCGCGGCGAAGCCGAGCGGGATTTCGTTTACTTAGACGGGATCAAACCGAATGTGATCATGTTCACACAACCGAAGAACCTCACATCTGCGGCCTCTGTCCGCGACGGGGTTCGCGTCGACGTTGCCGCCGATACACGATGGGCTCGGCGCGATATCAAGACGGTGATGCTACTTGCGCAGGTGATGGCGAAGAAAAAAGCCAAGAGCCAAGGCTATCACGAAGTTTGGCTGGTGGAGGACGGATTTGTGACCGAGGGCGCATCCTCCACGGCATTTATCGTTACCGATGACAATGTGCTTATTACACGCCCGAATTCGCACGCTGTGCTTCCTGGTTGCACACGGCGCGCAGTCCTTAAAATCGCTCAAGAACACAAACTGAAAATCGAGGAACGTTTGTTCAGTATCGACGAAGCGAAGGCTGCGAAGGAGGCGTTTCTTACGAGTGCCTCGAGCTTTGTGACACCCGTTATCGGTATTCAGGAACATGTAGTGGGCGATGGCGTCCCTGGCCCTCATACGCGCCGGCTTCAGGAAATTTATATGGATCTCGCCCGCAAAGGGGCAGAACGGGTTCTCTAACCTCATAATACAAGAAAGTAAGAGGGGAATATGAAAGTAAGAAAGCTTTTAACTGCAACGATGTGCGGCGTCGTTGCTGTGGGGATGGCTTCACTGGGAAGTTTATCTGCGGCAATGGCTGCGACTGAAGGGTATGGGGACTGTCCGCTCCTGGGTGAAAAGGCGACGGCAAAGATTACACCCGCGGTCGCCGATCAACTCACCGTAATTATCAATTTGCCAGCACTTGGCCAATTCAACGGTGATACGCCTGAAACGATCAAGGATGGTTACGAATTCTGCATGGCCGTCAACATCGCGCATCGGCTGGGGCTTGAGAAGGTCAAGCTTGTGAATGCGTCGTTTGACTCTATCGTTGCAGGGCAAAACAAGGATTACGATATCGCATTGGCGCTGATTTCGGTTACTGAACCGCGCAAAAAAGTTGTTGATTTCTCAGCGCCCTATATGAATTCCGATTACGGCGTTGCTTCGCGCAGCGACAAGCCGCTAGGGGAGGCCGACATGCGGACCGGAAAAATCGGAACGCAGGCCGGCACGACGCTGGTGCCTTTCGCGCAGGAGACGCTGCAGGTTAAAAGCCTGGACGTCTACGACGACACCGCATCTATGTTTACCGCGCTTGCGGCTGGCAAGGTCGATGCGGTTATGACCGACCTCTCGATCATTCTCGGACAGGTGAAAAACTCGAACGGCAAGCTTTCTGTCGTTGGCAAATATGCGTCGGGCGGTGAGACAGCGGGGATTTACCCCAAGGGTTCGGAAAACAAGAAAGTTATCGATCAACTGATCGAGGACATGGGTAAAGACGGAACGCTAAAGAAACTTGAAGCTGCGTATTTGTTGCCCTCGTGGGGAACCTCGCCGGCCGATGTTCCGCTTTGGAAGCCATAAAGCAACGCTGACGGATTGCGAACGCAGCTTTTCGTCGTTCTGTTTTCGATAATACCGCGGAGCATCCCCAACGTCGGATGCCCCGCATTTTTTCAGCGAGAATTCACATGTCCTATCCGGCACCCGAAGCGAGCGCTGAACGCGCTTTGCAATGGCGCACTCGCAACCAGGTCCGCACCCATCGCAACCGGTCGTGGTTCGCATTTGCGTTTTCGTTCTTTACCTTGTTGGCCAGCGGCCAAACACTTTACAGCGTGACGACCTATACAATCTCCCAAGGCTGGTCTGCAAAAGTTGTCCTATTCGTGGGTGCGTTGCTCTTTGTGGTGCCGCTCGGCGTCTTGGCATTTTCATGGCGCGCAGTACAGTTCTCAGCAAAGTCCGCAAAAAGCTCCGATATTTACAAGGGGCGCGAACTGGGTGCTCTGGCATCAGATGTGTCCTGGCAGGCGCTTTCCTACGCGGTCGCATTGTTAATCGTCTGCGCCGGTGCTTGGTTCATGATTGTCAACGATGCAGCGGTAAGCCGTACATTTTTTGACGTCAATCTGATCGCCAGATCGGCAACAACCATCCTACGGGCTTTTGGCACGAATATCGTTATCTTTGTCGTGTCTGCAGTTCTGATCCTGTGTTGGGCGCTCATTATTGCAATCGCCCGGACGCTTCCAGGAAAAGCGGGTAGACCAATCCGCATTCTTGCTACTTTCTATAGCGACTTGTTTCGCGGTTTGCCGGCAATTATCACGATCTATCTGATCGGCTTCGGCTTACCTCTTACTGGTTTGCCCGTCCTCAAAGATTTGTCGTCAAACGCTTATGCGATCATCGCGCTCACTCTGACTTATGGCGCATACACGTCGGAAGTTTATCGCGCGGGCATTGAGAGTGTACATCCAAGCCAAATCGCAGCGGCCCGTTCGCTGGGGCTCTCTTATGTTCGGACCATGCGCTATGTTGTCGTTCCTTTGGCTGTGCGGGGGATTATTCCGCCTTTGATGAACAACTGCATCAGTTTGCAGAAAGACACAGCACTAGTCGCAATTATCGGTACGATTGATGCTTTCAACCAGTCGAAGATTATAGCCAGCAATTATTTCAACCTGTCTGCAGTAACGACCGTCGCCATACTCTTCATCTTGATCACGATCCCACAGGCTCGTCTCGTTGACCGCTTGATTGAACGGGATCGCAGAAAAATGCGTTCGAGCATGTAGGAGAAAGACCATGGCACTCGTTGAAATAGACAAAGCAGTCAAGCGTTACGGCGCTTTGGAAGTTCTCTCAGGGATTAGTCTGAATATTGAGCAGCATCAGGTAGTGTGCCTTATCGGACCTTCGGGTTGCGGAAAATCCACGTTGCTGCGCTGCATCAATCGGCTCGAAACAATCGACGCCGGTGAGATACGGTTGCATGGCGATCGAGTGACTGGGTCCGGCGTGGATTTGGATATTTTACGTCGCGAAATTGGTATCGTGTTCCAAGGCTACAATCTATTTCCCCATATGACAGTGATGGAGAACGTGACACTAGGGCCCACAAAAGTTCTGGGCATGCGCGCCCATGAAGCGCGAGAGAAAGGCTTGGCACTTCTCGCGCGCATCGGGCTTGATCACAAGGCGAATGAGTATCCTGATAGGCTGTCCGGCGGTCAACAGCAGCGTGTGGCAATAGTGCGTGCCCTGACTATGGATCCCACGCTTCTCCTGCTTGACGAGATCACCTCCGCGTTGGATCCTGAGTTGGTATCCGAAGTGCTGGACATTGTTCGGGATCTGGCCACCAAGGGGATGACAATGGTTTTGGCCACACACGAAATGGGTTTCGCGCGCGAAGTTGCGGATAAGGTCTGCTTTTTGCAAAGCGGTAAGGTCTACGAGGAGGGGCCGCCGTCGCAGATCTTTGGCAATCCGCAGGGAGAGCGTACTCAAGCCTTCCTCAAGCGAATAATCGAAGCCGGAAGACTTTAATCGTGAACTATTGTGAAACACAAAGGGTATGGCAATGACGGGAACGGCGCGCGACTTCGGAATCGTCTGCGGTGTTATGCCAACAGGTTCTAGAAATTCGATTACCGACGTTCCGGGTGTGATGGTCGGACATTACACTTTACGCGAGGGAGACGTGAATACCGGTGTTACAGCCATTCTTCCCCATGACGGCAATTTGTATCGTAACAAAGTCATGGCTGCTTGCGAAATTATCAACGGCTTTGGCAAGAGCACCGGTCTCATACAGGTTGAAGAACTTGGAACACTTGAAACGCCGATATTACTCACCAACACTTTTGGTGTTGGCACATGTGCGAACGCCCTCATCAGGAACGCTATTACGACCAATACGGATATTGGCCGAAGCACGGCAACTGTCAATCCAGTTGTTCTGGAATGCAATGACGGTCCGCTGAACGATATTCAGGCAATGGCCATCACAGAAGATCATGCGCGTTTTGCATTGGAAGCTGCAAGTTCCGATCTGGCACAGGGGAATGTTGGAGCGGGCACAGGAATGACGTGTTTCGGTTTCAAGGGCGGGATTGGCACAGCATCCCGCAAATTTGAGTTGAACGGAAGCACTTATCACATTGGTGTTTTAACCCTGACCAATTTTGGCCGTGCTGGCGATCTTTTGCTGCCGGACGGGCGACATCCGTCGCCCGACGCAGAAGCAGAAGCTGAGAAAGGTTCAGTCATTGTTGTGTTAGCTACCAACGTTCCTTTAGAACACCGGCAGCTTAAACGCGTTACAACGCGATGCGGCGCTGGCCTGGCTCGTCTTGGCGCTTTCTGGGGGCACGGAAGCGGTGATATAGCGATTGGCTTCTCCACTGGTTCCACGTTTAACCACGATGAGAAAAGCGATTTTATATCAATTGCGCTATTAAATGAGAACCGCATTGATACGCTGTTTCGTGCTGCAACAGAAGCGACGCAAGAGGCAGTATTGAACTCAATGTGTGCAGCAGAATCTGTGACTGGTCGCGCGGGTAATACTCGTCAATCGCTGGCTGACTATCTCCGAAAGAGCTAAGCTCGTGATCTAGCGTCCTCAAAGCCAAGGTAAAAAAATGAAAAATAGGCCTAGAATTGCAGTGATCATGGACGAAAACACTAGTGCTGGCGGCGATCGATATGAGACGTCGAAACACTATTTCTCCGCTATTGGGCGCGCGGGAGGAGTTCCTTTTGGAGTTCCCTATTTAGCGGATATTGTAGACCGGGTTATCGAGGAATTCGACGGCTTTCTGAGTGTGGGAGGACGGATCCAATTTCCAAAGGATTGGTATGTTGATGGTGATCGGTCTGCTTATCCTTTTTCCGATCGGTTTGCGATTGAACTTGCATTGATGGAAGGCTTTCTTGCGCACGACAAAGCTGTGTTGGGAATCTGCAACGGCATGCAGATGCTAGGATGCCTAAATGGCTGTCGAATGGTTTCTGACGTTTACGCATCTTGGCCTGATGCAATCATGCATGACCGGCGTGACTTTATGCACGGTGTTGTGGTTTCGCCGGGGACGAGAATGGCAGGTATATTTGGGTCGCAGGCGTTTACTGTGAACACCTTCCATCGTGAAGCACTGGTCGAAATCTCTAACGATGTCGTTGTTTCTGCCCGCGCAACCGACGGCGTGGTGGAAGCGATTGAGATCCCGTCTCAATCATTTGCGGTTGGGCTTCAATGGCATCCTGAACGCCTTGATCCAGCTGAACACCCAGGAGCCCGCATTTTTGACGCCTTCATAAGTGCTGCGAACGAAGCCGAACGTTAGAAGCTGAACACCTGTTTGCAGGACGGCATTAAGTACAGAAGGACGTTAAGGAGGAAGCATGAAAATATTTATTTCCGCCGATATGGAAGGAACCGCCGGCATTCTGTCCTGGGACGAAGCACAACACGGTCACCGCGATTATAACGAGTTTCGGGAATTGATGACACGGGAGGTGGTTGCTGCATGTGATGGCGCGCGAGCCGCTGGAGCCAGGGAAGTATTAATAAAAGATGCCCACGACACCGGTCGCAATCTAATCCTCGATCGATTGCCAGAATACGCGAAAGTGGTTCGCGGGTGGTCAGGGCATCCAGATTCGATGATGTTCGGTCTGGATGACGATTTTGCCGGGGCGCTATACATCGGTTATCATTCGAAAGCAGGCACTGAATCGAATCCGCTTGCTCATACATTTAATCTGCGAATTTCGCGACTTACGCTGAATGAAGAGGTTGTCTCGGAATTCACGATCAATGCACTTTGTGCTGCGCGATATAACGTTCCCTCGCTCTTTCTTTCCGGGGATGCCGGCATATGCGCTGATGCAGAGAAGCTCGTTCCCGGGATAACAACTGTGGAGACAATGCAAGGACATGGAGCGGCCTCGATATCGATCGCGCCGACTGCAGCGTGCATCGCTATTCGAGAAGGAGTTGAGGCAGCAATTCGCGACCGAACTTCCGTTTCCGTTCCTGCCATCGCAGCCTCGCTCAATCTTATGATAGAATTCAACAATCCGTGCGACGCCTATCGCGCGTCATGGTATCCGAATGCGAGACCCTCGGGACCAAGATGTGTGACATTTGAGGCAACAGATTATTTCGAGATCCAAAGGGCTTTACGTTTCATGAAAAGCTGAGTGAAGCGAGAGCGATTGGGATGGTTCGTATTGCCCCTACTCGGTAGCAACTGCCAGCTTTGACTGGCTTTGTCCAGCGCGCGTCGGCGTAACAAGGATTGAACATGCACTTCTCCTCCCGGAGAGGAAGTCGCGCAGGTTTTCAGTCACCAGCTGTGTTGAAATACGACCTATGCCGTATGGGCCTCTGCATCAAAATCGCTTCATATATATGAGATGTTGCGATAGCGCCCGCACATCGATTTATAATCTGGCGTAAGCTGGCTTAGTCAGCAAAGGAGGAATGATGAAGACTATGGCTCTATTGGTTGTTGGTGCAATCCTGGTGTCAGGCTCCGCATTTGCGGCTCAGACAACTGATGGTAGGAAAGGAAACCATTCTGTCACACTAGACGGTTCACCTGCAGTTATAGTGGCTGCGGGACAGCAGCGCGCCGGACGCCTGAGCGGATCTTCTTTGGGTGGCAAGACAATTTTTGGCAGTTGATTAGTTTGCCTCGTTCAATCGAGGCAGACTTTTCCACACCGGTATCGCGTGGAGAGCAGGTCTTTGGTTTGCTGTAGTTACAACTGCATTGATGATGGTGCGTGTTTCGCCGCTTTATTTGACCAAGCGGTGCGGGGCGATGATCATGCCGACGTGAGGTAGGTGGAACTGTCCATCGCGAGCTCTTAAAAATTGTTTGGAAATTTCGCCCCAACCGAAAAATTCACGATCTTGCGAGATGGGACGAAAGAATAGCAAGTGGGTAGCGATAGCCAATCCGTTCTTAGAGAGCGGTTACATTTTCGGCTTTCGATTTGCCTGTTTTGCGATCTTGGCCGACATCGTAGCTGACTCTCTGGCCTTCGCGAAGGGGGCCGCCGTCCGCTAGGGCTGTGACATGTACGAAGACATCAGCGCCGCCACTTTCTGGTGTAATAAAGCCAAAGCCTTTATCCTGGTTGAAAAATTTTACTGTTCCCGTAGCCATTATTTCCTCGTTCACTCGTTAATGCCGATCTTTTCTACACGGCTATAAACTTCGTAGCAATAACAGATCTGTAGTCAAATATTTAAATCCGACGTGCACTCTGGTCTTTTAAGAATATGCTTTTAAATGGGCACCTGAAGTGAAAGAAGCGGACGTATGTCTACCTAAAATTCCGGCAGCTGGACCTAGAGATCACCCACTTCATTGTATCGCTTTTGTTACACGAATGTCGGCGCAATTCGTGATCGTTGAATAGAAGAGATGACCATTCACAAAAGTCTCAATTTACAAATGGACGTTGATGGGTGTGGCGAGTTCAGTCACGACACCGCAGTTTATGCGATTTTTGAGATTTTCGCAGTCCGCTATTCAATAGCGATGGGCTATTCTGTTAGTTCAAGTGACCTCTGGTTTTCGTCCTTGCTTTACTTCGCGTTGAGACATTTTCAGACCAAAAGCGCAGGGTTGAGAGGTCTCATGTGCTGTGACCAAAACTCGCCTTATATTCAGTATCAACCGCGATATGGCCATAAGGTTCAACCATAAAAGCTGAAGCTCCAGTGTGAACGGTGCGGTTTTGGATAATCGGGCCTCTCATAGGGATCGTAAGGCCGCGCGTCCGGGTTGTTATAGGGGTCGTATGGCCGGGGATCGGGACTGCTATTGGGATATGGGTTGTAATAGTGCGGATAGCGCGGGATCGGCCTCCATCCCCATGGTATAGGTGTGTGGTTGGGTTCACAGTGTCGGTACTCCAGGTGCCAGCCCGGTCCGCAAAAGAAATCAATCTGTTGGATGGCTGGTGACGGCGCCGGCAGCGGACTGGCCTGCGATGAGGGGCTGATTAAGAAAGCCAACATTAGAAAAATATAAAATCTATATGTCATTTATTCATTCCTTAAAAATTATTCTTATCAAGTAAGAAGCAATATTGCCGATAATAAGGGGATATAAATCACATTTGGAATCACAACTATATTCTTTGTTATATAAGTTAATACTCAAAAAGATAGCAATATAGTAATGTAATCTTGTTATCGGAAATCAATTTACGCAACACCGGTAAGCCGCCTCGAACCTTCGCGTCATCCGGCAGTTGACCACGTAACAGCGAGAATCTCATGCCCGCCCATTGAGCGACGACTTAGTGTGTTGGCCTTGTCACGTTTTGGTTCCCGCGGCTGATCGAGCTTGCATGACGGGAAGAAATTGAAAAGGCATGCGGAAAGTGATCAGACATTGCCGATCCCGGCTGGGAGCGGCGCGCAAAGAAGCTTCTCTCCCAAGGGGCACCTCTTCAGTACTTTCTTGCTGATATTTTCGATGCTGGTCGGAATCCACATGAAAGAAGCCCTGGAAGGCTACCGGCCATCCACGATGAGTACGGCCTTTTCAAAGCCATTCCAACGTTTATTCCACGCGCTAAGAAAAGGCGTAACCCAGTGTCGCTGGCTGGTCCGGCTGCGTGGTAGAAGACAAATAAACCAACCATTTGCTTAAGCATTTAATTGGAGGTCTTTTTCTCGGCTTCATCCAATCGTTGGAGCAGATCGGCAAATTCATCTTCGTGTCTCGGGGCCGATGTCTCACTGAGTGCAGCAATTGCGCCGCCAATCGCATCGCTTGGTTCAATACGATGCTTCTTATGTCCCGCCACGATGCGGCGGGCGGCTCGAAGGAGGCTGTTATGCAACGACATCCGCACATTCTTTCGTTATATATGGGGATGTAACAACGGAGGTGACGAGTTTGTTCCTCACTCATGGTGGGGATTTGCGATTGGCCACGATGGTTTCAGCGACAGTGACCTCGTTCTTTGTATCAAGATCAATCAAGCGAGCAGCGAGCTCGGACAGCTGATCAAGGTCGCGTAGCCCACTATCGAATAGTTTGATGATTGCTTGAGCGAGATCAGCGTCGCTGTAGTCGCGGCCTTTTTCATTGAGCATGATGGCTGCATTTGAAAAACAGCGGCGCAACGCTTCCACCTCATCAGAAGAATAGACGTGACTGGAACTGTTGAACAATGGCATTTTTAGAACCCCCGACGCGAGACGAAAAGAGCTTTCTAATGACACTGATGTGCGAGGTCTAAATTTGCTACAACGAAAATCAGATTTCAAGCCTGAATCTAGCGAGCTTGATTTCTCTCAGTCAGTTTGCGGGCGGCAATATTCGATAAAGCTGCTGGGCTCCTGCATCACATTGGTCCGAGCTCGACAGCCGCAACCTTGTTCGCCAAGTGGCGAGAATAGGACCCTGGCATACTACTGTTCTGCCAGGGCAGAATCTGCGATCATTTCCGTTATGGCATCTATGCATTGAGACGCTTTATATCGCGTTTCTCTCCGTACCGTGTTTGAGCGCGCATAAGCTCTAACGAGCCGCCCGATCATCGCAAGAATGCAGTAAGTTATCGGACTTCCAACACTTCGCCGCTTCGGCGATCAATAACGACGCGCATGTCGTTATTGCGCCTGTCGATGCCACGTATGACATAAACGCCGCGGCGACGCGATACACTTTCTACCTCTTCCATACCTTCTTCGCGTGCAATTCTTGCAGCCCGGCGCTCACTGATTTCGCCACGATCGGTGTTACGTTCACGATAGATTTGGCGGCTGCCGTCCGGATTTATTTGGATGCCGTTGGGGCCGAGCTCGATGCTCTGTGCATTCGAGGGCGCTGCTGTGGAAACCAGAGCCGAGATCATCACTGCAGCTAAAGTCGCAAATTTATTCATGGCACCTGTCCAATTTTGTTTCACGCCCGCCGATAATATGAACAAACGCAACTTAAGGTGGTTCCTAACGGCGCATTCAACTCTCCTAACGTTTGGAATATACCGTGAGCACAGCAAGCAATTTTGGCCAACTCTTGCGGTTGACTATTAACGTCAGCGGGCTACCAGGAGAGTGAGAGACGTCAAGGATATCGCTCGTCTAAGTGTAATTGTTTGAACGCGGTTATGCACCTTTCGTCAGCGTGCCGCTAGCCTTTCGGACTGTCATGCAAGCAAGCCGCACTCACGATATGAGCCTGGTGCTAGCGCTTGATGTATCGATGCAATATCATGGCTCTGATGAGGTTGGCCCTAGCTGACCATGCTTCAACGCGCTTGCACGGTGCTCTATGAGTGGTGCGCCAACAACGCGGATGTATTGTTCAATCATGGGAAAGTAGCTCTCACCGTGGATCGGTGGGGTAATCGTTTCTTCTCGAGGCGTTTGAGGCCGTGCTCGCGGCGTTGGAATCGTCATTCCGCGTTGCCCTGCAACAGTTTTGCGCAGTGCCCGTCGACCGGCAACGAGATCAACATAGCGCGACCAATTGCAACGTTTAAAGTTAACATCGCTTTGATAGTTGAAAGCAGTCGGCAGCTCCGTGTAGGCGCGTCCTGATGTCACCGATACCATAGTCGTGGTTTCATGATTGCGATCGCGCAGAGTGTAAAGTTCGACATTGTCGGTTTCACATATAAACCGGCATTGCGCAATAGCCGCGTCATTGCCGCCTTGCTGGTCAAATTGTGAATGAGGGGCGGGGACGTAGTAACCGTCCGTGAGGCGGACGCAATAAAGCGGTGGCCGCCGTGATGTCTTGTTTATCGGCTGACTGGCACGCATCGCAGTTTGATTGCTCGTCGTCCGAGAGCTACTAATCCGTCCTTTTTCGACAAGTGCTGAAGCTTTCTTGCCCTTCTCTTTGGGAACCGTAGGCTTGCGCGTCGAACTGCAGGGCAGTGAGGGGCGCAAAGTGTTAAGGGTTTGCTGCGTTTGGGCAATGCGCAGAGCGATATCCCGACAAGCGTTGAAGAGTCCGTTCTGAGCGTCTCCAACTGAACATTTTCGCGCTCGCTGAATACCGTACAGAGCGGCCAGCTGACGATTTGCTACTTGAGCCTCCAGGTTGGGCACCGGGCGGTCTCTCTCTGAGCGACACTGCGCAAAGGCGGGGACGACGGTGAACAGTATTTCGGCAGCTGCGATGATTACTAGCGTCGTTGTGAACCTGTGCATGGCACAGCCTCCATTAAAATAAATATACCTAAAACAAATTTGGACATCAGGCCTTTGGCCATGGTAAATCTAACTGGAAAATTCTAAGCCAAACTGGTGATTTAAGATTATCAGTATAAATATCCCTATGATTTATCTTAAGCAAAAATTAGAATATTATTAATTTAGATAGCAAGTTTCATTTATATATAGTTTCTTAAAAAATATAAAACAATTACGATAATATATCGATATCCAATAGAATAACACTATTAAAGTTACAAATATATAAAAAAATGAATGCTCATCTTTTTGGGAAGATTTCATTTCGATATTTAGAGAAGGAAATATTCAAATTAAATTGTACTAATATAGCAAATATGTCTTTTGCCGGCAGTCCCGAAGAGCGGGATAAGTCTGCAGGCAGTCAAATGGCTCAACCAACTTAAAGTCCGGGGGCAAACGTTGAAAGAAACGTTTTGCAGAATGCGCAGTCGGACAGTCGCTGGGTGAGAAATAAACCAAAACAATGACATAGGTTGGCCAACATTAACCGCGCAGCGCTGAGGAAAGGTGTTCGAAATGATGCAATGGATAAATTACGTGGAGTATCATGAACGGATTTTACCTGTGGAGCCGCTGTTCGGGCTAGCTTTCAGATCTGCGCTCGTTTGTGTTGCGAATGGGCGAATTTCCCCAGCTAACTTCATAGCGCGACTGCAACATAATCCAGTTGGCGGTCCCGAATTTCCGGTCCCTGATATTTTTTCTCCGTCTTACGTGCCGATCGTTATGGTGCCCGGGGACGGAGTGAGTTTTGAAGGTGTGTTTAAACGAAGTGTTGAATTCATAACGCCAAATAATGAATTGTACTTTAATTATAATAATTCATACCAATACTTTGATGTCATAAATGGAGACGTACGACTGAATATTATCAATGGACCTATTGCATTTAATTTTAGACATCCTCTTGACGTTGCGACGCGGTATTTTGGTGGCTCAATCGACGCAGCAGGAAGAAAAGGCGAATACAAGTCAATCAACATTATTGAACAGGTTGCTTCTGACGAGAATTTTCGGTGGGGGGTGGGAGCGCGGCCATATACGGGCGCCGAAATTGCTCAGAGACTGGCTGCAAGAGAACGAAAGCCGGTTGCTTTTCACGTCGGTGAAACAGACTATGTCAGTTACCAGGATGCCCTGTGTGCTCGGGAAGCTGCAAGATCAGACGCGCGCACGGATCTGCCTTCTGCGGCCGGAATGCGCAGAACCAATCCTTTTGAACCAGTTGAATTTAAGATTAATGGTCCTCGAGATTCGGTCGCAGGGATAGAGTACTATCCCGAAATTCGAAATCTCTTCGTATAAACCTGCAAAGGATAAAGTTATTGAATGTGAAATGGATCCAGTCGTGTGTGAAGCGGGTTTTTTCTTTGAGGTAGCGCTAAAGAACCAGCGGAAAAATTAATCTAAGTGAGGTTCGACTAGCTAGCGTCGTTGGAAAAAGCGAAGAGACAATTTCGGTGGGTCAGAATAGTTGCCACTCATACGATCTCAATCGGATCAGTCCTGAGGCGAACGGAATCGGTCATAAATGCCGCCGGACCAAATTCAGTTTAGCGCAGTCAGGCTGATGGCTCGGGTTGTTTGATATCTTCATCGTGAACCAGGCTTGTCTTTGAGGTTTCGGGCATTCGAAGTATTGCAAGCAGCACAAAAATCGGAATGACTGCCATGTAAATTGCGGGAGAAAGTTTATTGCCGCTTTTCGCCACAAGCCAAATGCTTATGAACGGTGTTGTTCCTCCGAATATCGCGAATGCGAGATTGTAGCTGATTGCGGAAGCGGTGAAGCGGCTGCGCGTTGGGAAAAGCTCTATTAACGTAACACCGACTGCACCCCAATAGACCCCAAAAGTCAACGCAAGAAGAACTTGTCCTACGATCGCCGAGAAGAGAGTAGCGTGCCCTAGTATCATAAATGCCGGGACGAGAATGACAAAACTTCCGATCAGGCCGAGCAATAAAACGGGCTTTCGACCATATTTATCTGAGACCCAGCCTCCACCACTCATTGACAGGAAGGATACAAACAGCGCTACGCAGTTTGATATTAGTGCGGTATTTTGATCCAATTCTACGGTCGTGGTAAGATAGGTCACCAAATAGCCCGACAATGTATAAAAGCTGAGGCTCGAAAATGCCGCCAGTGCGAAACTGAGTATCATTTTGGAGCGATGCTTGTTGACCGCGGTAAGAATCGGATATCGGGTCAAGCGCTTGGCGGCGTTCGTGACTTCGAATGCCGGTGACTCTTCCACCTTGCTTCTGATGTAAAGGCCGATGAGTGCAATTGGTCCCCCTATGATAAAAGGGATTCGCCATCCCCAGATTATGTAAACTTCTGGGCGAAGAGAATTTGTCAGAATAAGGATGAGGACTGCTGCAAAAACCGGAGAGAGGGCTCCAAATGCATGCGTAAAAGCCACACAAAACCCTCTCCTTTCTGATGCTACATGCTCGGCAACGAAAGAGTTGGAGCCGACAGCTTCTCCAGCGGCGGACAAGCCTTGTAGAAGTCTGCAGATCGAAAGACAGATAGGGGCGGCCAAGCCAATGTTCGCGTAACTGGGCAGAAGTCCGATTATAAAAGTGGCAGCACCCATGGACAGAATAACAAACGATAATGCGATGCGACGCCCAAATCGGTCACCTAAACCTCCGAAGATGACGCCGCCAAAGGGACGCATAAGAAAGCCGACTGCATAAACTGCAAAGGTCGCGAGAAGAGATGTGAAGCGGTCCCCCGGCGGGAAGAAAAGTTTTGCAATGACGGGAGCTGAATACGCGTAAATAGCGAAATCATACCACTCGACAAACTGTCCGAGGGCCGCTGAAATGAGGACGCGCCGGATTTTGTAGGATTGACTAGCTGGGCTACGCAAGATCTTCGCCTCCTGTAATTTGTGCGGAAGAATGAGTGGGTGGAGTTTGGCGCTTAAGCCTCCGCTGACACTTACGCTGCTTCAATCGTCCAGTTCAAAAAACCATATTTTTACAGATAATTAGTCTACTAAAGCCGAGTGAAATTGGTAAAAATCCGGTCAGGTCGAATTGGCAAAGGCCCATTTGCCGAGAGCGGTCATGTCACGGACGAAACGCTCATTCACCAACTCCTGCGATGCCATGACAAGGACGCCAAGCAAATAGGCTTTGTCCGCCTCGCGCAGCCCTGCTTTAACCACCAGGTCACCCAGCTGGTTCTTCTCGTGAGTGTCGCAAAAGCGACTTGCTTTACTGATCATAACTAGTCCACTTTTGGCTGTGTTTTCTATTTCAGTCCGTGACAGCACGCCGATTTGTGTTGGAGTGAAGTCGTTCCGCAAGTTCCTTGAAGGCTGGTTTGAGATCGTACAAAGGCATATCCGAGAGGCCAACAGCGATTGCCAGCTCGCCGATCTTTTGTGCCTCTAAGATCAGAGCAGCTTGTGGTTACTCGTTGAGACTGCGAATTTCGGCCTTAATCAGCGCGACAGACTTTTTGGTTTTTGACCTAGCCATTTTCAATGATCCTCGTTTCAACCGATCGAAGCCTGGATTTTAAAGAAAAACATTTCAGTGTTCATTCCCTAGGAATTGGCGGAAAGTTTCAGGAAGAGACACGTTTAGCCGGAGACAACCCGCGGAAAATAAAAGAACGCATTAGGGTTGGCGATGGGGGTCAATCTGTGCTAGGCGAGTGGGGCTAAGGGAACTGGGCGAGAGGTCATTGCATGACTTTCCTGCTGGACAAATGCCCTTTGACCACCGGGGAACACACGGTTTTCTGCACATCTGCTCATACTGCGATGGACTTGTCAGAACGGAAAATCGGAACTGTAGCCGACTGCTTTCGAGATGCTGGATGACTAAGGTAGCTGCGTCCGCCCAGCAAAAACTCCGCAAAAACTAACAGTAAATCTGAAGGCGGCCAGCCTGGGGTCAACTTTTCGGTGCGATGTGGTACTACGACGGCGATTCAGTTATGTATCTTTGACGCTATTTAGTCTTTCGGGAGTTTTAGAATGTTCAATGTTAGAAAATGGTCATTCCAAGTTGCATTCTTTCTGGGCTTGGCTTGTCTGCCACTTTCACAAGCAACAGCTACATCATCGAACTCTGCAGATTTGTCTGCCAACGAACGAACGGAGTTGCAGCGCTCGGCAGGAATTGTGTGCGAAGGCGAAGGAAAAGACGCGTGTACTGCTGGCAATATCGAGAGCGGCGACTATTACAATGTGACAATCTATGGAAACTGTGCCGTTGCGGCTTATTTTGGTCGGATTGGAGATGAGGCTGCTTCTTTGAGAAAAGATGTGGCAGTAACTGGCACTGACGGGAAAACAGAAGGGGTGCTGGCATCAAAGCAGCTTGTATGTATTAAAGCAGCCGCCCAGGTGAATGCCACTGACAAAGAATATTATGTTGTTGCTCTCCCTATGGACCATGGTGCCGAATGCAAAGGCGAGGAGCTTTGCAAGGAGCCAAAGGCGCTTTCGGGTGATTTTAAAAAGACGATGGCGGGTTGCAAGCGAGATAGTCATAATGGTTATCGCGGCTGTCCCGAAGGCTGGGTGTTTGCGAGCGAGATGGAAGCCTATTCCAACGGATTGCCACAACAGTAATAGCTGGAGGTTGTCCACCAGACAAATTGACCATTAACCGGCAGTCGTATCGAAGTCTGATCTATCGCCTCTCGACAATAGATCAGACTCCTGCCTTTTCGCGCCTAATTCGTCTGATCTAATTTATGGAATAGCGTATTATGCGCATGCCAGCTTATTCGCTGCAGTTGGTTACGGCTCGGCAAGTGGCGAGCGCAGAAGGAATAATTCGGGTGTTCCGCTGGCTGGACATTGCCTTTCTCTCATAGTGTTAGCGACCGGCAATGGCGAGTTGCCACTACATACATGCAGCAAAGCCTATCAGAGTAAGAGCCATGGGTGCGCACTTTTTTGCGCATTCCGTGGTACTATGTTCGCCAGAAGCGGCGCAGACCATTCTGGCGGAAGGGACTGCATTCTCCGCTGAAGCGAGCTGAACTGACGATAGACAGATTCCACCGATAATGGACGTAACAACAAACAAATTACGCATTAAGAAATCCTCTCGTGTATCCCGTTGCCTGCCCATAATCTCCTCAATGTGAACCTTGTTCAATTCCAACATGTAGCCCCTGCATTTTACGGTGGTTGGGATCGGCAATTCCTGAGAAGGTTAGTTACGGACTTGTCAGCAATCAAAACGAAATTCCTCTGGCGTGATTTATTAAAGGCATAAATTGCGTGGCAATGAGGTGCCAGAGTGCAGCGATCGAAAAACGGATTGATCCTTGCTGGCCTGATGTCCGATATTCGGGAAACAGTGATGCTTCAAGTAGCCTCTTTGTGCCGATGTCTGCGACTGTTTCCGGGTGGGAAAAGGGCACCTATTGCCATTGTGCAAGCGCCTGCAAGCCATCCGTGTTTTCTCAAATGCGATGAGCCAACCTGCGCACTCGGTGTAGCGGTGCTGGCGCGCGTGGTTTATCTTACGACGGAGCTGCAAACCGAATTCAAAGTGATGGATAGTTATGATTGGTTTCAATCGAGCCGTCACTAGGTTGATGATGGATCCCAACGGTGAGTTACAACATGACTAATTGGGGTCGTTTGCGGGAGGGGGCGAAATCCTACGCTAAGGCTTTGGCCATCGATATTCGCCGGTGAGATTGATGTGTTCCCATCCGAGCGGCGAGACATGGGCCAGCAGATCGGGCGATAGGGACTTTCCATCTCGTTTCTGGCTCGCGCCTCCGGCACTCGGGATGATCAGCCAGGTCTTGCGCTTGTCTAAAATCCTTGCGCGCCGGCGATGGCCTTTTGGTCTGGAAGCTCGATCGCCTTGGGCGGTCGCTCGCCCATCTCGTCAACACCGTAAAGGATTTGTCAGAACGCAAGATTGGCCTGCGTGTGCTGCCAGGAAAAGGCGCTGAGATCGACACCACGACCGCATCCGGCCGCATGGTGTTCGGTATTTTTGCCACCTTAGCCGAGTTCGAGCGTGACCTGATCCGGGAACGCACCATGGCTGGCCTCGCCGCCGCAAGAGCGCGTGGACGCCAAGGAGGGCGGAACTTCGCTCTCACTAAAGCGCAGGTGCGTCTGGCCCAGGCATCAATGGCTCAGCGCGACACCTCTGCTTCCGAGCTGTGCAAGGAATTGGGGATCGAGCGCGTTACCCTCTATCGCTACCTCGGCCCGAAGGGCGAACTCAGAGATTATGGAAATCGCGTACTTGGTTTAGCGTAGAACTTCACGGTTCCCATAAACGGGCTGGATGAAGACGCACCGCGCCATGCCCACTTCGGATGATTGTCAGGGAACAGCGAAAGGCCTATATCTACTAAAGCAGTGCAGCCAGTCCGATACCCAGGCGACCAGCCTGACGCCTAGCGTTGAGACGCGATTTGCGTAGGACAAGACTAACCCGTCCGGCACTGTTTCAAGCCAAACATTGATAACTTTTTGGAGGATGAGATGATCTCAGCCGGATATTGCCGACTTATGTCCCGTTATAACACTTGGCAAAATGCCTCGTTGGTAACGGCCGCCGATGAGCTCACAAACGAGGAACGCTGGAAGGATCGCGGTGCATTCTTTCAGTCGATCGCAGCGACATTGAACCACCTCTATTGGGCTGATGCCCTGATATTGGAACGTCTGAAGGGGAATGGGCGGCCAGAGGAAGCCATCAAGCACTCTCTTACAAGTCCGTCGAATTGGGCTGACTTTAAGGCTCTCCGTCTGCATAGGAACAAAGAAATCGAAGAATGGGCTGCGAGATTGTGCGACGACGACTTGGGCGGGATGATTGTCTGGTACCCTGGGGATGGTTCCACCCGAATCGAGAAGCCAAAAGCGCTCTGTGCCATGCAGCTTTTCAACCATCAGACACACCATCGGGGCCAGGTCCACGCGATGCTGACCGCTGCGGGCGCAAAACCGGAGCCGACTGATCTTCAGATGCTGGAATACTGAGCGAGGTGCGCTCTTAAGCGGACCGGTGCGGGTTGGTTCAGAGGGTGCGGAAACCCTTAGCGTAGGATTTCGCCCCCTCCCGCAAACGACCCCTAATTGGATAAATTGATGAAACTGAGGGATATTTTCAGAGGGCGCCGTATTACATAGAAGAAAGCTTTTGAGGTTGGTTCCCGACGTGGACGCGGCAATGAAACGAAGAGTTTCTCCCCAGAATGCAGGGCGAACCGATGATTAGGGCGGTGGAATTTCCGAGATGGCCCTGGTATTAATTGGATCTCATCCCTTTTGCGCGACGTCAAAGACAAGCTATTACGATCCCAATAATGAGATAAACGCTACTACAACGGGTCAACGGCTACGTTCCAGGCTTGATGAAGCTGCTTGGTTGTCGATGGAAACCGATTTGATGTGTGATTTCCTAGCGAGTAGGTTCGTCTCTATTAGGGTGATTGACGAAGGAACCCCCGACTAAGTGCCGATGAGGTTATTTCTTGTATGGATTGGGCTCTATCATGCTATCGGCTTCAGCGTTCCCTGTGCGAGGAGCACTTTGTTCAACCGAATGTCCCGGCGCTTTGATTAGTTTCTCATAGGTTTCAAAGCTAATAAGAACGCAGATGAGGCGGTGATTGCGTGTGACGATGACGTCGTCTGTCTTAGCCAGTTCGGCATGTTTTCTAAAATCTCTTGAAATCTCACGTACATCTACCGTGTAGACCATGGTGTTCGCCTCCTTCACAAGAACCGCTTATAGTTTTCCCGCGTTGCTGGATGACGCTTAGAGGATGAGGCGCGATCTATTGTGCTGGCTCTGCGTCGAACGTGCGCGGAAGTAAGATGGTAGGTTCTATATAGGGCGACTAGCAAGCCCAAGAATGAGGGTAAAAAACATGTGGAAAGTAGCAAACATGTGGCAATCTGTAGTGTGTTCTCACAAGGCGTCTGAACTGGCGGGCAACAGTGCGCGTTCGGTCGAACTTATCTGCGAATATTTCTTTGAGCGAAACGCTCTAAGGCTGAAGACTATACAGGGCTTAGCGATTGCCAGGGTCCTGTTTTGGTCAGTTCCAAGGCGGCTCGCTTGGTTATCCCAAAGAAGCCTGAATTCGCAATTACCGTATTGAGTCCCAAACGCCTGGGTCACGGCCGCAATTTTAGCGAAGAGGACAGATGTTCGACGCAAACAGATCTCATATCCGCAGCAGCACTCCTCGAGGCTGAAACTGCTCGAAAGAGTTCACGATAGACGCTGGCGAAAATGTTGTTGCCGGCCAGCGATGCCGGCACTCGAGGAATGTAGGGTTCACTTATTCCCGTCAACATTTTAGCTGTTCCATTGTCGCTCGCGCAATCCCAGGCACCAGTTTTGGCTTGAGTGAAACTGCCGAGGAAGCCGTAACAGCGTTGAGCACGCCCACGCTCAGTCTTTCATTGTCGATATTTATTGCATCAGTATAGGCAGTTGAGCAGTCAATCCATAACGCAGCGAGGATCGTTAAGCAAAATAGTAACCGTTTAATAAAGGAAAGTATGTCCAATTATACCAGAAGTAAAATATAGGTAGCTAAGAATTGTGATTTTATATAAAATGAAAATATGTTCTAATAAAGATGTACTTAAAGAAGTATTATTTAAGTACGATTTAAATCGATCGTTTCTATATTTTTATTTCTATCCCAAGGAGAATTAAAATGAAACACGAAAAAAATGTATTTATCTCGTCTCCTCGTTTTACTGTTGAGCGCACTACGCCGAAGCCAGCTGGAACTGACGACCAAGGCATGCGCCGCGACAGCTAATATTTCTATAAAGAGCCGCTTAAAGCGGCTCTTTTTTTCCCGGGTATTTTATGATTACGATTTCAGTTTCAAATAAAAGAAGCAGTGCCGATAAATGGACCGAGACAAGCCATGGGTGGTCTCTCAAAGAAGATTATATTAATGTCGTAAATGACAAATTCCTGCATCGCCGCATGATAGCGCTGAAGGATGAAACGCTTTTTGTAGTGGCTGAGAGAAACATATCCTTACCACAGAGCAATTTATCGAATGTTTCCAAATATATTGTGGAGTTCGCGTCGCTTTTGGAGGGGGATGGTGTTTTAATCCATCTAGAAAATCACGGTCGTTTAACAGTGATCAGGACCTCGCATGCGACCGTTCCCATCTACGTGTCTGGCGAAAATTACCGTTTTACCGCCGGCTGGGATTTTAATGCGCTCGTCGGCCGACGACAATCGCTGACGTTTTCGCGAACGCAGTTGCGTCGTTTTATCCAATTTGGGCCAGAACTCTCTCAAGAGACGATTGCATTGAACGTGGCGCAGCTAATGCCGGGGCAAAAGGCGGAGTGGACACTGGGGAGTGACCAAATTGAATTCACGACTTGCACACCTGTTAATTTTTATGAGGAGTCTCCTCTGGCGGTCGGGGCCACTCTAACGTCAACTTTCCTGGATCTGATTAAAGCGTCAAGTGTGGAGTTGCTCAAACATGCCTCGGTTCCAACTGTTGAATTGAGCGGGGGCATGGATTCTTCATGTGTTGCGATTGCATTGCGATACACCCACGGTTCTTGGCACTCCTATGGGTTGATCCATCGTGGAAACGCGGGAGATCAGCAGCTAGCGCGACGTCGTGAACTTATTGATCAACTCAAGACTGCAGATACGCGTGTTCATTCGACGGTTTGCAAACCCTTTACCCGTCTTGAAAACCCGCCATTAGCAGGGGATTTTGTCATTAGCCCTTATGATGAACTGTACTGGGATGGCATTGTCGAAGCATTTTATTCGATGCCCAATGGCAAACCCGACGTGGTATTTACGGGGATCGGAGGAGACGAGTTAACGATCACGACGTTATTTGACGACGAAACAGCTCCGCAGAAGTGTTGTCCAAATGCACTGCAATCGCTATTTTTCCAGAATACTCCACCAGTGGCAGTGGCCCCCCAAACCTTTGTGAGCCAAAGCGCACTCGCTTCGGCTTTCGTTCGTGCTCGAATTTTTCTTACCCATGATATATGGCCAAAGAATCCGCTGATAGATCCCGCTGTGGTTAGGTTCTGCCAAATCGTGCCACCTGAACACAAGCGGCACCGCTTGTTGAATAGATTAACGATCGCGAAAGCAGGGCTCAGTGACTACTTTGTTAATCCTCGGTTCAAAGAGAATTTCAGCAGAGTTTTCATGGATGATTTTCTAGACTTCCGAAGCGACATTTTTTTCTGCGAAAGCTTACTTCACGCCGAGATGATTGCAAATTCCGCTCTGCTTATGAATGCTATAAGGGATATTCAAAATGGGTCAGAAGCCAAGATTTCACTCTATGTGATCATCAACGCCGTTCGCCTCGAATACATACTCCGATACTACTCAGATCGGTTTTCTATCAAATTTGTCGACTGAGAATGCTGGTGATGGAAAGGTACGATCAGATATCGGGCCTTCGCCAGATCTTTCGTGGCTTGGCAAGCAAAAGTACCAAACTATCAATTCTTTACGCAACGCTATCGGCAACGCTTTCGACCTCTTTGCTAACAACTCAGCCCTTCTTGCTGGGAGAGGCGATTGCAAGTGCCAAGCTTTCGATTTCTGCTGCCGCCTTTTGGGCGGGACTTTATATAGGGGTTGGGTTGCTAGCGGGCGCTGCGAATGGAACCTCGTCCTATTTCACCCTCAAGTCGCGCGAAGAGATTGGCAACGACATTGCGCGCGCTACACTGCTGGCAACACTGGCTGAACCGATCGACGCTGCCAACAGGACCGAGGCCGACTTACTTCATTTGTTTAACAAAGCAAAGGAAGGGTGCCACGCCCTAATTGCGGATTTGTTTTCAATGATCGTTCCCTATTGTCTCGGGCTCCTACTCGCTCTCGGTTTGGTTAGTAGCCGCATCGACATGTTTTGCGGATTTGCCATGGGTTTGATCGCATTTGGGTATTTCGCTTTAAACCGCAGTACTGCGACACGCGAGCTGATATCGGGTCAGCGGTTATATGTGGGCTCTGCGAATGTGGTATCTGACATTGGCCGTGCGCATGAGCTGAAAGAGCTGGTTCGCTGTTTTTCTGCACAGAATTTCGTAACGAAGCTTTTCGAAAGGCACTTGGCTTACAATCGAAGGCGGGTAGCGCGTCACGGGCGACTTTATTTCTGGAAGCAAATCAAGCTTGAGATATTACAGTGGTTTGGGCTAATGGTAGTGATCTTGATCTTCTTTCTCGGCGCCAAGAACGAAAACGATATTGGAAAGATGGGTGGTGTTCTGACGCTCATTCTATCCTATTTTCAAGTCATCGGGCCGATCACGGCACTCTCGCGCGCTGGCGATCGGGTCTCCCAAGCCCTCATCGCAGTCCTTCCTACCGCTGAATTACTCAATCAAAACCATTATCAATCACCACAGATATCACATCCGCCACAATCTCTTGAAAAGCTCGTAGTCGATACTGTGCTCCCTCAGTATGTCGGACGGGGCTTCGGGGCGCCGATTTCAGCGAGGATGAGTGTGGGCGATGTGGTTTTCATCAAAGGACGTAGTGGAATAGGAAAAACCACATTTGCCCGGACTATTGCGGGGATCATATCCCCGCGCTCAGGGAAGATATATATTCTGACGAGGGCCGGACATCGTGTTGAGCGCATCTGCACTGAGATTCTTTATGTTCCACAAACTGACTATGTGTTCGCAGCCTCGATTGTCGATAACATCAGGCTTGGCGAAACCCATGTGAGCGAGGAAGCCGTCCAAAAGGCTCTTGAAGATTTGCAAGTCGATACCGTTTTGAAAGAGCGGAAACTAGGCTTACGTTCGATGATTGGAGATGGCGGGAAAAACTGGTCGGGTGGACAGCGACGACGCATCGCGCTTTGCCGCGCATTAGTCCGGAAGCCGGCGGTTCTCATTCTGGACGAGCCAACCGCAAACCTCGATCCAGAAACAGCCCAACGCGTTCTCGATAGATTTAGAGACCACATGCGTGATGGCATTCTCATTATAATAACGCATGACGCTGATTACGAAACCGCGACGGATAGAATTATCAATATAGGTTTTAAGTAAAAACAAGGTAAATCTCAGATTTCCATGGGCGCGTTTAGCACACTTTGATGATTGATGATCGTTCGCAACGATGAAGGCAATCCACTGTCATTTTAGGGAGTAATATATTGCTTGCGCTAAATTGGACTAGAGGTCAGTGGATGTTGAACCTAAGCTTCTCAGTATAAAAAGGGATAGGTAATACTTGAGGAGACGCTATGGGAAGCGGAGTTCTAAACTTTAATATGACTTGTGATTTTGCGACCCCGAACAAGGATTCATTTGTTGAACTTCATGTAGAGTTTCCACTGACATATATGGAGCTAAGAACGTTGCAAGGTTGGCTGGAAAATAAGGATTGGGACGCTGCCGAGAATTATCTCTCGGAAAAATATCCTGAACATCGCTGCCTATTGAGCGGGTGGCTGGCAGCCTGTAGAAATCGGAGTGAGGCAAGCGATATGGCCAAAGAATTGGCTTCGGTCATATGATGTAAGCGCATGTATCGATTTTTCGTTTTGAAAGACGGAAACTTGGTTTCAGCGGCTGTGTCACGCTTTGTAGCAGTTGCCCTTTTATTCGACGGACTTGCGCCGCTGTTTCCATCGATGGCGATCAGCGGTGGCCTAACCCCGGCTCGTTTTCAATCCATTATCGGCTGCTGTTATGCCATTTTTGCTTGTTCACAGCTGATTTCTCCGCTGCTCATCGCCGCATTCGGACTGTACCGGAGCTGTGCCATTTCCTGTCTTTATTTTGGATGTGCCGCAACGGTGATAGCTTGTACACATAACCCCGCTGTATTTATTGTATTTTTCTCGTCAATGTTCGCGGCCAATAGTGTTGGTTCGAATGCCACCAGGGTTGCATTGCATCAGTTAACCGATCCAAACCGATACAAGAAGGTTATTGGATGGGTGCTCGCACTGGTTGAGATCACGCAGATTGCTATCCCATTTCTAATCAGCGCTTTTGCATTCGCATATGGGTGGCGCCTGGCACTTCTCTTTCTTGCAATTCCGGCGGTAACTGTCGGCTGCTACGTCGTTTCCATCGACCGTAGACATTGGGTGAGAAGGGATGTGCCGAGAGCGCGTTCGTCCAAGACCGATTGGCAAGCGCTCTTTGGGATGCCGGTTTTCCTCCGGCCAGTCCTGCGAGTTGTCGCATACCAGATTGGGTTTAGTGTCCTGGTGGCGCGCTTGCCTTTCATTGTTGAACACCAAGCAAACCTGCATCAAATTGTCGGCGGATTGATCCTGTCGTTGGATAACGCATTCGTAGCGCTCTGTTTAATCGTGGGCGGATGTCGCGCTCCCTCCTACTCGAGCAGTATTCTATCAAGAATCGGCTTGTCTCTCATGGTTATGGGGGTGACTACAATAGGGCTAAGTTATTTCTTAGGAATTTACGCTGCGATTGTCGGTATCGTTCTCTTCAATGGCGCATATGGGTTTATAGGAGTGCCGGGCTCAGCGGACCCATTAAATGTGCCCGAGGCGCTACGCGTGAAGGCTTCTGGACTTTTGGGCTTCTTGCAGCCGATGACTGGTGGCCTGTCTGTGGCCATCTTAAGCATGCCCGAGTTACCACTTATCGATAGCGCCTTGGCTGCGGCTCTCCTCTCCACCCTCCTGCTCATTTTGACGATGTTGTTTGATAGCCGAGGCGCTTCGTATCAATGACTTTTTAGGGATTTTCCTTTGCTTTGCTATTGTTCTCGTAGCAGCGGTGGAGTGCGGCGCATTTCGACACTATAGGCAATGCAGAAAACGCATATGATAGCTATTAAAGTGGACAGACATTTGTGAACTCGGTCAGAGCGCCCTATAGCGTATCGTTGCGCCGTTCTTAAACACTTTTGAATTTAAGCAATCCAATGAGGTGATTTTTATGAACAGATTTCCACTTTGTCTTATTCTAGGCCTTACCGGCATTTTCTCGTTCATCGGCATGGCCTATGCGTCGGGCGAGCGCAAGTTAGTCATTGCGACAGAAGGCTACCTGCGGCCCTATAATTTTACCCGAGCGGACGGAACACTCGACGGATATGAGGTGGAACTTGGAGCATATCTATGCAAACAGATGAGTGTGGAATGTACCTTCGTTGCACAGCCGTTTGAAGGGTTGATCCCTGGCCTATTGGCGGGAAAGTTTGATGCCATTATGGCGGGTCTCACTGCCACATCGAAGCGCCGCGAAGTAATCGATTTCTCGACCCCATATAGTCTGACCCCTCAAGTCTTTGCGGTAATGAAGGGAGGGCGTTACGAAAAACTCCCGTTAACCGGTGAGGCGCTTCAGCTAGCCCAGAACAGATCGATATCGCAAGCCGGTTTAGCCGAGCTTCGAGACGCAATTTCTGGCGCAAGCGTTGGGATTGTCAAGGGAACGATTGATGACGCGCTTGTAAAGGAGTACTTCAAAGACGTCGCAGAAGTGCGGGAGTATCGATCAGGTGAGGAGGAATTGCTTGATCTCAGTACGGGTCGGGTAGATTTGGTTGTCAACTCCCGTGCATTCTTGAATGCAACCTCAAAGTTGCCTGGCTATGAGAAACTCACTATGACCGGGCCGTATTTTCTGGGCGGATTGCTTGGCGGTGGGGTAGGGGTCGGTCTGAGAAAGACGGATCCGGAACTTTTAAACATGTTCAACAACGCCATTCATTCTGCACGAGATCGTGACGTCATAAAGCGTCTGTCAGCAAAATGGTTCGACTTCGACGTGACACCTTAGTAGTCCTTTCATTGGTTTAGCTCATGGCATGCATGCGTCGCCAAAGCCAAAGGCAGTGCCCGGTTATGCGTAGCAGCAAAGCCCGAGTAGCGAATTGATCATGAACGATGCGCTCGTCCTGCATGAAATAGCTAAGTTAACGCATCGACCGATCATTGCCAACTTTGGTATGGCAGCCGGCAAGTATCGGCGCTTCGATCGAAATGGCATGCTCTGGCAGCATCATTATCTGGTGAGCTTAGTGAAGGTCTTTGCTTGCAATGATAATATCTGAGCGGATTAAGAAACGTCCTTTGGAAAGGGATAGCTCTATCTTTCCGGTATCTCGCTTCGCATTTCTGTCAATTAAGATTTGAAATGAATAATCGCGCTCAGACTTACTGCTTATAATTCCCCGGCACTCGATCGAGATGTTGGTTAACAGTATTCGCCCTGTTGAGCCTATTTTTTCTGACGGAACAATAATCCCGCTCTCCAGAAGGTAAACGAAGCAGAGCTGGTTCAACAATATGCCGGATGTTAGAGCGTTAAATATTTTCGACGGCTTATTCGTGTAGGAGCATTGTTCTGTTGGGATAAATTCACCCTCCATTGCCCCACGATTATTCAAGAGTGGAGTAAATTTTACGGCTTTCTTTTCATCGAAAAGCTCGTCTTTATACACGTATCTAATAATATCAATTGTCGACGATGATAAGTTCTTGACAAAACAGACATCATGCATTGGTTACTTCCTTCAACCGCTAATCTGTCAATTATCGAAGACTAAAGGAAAATAACGAGCGAGGAATCCACAATTACTTGTTAACACTTTTAAATATTGTCTCATACTTATATCAATTTTGAATTCGTATAAATAGAATACGGAAATATTTCGCTGGGCGTACAATATTTTGCGTATCGCTCGCCCTAGTCGAAGCTCTCGGGCGACGGAACATAGACCGCTGAGGAGACGCCCAGGCGGCGAATTGATGAAACTTACAGTGCGTATGATGCTTGCGCGCTGTAGCAGATCCTGGCCATTGTCGCGGAGCTTGATAAAATTACTGTGTTTGCCACCAGGATAACAACGCGTCGGTTCGCTGAACATCTCCGTGAAAGTACTCTATGAGATGTTGCCTGTTCATTTCCAGTAGGTGACGATAATCGTTTCCGGTGCGTTCTTCATAAATTAGGACTTTTGCGCGCCTCGACAAAAGGGTTTTGACTTCCCTGTTCCAAAACTCATTATACATATCTTCATAATGGTGCTGCCCGCCGAATCCAACGCCGCATTTTTTTTCTATTGCACCACGTGCAGTCTCGAAAAGACTTTTCAAACGGTTTTTTTGGTAGGGTGTATATCTTTTCGATGGAACCCACTCACTAAGTAAATTTCGAAACTGTGGCTCAGGTCCACCCACACCGGCACCACCGGGCTTGCCTACTGTGGGTTCAGAATATCCGCTCGGCCCGGCTCGAAGCTCATCTTGGCCTATACGTCCTCCAGGGAGCGGATCAACAGAGAACCCGCGAACAGAAGGGGCGGATTGCGTGGGAAAGGGTTCAGAATCAAATCGATCGGAAAATCCACGAATATTCGTGCGCAGAACAGTGCGGTCAGCGGGTTGCAGATCTACTGCGCCAATAATTGGGAGCACGTTTCCCGAATATCCGCGCACCCTTTCGACCGTACTTGCGCCGCCCATCGCGGCATTTCTCGCAGCTCTGCTATCTAACTCCCGATCAACTAAAGCAAGCAACTGCTCTTCCATAGCGATATCTCTTTCCGGTTTTAAAGAACCTACTGCCGATGCTCTCATTAAAGTGTGCGATGAAGCATGATGAGGAGACGTGTCTCCCGAACCCGAACCCATAATAGGCCTACTGTGTAGCGTACCGCCGGCAGACCTACTCCGGCGCTATTCATTCCGGCACAGCATCACGCTGGTGCGTCTTTGAATATAACCGATCTTCTCAACTTAGCCCAGAGTTCGATGGCGATCTGATCGGGTGAACGAGTCACTTTACTATATTAGGGCTCGTATAGAAGAACCCTACCGAAAATTCTCTGTCTTTCAGTGAGTTTTGTCAAATCATACAAGAGCAATGGTGCTGCGCAGAGAATTGAGCTCGCTACCCTGTTTGATTTCCAAGTGTCTGTGCGAGGTCGAGATATATTTGCTCCGCGAGTTCGTCGGCGGCGCGGAGCATGGCATTCCTTTGAGCAGTAACAGTTGCAAATTCCTGACGATGGCGATCAAACGATGCAGATACCGATCGGGAGTGTGCAAATAAGATCTTTCCATCCTTATCGAAAACTTCAAAATTGGAAGTAGCATTGGCGATGCCCAAAGAGGCTCTTCCGATCTTATCCGTCTTGTCTCCAATATTCTGCGCCACTGAAGCAAGTTCGGATGTTTTGAGGTTCAGTTGAAGCCTGTAAGCCGCGCTACGCGCTTCACCTGCTCCGCGTCCCAATAGGAAAATTAGACGATTACGGACTTGCACGGCGAAGATGTCGCTGACTTCATCAATTTTGATCGCCGCCAACTTGGTGCTGAGGTCTGGTCGCGCCGTTCGACCTATCGTCTTGCCTGCGCCTGAGTCGACGGCATAGAGTGGTTTGACAACGCATGCGGACAAGAACAAGGCCATGCAACAGGAAAGAGACCGGAGGAAGCGCCCCGGACCAGGATTGAGTATGTGGTTAGACACGGCCTAGGTCTCCATGGGGATTTAACAACAGTTATCATAACTATCTATTTGTCTCTATATTTCGAAATATATATGATTAATACAGTAAGCAATTTATTATTATATCGTTTAGCAATGAAGTTGTGGAAAATAGAAGTATATAAAAATACGGCAATAATTATTGCTTATTCTAGAAAATTCCATAAACATACAATTAGAGGCCGTCTATTTTCTTTTGTGCAGAAAGGTAAATTCGTATATTACAAATACGTAAAAACTCAAATTCCAATTGGCTGTGTTTGGAACAAAATCGCTTGAAAATTCCACTGATTCATCGATTACGTGGCCACGATTAAGATGATCCTTCGATGAGAAATTATGGGACTGTCCATTGGCGGTCTCGCATTGTGATTTCGTAACTTAACGCGGGAAAGAATACACGACCTACCTTGCGACTACTCGGCAAAAATCGTGTTAGCTTCTCAAACTAATTCTTCCGTCAAAGTCGGAAGCTTATGGCATTTCTGGCGGACCTTTATGTTACGTGGCGGGCGTGTCGGCAAGTACAAAGGAATTGCCGGTGGGATTGCGCCCTGTGAAATGGGATCGAGCCAAACTTCTACAGTTGTTGCAACGGTTCTCTCACTCGGTGGTGCATTTCTGTCGTCAACAACGGCGTTTGCTGGGGGATGCGTCACCACCGGGAGCAACACGGTGTGCTCAGGCCCGGCCTCGGTCAGTGATACCACTAGAAGTATTAGCGGCAGCAATATATCTGTGACAACGTCACCGGGCTTTGGCCACGCGACCCAGGCGGGAAACGCTTTTACGATCCAAGGCAATGGCGGCACGAGCTTCATAGACACGAACGCTGCAACAATTTCTGGCCAAGCAGTTGGTCTGGCTATCACCAACAACAATCCGGGTAAATTGATTGTTCAGTCAAACGGCCATATAATTGGCAACAGCACATCTAACGGTATTGTTGCGACGGCTGGTGTAGGAACCACAAGTGTTGATATTAACGTTTTAGATGTCAGCGGCTATGGAGGAGTTAGCGTTAACAACCTTGCAAATACAGATACTACGATTACTTCGACCGGTAAAATTACCGCGACGTCTGCCAATAATGGGTTCGGGGTCCTTGTAACCGGCGCAAACTCGGCGTCGGGTGCCACAACAATCAGAGTGAATGACGTTGTTGGCGGACAGAGTGGCGTTGTAGCGAATGTCTTTGGAGCTGGCGACGCCACCGTTATTGCTTCGGGTTCGATAGTTACGCAGAACGCATTCTCGGGCTCAGGTATATCCGTTAATGGTAATGTTGGCATGACGGGTGACATTAAAGTTGAAGCAAATAGTATAAATGCAGCTGCGCAGGGTATCACGGTTGGCAAGCGAGGAGCCGGAAACGTCTCGATCGCCGTAACCGGTAGCATCGAGGCGGGGTCAACAGGTCTCGTCTATGAGGACGGCTTTGGCTTCGTCTACGCAGGAGACACCAATGTTGATATTTCCGTCGCAGATATATCAGCGGGTTCCTATGGCGTATTATTGACCAATCGTGGTTCAAACAACGGCACTCTCAATCTCACTTCAACGGGTACGGTCTCCTCAAAGACTACCTCTGGCATCCGAGCTGTCCACTACGGCTCGCTTATGACCGTGGATGTAAATAACGTTAGTGGTCGTACTATTGGTATTGATGCATTGGTTTGGACCGGTGGGCGTGACCTGGAGATTAGCGCGCGCGGCAATGTTGTAGGTGAAACTGCGCAAGGAATAAACGTTGAAGCTACTGCAGGAAGCAGGAACGTCGTCTTAGAGACCAATAATGTCACTGGAGCAACGGACGGAATTCGCGTCGAGGCGAACGGAACCGGTGCGGTACAAATTGCCTCGACCGGCAGCGTCACCGGTACATCCGCCGATGGCATTTACGCTTACAACGGCAGCACCACAAGCGATTTGACGATCGATACGGTAGATGTGACTGGCGGCCGCTATGGCATTGCAGCTTACAACTATGGGAAGGGGTCGACATCGATTTCTTCAACGAGCGATGTGACCGGCAAAGCGAACAATGGTATTTATGTCTATAACGGGGGTGCCACCACTGAATTGACGATTGATGTGGCGGATGTAAACGGCAGGGTCAATGGCATCGAGGCTAATAACAACGGGTTAGGCTCGACATCGATTGCTGCAACTGGAGCAATAAATAGTGAAATTAACACCGGAATTTATGTCAATAATGGCGGAAGCACGACGGGCTTAGCAGTTGACGTTGTCGATGTCACTGCTGGTGGTAACGGTATTGACATTCGTAGTTCCGGAAGCGGTGTGGTCGACATCAATTCGTCTGGTTTAATTTCGTCTGGCACCAACGGTATATATGCAATTATCGCATCCAAGGCTGAGGGCCTTGATATTGATGTGAATGATATCAAGAGCGGCACTCAAGGTGTCTGGATCGATTACTATGGTTCCGGAGATGTTGGTGTTGATGCCCATAATATCGTCAGCACTGGGGGCGAAGGGATCAATATCGAGACTACGGTGAATTCGCACGATCTTGTCATTGATGTGAATGATGTCACATCGCTGGGAAGTGCTATCCGTTTCAATCATGCGGGCGTTGGCGATACCATTGTCAACGCGAACGATATCAAGGTCACCAACGGTCACGGCATTTGGTTCAATACCTGGGGTTCAGGCGACGTAAAGGTTGGCGCACACGACATCGATGTATCGGGTATCGGTGTCTGGTTAGACACGGCTTCAACCACAAAAAACCTGGATATTGCTGTAAACAGTATCACGTCGGGTGATGACGGCATTAATGCCATTCATAGTGGTGACGGCACGGTCAATATCAGTGCGCAGGGTTCGATCGTTTCGGGTGATGATGCTATTGAATTTTATGCCGATAACGCAAACGTCAAGCAGATCAACGTTGATGTCAATAACGCAAAAGGCGCCGACTACGGTATATATGTGGTTAGTAACTCGAGCGCTAATGATCCCGCAGACCCAGATGCCTCAAACAATGACGTCAACGTCTCCGTGACCGGCCAGATTCAGTCTGGTGCGGGAGCTGCTATCTCGACACAGACCAATGCAGGAGTGCTGAGCAATATCACTGTCGGAAGCAATGCAACTGTCAGTGCGGATTCTGGCCTTGCCATTGTTAATAACGGGGGAGACAGTCATGTGGTTATTGCAAACGGTGGCGTCGTTAACGGTTCGATCAGCTTGAATGCTGGCACAGACACAGTTGATCTCTATGGCGGTTTCTCGGGAATTACATCACTCGACGGTGGTACAGGTGATGATCAGCTGACACTTCATGATGCGGATAGCTCCTATGATGGGTCTAAAATCCAGAACTGGGAAATATTCACGCTTGATAACAGCAGGCTTGAACTGACCAATGGCAGCCTTGCCGTCGGAGCGGCGGGAGACGCTGCGACGGGCGTTTATCTGACGAACTCTTCGACGCTAGATGGCGGGGCTGCGCTGGCGCTTGCCGCCAATCTGACGGTCGATGCGAGCTCGTCCTTTGTTGCAACAGGCAGTGGTACAGGTGTTTACACTATCTCTGGCGGCGTGAACAATTCAGGATTGATCACAACACAGGACAATCTGGCTGGTGATGTTGTAACGATTGCCGGCAATTATAGTGGCAACAACGGTCGTCTTTCGATCGACACCGCGCTTGGTGACGACAGCTCGACTACGGATAAGCTTGTCGTTAAAGGCGATACATCGGGTATGACATCAGTCTATGTGGCAAATGCCGGGGGTAGTGGTGCGCTTACGACGGAAGGCATCGAGGTAATCTCGGTCGGCGGCACATCGAATGGTGTTTTCAGTCTCGTTGGCAATGAAGTGTACTCAAACCAGCAAGTTATCGTTGCTGGTGCTTATGCCTATGGGCTTTATAAAGGAAATGCATCCGGTATTGATAAGTCAGATTGGTATTTGCGCTCTGTAAAGAAGGTTGAAGATACCGGCACTGGCGGTACGGATCCGAATACTGGCGGTGGCAACACGGGTGGCGGTAATACTGTTGGCGGCGAATTTGTTCTAACGCC
Organism: Ochrobactrum sp. BTU1; assembly: GCA_018798825.1. NCBI lineage: Bacteria > Pseudomonadati > Pseudomonadota > Alphaproteobacteria > Hyphomicrobiales > Brucellaceae > Ochrobactrum > Ochrobactrum sp. BTU1. Next base: position 553,431 of record CP076356.1, on the reverse strand, counting down.
AGCTGCTGAAACTTACGAAGCCTACCCGCAAGCGCTCCTCGGGTTGAACGGGATATCGACGCTGCAGCAGCGCGTTGGTAACCGTTTCTGGGCAGGTAACGGCAACAAGGTAATTGAACAGGGTGCGGATCCTGTTGGCACACCGTATGCAACGCCACAGGAAGCAGGTGTGGCGATAGAAGGCAATGGTGTGTGGGGTCGTATTGAAGGTGCACACAATCGCTTTGGATCTGACTCTTCCACGACAGGCGGCGATTTCAGGCAAAATTCTGTCAAATTGCAGGCCGGTATTGATGGTTTGCTAAGCGAAGCCGAGAGCGGTAAGCTTATCGGCGGCGTGTTTGCCCAATATGTACATGGCAAAACCAAGGTCTCGTCCAATGACGCCACTGGCTGGGGCGATGGCAATATTGCTACAGATGGGTACGGTTTGGGTGGCACGCTGACCTGGTATGGCGAGAATGGCTTTTACATTGACGCTCAGGGCCAAGCCACATGGTACAAAAGTGATCTCGTATCAGACTATAATGATAAGACATTCGCAGATGGCAATAGCGGCTTCGGTTACGCCCTTTCCTTGGAGGGTGGTAAGCGGATCGAGATTAATCCTGAGTGGGCAGTCACGCCGCAGGCGCAACTTGTCTATTCTCGCGTCAAGTTTGACGATTTCATCGATATTTATGGCGCATCGGTCAGCCTTGATCGCGGAGACAGCTTGCAGGGTCGCCTTGGTCTGACGCTCGATCATGAGACCTCGTGGCAAAACGGCAATGGGATGAAGAACCGTAGCCATATTTATGGCATCGCTAACCTTTACTATGAGTTCCTTGAAGGCAGCAAAGTCAATGTTAACGATCTGAGCCTTGCTAGCCGTCAGGATCGGGTGTGGGGTGGACTTGGCATCGGTGGATCCTACAACTGGAATGATGACAAGTATTCGATCTTCGGAGAAGGGGTCGTCAATACCAGCCTCAATGACTTTGGTGACAGCTATTCGATCAAGGGGAATGTGGGCTTCCGCGTGAAGTGGTAAACCAGTTTACCTTCGACCTGCGTCAAATACTCTCAAATACAGGCCTTTGTGAAAAAAGCCGCTGTCAGTCTGCCCGCACCACCCGGTACAGCAACTGACAGCGGCATATTGTAGAATGCTATTTTGGAGCTCGACTTAACGAAGACCGTAAATGTCAGAATAGCCCATCACTCAGAGATGCATTCCCGGAAAAGTTGTGAATAGGTCGGTGTGTGTGTAATATATATCGAAAATAATACTTTATTGGTATTCGAAAGATACGAAAAAGTTCTTTTTTAGGCCATAGGCATTTTATAGCAAAAATAATAAATAATAAGAAGCAGAAAAGGATTTGAATTCTATAATAATAGTAGGAGGATAGTAATATCGGTTTGCTAAAGGGATGTCGCTATACTGGTGCAGAAATTGAGACCTATCTGGCTGCTTGAAATTTCAATCTAGAGTAATATTGCCATTCGTGTGAGGGTTGCTTTTTAAACGAGAGCTTTTTGATGGGATATTGCGCTAACCACATGGATATTCGGTGCTTTTCTAAATCTTACATAGTTTTGATTGTTTTTAATCGCGCGCATTTTCGTTGATGATAAGTTTCAAATGATCGCTTGGCAGATAGGTCCTTCAGGCGGGCTAAGTTGTTGAATAATGGGCATTGATCAAATATCTATTTATTAGAGAATATCAGTTGACACAGCTTGGCGACGCAACCATAAGGTGCTCTGATTGTGTTGCGGCGGGACCTAATATTTGATCGCAGACAACGTACAAGGCGCGTGTGCATCTCAACAGGTTGACAACTGTTGCGGTGGCGAGCTCGTTGTGCGTTCTCCGAGTTCATAGGCGGATTTCACGGACACAACAATCATTGAACTTCCCGAGCACGGGAGGTTTAGTTTGGTATTGTAGAGCTAGATAGGCGTCGAAAATGAAAGCAGTCGTGTTTCCTAAGGCCGAGAGTGGAGCGTCGCGAAACTTTGATGGAAACCGTATCCGGCTTGAGACGCCAAGTGTTGTTCAGCTGCAAATCGGGCCCGAGGAAGTCGCGCGCTTTGAGCGCGATGGAAACAACCTGCTCCTTATTCTTGAAGACGGTTCGGTTGTAGTCATCGAGAATTTCTTTGTCACAAACGGTGACGCTCGCAATGATCTGGTTTTCGAAGACGGAAACGACGTTACCTGGTGGGCGCAGTATGGCGAGACCTGGTCGGGATTTGATATAGCTGAGATCAATTCAACCACCACGGCCGCACCTTTGCCGATGGCACTTCTGGCAGGTATAGGCCTGGCTGCAGGCGGGGCTGCGATTGCTCTTGGCTCTGGCGGCGGTAGTGATGATGGCCCGTCCAACAGGGCGCCTGTTGTTTCTGCTGACCCAGTTGAGACTGCAGAGGACAACGTTTTCAAGGGCGTGATCACCGCAAAAGACGCCGATGGAGACACTCTGACTTTTGAACTTAGTGGCGAAGGCCCTAAGCACGGTACCGTCACGGTTAATCCGGACGGAACCTATACCTACACACCTCATGCCGACTATAACGGTCCAGACAGCTTCGATGTCGTCGTATCCGACGGTCGAGGTGGGAAAACGATTGTTACCGTTCCAATCACGGTGACGCCGGTAGTTGACATTGCTCCCGATGAGGCTGTCACCCATGCGGGTGAGCCGGTAACCACCGCTGTACTTTCTAATGATACATTCAAGGATCCAGACGCCCGCATTAGTGCCGTAACTCCTGGCGCACATGGATCCGTCGTCGTTAATCCAGATGGAACGATAACTTATACACCGAAACCTGGTTTCGTGGGAACTGACACCTACACTTATACGGTTTCAAGCGGCGGCACCGAAGAGACAACGACTGTCACTGTTACGGTGAACAATCAGCCTCCGGTTACTGAGCCAGAATCCGTTATTGCCCCCGAAGATACGTCCGTAACCGGTAATCTGCTTGGCAATGATAGTGATCCGGATGGCGATGCGATCTCAATTACCCGTTTCGAGATCAACGGTTCGACCTATCTTCCTGGCGAAAAAGTTAGCATTCCTGACATTGGCGTGCTTGTGATCAAGGCTGATGGCTCATATTCTTTTGAACCAGTTGCCAACTGGAACGGTAAGGTTCCAACCGTTATCTACACTGTCAGTGACGGTAACGACGGCGGTTCGACGACAAGCACTTTTGATATAGAAATTACGCCCGTTGATGACCTGCCGGAGACTGTTGGTACGATTGTCGATCAGGCGAACAATGACGCTGACGCCATCACTTCGCTTGATGTGAGCGGTTTCTTCAAGGATGTTGATGGCGATACGCTTACCTATAGCGCCACGGGGCTGCCAAAGGGTCTGACGATTGATCCGAATACGGGCATTATCAGCGGCACCATTGATCCATCCGCAAGCCAGGACGGTGTTGGCGGTGCGCATAGTGTGACGATCACGGTCAGTGATGGCACCAGCACTGTCGATCAAACCTTCACATGGACTGTTTCCAATCCTGCTCCGGTTGCCAATGATGATGCTGTAAGCACTGACGAAGATACACCTGTGAGCGGCAATGTGCTGCTTGATAGCGCAGCGGGTGATGTGGCTGACACTGATCCAGATGGCGATACGCTTGTCGTTACGCAGTTTGTTATCAATGGAACCACCTACAGCGCTGGCGACAATGCCATAATTGAGAATGTTGGCACGTTTACGCTCGACAGCACCGGTGTCTACACGTTTACGCCGGACGAAAACTGGAACGGCACGGTTCCGACGATCACCTATACGATCAGCGATGGGGAAGGTGGCACGGATACCGCCAATCTTACCATCACGGTTGATCCCGTCAACGACGCGCCAGAGGCCGTTGGTACGATTGTCGATCAGGCAAATGATGATGCTGACGCCATCACCTCGCTTGATGTGAGCGATTTCTTCAAGGACATTGATGGTGACACGCTCACCTATAGCGCCACGGGTCTGCCGAAGGGTCTGACGATTGATCCAAATACAGGCATTATCAGCGGCACCATTGATCCATCCGCAAGCCAGGACGGTGTTGGCGGTGCGCATAGTGTGACGATCACGGTCAGTGATGGCACCAGCACTGTCGATCAAACCTTCACATGGACTGTTTCCAATCCTGCTCCGGTTGCCAATGATGATGCTGTAAGCACTGACGAAGATACACCTGTGAGCGGCAATGTGCTGCTTGATAGCGCAGCGGGTGATGTGGCTGACACTGATCCAGATGGCGATACGCTTGTCGTTACGCAGTTTGTTATCAATGGAACCACCTACAGCGCTGGCGACAATGCCATAATTGAGAATGTTGGCACGTTTACGCTCGACAGCACCGGTGTCTACACGTTTACGCCGGACGAAAACTGGAACGGCACGGTTCCGACGATCACTTATACGATCAGCGATGGGGAAGGTGGCACGGATACTGCCAATCTTACCATCACGGTTGATCCTGTTAATGACGCGCCAGAGGCCGTTGGTACGATTGTCGATCAGGCAAATGATGATGCTGACGCCATCACTTCGCTTGATGTGAGCGATTTCTTCAAGGATGTTGATGGCGATACGCTTACCTATAGCGCCACGGGGCTGCCAAAGGGTCTGACGATTGATCCGAATACGGGCATTATCAGCGGCACCATTGATCCATCCGCAAGCCAGGACGGTGTTGGCGGTGCGCATAGTGTGACGATCACGGCAAGTGATGGCACCAGCACTGTCGATCAAACCTTCACATGGACTGTTTCCAATCCTGCTCCGGTTGCCAATGATGATGCTGTAAGCACTGACGAAGATACACCTGTGAGCGGCAATGTGCTGCTTGATAGCGCAGCGGGTGATGTGGCTGACACTGATCCAGATGGCGATACGCTTGTCGTTACGCAGTTTGTGATCAATGGAACCACCTACAGCGCTGGCGACAATGCCATAATTGAGAATGTTGGCACGTTTACGCTCGACAGCACCGGTGCCTACACGTTTACGCCGGACGAAAACTGGAACGGCACGGTTCCGACGATCACTTATACGATCAGCGATGGGGAAGGTGGCACGGATACCGCCAATCTCACCATCACGGTTGATCCAGTCAATGATGCTCCAGTGATTGCTGGGGGAGACCAGGACGGCACAGTGATTGAGGCAGGTGTTGTCGATGACAACACACCAGTTCCTGGTAATCCGACCGCGACAGGAAGTTTTGACGCATCCGATGTCGATGGCGATACGCTTAGCTGGAGCGTGCTGGGCACTCCTGATCAAACCTACGGCACCTTCACCATCGATGCTGTGACAGGGGCTTGGTCCTATACGCTCGACAATTCGCTGAGTGCTACTCAGGCTCTGAATGAAGGCGATAAGGTCGAGCTGAGCTTCGACGTTGAGGTGAGTGACGGGAAGGGCGGAACCGAAACCCGAACAGTCGTCATCACAATTAACGGAACCAACGATGCACCGGTTGCAAATGCCGACACCGGATCAGTGTCGGAAGCAGGCGTTCAGGACGGTGGTAACGATCCGATAAGTGGAACTGCCACTGCAACCGGCAACGTGTTGACGAATGATACTGACGTTGATGATGGTGAAAAGGCCACACTGGCTGTAAATGAAGTGAAGTTTGGCGATGTTGTTGGAACGGTGGGTTCGAGCATTCAGGGAACCTATGGAACCCTCACGCTGAATAGCGATGGCAGCTACACATATGAACTTGACAACACCTCGACACAAACACAATCCCTAAAGCAAGGCGAGCAAGTCACTGAGACCTTCACCTATACAGCGGTTGACGTTAACGGTGCGACAAGCAGCAGCACATTGACCATCACAGTCACTGGCGCCAATGACCGTCCGGAGATCACGTCCGGAACGGCTGAAGCGAGTGGCGAAGTGACCGAGCAGGGAACTGCTAACCCTGATGAAAACAATGTGGTTAGCGGAACATTGACAGCATCCGATGTTGATAAGGATGCGACTTTGACCTGGAGCGTCGTCGCCACCAACGGGACATATGGCACAATCGGCATTGATGCCCAAACAGGTGAGTGGACCTATACGCTCGACAACACTCGAGCCTCCACACAAGCCTTGAATGATGGTGAACAAAGAACAGAAACGTTCACAGCGGTGGTGACCGACGAACATGGAGCTACTCGCGAACAGGTCATTACTGTTACTGTCAATGGTAGCAACGACGACATCACGGGCCTTGGCAACGAAACGATAAATGTCCTCGAGGACGGCGTCGTCAACGGCTCGCTGCAAGATTTCGTTTCTGATGTTGATAACAAAATCATTTTGACCGGCTTTACGGTCGATGCGAATGGCGATGGTCTCCAAGAGACATTTACCCCGGGCGAATTGGTAAATCTGACAAAGGATGGGGCTGCTCTTGGCACGCTGATCATTGGAGAAGACGGGAAATATACCTTTACACCCGCTCCAAATTACAGCGGTAATATCCCTACGGTATCCTACACGATGGGAGAAAGCGGCGGTGGCAAGTCCGTTACGCAGACGCTTGACTTCACGATCACCAAGGTTGCCGATGCCCCTGAGCTTGAGGCAAACAAGAACGTCAATACCGACGAAGACACAGCAGTTACGCTTGGCCTGAAGACACCTGTTATCACCGATACAGGCACAGGTACGGATAACAATGATAATCCAGAGCGCCTTGGTGAAATCACGCTGACCATAAGTGGCGCAGGCGCCGATGGCGTAACGCTTTCTACGGGTGTGAAAACGCTTACGCCAGTCGATGGTAAAATCACCATCGTCTTGTCTGATGTACCTCATGTGAGCGACACGCCTGCTGCTGACGACGCCCGAGGGATCTACTATCTGACTTCAGCCGAGTATGCGGCTCTCGTGGCAAATCCGCGCGCTGAAAGCGGCAATAATTTTACTGTAACCGTTAGCGCGACCAGCTATGAAGTTGATGCCAGCGGCGGCAAGATCGCGGGCGTGGCGGGAGCGTCGAGCACGCAGGTCATCAATGTTGATGTTCAAGCAGTAACCGACGGGGCGGAGCTTGAGAGCGATGTCAGGACGCTTACTTTTGCTGAGGACAGCAAAATCGATTTGTCGAGCCATCTCACCGCGGCTTTGACTAGTACTGATGCGAATGCTGGAAACGACACTGACGGTAGTGAACGTTATTCTTATAGTGTCAGCGGCTTGCCTGCGGGATCAATCGTAACCATCAATGGAACGAATTACACCGTTGGTGCGAGCGGCTCTGTCACTTCGCCTGAAACCAGCACGTTCGCAACGGCACCAAATATTTCCATCACGCCACCACGAGATTTCAGCGGTGATATTAAAGATGTCGTAATCACGCTTAATACCCGTGACACAGACAGTGATTCAGCAGGTATTCCAGCGACCGTAACGAGCAGTGTGACAATTGATCTGCGGGTTACTCCTGTTGCTGGTGATGTCACTGCGACGGACAGTACAACAGCGGAAGATACGGCTGTTCACTTCCTTGCAGGTGTAGCTGTCACTGATACGGGTACTGCAGCCGGCTCCGAAGTCATCAACGAAGTCACATTTGAAGTTCCCACCGGTTGGACCGTTGGGACCCCTGATGCATCGGCAGGCTGGAGCTACAATGTTTCTGGCACCACTGCAACGATCACATTTGACGGTTCATTGAGCCAAACTGATCGAGAAGCTATTCTTGATGCCTTCACGATTACGCCGCCAGCGCATAGCAGCTTGGATGCCACGATCAAATTGTCTATCACCAGCACCGATACCAATGGTTCTGATAGCGATACCAAGACAGTTGATCTTGACGTGAAGATCACCGTTACGCCTGTGGCTGAGCGAACCGACAGCGACAGTGATGGAAATGGACAAAACGACGTCACCATGAATGGCGATCACGCCTATTCTGTTGCGGGTCAGGAAGATGCCTGGTTTGCACTTGGTAGCAATTACACAGGCGCATCGAATACCAGTGGCGGCTTCGCCGACCTGCAGTCAGCTTGGTCAAATGCAGACTCGGATGAATTCACTTATGCTGTATTGACCCCAACGCTTTCGTCTGACACGCAAACTGACACGGTTATTGGCACTGAATTCCGTTATTCAACAGATAATGGTCTTACTTGGCAGACGCAGACCTATGTCGGCGAACCAATCTGGGTACCATCTGTTTATCTCAACACGCTGCAGGTTAAGCTTCCGGCTGATGTTTCGGGAACGCTCACCATTGGAGTGCAGGCGGCAACGGTTGACTATGATGACGATCGCGACGTTTCCACACTCCCACTTGATCCTCCACATGAAAGCGGAGATGGTGTCAATGTAGCCATCAGCGGTGAAGCTACGCTTTCTTTGATCAAGTTTGAACCTGTAGCTGATGAAGTAACCATGGCGCTCAATGGTCGTGCTACGGGCCTTGAAGATACAGCAATCCCGCTCTCGATCAAAACAACGAGTTCGGATGATTCTGAAACCTTCAACGTCACCATCTCGGGCATTCCTGATGGAGCGGTAATCACCTACAACGGCGAAAAACTGACTGTCAGTGGCGGTGCGGTTACGATCGTTGGGTTCAACAATAGCTACCCAATGACCGTCACACCGCCGCTTAACAGCAACAATGATTTCAAATTGACTGTCAGCGCGGTTTCGGTCGACGGAACGTCAACATCTGCGCCTGTTTCCCGCACGATTGATATTGCGGTTACCGGTGTCGCCGATAATGCCTTAATCACACTGCCAAATGTTGCCTATACCACGACAGAGGCAGCACTCGATGCAGGTGCACACAAGGTCCAGCTGTCCAATATTATAACCTCGGTAGCGTCTAGCGACACCGACGGATCGGAAGTAACTACACTTCGCATCACAGGGCTTTCAGAGAATTTCTCATTAACCGGAGCTACGATGGTCGTTTCGGGCACTGGGACCGAACGGATCTGGATGGTGTCGGCAAGTGACCTTTCGAAGGTTTCTATTGTTGTTCCTGAGAATTTTAGTGGGACGGTGAACCTGAAGGTCGCTGGTGTTACAACTGAAAACGATGGCGATTCTCGCACAGGTCCTCTCACCGATGTCAGCTTCACGGTTACTCCGTCGCCGGAGGCACTGATCACATCAACTGCCACCCTTATCGAGGATGAAATCTCCCTGCTCAATCTGGTAATCATTCCGCAAAACGGTGATACAGATGAGAAATTGGGCAGTATTTTCATTCCGGTTGATTACAACGCAAGCAAATTTACGCTCTATGTAGGCGGAGCAGAAATTTCAGCAGCGAACCTTGAAACGAAAGAAATTGAAGGGAAAACCTACTATATTGTCCCGTCCGATCAGATCGATAGTCTGGGCGCGAAGGGTGCCGCCAATCTTGACGGTGACCTTGGCAAGTTGGATTTCCTTTACGAAGTGATTGATCCATCAACTGATGGAACTTTAACTGCCGTGACTGAAGTGAAGAATGGCTCGCTTACAATTGACGCACTGCCAGTAACCGATGCAGTCGATGCATCGATTACGGCGATCACCATGACTTCCGCCACTGGTACAACTTCTGATGAGATTGCCGGTGACGATGCAGAACCAGACACAGCGACTGTTACGACCAGCGGCACAGTGACCGTAAACCTGCACGTAAATTCGGCCGATACGGATGGCAGCGAACATCTGGTCCGCGTGGTTATTGAGGGTGTTCCTGATGGTGTTACCGTCAACGGCGCATCCCAGATTGGTGCAGGTTCGTGGCTCCTTATCTATTCCGGCGCGGACGCGAAATCGATCGGCATTGGTGGCATCAATCTTCCGGTCGAATTCGTCGTCGGAAAGGGCGCGTCTAACCTCACATCGACCATCACAATGACCGTGCTTGCGCAGGATGAGGGCCAGAACGTCAATTCGCCTGCCAAGATCGAAACCGATTCCGTCAAATGGAACCTCACGGTAGATCTGGGTGACGGCCAATCTTACCTGCCTCCAGTTATCGACGAATGGAGCTACAATGGTGCGCAGGGTACAGAAGACACTGAATTTACCCTGGATGGTGTTATTGATGCTAAGGTCACAACAAGTGACTCGAGTGTCGCTTATAGTTACACCGTCACGCTCACCAATCTAGCACCAGGTACAACCGTCGACGGTATGACCTTCACCACGATCAACGGCGTACCGACATGGTCTGCAACCGTTGTTGTGCCTGCAAACGGCGACAGTCAAGCCGCACTTGATGGGTTGCTTGCTGGTATCAAAATCACCCCCCCGCTTAACAGCAATGACAACAATGCCGAATTCAACTTTGACGCCAAGCTGACGGCAGCAGCGGTTGGTGGCACCAGCACGGAAGCGGTCACCAAGCCGGACATGCCTATTATTCCGGTGACCGACGAGGCGACGGTAACCATCGACGTTCCTGACGTCGCAGAAGGAGAAACCAGTGTTACTGCAACGATTTCGGCTTTCGATGTTGCAGACGGCACGTTCGGAACGATCGTTGACGGCAAGCTTTATGTTCAGGTTTCGACCAACGGAAACGACAATGGCACGCTCACTGATGGTGAAGGCAGAACGCTGACGCTGACCGACATCAGTGGAGTCGTAGGTGTGCCAGATGGCAAATATTATGTTGTTGAGATTGGCACTGCAGGCGGCTCAGTCGAGCTCACTTACACTGCGGCAGATGGAACCGTCCTCCAGCCGGGCGACGTAACTTTCAATGCCTGGGTACAGACGAAGGAAACTGGTGCGGCAAATACGGAAGCCGCTTCGGCCTCCAGCACCGCTGAAGTCTTGATCGTCAACAATGGTGTCACGGTGGAAAGTCAGCCAGTGACTGGCAAGGAGAGCGGCACTTCAGAAAAGACCAACGCGATCGAGTTGACTGGTCTCACGGTTGCTCTCAAAGACAACGATGGTTCTGAAGCGATCAAGTCCATTCTGTTGTCTGGCGTTCCGGTGGGCTTCCTGCTTTATGTCGGTTCAAGTGCAGGGGATGCAACTGTCGCTTCCCAGGCTTCAAACGCCGGTGGCGATGGCAGCACCAATACCTGGGTCATTTCCTCTGACGGTACGATGCCTGCCTATGTAGCAATCCTACCCGCCCCACATTGGAGCGGCACGCTTACGGATCTTTCGCTCGTGGTTGAATCAGGTGAGGCTAGCCTGCCGACGACCCGAGTGGATACTGTGCCGCTTGCACCTGTGACCGTTGAAGCGGTCGCAGACGGAATAGCAATCGATCCGACCTTGTCGTTTGGTAAGGAAGGTCGCATCATCAGCTTGAACCTGAATGCAGCCATGGTTGATGCGGCGACCGCCGTTGCAGGTGTTGAGGATGCAAGTACCGAAACCACAACCTTGAAACTTACCGGTCTTGGTGCGCATGCAGCCTTTTATATCGGCGGCGAGCTTATCGATGCAAACAACGATGCCATATCGATCGCTTACGATCAGCTCACCAATTCCTATACGATCACTGGCTTGTCGCAGGACAATCTCGATAAGCTTGGTTTCGTTCAAGCAGCATCTGCGCTTTCCGATCAGGACGCATCCACGGCGGGCACGCAGATCAGGGTCGAGGCATGGACTGTTGAAAGTGCAACAGGAACGGAATCGCAGCATGTAACCGACACGCTGACGCTTGCTGTAACGCCTACAACAGCCACATCAGGTAACGACACATTTATTTGGAGTGGTTCAAACATCAACGGCCGAGCCGGTTCCGACACCGTTGCCCTGCGCTTTGGCGAAGATCTCAGTGGTGATGATCTTAAGCAACACCTTAAGAATATCGAGATCATTGATCTGGGAATTCATGGAACAAATGCAATCACAGATCTGACCCCTGATGATGTTCAGGCGATCACCGATGCAAACCATATCCTGACAATAAAGGGAACATCGGAGGATTTGCTGTCGCTTTCAGGAAACTGGGTGCTGCAGTCAGACGGATCTTACACGGGGACCGGTGAAAGTGGCACGACGGTCACTCTAAAGATTGACGGCGTGACGATTGATAGTCACCAGGATGCCGTCGCATCAAGTTCTGATCATTCGAGCCTGTTCTCCTTTGCAATGGCAGAAGACAGTGAAAGCTTCGGTCTGGCGTCGATCGATACACAGGCGTCTACAGTACCTGCCGTAGAGCAACAGACTGCTCTTACAATCGATGACGTCCTGTCCTCTGATACAGGGCACGATGCGATGTCCGCTATCCTGCCTGACGAGCACGACGCTAAACCGTTTTCGTCAGACACCGGTGGTGGAGCTTCCGATTTTGTCGACCTCAGCACTCCAATGACGGCACCTTCGCTCGAAGACGAACTTCGCTCGGCCGTTCACTACGAGGTCTGATATTGTGAACGCCGCGCCAAACCAATCTGGTCCCGCTCCCTCCGGGGGGCGCGCCAACCGAGGGTGGATCGAAGCCGTAATGCGTGTCGCAACGCATTACGGCATGGCCATCTCGGTGGAGCGCATAAAACTTGACATGGCGTGGTCCACAGATGAGGACCGGTTGGCTACACTTGCGCGCTCGGTCAGTCTTTCTATCCGGCAGATTGATGAGGGAGCTACAGCTCTATCGGCTCTCAGGCTACCACTCCTCGTTGAGTTTAGTGGCGGCGAAGTTGGAGTGATTGAACGGGAAACTGCCGAAGGCTTCGGAGTAATTCTGTCCGGTGACAAGGGCCTGATGACCCCGTTATCGCGAGAGGAATTGGCTTCACGCTTGCGACGGCTGTTTGTGCTTCGTCCTGTTTCGTCGCGTCCCGACCGACGGATCGATGATTATATTGCGCCTTGGCGTCCCGACTGGTTGCGCAGTATTGCTTTGGCGGATCTCAAGCCTTACCGCGCAGTGTTGGTTGCTTCGCTTGTGACCAACATACTGGCGCTTGCCGGCACGATTTTTTCAATGCAAGTCTATGACCGTGTTGTGCCCGGGCAATCTATGAGCACACTCTGGGTCTTGTTCATCGGCGTTATGATGGCGATCCTATTCGGGATGGGTGTGCGTACCGCTCGAAGCCGTATTACCGATATAGCCGGAAAAGCTGCTGACCTGCGGATATCAGACCGGGTGTTCGGGCACGCACTTCGTATCCGCAATACCGCACGACCACGCTCCACCGGCACGTTTATTTCGCAGATACGCGAGCTGGAACATGTCCGCGAAATGCTGACCTCCACGACAGTGGCGGCAATTGCGGATGTTCCATTTTTCCTGCTGTTTTGCGTATTGTTCTTTTACATTGCCGGTTCCTTGGTCTGGATACCTCTTTTGGCGATGGTCCTGCTGGTCGTGCCTGGACTGCTGGCACAAAAACGACTTCGTCGGCTGGCTGAAACAAACACCCGAGAATCTTCGCTGCGTAGCGCGATGCTGGTTGAAGCCATACAAGGACTTGACGATATCAAGTCGATGCAGGCCGAAACGCGGTTCCAGAACCTGTGGAACCATTACAACGAGACCACATCTGGCTCCTCAATGGAGTTGCGCGATCTTATTAACCGGTTGTCATCGTTTGCACAGACGGTTCAAGGTGGGGTGTTTGCGGTAGTCATCTTCTTCGGTGCACCCATGGTTATGGCCGGCGAACTAAGTACGGGTGTGCTTGTCGCAGCCTCTATGCTGTCCTCAAGGATGCTTGCTCCATTGGCGTCGGTAACGCAAATCCTCAACCGCTGGCAACAGGCCCAGGTCGCGCGCAAGGCGCTTGACGGCCTGATGGCTCTTCCCGTGGATGCGCCTCAGGAAGAGCAGCGAATTCATAAGCCAACCATCAGCGGTGCATTTCGCATCAAGGACGCAGTATTCGGGCACAATCCCGAATCTCCCGTTCTTAAAATTGATCAGCTTACAATCACGCCGGGCGAACGCATCGCTATTTTAGGGCGCAATGGTGCGGGTAAATCCACGCTCCTGTCTGGTCTTGCCGGACTTCTCGAGCCATTGGCAGGGGAAATCCGCGTTGACGATATCGTTATGGGTCTCATTGATCCGACAGACGTCAGGCGTGACATCGGTGTCATGGGGCAGGGCGCTCGACTGTTTCACGGAACATTGCGCGAAAACCTTACGATCGGCGCGCCTATGGCGACGGACGAGGATGTCCTTGATACGCTCGAGAAAATGGGGCTGGTGGATTTTATCAATCGGCTCCCTGAAGGTTTGGATCATCTGGTTCAAGAAGGCGGGCTCGGATTATCGGGTGGACAAAAGCAAGGCCTGTTGCTCGCACGGCTCCTGCTTAGGAAGCCACGTGTTTTGCTGCTCGATGAACCAACAGCCTCGTTTGATGAAGTGTCGGAGGCGGCAGTTATTCATGTGCTTGGCCAACTGGGACGCAACATTTCGGTGATTGTTGCCACGCATCGCCCCGCAATGCTGCGGATCGTTGATCGACTTATCGTGGTCAATAATGGTGTGATTGCGATGGATGGGCCCAAAGATCAGGTTCTCAGCCAGTTGCGATCCGGAAAGGCTGCCGCATGAGCCTGCCGCTTAACACCACAGCTGAACGCGTAACCGCGCGCTCGGAAAGTCGATTTGTCTGGCTTGTATTCTTGCTGCTCGCCCTGTTCCTTGCATGGGCCTGGTTTTTTCCGCTTGTCGAGGTCTCAAGCGGCCAAGGAACCGTTGTCCCCAGTTCAAGAGAGCAAGTTATCCAGTCGCTCGATGGCGGGATTCTGACGCTAATTTCCGTCAAGGAAGGTGATATCGTCGAACGCGGACAGATCCTCGCACAGCTCGATCCGACTCGCACTGCGTCGAATGTTGAGGAGGCGGCAGCAAAGTTTCACGCCTCCATCGCTGCCGCCGCACGCATGCGCGCCGAGTTGGGCGATCTGGACGAAGTGGTCTTCCCGCAAGAACTGGCTGGCGATGAATTCGCACAGTTGCGTGCCAACGAGCTTGCTCTCTTCAAGTCCCGTCGTGAGAGCCTACGGGAATCCTTGTCTGGGTTGACTGAAGGTCTTGAGCTCACGCGTCAGGAACTCGCGATTGCAGAAAAGCTACAGTCGACAGGAGCGACCAGCAGGGTCGAAGTTATTAAACTTCGACGCGAAGCAGCTCAAACGAAGCTCGAAATTTCGCGATTGCGCGCGGATTTGCGGGTCCAGACCGGTGAAGAATTGCAAAAGATCAATGCTGAGGCAGAGGTCCAGGCATCGATCATGCGAGGTCGGGCGGATCAGCTTGATCGTCTGGTGTTCCGCGCACCAATGCGCGGCATCGTTAAAGACATTGCTGTTACCACGATCGGCGGCGTCATTCCGGCTGGCGGGCAGTTGATGACGCTGGTTCCAATGGACGACCAACTCCTCATCGAAGCCCGTATCTCGCCGCGTGATATCGCTTTCATTCATCCAGGACAGAACGCTCTGGTCAAGGTTTCAGCCTATGACTATGCCATATTTGGTGGTCTTGCTGGTGAAGTGGTAACGATATCGCCGAATACTGTGCGCGACGAGGTCAAACAAGATCTGGTGTTTTATCGCGCCTATATTCGAACCCACGAAGACTTTCTGACGAACAAAGCCGGCGCTCGGTTTCCAATCGTTCCAGGGATGATTGCGACCGTCGATATTCGCACCGGTGAAAAGACCGTATGGCAGTACCTGATCAAACCGTTTAACCGTGCACAGGAGGCGCTCCGTGAACGTTAAAGCTGTAACACCATTCAGTTCCTTACCAACATTACCAATAAACAATATCTCCAAAAAGAGGTCCGAAATGACAAAATGGTTCGGCGCGCGCGCCGCATTCCTGCAACTCTCGATAATTGCCCTTGCAACATTTTGTCTTACACCCGCTCAGGCTCGGGATACTCTCAATGAGGTTAATCCTCATGCGGGCTTTTCGTCAGTATCAAAAGCATATTCCGACATGGACAAGCGTTATGTTCGTATCGGCATGCCACGCGACATAGCGCAAGTTCGTCGCATTTCTGTCGGTCAGTCACAGGCCGCGTTACAGGCGGTATTAGGACGCGCCGCTCATCGCAACAGTGACGGGTCACTTGAATTTAATCTTTCGCTGCCGCTCGTCGGTCGTGACCGTTTAATTTGTCAATATCGGGTTTACTTTGACGGTGCAGGTAAGGTATCTCACGCAGCGTGGCGGCGTCCACAATGCGCCGATTTGGTCGCAGGAAAACGAAACTGAAGACCAAATGATCCCTTTGCGAGCTCACCTGAGAATCTGCCGTCAAGCGGCACTGTTTATCACTGGCGGAATCCTGCTCTCAGGGTGCGTTGGGTTACCTGCAGCCGATGGCACTGAAGCGGCGATTATCGAGAAGGCATCTGTGATGCCGACTTTGACGCCTGTAAAAGGTGCGCAGATAGGCGCGGTCGCTCGCAATGGTCTTCTCATCAATCCATCTGTGCGGGAAGCGGCAAGCGTGATTTCCGCAAGTGCGGATCAGGTTAGAGTGCAACGGGCCGCACTTTTCCCAGGCCTTTCTGTTGCTGCTGGAGCTGGCGTTGGTTCTGGCAGCACTGGAAAACCTGGTGTGGACCTCACTGGTTCGCAGCTGCTGTTTGATGGCGGGAACTCCAAGCGTGCAGTAAAGTTGGCTGATTTTGATCTTCAGATCAATTACATTGCATTCCAGAAAACGGTCGACGATACGCTTCTGGAAATTCTAAAAACTTATGCCGACGTGCAGATGAAGAGCGAGTTGCTTGACGTCTACAAAAGTCAGCTTAAAGCTCTCACCGAGCTCGACAAACTCGTTGCAGAACGCGCCACAAACGGTGCTGTTTCATCAAGTGATCACCTGGAAACTCGTAAGCGAGTGCAATCGGCTGCATTTCTTGCCAATGATACCCAACTTGAACTCGGCGAGGCGAGGGACCGTCTGACACTATTGACGGGCCAGCCGCAAGGCGGACGGGTCTCGCTATCTACCAAGTCGTGTAAGGCTCAAGGCGAAACCGACGATCTGCGCATGAACCGTCTGTCACAGGCACGTGCTCAGGTCGCTCTCGAAAAGGCCGAGAAGGAAGTCACTCCACGTATTGCGCTGCAGCCTGTTGTTGGTGGAGAGCTCGGCGTGAACAAACTGCCGCTGGGGTTGAACGTCGATGTTCGATCTGACTTTTTGCAGGGCGGCGCGCTTACAGCCAGAGCAAATGTCGCGCGCAACAATCTAGCTGGAACTGAAGCCAAGCTCGCATCGGTGCAACTGCAAGACAGTTTGACAGAGACTGCGCTCGTACGCAGCCTTGCCGCTGGTGATATTAAGTCGACGATGCTCAAGAAGCAGATCGAATTGCTCAAAAAGACGAGAGTACTTTATCGAGAACAATACTTCGACATGGGAACCCGCCAACTTTCTGATTTGCTCGATAATGAGGAAGAATATTATAGCCGGCAGGCCGAGCTTGCAAAGCTCCGCACCGAAATGAGCATAACCCAAGTGCAATGCGCCATCCGAAGTCGAGGTCTGCGAGAGGAACTCAAGGTCAACGGTAACAGCATTTATGGTTACCCTTTGTCGGCAGACTTGCTCTAAGCACGAGGTGCTCATCTGGCGACCGAACACTTGAAGCAAACGCAATATTGCTGTTCAGACGAATATTTTAGAGGATCGCTGGAAACATGAGGTCCGGCTGAGCTACAGCTCGAATTTGACGCGGCACATAAGAGAGTTCCATAAGCTATCTTATGCAATCGATGTGTATAACGGCAATATACAGATGCGACACATGGGCAATTTAGAGATGCGACAATTTTTGCCTCTCTTGCCCTTTTCAAATCGAACGCGGAAAGGAAGATTGGGCTTTCAGCAGCAAACAGCGGATGGGAGCCGTCATGTCTTGTTTGATCACGATGTCGCAGAAAGAACTCAACCGGCTGAAGACTGTTCAGCAAATCAGAGATAATCAGCTTCGTGTGGTGGAGGCAGCGGCGCTGCTTGGCCTCAGTCGTAGTCAGATTCATCGGATGTTACAGGCATTTGATCGGCTTGGTGCAGCGGGCCTTGTTTCGGGCAAGCGCGGTCGTCCGAGCAATCGCCGTTATGGCGAGGATTTCCGGAATGATATTCTGGATATTGTACGGACGTATTATCGGGACTTTGGGCCGACACTGGCCTGTGAGAAGCTGATTGAACGCCATCGGCTTTCAGTCAGCAAGGAGACGCTGCGGCAATGGATGACAGCAGCGGGATTGTGGACATCACGTCGCGAACGCAAGCGGCAACTGCATCAACCGCGCGGCCGGCGTGATTGCTTTGGTGAACTGATACAGATCGACGGCTCGCATCATTGGTGGTTCGAGGAGCGGGGTCCCAAATGCGCCCTCCTCGTTTATATCGACGATGCCACTGGCAAGCTCCTGCATTTGCGTTTTGCGGGCTCAGAGAACACGTTTGATTATTTTCATGCGACGAAGGCATATCTCCAGCAATGGGGCAAACCACTAGCTTTCTATAGCGACAAACACGGCGTTTTTCGTTCGCTTCATCCGTCGAAGCAAGATCGAACAAGCGGCCTGACACAGTTTGGTCGGGCACTTTATGAGCTCAACATCGACATTATCTGTGCCAATACTCCACAGGCCAAAGGCCGTGTTGAGCGGGCAAACAGGACTTTGCAGGATCGTCTGGTTAAGGAATTGCGGCTGCGCGGCATCGATACGATCGAAGCAGCCAATGCATATGCGCCGGAATATATTGCAGATTTCAATGCCCGTTTTGGCAAGGAGCCACGCAATCCCAAGGACATGCATCGACCGCTGGCAGCGCATGAGAATATTGATGGTGCGCTGTGCCGGAAGGAAGTGCGAACGCTGTCACAAACACTGACACTACGCTATGATAAAGTGCTGTTCATCCTGGAACCGACCGAAGTTGCAAAGCGGCTTGCGCGGCAGAAGGTCATTGTCTGCGACTATCCCGACGGACGTCTGGAGATCATGCACGGTACGGACACCCTGCCCTATACAACATTCGACAAGCTTCGTTCCATTCATCGCTCACCTGTTGTCGAGAACAAACGGCTGGATGACATGCTGTTGATCGTCGCTGAGATGCAGGCGGGACGGGAGCAGCAACGCAGCAAAAGCGGTCCGCGTCGTACTGGTCAGGCCAACCATATGTTTGGTATACCTGACGGCAGTGTCGGGAATGGCTATCAGAAGCGAGAGCGTAAATCGCGCACAGCTTACATGAACGACCCTGCCGTCATTGCCCGGCGAGAACAAGCTTTATTGAGACAGCCAGCGCCGGAATAAAGGGCGTCAATGGACGCCGATATCGCTTTGCATATCCGACTCCAATTGCAGGCAAGCTGTCCAAAGCGGTGTTTTGTGGAAGGTTCCGTCGTCAAGCAAGCTGAGCCCTTCTCTTGCCTCAAAAAGCAGGCCGAGCCAGCATAAGCGTCGCAGGACACCGTACCGAAGCTCGAATTTCAGGTCCCACGCATCGACGGTTATTTCAGTGTCGGACAGATGAGCGATATCCGGATAGAGTATCTTTAGAATGTCCATCGGCTTACACCCTTCTCTGGTCTTGATATTGAGCAGATTGAGATACATACGCCACCAACGCAATCGTGCCTGGATCGCCTCTTTACGTTCGGTGGCATGAATATACGAATAGAGATAATCGGTGGCGATCAGATCGAAGAAGGCTTGCGGATTGACCAGAAACTCCAGGCCACGTTTGGTTGGCAGCAGTACATTTTTCCTGCGGCGAAGAAGCTTCAGATAACGGGTCAGGTCGTGCACAACACAAAGTGGTGGCATGTCGTTTTCATTGAGCACCTTGTGCATGCTGAAGAGGTCTTTGGCTGTGAACCTGGGCCAGAGGAAGTTCTCAGCAGCCCAATGCACGAACTTGCGGTTCATCGCGCCGGTTGCCGTTAGTCCGATGCCACCCTCGCGCTGAGCATAGGCAACTGCAAGCAGCATGCCGCGAAGCAGTGGTGAGAGTGCAGCGATATCGACGTCACCTTGCAGGCAGATTTTTGGTAGCATTGTACGACTTGGATCCCTCTCCTGCCCGATGCAGGTGAGCCGAGTATCAACTGCTGACAGAACAATTGCTACTAAGAAAGCTAAAGCCGAAGAGGTGGATATTCACCCGCCCCCATTCCTCGTTTGCAACCCCGACCAGCCTCTCGGAATGGGGGCTGAACGTCAGCACCTGTCGCATCTGTAATCTGCTGGGAACGTCGCAACTTTAACTTGCTAAAACAATGTGTATAACGGGGTGGGTTCTAGTTTGAAGTGCGACTTGCAAATGATAACAATGAGTTATCCAATGCAAGGAACCCTTCATGGACCGCACCTATTCACATATTGACCTGGATGAACGTCGCAAAATAGCCCGCTGGCGCACTGCAAAGCTTTCCGTTGACGTTATTGCTGAGAAGCTTGGAAGGCATCGCTCGACGATTTTTCGTGAACTGAAACGCAATCAGTTTAACGATGATGAGATTAAGGATTTAAACGGCTATTACTGTACGATTGCTGACCAGAAATGCCGCGAGCGGCGTTCGAAGCAACGCAAGCTCATTCGGTATGATGAGCTACGGCAGTCCGTGATCGATCACATCAGCGATGGATGGTCACCGCAACAGATTGCTGGGAGAATGCGGTTGGAGCAACATCCCATCTCTGTCAGTCACGAAACAATCTATCAGTTTGTGTATTCCACCGACGGTCGAAAAGAAGAGCTTTGGAAATATCTGCCGGAACGTCGTGCCCGACGCCGCCCACGTCATGCCCGGCGTCATCATGGACGCCGCTTTCCGCCTGAACTGAGCATCTTGCACCGCACGGATATGGTTGCCAGGCGCAAGCAATTCGGTCATTGGGAGTGCGACCTCATCCAGTTTCGCAAGAGGTTCGGCAAAGCCAATGTGACGTCTCTGGTCGAGCGGGTGAGCCGCTTTACGGTTTTGTTGCGCAACAATGATCGGCAGTCACGGCCGGTGATGGATGGGGTGATTAGGGTACTCCAACCCCTGCCCCAAATGGCCCGCCGATCAATCACGTTTGATCGTGGCACTGAGTTTACAGAATGGTCGTATCTACAGAATGGGATAGGGTCTCAAACATGGTTTTGTGATCCGCAGTCACCCTGGCAGAAAGGCACTGTTGAGAACACCAATAGGCGCACAAGACGCTGGCTTCCCCGAGACCTTGATCCGCTCACCCTCAGTGATCGAGACCTCGCATTCATCTGTCATCGCCTCAACAATACACCGCGTAAATGTTTAGGATATAAAACGCCCGCAGAAGTCTTCCGACAAAAACTCATCTCAAACAGACATCGTTTTGCGTAAACTCAAACGGCAAAAGTCGCGCTTCACCCTGACCTCACATCTGATCCAATCGCAGCTCATGCAACAATGCAGGCATGACAAAAACGCTCGACTGGCTCTGCTTTAGCAGACAGAAACTTTATCATACAGCAATGTTTTTCAAGAAATCAATGAAAGCTCTGACCTTTGCCGGTATATGACGTGTATTCGGATAAATCGCAGACACCGCTTGTTTTGGAAAACGAAAATCAGGCAAAAGATGAAGTAAGCGCCCTGCAGCGATATCGTCAGCGACCAACCATTCAGGCAACAATGCCACTCCGGCGCCGCGCAAAGCGAACTCCCGCAACGCTGAAGAACTATCTGCCGTTATCATTGCCTGAGTTTGCATATCGAGCATTTCCTGAATTTTGTTTGGCGCTTCAACCTTCCAGATTAATGGTGTGTCCAAACGGCTATGTGCCATCCACCTTAAAGCTTTAAGCTCATGAAGACTGGATGGCTCCTGAACATTTCGATTTTCCAGATAATCCGGTGCTGCGACCGGAAGAATGGAAAATGTTTCAATCAGAGCCGCGCGATACCCGGTATCTGCGATCTGTCCCAGACGTATTGCAATATCAAAACGCTCTGCAACCAGATTAGCATGTCGAGATGATGCGCTGTGTTGTATTTTCAATTGCGGGTGCATTTGAGAGAATGCAGCAAGTGCAGGAACGATTTTGTAGACCCCATATTCGAGCGTGGTTGAAATCCGTAACAGCCCGTTCAGTTCCTGATGCCCGCTCCGCGCATCCTCCTCAGCTAGAGCGGCATCTTGCAGCAGTCTTTGCCCGTGTGTGTAAAACCTCTGCCCGGCCTCAGTCAGCATTAAACGCCGCGTCGTTCGGGTGAGCAGTGATACGCCGAGATCAGATTCAAGTTGCTTGATATTAAAGCTAATAACCGCCCGCGTCTGACCAAGCAGCTCCGCCGCTGCTGTAAATGATCCGCTATCAACAACCGTCACAAAAATATTGACCCGTTGTAAATTGAGCATGAGAACAGTGCCTATTGTCAAAATTATTCTGCTATTTATTTCAGAATTGTCAGGCTTATCATCATTACCATAAGGCGTATAGACGGGTCTTCGTAAGGAGATCCCATGGCATACCGGACTAAAATCGCGACTATTTATCTGCTGGGTTTCTTTCTGGACCTTATTAATCTCTTTGTCGCGAGTGTTGCTTATCCGCTCATCGCACGCGATCTTAATGCAACGGTGACAGAACTTAGCTGGATTGGCACGGGCTACATTCTCGGCCTGACATTGATTATACCTTTGAGCAGCTGGTTATCTAAACGCTACGGCGCCAGAACCATATTGCGACTGTCGCTGACGCTGTTTGCAGTTGCTACAGCGGGCGCAGGCATGGCCGGATCAGTTTACACCCTGATTGCATGGCGGGTATTCCAAGGTTTGGGTGGTGGCCTGCTTATTCCGGTTGGCCAGACTTTGACATATCAGCATTACCGGCCGGATGAACGGGCCGGCCTGTCTTCGGTCATCATGCTCGTTGCCTTACTCGCACCGGCTCTCTCGCCTGCGGCAGGCGGGATCATTGTTGATTACCTTGGCTGGCGCTGGATATTCTTTCTCAACCTGCCACTAGCACTTTTAACACTCTGTTTTGCCCTTATCTGGCTTAAAACAGTTAACCAGCATACCAGCCCTATTCCGCCATTTGATTTCTTCAGCTTTCTTACCGGCTCACTCGGATTGGTGTTTTTATTGTTTGGCCTGTCACAACTCGCCGATCAAGGAATGCTCTACAACGGAACACTTAGCGTTTTAGCCGGGCTGGCAGCTATCGCCCTCTTCATTCGCCTCAGCCTGAAAAAACCACAGCCCATCCTGAATTTGCGCTTAACCGCTGATCTCCTGATGGGAACATCAATGCTTGTTTATTTGCTGATCCCTGGTGTGTTTATTGGCATCAGTATGATTACAATGCTTTATCTTCAATCGGTACTGCGAATGACAGCCGCAAATACCGGTTTTCTGATGCTCCCATGGTCGCTGGCTTCATTTATTGCCATCAGCCTGACCGGAAAATTCTATAATCGTTGCGGGCCACGTCCGCTGTTTATGATGGGTTGCGTCCTGCAAGGCTGCGGTATTGCTATGCTCTCTCAAACACAGAGTGCAGACCAATATTCGCTGTTCATGATTGCATTCGCTTTTATGGGCTTCGGCGGCAGTCTGTGTAGCAGCACTGCACAAAGCACTGCCTTTATACAGGTTCAAGCATCCGATCTGGCAGATGCCAGCGCAATCTGGAACATCAACCGGCAGCTGGCCTTTGGTTTAGGCGTCGCTCTTCTGTCTCTGTTTCTCAGCGCTATTTTATCCTGGCACGCTGTTACTGATGTAACCGACCCGTCTCAGTCCAAAGCTGCGATACAGGCTTTCCATAGCTGTTTTCTGATCATCGCCCTGACTGCTTTGATCCCGCTCGCCATATGCGCGCGGCTACCAAACCGTGAAATTCTTGCCAATCTTCAATCCCAAACCTAAGCAAAAGAGATTCACAATGACACAATCCGATATGTATTTTGACCTTATCCGCAACACGGTCAGCATGATTGAGGACTGGTTTAGCGGCGCCGATAACAGTGCTAAACTCTATGAAAAACTCATGGCCGGTTTTTCAGCAGATTTCACAATGATCACGATGGGCGGTTCAGAGCTTGGCTATCCTGAAATCAGTGCCTTTTTTAAAACACAGGCCGGTGCAAAATCAGGGCTGAAAATTACCCTCGAAAATATGTCTGTTATATATGAAGGTGCTGATGGCGCTATTGTAACCTATCATGAAATTCAGGAGGAGTCAGGCCACGAACCAAAAAAGCGCGTGGCGACAACCTTCCTGAGCAACATAAGCACCCAATTGCAATGGAAACATTTGCATGAAACATCGGTTGCTTAAACTGAGACGCAAGCGGTGTGGTTAACCCTTTTTACAAAGCCTGAAATGCAAGAACGAGGCGGCGCAACACTGACGCTGCCCGTTCACCGGTAACACTTGAGACAAAAACAATGTCCCGTTTCGGTAATGGCGGTAATTTGGTCTTCTCACTAATATCTACCAGTTGAGAAGGCGCAGCTTTATATGTCAGCAACGCCACTGCCAAGCCAACATCCGCACCGGCCGATTGTTGCGTGCTGCATGAGTTTAGAGTTAATTCCGGCTAGGTCGGAATGACAACGTAAGTGATCAGGGTCGTGCCCGTGGGGATGTTGCTGTGGTATCGGACAGGCAGTAAGAAGTGTGCAAACTGCTGTATGCACGAAGGGGTGCAGTTTGAAGGCTTTATCAGTTGTCGCGTCAAGCGGACTGAAAATCGTACGCGGTCTCAAAACGCTTGAGGTGAGGCGGTAGTCTCCAAGCCTTCGGCCCGACGAAGAACTACTGATCGTTGAAAATGATGGATTCCTACGAGCAGATGGCGAAGAGGATCAAGACGGTAGAGCTGTTGCCATCGTGAGGATCGCATCTGTCACGCCGTTTCTGCATACCGATATGGCCGCAGCTTGCGCGAACTATTTTGAAGAGGGATGGTTAGCGTGGGAACTTACGAACATACGGCGGATTACTTATTCAAAGACGGTGCTCGCTGCGCGAGGCATTTATGAACTCACTGTAGACCTCTAGTATCCATTATCGCCCAGTTGATCGGCGGACCTGCAAAGCAATCCAAGAGTGTCAATTCGCACAGCGTAAGTAGCCCCGACTATATCGTTTCGACCCGAGCGGAACGCAAATTCATCGTTCGTTCGGGCTTAGCGTACTATTTTTGACTGCGCTTTTTCAGCCCCCTATAATGGCTATCATAGCGTTGTTGCCGACAACATCAGCAAAGACCGCAGAACACGGTTGCGCAAGCTCAGACGTTACCCAGAGCTGCGTAAGTTCGTCATAGAACAATTGGAGGCCCATTGGTCGCCGGAACAGATCTGCGGCCGACTGGTTAGCCATGGTCTAAGCGCAATACGTCTGTGTGCCGAAACAATCTATCGTTTCATCTATTCAAAGGAAGAATACGCGCTGAAGCTGTATGAACACCTGGCTGAGATGCGAACAAAACGCTGCCCACGCGGCACCAGAAGATCGCGCAGTTCCCGCATTCCAGAAGCCTTTCGTATTCATCAACGTCCTGATTTTATTGGCAATCGTCTGCAATTCGGCAACTGGGAAGGTGATTTCATTATCTTTGAACGTGACCTTGGAGAAGCCAATGTCATGACGCTTGTTGAACGCAAGAGCCGTTATTGCGTCATCATTAAAAATAGCAGCCGGCACTCAAAGCCTATAATGAACAAAATCATTCAGACCTTCGCCGCACTGCCTTATCACGCACGCCGCAGTTTTACCTTTGATCGTGGTTCCGAGTTTATGGCTTATCGGGCTTTGGAGGATGGAATGGGGGCAACAAGCTCGTTTTGCGACCCAAACTCACCATGGCAAAAAGGTGCGATCGAGAACATCAACAAGCGCGTTCGACGGTATTTACCCAGCAACACGGACCTAACGCTGGTTAGCCAGGTTCAGTTAACTGCCCTCGCCCACAATCTCAATGCAATCCCGCGCATGTGTCTTGGATTCAAGACACCCGCCGAGGTTTTTGCTACACTTTTGCAGGAAGCAGCTTAATCAGATACCCTCACCATAGGCATGATGTATTTGGGATAGCTTCTCCAAGGCGTTGTAGTAAAGATAAAAACTTGCATAAAATACCTGAAATACGTATATTACGTAATTAAAGGAGCGACCATTATGAAGCAATTCACCTTTTCTGACATGAATCGCCTGTCCGGTGAAATACTGGAAACAGCACTGATCGAGCCGGTTTCTCTCACGAAACGCGGCAAGGAAAAGCTGGTTATCGTTACAGCGGATGCCTACCGCCGACTTCTGGGGAAGCCGCAAGCAGATGCTTACGGTCTGTTTGATGCCCCGGATCATATACACCGCGAACTAATGGACGGACTGGATGCGATCATAAATGAAAGTGACACAGATGCTTGAACGCGGCCAGATCGTCAGGTTCTTCTATCTCTGGAAGTGGCAGGCAAAAACCGGCGAGGAATCCGGTCGGAAAGCGCGCCCGGTTTGTATCGTCATTCGCACGCCGGATAATCCCGCTCGGTTGTTCCTGTTTCCGATCACCTCACAGGAGCCAGACGCCAGCCGCATAGCTCTTGCCTTTAACCAGATTGAATGCAGACGGGCCGGATTGGCTTATCCTTGCTGGATTATTCTTGATGAATATAATCTCGTCGATCTTGATCACCCATATGACTTTGATGGCACCCGTCCATTAGGCGCGGTCAGCCCCGCGTTCCTCAAAGAAATCGCGAAGAAAATTCAATCCGCTGCCGCTGATGGTAGGTTGTCTGCGTTTCAACGATCTTAATAATCGGATTGTCATTTAGAACGCCGATAACGAATGTATAATGCTGTTTTGGAGCGCGCAAGAGTAACAACGATGGACCCACAATTTGGACGCGTTGATCCAGCAAACTATCTTGATTGCGCTAGCTGGATACACCACAAACAAAACAGTAACTGAAAAGGCCCTAGGCCGAAAGGGTATGCGATTCAAAGAATGCTACCCTGACAGACAACGGCGCTATGGTCTGCCTAAATGCCATAGCACTCTAATCCGGAACTTTTATCAAGCCACAATCGGGCTATGGCCCGAGCCCCTAACCATCTGGCGCCCGTGTTTCGTACGACCCACGGTTAAGAGAAGATCGAACAAGTGGCCTGACACAATTTGGTCCCGCGCTTTATGAGCTCAACATCGACAATATTTGCGCCAGTATTCCGCAGCCCAAATGCCGTGTCTTTGCAAGATTGTCTGGCCAAGGAATTGCGGCTGCGTGAAATCGATACGATCGAGCAGCAAATGCGTATGAGGTCAGCCTGGCTCAGTTGACTGCCCTCGCCCATGATCTCAACGCAACCCAGCGCAAGTGTCTTGGATTCAAGACACCCGCTGAAGTGTCAGCTTCCCCTTCGCAGGAAGCTGCATAATCAGATACCCTCACCATAGGGATGATGAAGTTGGGATAGCTTTTCCAACAACAGCAGACCCTATGTGAAGCCCTGAGAGTTGCCGAAATAGGGGCGCTTGCCGTTAGTATATTTCAGAAAATCGGGGTTCGTACACTTGTGGCATCAGACTCGGATTTCATTGAAGCGCCAGCAAATATCGCCCGAGAAACAGGAATTCAGGCGGAGTTTATGTAAGCCAGAAAATCCGAAAAATCCTATCATGTAAAAAAACAGGACTCACGCTGTGACGGTAAACATATGTATGTCGTATAGGCGCACTACGGCACGCACCGACTCTTCTCAGCCGCAAAAAATGCAAGATGTACTATGCCAGTTAGGACAAATGATGGAAAAATAGCATTTCATCTGTTCCGACAGGATTTTAGAATATCCGGTCTGCTCCTTCATACAGAATACGTATTTTCGGTTCATTTTGAGAAACGAAGCAAATCAAAGATACGCAAAAAATCTTTGCCCCATATATTCATTATTAACTATCTAAAGTAAAAGTCTATTTCTCCAAAAATGGCGCTATTGTTAATGACGGCACCGTTTTTGCCGGATGGAGTAACAATACCGTTGTTATAAAAATTCCATTTTAGGTTATTGATTTTTGGCTGAAAATTGCCTTGTGGAACAAGTTTAACATTTATATTTGTCATTCTAACGAGCTCATCAGGTGGAAGATCATGCCAATCATCGGTATAAGGCTCAAAGCATTCGAGGAGTAAGTTCATGGCAGATGGCATATCAACTGTTACCTTCGTTGATGCAAACTTAGAGCCAACAAATTCCATTGTATATGTATACGCATTTTCCGTTTGAGAAACGAACGATATTCGTGCTTGTAAGCTTTCCCCTGGCACTACTGAGACACCATCGCCTCTGACATAATTTTTATCGTCCTTAGTGTACCAGCAAGACACGTTCCAGCTCTTTTCATTGGGATCCCAAGTTAGTACAGGCTGGATCAGTCCTGCGCGGTTACTATCCGACTGCAGGCCATTCCATAAAAAAAGTGTTTTTTGGCCTGGATTTGGGGAAGTTGGAACGATCCAGGAAGTGGTGAACTCTTGGATTATTGGATCGGTTGCAGATGTTAAACCGACACTTGCCCACGCCGAATAGTTACCTATCATGCCCGTGATAGCTTTTCCCCCACCGAATTGTAGAGGCCGGTGACGCAATGTATTTGAGTTGGTCATTTATTTTCTCCAATTATTTTTATATTCATATTTTGTCATTTAGAAATGAAATCTTACTATATATAACTATTATATATTTTCCTTTTATATAATAGAAGGGAGGCAAGATAATAAAAACAAATATTAATGCTGTTGTAAATAGAAAAATAAACAATAAAAACTTATGCTGATGTCAACTTGCCGCGTTTCGTATTGATCGGATTGGGCTTCGCGAATACCCATTGCGTCGGTGGAATGCGCGGTTACGGCGGTCGTCAGCAAGAAACCCAACGCGTGCGACTTAAATTTGAAAATGAAAGCCTCGTTAGAATGTGCAGGGCGTCATGTTCGAAAAACTCGGCCCAAAAGAACTCGAACGGGATAGAGTATGCCAATGAATGGAATGATGTTTCCAGTCTGTTCGACCTGGGCGTGGCATTATGCACTGCTCTTTTTCCGATACCATCATCGAACCGACACGTTTACTTGAACGCTCTCCTTGGCCCTCTGCAATATTGCTGCATTTGGCCAGATTTGGCAGGTCTTCCCGTAGTGGCTTAAGGCTTAAGTGATCACATCACATTGCGATCGGAGCTTAGAGTGTACCACATGCGCTCCAGTATCGCATAAATTTGATCGTCGGATAGATCGAAACTGCTGCAAAACGGATGCGTTCGCTATCAATTTCCGCTCGAACATGCCATCAGCGCCGTCAGGGCGAGCGAGAGTAACACACCGAACCTCGATCGACTTTTAAGACGACCAACAATCCAAATGTAGAACAGAAAAAATTGAACGCTAATTCTCACGATATAACGATAGATCGCACGCATGCAGGGATGATCATCTTTGCGCTTGCGTTGGGTGGCTTCTCCATCGGAACAGTAGAGTTCGCCGCTATGTCTCTCGTACCCTACTTCGCAAGCGATCTGAATGTTGATCCCGCGGCGGCGGCTCATGCGATTTCAGCATATGCTTTGGGCGTCGTCATCGGAGCACCTGTTCTTGCAGCCTTTGGTTCAAAATTTCCTCGGAAAGCTCTGCTCATTACTTTGATGGGGTTTTACGCGTCTGCCAATTTGGCCGCTGCATTTGCGACGACCTATCCAACCTTTGTGGCTCTTCGTTTCCTTGCGGGCTTGCCACACGGCGCTTATTTTGGGGTTGCAGCCTTGGTTGCGGCATCCCTCGTACCGGTAAACAAGCGATCTTGGGCCGTCTCGATGGTGATGCTTGGGCTAACGTTCGCCACGCTGCTGGGAGTTCCGGGTTCGAGTTTCATCGGACAGAACTTAACCTGGCGATTTGCCTTCGGCTTTGCTGCATTTTTGGCATTTATGACAGCCATTCTTGTGCTTTTTCTTGCTCCCAATACAAAGTCGACGTCCCCTACAGGCGCGTTCGGTGAGCTTGCCGCACTCGGCAACAAGCAAGTATTATTAACGTTGAGCGTTGGTGCGATTGGCTTTGGCGGCCTATTTTCAGTTTTCACCTATGTTGCAAGTACTTTGCAGGAAGTCACTCGCGCTCCAGACTGGGCCGAGCCGTTAATGTTCGTCATTTTCGGGGCCGGGATGGTGAGCGGCACTTGGATCACTGGGCGAATAGCGGATCGTAACCTTCTCGGGACAGCAGCAATGCTGCTTTTGCTAGCCTTGGTCATGCTAATTCTGTACCCTTTCACCGTTCATAATCTCTGGTTGATGGCGCCTTGTCTGTTTTTTATCGGGTTTTCCGGATCACTGGGCTTACCCCTTCAGACCTACTTGATGGACGTTGCGGGTGATGCGCAAACCATGGCCGCGGCAAGTCACCACGCAGCTTTCAACATCGCCAATGCACTCGGCCCGTGGTTGGCATCAATCGCGATTGCTCTTGGCTGGGGTTACGCTGCGAGTGGCTATGTCGGCGCTTTGTTGGCTGCATGTGGATTGGTATTACTGCTTTTCGTTGCAAAGCAAGGCCGTACACAGCATAGAACTGTCATTCAACGAGCTGATAAGGCAGGCGGAGGGATGATTGATGTCGTTTCGACGCCATAACAATCCTGCCTTCATAATTCCATTGAGGGGCTACTCATAGTGCTCTTTGCTCGCCTGAGGGTAGCACTGTGAATTAGCTAAGCGCCCATTCTGGTGCTTCTGATTGAACAAGAGAATCCTCAATTCCGACCATTAGATCTGCCCAGGTTGGGTCCTCGGTAAAGCTGGCCAGCGAGCCACATGCAAGTAAGAGTGGCTGCTTACCTAGCCGTTCGGCAATGTGCATCGCACAACCAGCCTGTTCCAACTCGGCGAACGGATCCACCTCCGCAGGCCTTAAAACTCGGTGTCCCCATAAACAAGGCATCACATCCGCTTTAAGTTCGTCGGCGAACGAACCCAACCCAAGAACTTCCATCACTCGCCAAATCAAATAACGCATCAAGGGCAGATAGATGGTTTGTCTGCTTCCGCCGAGAGTTCTCACGCCTGGCAAGATCGAAGTGACCAAAAAGGCCGTCACCATATTGGGCACCAAGCGCCGTTCGCCTAGCGCACGGCGCAGGCTAGCGACATCGAATTTTACTACAAATCCTGGCTCGGCCTCGCTGAGGAGGGCCCCACCTTGCAGGCGAAGCGGGAGTATCCTGCCGCTGTCCATGCCCCAGAAAAGATCTGTTGTCCTCCTGATCCAGCCAGCCCAAGGTCCGGCATTCAAAATGTCCAATTCGGCAAGCAGCCGAGATGCGAATGCACCATCTCCGACATAGCAGCGAGCAAGCCAGGAATCCCGATCCGCTAGATGCGAAGCAACCAAATCAGCGACGTCGATGTCATCGAGCTGAAGGAAGTTGAACTCCGATGGAAACCAACGATCCCAGATGGCTAGGTTCCCCGCCTTTAAAGCCTCTGCTCCTGACGAAAACTCTTCAGTCGGCAGGTACCCCTTCAATCGCGCGGCGGAGCGATTTGCAGGCGCCTCGCCTTGGCGGCTGGAAAACGCAAACCTGTATGGCCCGCCAGGCGCGCATACGTTATATGGCACCATCCGGCTGCGTGTCAGGCCGAAGATGTTGACGGGTTCATGTTCCAAGTTTAACCAGCCAGGACCTTTCTTGGCTTTTTCGACAAATTTTACGGTCGAGACTGCGTAGGAAATATGCCATTGGCGGGCATGCTCTTTAAGACCCATCAACCCGAAAAGGTGTGTGTAAAAGGCGTCTGGCTCGATTGCGAGGAGGCAATGTGGCCCCGTCTGCATAATCGGCGCATCGCTGAGCTGTTGCCGTGCAGAAAGAGCTTGTTGTGGATCGAAACCCGCCTTTAAGGCTGCATGCTCGATACAGGCCTGAAGAAGCGACATGGCTTTCGTGCGATCACCACCTTTAACATCGTGTTGGCTTACATCATAAACAAACCGGGCATATTCGGTCAGCGGCCGCGTCCAGAACGGGACAATTTTTGGCATGAGGTACGACAGGGCGCTTACGGCACCGGCCTTTGAACATGGATTTAAACCCTGTGGAGTTAATTTATTCATCGAAGAGAGGACGCTTTCCTAGTGGCAGCAGCAGTCGGCATGCCGCGTACAAAGACAGGAGAACTACTGTTACAATCATGAAAACCCCATAGTTTGCGAAAACTGTTGAAGGCAAAATGGAATCGCCAAGCGCTGCCACGAGCCCGTAAACTATTAGGCCAAAACCCATGCAGGTGGCTTGGATCACTCCCTTTACGCGCCCTAGAAAACGAGGAGTAACGGTACGCTGAATTTCGACGTCAATCAGGATTCTCGAGATGTTGTAGACGACACCGAGGGCCGCAATGAGGGCGACTGCGGGAACAAACGACGGTACTGCGTAGAATGCGGACATCCCGGTGGCTGCCGCAAATAGCGCATATCGCAAAGCTCCCGTTGTTGGAGTGCGAAAATAGGCGGTCGTGAGAAGAATGCCAGAGACAACAGATCCAACTGCCCAGGCGGCTTCGAGATTGCCAAACTCGATTGACGTTCCCTGCATCTCCCGCAGAACGTAGCCTGAGAGCAAGGTGTTGATCAACATGCCAGTCGTGTAGATCTGAGCATAAATGATCGCAAGGTTTCTAAGTCCGCCCATTCTCCAGATCTGCGCCACACCCTCGGTCTCATGCTCAGCTTCCACCGGCACTTGATGGCTGCGCCGACCCTGCGTTGTGCGAACGGCTCTCCGTAAATGTTGCATCAACAGCGTGGATGCTATGAAGCAAAGGGCAATCGACCAGAATACGTAGCGATCAGACATCAAATCGAGAAGGAGACCGACGGCAAACGCACCAGCGAAGTTACCCGTCTGCATGCCAACGTAGGACCAGGCGTTGAAGGAGACAAGTCGGTCAGGGGGGCTGATCGATGGCACGATGGACTGGATCGCAGTCATATAGAGTCGATCAGCGGCAGAATATGATATCACCCCGATGTAGAGCGCGCTTGAGCTAATCCCTCCCGCAAGTGAAATACCCAGCATTGCAACAACAAGGATTCTCGCCAAGTCGGCAGCAATACAGACTACTTGTCTGTTCCATCGGTCGGCGATGATTCCGGTTGGACCGCTTACCACGAATTCAGTCACTGTGCCGGCGATCAGAAGAAGTGCAACGGCGCGAACGCTGTCGGTTGCAACCAGCATAATCCAGGCCGTTGCGACAAAGAAGGCGTTGCGGCCAACACTGAAAAAGAACATGCAAGCAAGAAATAGGCCGCGCGAGCGAACTATCATCTCGACTGAAATCTTTGTGATGATACCGGCCCCTCGGCAATCTCCTCGCCGACTGATCTTGCCGGCCGCCATGACCAATCAATATTGGGCCCAGTTTCTGCGTTGTTGAGCAAGGTGAAAGGTAGTTGCTCGTAACTAAATTCGGCGGGAATTGCCGGCCTAATCATCCCATTGACAAAATCCTTCAATGACCGCTCCGAGTTGGAGGAAACGATCGTATAAAAGTTTCCGCTGTTCCAGGTAACAACGGAGAAACGAAAATTCTGTCTCAGCGCTGCTATCGTTTCTTCCAGCCCAACTTCATAGTTCGACATGGTTTTCAGGATTTCGCTTTTTTTTGATGCAATCTGTGTACGGGTGAAAAAACGAGACTTGAACTCTTCATCCTTCTGACGCTCTCGACGATCATATTCCTCGCGTTTAGAGTGTGAGAGCTTCTGAATTTGAATGAATAAGCCATTCTCTCGAATTCTCGGCACCACGAAGGCCAGTTGGTTGTCACGGTCTGCCCCGTACATCTGAAATGTCGTGTCTTCCAAAAGGACATCAAAACCGTCTCGAAACGGGTGAAGATCGACATTACTCCAATAGCTTTCTTCGGTCAGATCGAAGAAAGGGCCATAGTAGAAATGGGCATTGCTACTTCCTCGATTTGCGTAAAAACTTTCGCGATTGCCGGCTGTCGGGCTACAGCAGAGGGTATTGAGGCGACCATCACCAAGCTTCGCCAGCGTACGCGCGAACGTGCCCTCTCCAGCGCCAAGAGTATAGACTGTCGCTCCTCGCCTGGTGCGCGCCCAGGCTTCCAAAGCGTAGGCAAGTATTGCAGATCCGAGACGGCACTCCTCCTCCACACGGAATGGTATGCTTGCGAAGTAATGGCTGTCAAAATGTCCCCAAAGCTGGCGATGGCTATCCCAGAACACAAGGCTATCTATGTCGTACTGAAGGAGGCCCTTGTCCGGCGAAGGTTTCATGAGACCAGGAGCGCCGGCGATGCCAGTTGCCGTATTATTGAAGAAGCATGCAAACGTGTTGAGGCGCGGCGCTTGCCGCCATTGTTCGATCGTCTTAGGGCTGACCACTTAGCAACTCCTTAGTAAGGATGCATTATTTACGTTCGCCCACCCTTTGATAATAGCAAAATATATTATTTAAAAATATATACGCGTAATTGTGTAAGGCGCAGATATCCAAATATTATTGTTCTTACGAAGAGACTCAATATCTTTTATCAAAATCTATTATCGATATTATTCGTAAACTTGGTCGCGGGCGATGCGACTATACATAATGAAATTAAAATCTTCGCCGATCAATTCCCAATTTATTATTATATTCTTGGGAATGAAAAATATCGCACTCCGGTGAACAGGTGTTTGGCGATTGCTTCCCGGGATTATTGAGTCTGTTTTCTCATGCCCTGCTCCGAGAAGCAGTTGATGGGAAAACACCGCCCACTTCGGTAGCAAATATGTTTCAGATGACGACGGGAGATGCGGGCGGGTAACATTGCCCCTCGAGGCTTCTCGGAGAGACTAGGGCTGACTGCCGTTATCAGATCCGCCGGCCTCATGGCGGGGCATGCATTACCCGGTCCACGTCACTCAAACGCCGGGTGGGCACGCTTGGTACGCTACCAAGATTACCACCAATTGCCCGCTAAAATATCGCCAATAGGATCAAAGGAGAATTCGCCGATACAATGGCCACCTGCACACCTAGTTTGAATAGTGTCGCAGGTGGCCATAGCTCGAGAACCTTGCGTGATCTAGGCGATGTATCGGGCTCGATTTATCTTCTCAACAGGTCATTAATTGCGCTTTCAATGAATACCGTGTCAGCATCATTCAATCCTTCGCCTGCAACGTGGCCCCAGTGGGATTCCAAAATCCGTAATTCCGCATTAGGGACTTGTGACGCTTCCCGAGCAGCATCTTCGACGGTAAAGTACAGATCGCTGGATGAAGGCATTATGATGGTGTCGGCCTTTATCGCACCCAATGCTTTGTCGAGATCGAACTGATACTTCTCATTTGCGCTAATATCTGCACGCTGCCCCGTCCATAAATGAGCAAGAATGTCGTTTGCATCACGCTTTAAAAACCAATTCTCCCAGAATCTTACAAGGAAATCATCAAGTGATGCATAACCAAGTGCTTTTTCGTCCAGTCGCTGGCGAAAAAATGCAGGAGAGAAACCCCATGCGGCGTAAATCCGAGCCGCGACGCGAAGACCGGCATTTGGTTGCTCTGAATAGACGCCATTGCAAAACTTGGCGTCCATCTCGATGGCCGCCCTCACACTGTCAAAGAACACATGAAAGTGCCGCGATGTACAGGCGGCACTCTGGAACGCGAAGAGACGTTTCACCATTTCAGGATAGGCTGAAGCCCATTCGAATGCCTGCGCCCCACCCAATGACCATCCTATGGCGAGGTGGACCGCATCGATACCGAACCTCTCCCGTAACAGTCGGTATTGCTGTTTGACGTTGTCGTAGATTGTAATGTGTGGAAAGCCGCCATTTGTCTTTGCGTTTGGTGTGTTACTGGGTGAGCTTGAAAGGCCGTTACCGAACATATTGGGTACAACGATGAAGTATTTATTGGGATCAAGCGCCCTTCCTATACCGATTAGCCATTCTGCATCCTCATGCGTAGCTGCAAAGGAGGTATTATAGACGATAACGTTGTTTTTCTTTTCGTTTAAACACCCATAAGTCTTGTAGGCAAGTCGCGCGCCGGCCATTTGTCTCCCTGATTGCAACGTGATGCAGCCGAGTTCGAAAACGTCATGTTTCAATTCAGTATCTCCATTGACGAGCCTGCATTAAAAGCAGCGCTACTGCGGGAAAAATAGCCGAGATAAACAAAGTTGCCCGAAGACCGATGGCGTCTATTGTCTGACCGCCAATGAACGATCCGGTTGCGATGGCGATGTTAAAGACCGAGACAAAAAGTGCGGTCGCAATTTCAATGGCCGATGGTGCGGCTTTCATCATCCACGACTGTAGAGTGACGGACACCCCACCATACGCTAGGCCCCACAAGACGAGCAGGCTGATTGCAGGAGCAGGTGTCCCGCCCAAAGCCGCAAAACCAAGAATTGCAGTCAATAGGCCGATAGCAATTGTGCCAAGAGAAATCCCGAGCCATTTTCGGGCAATAGTGCCTAAAAGAAAGTTTCCGATAATTCCTGCTAACCCAAAGATAAATAGTAGTCCGGCGATCCATTCAGGGGAAACCCCAGAAATTGTCTGCAAAGCAGGGGTGATAAACGTGTAGGCCATGAAATGCCCTGCCACGAGCATCCCTGTCAGAAGCAATCCAAATTGAACTGACGAACGCTTTAGTTCAGCAATAAACTGCGAGGGGCGAATAGATTGAGCAACAGGCAGACAAGGTAGGACCCACAAGCTAAGACAAAGGACTATCGCGCTGAATACTGCCATCGCACCAAATGCCCATCGCCAACCGAAGGAATCCCCAATCATTGTGCCGACCGGGACACCAATTACCGAAGCCGCTGCGACACCGCCAAAGATTATTGCCGTCGCCAATCCGACCGATTGAGTGGGTGCCAACCGCGGCGCAAGTCCACCAGCAACTGCCCATATGCCGCCCATACAAATCCCGACTGCGGTGCGCGCTAAAAGCAGCCATAGGAACGTTTGCGCCATGGCAGATGCAATATTTGCCGCAGTCAGTAGAAGAAGTAGACCTGCAAGAATATGCCGCCTGTCGATGTCGCTTGCCACAATGACTACAAAAGGCGCAAAGAAGGCTGCAAGAATTGCAGGGACTGAGACGATCAACCCGGCGGAACCGACTGAAATATTCAGTGCTTCTGCAATCGAGGTGATCGGGCCCACCGGTAGCATTTCCGTCGTCACGACTGCAAACGTTGTGAGGCTCACAACATAGACAGCTGCCCATCTTCGGACTCCCTCCTTGAGGGTTTGCTCCGCTATTAGTTCCAAATCAGTTTCCTTTCATCTCAGGGTGAGTAAGCCTCGCCGCTCTAGATGAAGTGCTTTACTAGGTCTGATAAATCTATAAAGTAGGTTACATTCGCAACAGATGGGACATTTTGGATACAATGCTCGATCATTTTGGAGATGTGTTGGCATTTGTCCGTGTAGCAGATACGGCAAGTTTCACGCAGGCTGCCGCCCGGCTAGGCATCACTCGTTCAGCGGTTGGAAAGAGTATCGCTCGGCTTGAGGATAATCTTGCGACACGCCTTATCCATCGAACCACGCGGAGTGTGAGTCTGACAGAGGAAGGCAGACTGTTTTACGACCACGCTCTTCGTATCCTTTGCGAGGTTGATGACGCAGAGGCGACACTTGCTGAGCGCAATCAAACGCCAAAAGGGCGACTTCGCCTCGACATTCCCACCGCATTCGGTCGACTGCATGTCCTGCCAGTGCTTCAACGTTTCCTCTCCCAGTGGCCAGATCTAGAAGCAGACGTCACATTCTCGGATGACTATTGCGATCTCGTCAGTGACGGAATAGACGTCGCTATTCGTATTGGCGGACCGACTGACAGCGGTCTGATCCGCCAAATTCTGGCCCCTCACCGTTTTATCACCTGCGCCTCGCCAGCCTATATAGAACAGCATGGAACCCCATTGAGCATCGACGATCTTCAATCTCACCAGAAGATCGTGTTCACCTACGCAAATTCGTCAGTGCCATGGCGTTATCAGATAGGGGGAGAGCTGCGCGAGATTGCGGTTCAAGGAGGCTTAAGGCTCAACAACACCGAAGCAATTCGCGACGCCGCGTTGAACAGTCTTGGCATCGTTCAGCTTGGCGCCTTTCTCGTCGGCGAAGATATCAGGCAAGGACGCCTTTTGCCCCTACTGCAGGAGTTCTACCGAGACGAACATCCTATTTCTGCCGTCTATCCTACACGCAGGCATGTCTCGCCGAAAGTGCGGAGATTTATCGAGATGATCCGAAAGGAATGGATGGCCAGACCGCCTTGGGAGTAGTTTCCGCAGGCCACTATCTTGAAATATGCAACTTTGCAAAATAAAACTTTAGGTCTTCGTTTTGCACCAACCAAGTACTGAATCCAGAGCCCCTGAAGGCATGAATTCTCCTATCGGTTCATTCGCCATCTCTGCTGCTCCCGATCTGTCGTCAGGCAGGTTATGGTTACGGTTATGATGTTTTCGAGACTTAGGAAACGCTGTAAAATTTAACATAGTGAAGCTAAGCTCAGCTACGTCACCATGATGCGTAATCGCATTGGCGCGAGCCTACTCCAGGCATATCAGAGACGGGAAACAATCATACTCCCGAAAAGCTGACTCAAAAGTATGACGCTAGCAAGCGCAACACCGAACGACATGAGCCAGTTTATCTCCGCCCGAAGCAATAGCCGCTCCCGAATACTAAGCAAACCTGCATCACGACGCCGTTGCTGGCGATGTGTTAACATTATTGCACACAGCGCAAAAAAGAACATAGGCAGATACCCGAACAACAATCCCGGCAACTGTCGTAATGTCGCCGAACCAGAACTGATATTGACCATGAATTTCAAAACTGCGAGCTGGTGCTGATAGGGCATAAAACTAAACAGCAAACCTGAAATGGCGAGCGCATAGAAAATTGTGTGGCGGATCCGTAACGTCACCGGCCAGTCAACGAGCGGTGCTGGCGGTGCAGTATTGGTCTCAAGAGCCCAGTCCTTCGTGCTTTTCCCGAGAGACCGGTTGCGATCATCATCCCAAAACCGGCGATAGGCCATACGCTGTAATACGAAAAGCATGACAACCGAAAGGAAGGGGATAATGACATATAGCAACGCTACGGCACCGGCGTTGCGTTCAGTCGATCCGCGCAGCATCGCAACTGCAATCCACCCACCGAACAATGAAGCCCAACCCACGATGAAGAACGCAACTACAACCACCGCTCGCCGCATTCTATGTCCGTTCATCCAGCGATGCAGTCGGTCTAGTGCCCCGATCGGTCCAGGTGGAGGAATTTCGGTCATGCTTTGTGCAACCCCCGGGATTAGAAGCCAACGCAAAACGCTAACGTTGCATTGACGTGGTTCCTTCTTGAATTCACGGAACTATCCTCAAAAGGGAAGCATTAAAAGCCAAATATGATCGAAACCGTAATTTGTTTCTTGTGCTTGTCGGAAGAAGCAAAACGGAACCTACCGAAGAATTATCATTTCCCTCCCCGAGTATAAGCCCCACTCGTAAGAATAGCCGCTGCTGCCAGAGCTACTGGCTTCATACTAATAAACCCCATGGGCAGTCTGTTCTTCCGTTGGCGTAAGTGAGTTGAAGGAGATAGCCGAAAGAAAAACGGATAGAAACCTGGTCGAGATCGCCAATATGGTGCACGCTATTTGAGCCCGAGCATTCTTCACCTTGACAACATCATCGGTGGCAACGACGCTGAAGCGGCGCACGACGATCGCCATCACACATGCACCCAAGCATTCCACCGGGTGAGACGACTTATTTTGCTATTGAATGCCGCCCAACCATCAGTATTGTGACTTTGGTTAGACATGATGCAACCCATTGAGACCATAACTTTAAACAGGAAGAAGATGAA
The DNA here is from genome assembly GCA_018798825.1 of Ochrobactrum sp. BTU1. Taxonomy (NCBI): domain Bacteria; kingdom Pseudomonadati; phylum Pseudomonadota; class Alphaproteobacteria; order Hyphomicrobiales; family Brucellaceae; genus Ochrobactrum; species Ochrobactrum sp. BTU1. The sequence continues at coordinate 513,508 of CP076356.1, read as the reverse complement.
GAGCTTACTCACTGCAACTGGGATTCTACTGGCAATCACTTACAGCGCCAATGCTGAAAGAAAGCCGACCATCCTTGACCTTGCTGAGCAAGGATTTGAAATCAAATCATCATCCGGAAACTATGTCTTTCTGCAAAATGAGGAGAAAATCTATATTTGCTCCTTCTTGCAGGTGAGTGAATACAATGTAGCGGCCGGTGAAATCGATTCAATCAAGTTCGACTGTGCAGCAATCAAATGAAAGGAGTGGTTTATGGTCTTGCGGTTCTTCAAATTCTGATCGGTCTGCTGTTCATCGTTGGAGCGCCAACAACGCAACGATTAATATTGGGCACCATATCCTTCGGGTTCGGATCAGTTTGTTTTGGTATTGCGGTGATAATTGGTCAATTGGATAGCATCCGCTCCAGCCGAACTAAATGATGACTATCTTTCTGATTTTAGCTTCATTTTGATCGTGGTGGACGTAATGCTGCCAATATCTGAGACGCCGTCCACCAGCTCAGTGCGCGAACCACCACTCAAAGCCACACCACTTGCAATGAATGAACGATATTGGTCCTCTGACTAGATATCATCATCTGCGAGCCATTCCAGTCCCGCAAAATAGGGAAAGCTGCGACTGGATCATCGCGCAATCTCCGGCAGGTTGGGCGTATCCAACCTCGTTTTAGATCATACTGATCATCCCCGGAATTTAATCTAACAAAGGGTGACTGAGAAGACGTTTTGACACTGACTTCATCGACGACCAAGTCTTCAAACGTGGAACCTCTCCACCCCTCTAACGGATTTGCTTGGACGTCTCATTTGATCGTCGGTACTAGTAGGCTAGATCGGCAAATCATAAACACTACACACTCTGCATGTTTCCGTGTCATTGCTGAGCAAGCAAGTCATCGGAAACTGGAAAGGCGAGAGAGATAAAATCGTTATCAAATAGAAATTACAATTGAAGCTAGAACTAGATGCGGAACACGAAAAACATCGCCTTGGTTTTTGAAAGAAGCGGAACCAATACGCCCTGGGGTTGGGCTTTATCACACTCGGTTCAGCGCTCAACCGTGTTTTGATCGGTAGAGTTGAGTGTGCTCCGCTCTTCTATTCCGCTACTTCGCGACAGATCTTAGACTATTAGCATCTGTGTCCTTCCAAGGTTTCTCGTCTAATTCAAGAGTTATCGACGCACTGGTTCCTGGCCCGTTGAGATGTCTTTATTTGTGTAAGCCAAAAATAATCCGACCTTCACGCTTTCCAATAACTGGACTATGGCGGCAGAAAATTGCGGCCGAGATTTTCGGGATGATCAAACACTGCTTCTCGCCAAGCGCCAAAGAAAATATGGCCCGCCAATGAATGCTGCTAGAACCCCTGCAGGTATTTCGTATGGGAAATTTACTGTACGACCAAGCCAGTCTGCAAAAATCAATAGAATCCCCCCAATTGCTGCAGCTGAAAAAATCCTAGGCAAGACATGTCGAGGGACGAGTGTGGCTGCAATATGTGGCGCCATCAACCCAACAAAACTGAGAGGCCCAACGATTAGTGTGGCGGCACCGGTAAGAACTGAACAATAAACCAGAAGAAAACCCCGCGAGACTGGTAGGGAAAGCCCGAGAGAGCGTGCGCAGCCCTCTCCAAGAGGAAGAAGTTGGAGCCAGCGTACAAACATCGGCAGTAACAGCAATGCCAATAGGAGGATCACTCCCGCAGTGGAAGCCATTATAGCGTTTGCTCTGAACGTTGGCCCCATAGACCAGACGAGGATCAATGCCGCCCTCGGGTCGCCACTAGCAACAATAAATGCGATCAGCGACGAAGCAAAAGTTCCGATTGCTATTCCAGCGAGCAAAAGGGCTGCAGGGGCGTAACTGGCTTTCCGTGAAATGCTGATAATGACTAAAAGTGTCAGCAATGCCCCGATACTCCCGCCACCAAGTGATGCGAGCGGGGACGCACCTGCGAGAATAAATGCGGCGACAACACCAAGCCCGGCACCTGCACTTATTCCAAGACCTTCAGGACTTGCTAGCGGGTTTCCGGTCATTGACTGCAATATGGTGCCCGCTACCGCTAACATTGCACCTGCACTTCCGGCCGCAATTACGCGTGGCCAACGAGCGCTAACAAGCTCTCTCAAAGGCAAGGTATCGAAGAAAAAATGCTCCGAAAGCGAGAACGCTATTACGATGACCAGAACCGTTAACGTTGCGATTATGGTCTTATAAGGTTGGAGGGTAGTCTGTTGTCGAGGCAGTGAAGTATCTATTTGAGCTGGCAGGGTCGCTGGTAGCTTTCTCAAAAGCAATAACAACAGCAGCGAGCCGGATAGCGCAGTCACAACGCCTGTGGGCACTTCAGAGATGCAGCGGGCAACTACAACGACCAGTGAATCGGCCAGTAGCAACAATGCCCCTCCGAACAACGGAGCCCAGATCAAACGACCTCTAAACGTTCTTACCCCAGAAAGCCGAGCCAAATGAGGTGCGGCAAGGCCGATAAATGCAATTACGCCCAATCTGGCGACAACGAGTGCACAAAGTGTAGTCGCTAGCAAAAGGGAAAGCATTCGCACAGCGTCAATCGGTAAACCCAAGCTTCGCGCGGCAGAATCCTCGAGACCTGCAACCGTGAGCGGACGCACCAATAAAGCAAGCAGAGGAATGAAGAAGAGCAACCGCCCGGAAAGAGCAACTGCTGTCGAATAATCATTCTGAATGATTGAACCACTTGCCCAGATGAATGCTGAGCGTAGATAGTCATGGTTTAATAGCGCTAAAATGACAGAGAAGGCACTGGCGACAAAGGTGACGACCATCCCGATAAGCAAAAGTGTCGTGGGTGCGAAATTACACTTCACTGCTAGAAGTGCCACGATTGCTAGAGCCGCAAACGCGCCAATTATTCCAGCGTGCTCCTGTTGGATAGGTGTGAGGGCCGGCGCCGACAAAGATGCAACTATGATCGCGAGTTGTGCACCTGAAAGCAGCCCCAGCGTCGCTGGTTCGGCGAGAGGATTGCGAAGCACTTGTTGGAATATTGTTCCCGTTACTCCGAGGGCAGCACCTGCTAGCAAGGCGACAATGACCCTCGGAAGCAGAGAATAATGCAAATAAATCTCACCGTACGCCATCGGATCTGGATGGAAGATTGCGTTCCAAATGTTCATGTATGGAACCTGCCCCTGAACCCCAACCAAGGTCAGTGCGAAGGCCATGGCAAGCAAACAGGACAACAAGTTTAGAGGATTGAGCATAGTTTGCTTCATGAGAACAGCAATGCCTTTGCCAAGTTGTCAGCGAAGCGTAGGGCAGACGGAACGCCGCCGAACACCCATGTCGGCGGTATCGACGTGACGCGTTTGATGCGGACCATTGGCAGCGCTTGCCAGAGGTCGCTTTTTAACAGCGCTTCGGGCGGTCCTGGTTCTACGATGACGACGCGTGCATCAGTAAAGGAGGCTATCGCCTCAAGGCCTACCGTTGAAAAGCCCCAATGGCTGCCAGTTCGTTCCCAGTTATTAACGAGACCCAGACGTAAAAGCACATCGTGAAACAAGCTACCTGGACCATAAATATCGATCAGGCGGTCGTTAGCGAATTTGATGAGAAGCAATGGGCGATTGTCATGAGACTGAAGCTGATTGCGGATTTTGTCAAATGTGGCGTCAGCGTGTGTGAGATAGGCTTTTGCTTCCGTTTCGCGCCGCAATTCGATAGCGATTGCCGCCAAACCACCCTGTGCATTGCGCAGTGGGGTTCTTTGATTGGTGTAAAGTGGAAGAGAGAGTGTCGGCGCGATTGCCTCAAGTTGGCCGGGCGATGGACCGTAGCCCGCCTGAGCGAGGATGAGATCCGGTCGCAATGATTTAAGCAATTCCATATTCGGCCAACTTCTTAAGCCGACATCGGTTACTGTATTCGCTAAGACTGGCGCAACAACGCGTTCTCGGTACAAAGGCGCCTCCGCGACGGCTGATGGCAAAACCCCTAATGCAAGAACCGATTCAGCCCAGGCCCAGTCAAGTGCGACTATTCTCTTTTCACTTGATCCAGCCAAGGCCTGTTGGGCCGCAAATGGTGAACAGCAAAGCGCGGCGATGATATCTCGCCGCGTTAATCCCATTGGCCGATGTTTATTTACCAAAGCGCTACCAGCTCTTCTTCAAAGTGCCATAGACGGTCCGGCCTTCACCCCAGTAACAGCCGGTGGCCGCGATACATGAGGAAACATATTTCTTGTCGAACAGATTGCTGACGTTCACAGATGCTTGGAGGCCCTTGAGCTGCGGATCAGCCTTTTCAAAATCGTAACGGATTGCCGCATCAAATAGTGTGAAGGACGGAATATCAAGTTTATTGGCCGTGTCACCATAAGTTTGTCCCATGTAACGCGCACCACCGCCAATGCTAAGACCACCCCAGGCATCACTTGATTGGACCGTATAGTCGAGCCACAGAGATGCCTGGTGTTCAGGCACGAAATTCAATCGATTGCCTTGATTGCTGATCCCGTTCTTCACATTATCCTTGGTGATATCGCTATCGGTATAGGCATAGGAAGCGATCACCGAAATTCCGTTGGTGATCTGTGCTTTACCTTCCAGTTCCAAGCCGCGTAAACGCACTTCACCTGTTTGTATATTGTTGTTGAGATGCTGTGGATCCGGGGTGAGCACGTTCTGCTGTGTGAGTTGATAGGCGGAGAGAGTGACAAAGCTGTCCATTCCCACCGGCTGATATTTGATTCCGACTTCGTACTGTTCACCGGTCGTGGCTTGAAAGGGATTGCCAGCGTAGTCGGTGCCATTTTCGGGATTGAAGGACGTCGAATAGCTTGCGTATGGCGACATGCCGTTGTCGAAATTATAGACTACACCTGCACGCCAGGTGAATTTGCGGTCCTTCGGATCAACCGTCGCTTCATTGAAGCCGGTTGTCGTGTAATTGCGTGTACGCGTCTCTGTACTGGCCCAGTCATACCTTCCACCTAACGAAAACACAAAGCGCTCCCACTCGACCTGGTCCTGCGCGTAGAGACCTACCTGAGAACGGTTCTGACGAATATTCATTGCAGTAGGAGGTCGCGAGATCGGCGTTCTACCGAACACAGGATCATAAACATTGAACGGAGTAGTGATGATTGCTAGCTGAGATTCGTCATATTCGCTTTTCTCAAGGGAATAATCTAAACCGAACAGCATCGTATGGTCGGCTGCGCCCGTGGAGAACTTGCCAATTGCCTGATTATCCAGCGTGAAAAGTCGAGAGGTTTCAGGGAAGGCCCACGCGTAACGATAAAGTGCCGCGGGGTTACACGCCATCCCGGCGAGACAAACCGCAGCAACGCGCTGACTATCAGACTTCACATAGGCGTAGCGTGCATTCTGTTTGATCGTCCAATCTGCGTTGATATCGTGGCTAAACTCGTACCCAATCATCGCCTGATCAACCACATAGCGGTCGAAACCCGGCTCCCCAAGGAAGGCACTCCGCGGAAGTTCGGGATAAGTATCAGTATAAAGAGTACCGTTAGCGGTTAGAGCTGGAGCACCGCCCCCGCCCTTCGAGTCGATCTTCTGATACTGACCAAGCAAAGTGAAACTGGTGCTTTCGTCGGGTTTGAGCGTAATTGAAGGCGCGATATATCCTTTTCGTTCAGTCACATAGTCGTATTGCGTATCTGCAATTCGTCCAACACCGACCATGCGATAGAGGACGGATCCGCTTTCATTGGCCCGTCCGCCAATATCAAAGGCGGTTTGGTAACGTTGATCCTTTCCGAATTGCAATTCTACTTCGCGGATCTCCTCGTCTTGCGGCCGCTTGCTGACCATATTCAGCATACCTCCGGGCAGGCCTTGCCCGTAAAGCACAGATGCTGGGCCTTTGAGCACTTCCGCACGCTCTAGACCAAACGGCTCCACCCGTGGTTGGGAATATCCCCTCGCCCCAAATGGCAGCCGAAGCCCGTCAAGATAACGCGCAGGACGAAAGCCACGGATAGTCAACCAGTCGTAGCGGACATCAGTGTCGCCATATTGCGTCACAACACCCGGCGTGTAGCGGAGTGCCTGCACGATGCTTTCCACACCTTGCTTATCCATTTGATCGCGGGTTACGACATTAATGGCTTGCGGGATGTCCCTAATCGACGTTCCAGTTTTCGTGGCAGTCGCAGCTTGCGACGCGACGATGCCTGCGACCGGCCCCCACGGGCTTTCTCCATCAACCGTAATTGTGTTAAGGACAGTCGTACCTTCTAACCCTTCATCCGTTACGTTTGCAGCGGAGGCGACAACTAGAGCTACAGTTGAGGGTCCTGACGTTTCAACATTAATACCGGTTCCTGAAATCATGGCTCGTAACGCCTGAATAGGCGTCATCGAACCATTAACGGCATTAGATTTTTTTCCGGCAACAGACTGGGAAGTAAAGCCAACATTCCAATCAGTTACACGCATAAATTCGGATAGAGCTGCAGCCAACGGTTGGGATTGGATACTAAACACCATCGTCCGGCTAGTGCTTGAATTCTGGGCATATGTTGCAGAGGGAGCAAAAACGACGCCGATTGACAACACAGCGGAGCTGGCAAGCGCGAGCGCTAATCGTTTAGCACTGATGCTTCTGTTCAGCGCATTTCTTTTGATTTCCTGCTTTTTGCTCACACTTGTCGTCATTACAGTCCCTCATGTTCCAAGAGGGCTAAATCACCTTAGTTTTCAGCCCATATACAATGGACAATCGAGCAAACAGAATCTCACAAAAAAAGATGACAAATTATTGAAGGATTAAAATGCCGCCTGGGATCCGACTTACCGATCCGCCCGCAGCCGTCACGAGCGATCTAATTGCCAGTTCTGGGTTATCCAACCTATATCGACCGTTTACACGCGTTGATGCAAGTTCGGTATTCAGCGTAATGATAGAATGAGGATAATAGCGGCTCAACTCATCTAACACTGAAGAGAGGGGCCTGTCCTTAAAACTAAGCTGCCCCCTCACCCAAGAAAGCGCCTCGCCGGTATCGGTTTTAACGACTGGCGAGAAGTCATTTAAAGTTGCGCGAATACTTTCACCGGGCAACAGTACTGCCTGCATCAAGCGATCGGGCATTTTAGTTACTTCGACCTTCCCGTGCTCAAGTACGATAATATCCTGGGTTAGATCTTTACGTACAGAAAACGCTGTCCCCTTCACCACAACTTCTGAAAACGATGCGGTCACTTTGAACGGACGCAGCGGATCAGGGACAACGTCGAAGTAAGCTTCTCCTTGCAGCAGCTCAACTGAACGGTGGTTATCCACGAAATCGAGTTTAACTGCTGAAGCTGTGTTGAGGGTAAGTTTTGAGCCATCTGGGAGTACGATGATATCGGTTTGACCAGTGGCCGTAATGTAATCAGCCTGCCATTCCAACAAGAGAGCAGGATATTGCCAGATACCGACTGCCAGAATGACTGCTGCAGCTGTAACCATTGCCCATGACAAGCGGTGGCGCTGCCGAATGCCTTTGTGAACAGGGCTAGCGGAGGCGCCAGATTTATCAAGTTGATTGGAAATGGTGCAATTTGCCAATTGGAAAGCTACCAGGTCCGCTTCAGGAAGTGCCCAGGCTTTGGAAACCTGCTCGAACGTTCGCCGATGATCTGGCGAACTGTTCAGCCATGCTTCGAATTCTGCTTTGACAGGGCTGTTGGGAGACACCCCTTGAAGCAGAAAAAGCCAGTTCAAAGCAGCATCCGTCACCGGATCTTTATGCGAAAAATCCGGCTCATGAGTTGCCTTAACCGTTGTCTTCTCTTTCACCAGGTAGCGTCCAGTCCAGTAAATATATTGTAGCCCCTTCTATACAGGGGACAGTTAAGATGCTCACATCTCACAGAAATTGTGAGAAAAATTTCAAAAACCTTGAGTAAATGAGCAGCTTTACGTCGCATGAATCTCGAAACGCTCATTCGCGATCGAGTTTAGCCAAGGCGTCTACACAATGCGCATGTGCCATCTTTAGATCATTAAATACGGTATTCGGCGAAACACCGAGGTGCTCTGCAATCTTTGGATAGGACCATTTTTCTATACGGCTTAAAATCCAGACATTTTGCGTGCGTTTCGGCAACTTAGCGATCGCGTCACTGATGAGATTTAGCCTTTGGCGATGGAGAAGATCCATTTCCTGTGATGGTGTCATTGAAGGGATATTGGCAATGTCCGCAGCAGCAATATCGTCTCGTTCAACACGACCTCGCAGGTCTTTTCGGCGTTTTTGATTTAACGCAAGATTCCTTGCAGTCTGAAATAGGAATGCTTCAATATGCTCAATAGTCCCTCCTTCGGCAGCCTTGCTTACGCGCATGAACGCCTCTTGCGTAACGTCTTCAGCAGTTTGCGGGTCCTTGACGATCCGCATCACGCTCCAAAGCAAAGATTTGCGCTTCGTCAGAAATATTTCGGTAAATGACGGGCTCATCATAAAGCAATTATCGAGGAAGTTTCGACGGAAAATACAGATTCCGCGAGAATTAGGCTGTTTGCCAGGTCGTTGGCATCTGTGTCAGTGGTCATTTTAATCTTCTTCGCTCGCTTAATAGCGCTTAGCTCACCCGGTCGATTAGAGCATCACCAAGCAGTAATAATACAAACGCAATCTTGCAACTAAAATGAATTAGAACTCTTTTAAACAAAGACGGCGAAGGGGTATACGGGTGTGAGCCAAAGCAAACTTGCTGGCGACGCGTTTATCGCGCTGAAAGGGTGAATGACGTAAGCTGCTAGGCAACCTGCGCAGCTTTGGCGCTGCAAGATGCCGGTCCCGGTTAGTTTGAGCGTCCACCGGCTGTCACGGTATTGTGCTACTTCCTTGAGCGATAAGGTGTTTTCCAGACGCATGCTGTTGATGATCAACGACAGAAAGCACGCGTTTCTTACAGAATGTGATTGGGTTGGGTCAAAAATCACGGGGAGGATTAACGCCCCTTGAATAACATGTTAAGGCGGTCTGCAGCTTAATTTTATCTGAGGAGTGCAATGGAAAGCTTTACAAACACGCTTACGATGTCAGGCATCTTACTGATTTGCATCATGACACAAACTGCGCTCGCAAATCAGCCAGATGTAAGAGCCGCGCTGGAAAGAACCTACGTCAATGCAGTGGCATGCAAAAAGGAGTTCGGAAGTTCCTGGGATCCGATTACTGAGGATGCCAGGGTTAATCTCACAGCCTATCTCGACGAAATCGAACTCGCGAAGTTCGAACAAGATGTCGTTCTCACTGAGCTGAACACGGATGCTCAATCCATTCCTGTGACAGAGGAATTGCGGCAACATTGCCACCGCGTCATGTCTTCAGGCGGCTGAGCTAGAACTTTAAGCGCGGAGTACGCACCGATACGGTTGTCGCATCAAACGTTCGGGGTGATACCGATATTGAGGTTTCGCTCAGGGTTGGGGTGCATTTTGACAAATCCATCTCTGACAACCCTCGGGTAACACCGCCGGAAGACTTGAATTTTGCGAGTTATTCATGATCGAATTCCGGCGGTCTGCGGTATCAGCTGTTGTCATTGCGCAGATCTCATTAAACGGCGGTCCAGAGGGGCTGGATGTTTGAGATGAAACGTCAAGAAAACGCCCCGCTAACAAATTCCTCCCAGCGAATGCAGTTTATCGGTGAGCTTCATAGTTATCGCGCTTCACAAGGCTATACGCCGCAGAAGAAATTGGTATGACCGTAAGCTGCTGTCCATGCCGGAAGAAGCCCAATTGCTGAGTGTGAGGGCTGGCTGTCGTGGATTGACCTCGGTTTATCGCTACCATCCTTTCAGCACCTTTCTGGGAAGAGCGCCTTGAGGCCTTCAGGCGAAGGCGCCGCAATGCCACGCTCCGTGATGAGGCCAGTAATGAGGCGGGCGGGTGTAACATCAAAGGCAGGATTGGCGGCGGGGCTTCCTTCTGGTGAGATGCGGACACTTGCAATCGAGCCATCCGCAGCCCGACCTTGGACGAAACTCACTTCATCTGCGGCCCTCTCCTCAATCGGAATTTCTTTAATGCCGTCATGTACCGACCAATCGATAGTCGGCGATGGAAGTGCGACATAGAAAGGCACGCCGTTGTCACGTGCTGCGAGTGCCTTAAGATAGGTCCCTATCTTGTTGCAGACGTCGCCGTTTGCCGTGGTACGGTCTGTGCCGACGATGACCATGTCGATATCGCCATGCTGCATAAGGTGCCCACCTGCATTATCAACGATTAATGTGTGGGGAACTCCATGTCCGTTCATTTCCCAAGCGGTCAGAAAAGCCCCCTGGTTGCGTGGTCGTGTCTCATCAACATAGACATGGACCGGGATTCCCTCCTCAACCGCCATGTAGATTGGCGCGGTCGCGGTGCCATAATCGACAGTTGCAAGCCAACCAGCGTTGCAGTGGGTGAGGATTTTTACAGCTTCACCAGGCTTTTTCTTTGAAGCGATCTGTCGGATGATATCGAGGCCGTTTGCGCCGATAGCGCGGTTAAGCTCGATATCCTCTTTTGCGATGTCTGCAGCGCGCTTATAAGCAGCATCAACACGTTCCGCCTCTGGAATGGTTCGCAGATATTCTCGCATTTCATTGAGTGCCCAGCGCAGATTGATTGCGGTCGGACGGGTCTCATTGAGTTCTTCCCAAATGGCGTCAAGATGCGTATCCGACGGATCGTCGGCTATTGCGATCGCAACGCCGTACGCAGCCGTAACCCCGATAAGCGGCGCCCCTCGTACCCACATTTCCCGGATTGCAACCGCAACGTCGGCAACGGTCCTGAGCGTAACCACGCGGAACTCATGTGGCAGCCAGCGCTGATCAATGATGTCGACGGATCGGCCATCCCTATTTAGCCAGATTGTCTGGTAGTGACGTTCCCCAACTTTCACGCGAGAACCTCCTTTTCAAGTCGTTCCACCGTCTCGCGGATATCCCGCAGGCTATGGATGCGCTGCCGGTTGACGGCGAGATGACGCCCAAACTTCAGAGCCTTGCTTTCGCACGAGGCACGACGGTCGGGGTCGGCGATTGTTTCAAAATCCGCATTGTGGGCGAGGCCAAGGATACGACGGTGGGTTTCAACGCCGGCAAAGCCCAACATTTCATGCCAAATTTCATCGATTACGATATTGAGCGCCTGCTCGGCGGCAAGCGGATCATGGCGATCTTCAAAGAGACTGGATTGATACAGAATCCCTTTACGTTCGGACCTCCAAAGCGTCGCGAATTCTGAGCGAAAGGTTTCCCAAAGCGTGTCAATCGTATCGAGGAGGTAAGCGCGCATGCTGTCGCGTGCGCCTGGTACTGCCTCATGGCCAGCCTGCGAAAAATAGCTCATCCAGAAATTTGCAATCAGCATACCGACGTCAAAACTGATCGGCCCGTAAAATGCAAACTCCGGATCAATGACGCGCGTCTCGTCGTTCGTCACCATGACGGAGCCAGTGTGCAGATCGCCATGGCAGAGTGTTTCCGCTTTAGCCGAGAAGAGGTGCTTCAACCGCTGCGCTTCAACTTTGAGTTCACGGTCGGCGCGCAGTTGTTCAACAATAGAATCGAGCTGCGGTGATGTGTGATGGTTGAGCTTGGCCTCGAAATAAGGATCGGAGAATACGAGGTTTTCAGTTATGTCGCAGAGTTCGACATTGTCGGAGAACAAGGCTACATCCGCCTTCTTTTCTCGCGTCGACATAGAAAGATCGGAGCCACGAAACAGAGTGCGCGCAACAAACAGGCCAAGGTCGCGACCAATTTTAGAGAGCTCCTGGCCGTCAATCAACGCACGTCGCAGAATAATGTGGGGGGTCAGGAATTCCATGACAATGATGGCCTGCACTTCATCGAAGTGGAGGATTTCAGGCACCATACCCGGATCGCGTTCACTCTGTCGCTTCAACGCATGATACTCGAAGAATGAGCGCTTGAGCGGCAGCGGCCAGCTTTCTCCGACGAGGCGGACGTAGGGCAGCGCCTGTTTTACAATCGCGGCCCCCTTCTCGCCGGTCACGATAAAAACCAGATTTAGATTGCCATCCCCAACCTCCTTGATGGTCCAGAGGGAGCTTTCTTCCCCAACCTTTGCTTTCAGGGCGACATTGCTACCCAATCGGATCGGCAATGTATTTGTAGTCAGCGCCTCAAAGACGTGGCTGTCCATGATATTTTCCTCCTGCGCATGGGGCGCCTCCACTCCGCATCCCCATACCGACTTTCCGACAGCTAAGGCATCATTCTGTCAAATGTCAATGGCCTTGACATTTGCCGACTGCCTATCCTAACGTGGTTCCAATGGGAGGACTTTATGAGCGAACAGCCAGTGTTTCGCATTGAGGGGGTGCGCAAATCCTTCGGGCCGGTGCAGGTGCTGCAAGGAGTAGACCTCGACCTCAAAGCCGGTGCAGTGACAATTTTGATGGGCGCCAACGGTGCCGGTAAATCGACGCTCGTCCGGATTCTATCGGGAGTCTTCAAGCGCGGTGGTGGAATGATCACTTTGGCTGGCGCTGCCTTTGAGCCGGCAACCCCCGCCGAGGCGATCCGCGCCGGGGTTGTCACGGTACACCAGAACATTAATGACGGCGTAGTTACCGATCTTGATGTTGCAACCAACCTCACGCTGGACCGATTGAATGGACGCGGTGCGCGACTATTCTTCAATCCTCGTCGAGTGCGTCGTGAAGCGGCCGCAGTCGCAGCACGCATGGGGTTGGGGATCAATCTATCTGCTAAAATCAATGAGCTAACACTAGCGGATCGCCAGATGGTTGCGATCGCGCGTGCAATGGCGCATGAACCCAAAGTGCTGATCCTCGACGAGCCGACATCCTCGCTTTCGAGCACCGAAGCAGAAAGATTATTCGACCTTGTGGACCGGTTGAAGGCCCGTGGTGTCGCAATTCTCTATATTTCTCACCGCATGTCGGATATCCGCCGGCTTGCAGACAGCATTGTGTCGCTGCGTGACGGTCGGATAACAGGCCGTTTCGAGGGGCCAGACCTTGACTATGAAGGTGCGGTAAACGCAATGCTCGGTCGAAAGGTGTCTGCGGGGGCAGTTGCTGTGCGTGACGCGGGGCCACCAATCTTGAGTGTTCGTGGCCTCAAGCTTTCCGAACAATCGCAGCCGTTTGATTTCGATCTTGGCGATGGCGAGACCGTTGCTGTCACTGGGCTTGTGGGCGTGGGCAAGAGCGCGCTTGCAGAAACCATGTTTGGCGCGCGTGCGCCTGCAGCAGGCGTAATGACGCTGGATGGTGCACGCTATTCGCCGATGACAACAGCTCAGGCTATTGCTCGGGGTGTTTTTCTCGTCGCCAAGGACCGTGCGATCAGCGGCATAGTGCCGGATTTTAACATCTATGAGAATATTAGTTTGCCGTTTTTGCGGCGGCTATCGACTTTTGGCGTCGCCCGCCGACGCGCAGAGAGAAAAACGGCACGTGAGCAGATCGCGTCGCTTGGTGTGGTCTGCCGCAGTGAGCGTGATGACATGCAAACGCTGTCGGGTGGCAATCAGCAGAAAGTCATGGTTGGTCGTTGGCTCTCGGAGCCCTCGCGCGTGCTAATTCTTGACGAACCTTTCCAAGGTGTCGATATCGCCGCGCGTCGAGAAATCGGAGAAAAGCTGCGTGCTTCGGCGGTGGGGCGCACGACGATACTCTTTCTAACAGAACTTGACGAAGCCTTCGAAGTCGCCGACCGCATCCTGGTGATGTCGGAACAGACCATCGTCGGCGCCCATCGCAATGCCGAGATCGATGTCGAGCGGATGCTCAATCAGATTGCCGGGAAATTCCATCAACAGGTCAGCGCATGATGATAAGTGAACCAACAACATCCAACACGACCGGCCCGGTTCCGCCAACGGCTTTCAACCTCCGAGAAACGGCGATCAAATACGGATTCCTTGTACTGCTCGCCGGTCTCGTCCTTTATTTCTCGCTCGTCACCGGCGGCTTTGCTTCGCCCCAGAGTGCGGTCTTTATTCTGCAATCTGTTTCGATCACTGGCATCCTTGCCTTGGGAGTCACAGCGACACTCGTCGTTGGTGGTTTCGATCTTTCCATAGGCTCGGTTGCTACGACTGCCATGATGGCTTCGTCTTACGTCATGGTGGTGATGGGTGGGGACGCACTGACCGCAACGCTTGTTTGTCTTGCAGTGGGGGTAATCGTCGGTCTGATTAACGGCATCATCATTGTCTACATGCGCGTTCCGGATCTTCTGGCAACGCTTGGTATGATGTTTCTGTTGCTCGGCTTGCAGCGCATTCCTACTGAGGGGCGTTCCATTGCCACAGGAATGACTTTGCCCGACGGTTCTACGGCAACCGGTGCTTTCAGCCCAGCTTTTTTGGCTCTCGGCCGCCACCGCTTTGATTTCATCCTGCCTAATCTCGTACCGGTTTCGGTGGTGGTGCTAATCGTGCTTGCCATCGTAATTTGGTTCTTCCTCGAATACACGCGTTTCGGTCGCATGATGTATGCCGTTGGCTCCAATGAGCGCGCGGCAAGCCTCGCTGGCGCTCCGGTCAATGCTTATAAGATTTCAGCCTATATTATCTCGGGCGTCTTCGCTTCTATCGGCGGCATTCTTCTTGCTGCTCGGCTCGGACGTGGGGATATAGCTTCGGGCAACAATCTGCTTCTTGATGCTGTCGCTGCAGCGCTTATTGGCTTTGCCGTGTTGGGCGCGGCCAAGCCGAATGCTTTCGGCACTGCCATTGGAGCCCTTTTCGTTGGCATCCTTCTGCAGGGTCTGACGATGATGAATGCGCCCTACTACACACAGGATTTTGTCAAAGGCGGCGTACTTGTCATCGCCTTGATTTTTACTTTTGCGCTCTCGAAAAGAGGCAAACGCTGAAGCGGGAACCTTCAGCGCGCTACCAATATTGATCAGTGGAGGAGACTGAGATGAATTTCACACGCAGAACCTTGGGCACGCTTACGCTCGGATTAATGGCCGCGGCAACATTTGTTGCGCCATCGATTGGCGCCGATATGCCGAAGCCTTTCGACAAGCCGGGTGATGTGAAGATCGCACTCGTGCGCTATCTTTCGACTGGCGACTTCTTCCAGTCTTATCTTGCAGGCGTCGAAGCGCAGTCAAAAGCCTTGGGTGTCCAGCTTCAAGTGTTTGACAGCCGCCAAGACGCGGCATTGCAGGCAGACATGGTGGATCAGGCCATTGCGCTGGGTGTTAACGGCATCATTATCCAGCATGGCCTTACAGAATCGATGAAGGAAGCGGCCAAGCGCGCAGTTGATGCAGGTATTAAGGTTGTCGCATTCGATGTTAATGTCGAGAATGAAAAAATTCCGCAGGTCGAGCAGTCGGATCGTGACCTAGCTCGCCTTGCTCTTGAACAGGCAATCAAGGACAATGGCGAGAGTTTCAAAGCTGGCTACGTGTATGTGGCAGGCATAGCTCCACTTGATCGGCGTGACGAGACCTGGAAAGAATTCAAAACGAAATACTCCGGTATCAAGGAAGCCGCTCAGTTCGGTACCATGGATAATCCAATTGCCAATTCGGTCGCAAATCAGGCACGTTCTGTAATATCTGCCAACCCGGACATTACCGTAATGTTTGCTCCTTACGACGAGTTCGCAAAGGGCGTTAAAATTGCCGTAGATGAAGCCGGCATGTCTGGCGATGTGAAGATCTATTCGGCCGATATCTCGACCTCCGATATCGCAGCAATGCGTGAATCCGGCTCTGCATGGGTCGCAACCGCTGCAACCAATCCGGCTGTGGTCGGACAAGTATCCGTCCGGTCACTCGCTATGCTTTTGGCCGGTGAAAATCCTGGAAAACAGGTCATCGTCCCGCCGACGCTCATTACCCAGAAAGACCTGAACGATCAGGATATCAAGAATATGGAGGAACTGGGTGCGAAGTTGCCACAGTTCTCGCATGCAGAGGTAGCGATGCCTGCATGGATGCCAAAGCCCTGACGTAGCATAACAAATTGAAGAAGGGCGACCAGTGGGCCGCCCTTTTTAGCTTACAAGAGATCCGACCCAACAATCAGCGTCTTGTAACCGCAATATTGCCCCCAAATAAATCCGCCAAGTATTCCTTCACAGATAGACCCCGAGCTGCTGCCCAATTGACAATTATATCATCGCTGTGTAAGCCCGAACGGATATGATCTGCCATGACAGCATTGACGCGGATGTTTTCTGTGCCGTATTCCAAAGCATACTAACTGGGGTCGGAACAAGATTTGCAGAAAATCGTACGCTCTCATGAGCGATTTAGGTTTTCCGGACGCATTTAAATTACCCCGGTTTCACGAGGGTGGTCAACTGATGTAACCTGTGCACGGTGCTGGAGATGGCGAGCTGAACCGATGGTTATTTTTTGGGTGGTTGTCCCGAAATATTACCGCTGTGGGTTGTGCTGGATTCCAAAGACAAATATCCGATGGACCGCCCCCAGCTTCACTTCGGCCGTGGTGCTTTTCACAAACTCATGGATTTTAACGAAGCCCTTGCCAGCGTGATGCTTGGTGTTCCTAAATGGGAAAAACCCGAGTGGAAATGGGGTGATCATCATGTTCAGGCAAGAATACGCCAGCCGCAGCAATAAAATCCAGTTTCGTATTGTTTATGCGGTAGGACTCTACGCTATAAGCCTGAACCGCCCCTTAAGTTGTCAATTTCGCAATCATCAGTCACAATTGATCGTTCAAAATTATCCACCGCATTCCCATCTCCTCGAATTCTTTATCCGAAATATCTGGCTTTGGATAAGGGGCTAGAGGTGCCTGCCGCAAGTTATCGAACCATTCAATGAATTTTTTAATAAGTCTGTGTGAACAGCCCTCCTCAGTATAAAAGCGATTGATTGCTGTTTCTAATTTCCTATCCATTTCTTCGGCTTTTACGGTAAGCGCACTTTGGGACGATGTTGGGAATTGCTTCAGAAAGATGCGTGAAGCATAAATCTTTGACAAATTACTATTACTTATGAATATTTTTTCCTGAGCTTTATTGTTGAAAATATATCGACCGCAAAGTTTGACAGCTTTCGTAGCAGCTGAATAGCGATTTACGACATCAACAATTTTAAGGTCTAACTCATTTAGCTCGCTAGCTTTGACGGTTTGAGCCGTAATAACTATAAACAAAAACATAACTGTTCTTATTAGATTGCCTATCAGCATGATTATCCCTCGCGAATTAGATTATAATTTTGTTCAATTGAAAAATGAATCGTATCTCTAAAATTCATGCATGGCTTGCGATGTGATCTCTACGAGCGGTGAGAAGAGATATTCGAGGATACGGCGCTTGCCTGTTTTCACTTCAACGGTGACGGCCATGCCAGGTGTCAATGGCATTGGCCGCCCATTGACCGCGATTGTTGTCTGATCGGGAATGACGGTGATCGGAAACACCAAGTTCTGCATGCGCTGAACATTGCCTGTCGGAACAAAAGACTGAGGTTCGCGCGCAGCGGTTGATTCAAGTTGCTGCGCGTCCGGTTCTGGAATTGCATCAGTTGCGACGTTGGTCACTGTGCCTTCGATTACGCCAAAGCGTGTAAAAGGATAAGCCTCAATCTTGATAACAGCATGCTGCCCGGCCTTCACAAAACCTGCATCACGATTTGGCAGATAGGCTTCGATTTCGATCTGATTATTCTTCGGCACGACGCGCATCAGTTCAGCTCCAGCAGTTACAACCTGGCCCACTGTGGTAATGGATGACAGTTGCACGATACCATCAATTGGACTTTCGATTTTCATCGCCTGACGACGTTTTTGAGCTTTAATGAACTGCTGTTCCAATTCGTCAACGCGACGCTCGGCTTCCGATAATCGTGTCGAATAGTCAGCAATAGTAGCGTCCAACAGTTTGATGCCTTCACTGGTCGCTACGTCTAGTGCCGCCCCGAGGCGCGTCATGGTATCCATCGCAGCCTTCGTGGTTAAGGCAAGAAATTTCTCATATTCGATAGGGTTTTGCATTATTCGCCTACCCACCGTATCACCGGGCTTGCCCGACATTGGCATATCCCAGTAATAAAATGCTCCACCCCAACCAGCCAGCGTTTGACTGCCATCACTCAACGCTGTGTTAACATCTTTGCTCAGCAAGTCACCTACCCCAGGTACACGGTTATTATTCAGTACGTCCTGAAGAACTTTAGTGGCTATTAGATCCGAGTTTTCCTGTACTCTGCTTGGATCTGCATTTTTGCCGTCAAACAATAGCCCACTGCTCGTGATATCGCGAATGAACAGATTAGCCTCACTGTTAGGATCATTACGGTTGATTTCCGCAGCCTTCTCCAGCCAATAATTGGTATTCTCTAAAGCCTGTCTATCTGATGCGTGTGCATTTTCAGGTGAGTCAAGGAAGGACTGGATTTGCTGGCGCATATAATCATATCCGTCCGCAAAGTTCCCTGTGCCTTCATTCGTGATTTCTTTAAGCTTTCTAAGCTGCTCAGGATTGAGTTGGAATTCGCCAGACATATAAAAACTACTCCGTGCTCAAAATTCAATAAATCGAGAATGCGTAATATTATTACTTGACCCGCCATTGTTCGACCAATGAGCGAACGCTGTCTTTGACCTTCTGCCATTCGGGTAACGCATCGACAGGCATTAAGAGCAACGCCTCCAACTGCCTATCGGTAAGGTAGAGGTGTGCCTTACAACTGGGATTCTCGACCTCTTGGGGAGAAGAGCAGCTCAGAAAGATTTTGTAATCGGGTTGAGAAAGATCGGCATAATAGTCGAAAGCGCTTGCATTCTCTTCGGGTAAGACATGGAGGAGATCGTATTTTCTTTCGATACGAAACGGCTTGTCAAATAAGGCAACGATGTTTGAAAACCCCTTCGAAGGGGTTTCTGACTTACCCTTAGCCGTATCGATAAAGCTCAGACTGAGTACATTGACCACATAGTCATGCGGCCCAGGCGCTTCGCGCCCTTCCTCCCTTGGTCGAAAGTTCGCGTCATACCACATGTCTTTTTGTGGTGACCGCAAATCGGGTAGCCAGAAGGCGAATTCGAGACTGCTCATTTTTGGATAGCAGTTCACTTCCTCTGGTGTCTGCCGACCCGTGAAGTAACCGTAAGGGATATCCAATGTATGCGGACCAAGGTAACGCCGGACCTTATAGGTCTTGTCCATTTTCTGGATCTTGTACCAGGCCTTGTTGATATCCGGTGCAGGCTTGCACGGATAATGCTCATCCGCAACAGCATCATATGTACCGATCACGCTCAAACCAAACAGCATAGCCAATATTCTGAAGCCCATCAATTATATCCCCACTACTTAGGTCAGCGTATGGTAAAGATCCTCTATTATTGATCAAGTCATGCTTACCAATACGTGATTAATACTTGATGGCACTGCAAATATTAATACCTAATATTTAGCCAGCATATTAATTATATATCGGGGAAATATGCTTGAGGCATACAATGTCAGATTGGCATCAACTCGTAAATTATGCGGACAAAGAGGGGTCGTAACAAGATTAGTTCAAAATCGTACGTTTAGGTCGAACGAATAAGGAACACGCTATTCTGCTGACTTCAAACGTTGCCAGAGGGCTTTATGCGGAAGGGAAGCGCGTTCTGCCTGATCGCGTGCCGGTCGGTCATCTCGGTTCGTCGGAGAAAAAGCTCATCTTTGATTGCGGAAAGCCGGATCGGCGGCTTTACGAAATTGCAACTCTGGCCCATTTGCGCGATCGGCTACGCTCGGGGGATGTCTGGGTTGATGGTAGACGATCGTTCCGGCCGATTGACGAACATCTCATGCCTAAGCCTGCTTTTGTCGCCATGAAAGATGAAGGCAAACTCGGTCTTGGAGTTCAGGGCGATGGTGCTGCATGGCTTGCGGAAGTCAGGCAGATGATGGACTTTAATCTCAAGCGCCTGGTTTATCGCGCTCGCAATGGAAAGCTCGATGGCGTCAGGCTGGATGCCGGAACACTGATCGTGACGCCACGTGCGAGCGATATTCCCGCTGCAGCCGATGAACTGAACGTCGAAATCAGCGAAATGTATCCGCTGATCGAAGTGCCCGACCTTCTCAGGGAAATACATGACTGGACCGGATTTGCCGACCAGTTCACGCATGTCCGGACGGGAGATGCTCCGCAAAACATCTCCGCTATGCTCGCCGGCGTTCTGGCGGACGGCATAAATCTGGGACCAAAACGCATGGCAGGAGCGTCGAAGGGGATCAGTGCCCACCAGATCGGATGGATGCGCACCTTTCACGCCCGATCCGAAACCTACAGGGCCGCGCAGGCCTGTGTAACAGACGCTCATGCGCGCCATCCGCATTCGCTGCTTTGGGGAGATGGAACGACTGCCTCGTCCGATGGACAGTTCTTCCGTGCCAGCGACCGGGCTGCAAAACGTGGTGACATCAATCTGCATTACGGCAGTGAGCCGGGCTCGAAATTCTACAGCCATCTCTCAGATCAGTACGGATACTTCGGCATATTGCCAATCAGCCCAACTGAGAGCGAGGCCGTCTATGTCCTCGATGGTCTGTTCGATCACGACACGATTCTGGAGATCGAGGAGCACTTTACCGATACCGGTGGCGCGAGCGATCATGTCTTTGCGCTCTTCGCCCTGATCGGCAAGCGTTTTGCGCCGCGACTTCGAAACATCAAGGACCGGAAATTGCACACATTCGAGAAAGCCGACGCCTATCCGGCGCTGGACAGCCATATCGGCGCACAGATCAATACCGCGCTCATTCTCGAACATTGGGATGACCTTCTACGTCTGGCCGCATCGATCACAACAGGCACAGTTGCGCCATCAACAATCCTGAAAAGGTTCTCTGCTTCCTCGAAATCCAGCGAACTCGCAAAAGCTTTGCGTGAACTTGGCCGTATTGAGCGCACACTGTTCATGATCGAGTGGTATTCCAGCTCGGCGCTGCGCCGACGTTGTCAGGCTGGTCTCAACAAGGGCGAAGCTGCCCACAAGCTGAAACGCGCCGTCTTCTTCCACGAGCGGGGTGAAATCCGTGATCGCTCCTACGACAGCCAGGCATTCCGGGCCTCCGGCCTCAATCTGGTCGTCAGTGCTATTGTTTACTGGAATACCGTCTATCTTAGTCGCGCCACTGCACATTTGCGGCAACAAGGCCGGAATATTCCAGACGAGTTATTGAAACATGTCTCGCCACTCAGTTGGGAACACATAAACCTCACCGGGATCTATTCTTGGGATGCAGAACAGCAAATGACAGACGGCTTCAGGCCGTTGCGGCGCACCGGCCGAATGCTACGTGCCGCGTGAAGTGCATTGTTCGTTTGACCTAAACGTACGATTTTGAACTAATCTTGTTCCGCCCCCAACTTGAGCGAAAGAGCATTGCGGCGTCAGGCACGCCGTAGGAAGCGAACTTAGCGCCGGGATTGAACGTCTGCTTGGAAGCGTTGCACAACAACACTGTTCGATGCAGCAGCCGGATCGGCAATGAAGTTCAATTCAACATTCTGGCGAGGCAGCGCATCGTCTATCGCTTGGTTGGGAAATCCCACGCTGGTTTCACAGCAGCGCGAGATCGCGGCTAACACTCATTTTCTTTTGCATCTTCGGAGAAGAATTTCCGTCTCGCCATCGCACCAGAGATTTTCCATTCTTGGCTAGCGTCTCAATAAACTGGCCCGACCGCATCCCGGACCAAGAGATTGCCAGCTCAACCCTCCCTTGAGGCACCTTTGTCCACGCCATCCTTGCTCCAGCGTTCCAGAATACGACGCGCCATAGAGGTCGTGATCACCAAGTGCGAGGCAAATCGGCCCTTCAACGCGGCCACGAGCGGTTCAAATTTGTTGTCTTCTTGCACGACGAGCATGCGCTTTTTAATTGCACGTATGGAGTCGAGGTCGGCAGAAATGCAGCGTCGGTTATGATTGCAATCCAGCCAATTACCATCCTGATCAATCAGCTGGCCGGCGATGACTCCTGCCGCGCCTTTCTTTCCCATAGCCTGCATGTCGTCAGCAGAAAGCGCGCCACATTTGACGAGATGACTGTCGTCTTCGATCCCACCGACGGAAAATAGCGCCAGATTACAATCCGATATTGCCGCGAGTTGCTCCTTGATAACCGGTTCACTTCGCAATTCATCGGCTAAGCGCTCTGATGAAAGTACAAGCGGCGCATAAAAATTCAGACCTTCCGCATTGAGCCGACGCGCAATTTCTGTGGTGCATTGGTCAGGGCGGTAAGAATAAGGTGCGCCGAGATTTCCGCAAAGCTGAACAACTGTAACACCACTAAGATCCGCGAAAGGCATGACATCGGCAATGTGGTAGACCGTTCGGCCCCATGCCACCCCTACCCTGTCGCCCTTATTGAGGAGTTCTAGGAAAACGGCCGCAGCCACGACAGGCATTTCAGCCGTTGGATCCATAGCTTGACGATCTTCTGGCACGAGCCAAGCGGTGGTCAGGCCTGTCGCATCTTCCAGTTCTCGCGCCAGGACGTCGTCGGAAAACAACTCCGACGAGGTCGAAATCGTGACAATTCCCATATCGCGTGCCTTACGAAGATACATCGCAATCGACGCACGGGATATTTCAAGGCGCTGGGCCACTTCGTCTTGCCGCAGCCCGTGTGTGTAATAAAGCCAGGCGGCCTTGTGGATGATCTGATCATTCGGTCGGACAGGCATTGAGGCTCTTTCGTTAAGTGTTTTGACAATAGTCATCGATACTGACAAAAGTCAACGCCCTCTCAAATGCAAATGTGGAGGCTTTAGAAGCCAAACTCTCAGAGAGAATTGAGCCAACAGGCTTTGCCGGGACGGCTTGGTAAATAGCAAAACCAGCATTACAAGAAAGCAAAAAAATAGCTGCAGCTTGTTCTTCCGCGGTCTATCATCTCAATATGATCAAGAGAGTTTCATTATTGGTTGCCCCACTATTCGTGGGTTGGCTGATCGGTTCGGTATTGCCTTTGTCGTTGTGGCCCTATTCAGATTGCCATCGGCTGGGCGGAAGCGTTCGAAGCGTCAATGGTCCAGGCAAGGTTGTAGAGTGTGTGATCCCTTTAAAGGTCGATGGTCGTTAAAATGAAGCAATCGCACCAGCAATTAACAGCAGTCGCACATTCAGTCTGGTCAAAGGCGAAGAAGCTGCGTCCGTCCTTTAACAAGCTTGTTGTCATTTTCCCGTTAATATTTTGCGTCATTCTCAACGCTCTCATACGGCCCTGGCTGGCAGCCCTCATTGGCGGCTCAGTTGTTCGCTCAGGAAGCGGAGGGCGCAACACTAATCGCTGGTATATGTTTGATCAAACCACCACGAGTGACCACCCTGCGCTCACATGGTTTCTTTCTTCTTCCGACGGCGCTGTCGGAATGGTCACATTAGCGATAATTATCGCTTTATTGCTCACTGGGTGGGTATTCAGAAAGCACCACTCATGGACGTGCTAAATTGTTGCTCGATGAGATCAATGGATGCGCTTTTGACTAACACTCAGTCATGCCAGATGATATTGGCGCGTGTAGCGCCGTTTGACGAGCCTTTCGAGTAGGAAGCGTGCCTCATGCTCAAATTTGAAGGTGTATTGGCGGCTTTGTCCGCCACCCCCCAATCGACCCCAAATGCAAACGATGCACCACTCGTCAAAAAGCGTCTTTGTGAGCGTGATTGAGTAATAACGCTTCATGTTTCTTTCTGGAACGATTTTTCGAAAGCAGAAATTCATTGAATTTGACATAATCGGAGGATCTACCAATCCTCCAATCAGGTCTAACGAGTTTTATGAATCGATTGTTTGCGACGGATTCATTTTTGTTATGTTACCCACCTTTGCGGACTTAATACTGTGAGTTAGCTGTAGCGAATGAGCAAAAGCTTTGCCGCTCGTCCCGCTTTAATATCTATTGTTGGCTTGCCCTTCAGCTTAAGTTGATCCGAACGGGCTTTCCGACCGAGGCACTTCTTAGCTTTGTCACGAGCGGCGAGCACCAAAGTCGCCTGTTCGCCGCGGATTCAGGCGCAAAAATGCTTACAGCCCGTACAGCATTTCGGCTAAACGGGCTGCAGAATATCGATAAAGTAAATGCGCTTGAAGAAGTTTTATTGCGGAAGGTTCGCTGCGGCCTGCTTAAGTGCGCTTGCCATTGTTTCGCAAAGTTTAGCTTCGTCAATGCCTTGTGCTTTTGCGGCTGTCGCGATGTCTTGTTCCATACCCATGACCGCGACCTTGCCCTGCTTTCCGACTTCTTCAGCCGCGTCACCTTTTGAAACGTCCGCAGGGGCCGGTACAAGAGCTAGCAACTTGGTTTGAACCTCGGACGCACTGCCGTCGATATGACCTTTTTCCTCACAGTACTTGAGGACACCAGCTTGGTTTCGCGCAGCGTTATACGCCATTTCCATCTGTTCAGGAGTCGGCTGCTGAGCCATTGATGCCGTTAAAGTGACACCAGTAAAAATCGCAGTTAAGATCAGACGCTTCATGTGGTTTTCTCTTTCAAAAGAATATAAACGCAGCTTTTTGCTAATACTTTTTGGGACGCTCAGCAAGTAAGCGTTTCTACTTGTGAAACAAATTTCATAAACAGCTGAAATCTGGGGACAAAATTGCTAACATTCTGCAAAATACGCAATACAAAAGCTTTTCAATCCTCACGGCAAGGTGAAGACACGCATCTATGCAAACCGTACCCCCAAAAGGCAATTTTTCGACTAAATGAATAGCTGCTTTCAGCAACTTTCACAGCGGCCGGTGCGCGCAGAGTGCGTTCATGTCCCTTAGATAATTCTTCAAAGGTTGCATGGTGGCGTCAAGCGGAGCAGCTTCGTTGCCTGGGCTTCTATACCCGATGAATTGAAAGAAGGCCGCGATCGTACTATCAACTCCGTGATCGGTAATCGGCTCTTCTGTAACTTGGTACTTTTTTAACAGCTGCGCGATCGCTAAAGCTTCAATTTTTTCAGCTTCCAGCTCCAGTCGCTTCACCTTTTTCCTGAGTGCCACCACAGAGCTGTCGGCTGGGAATTCAGGGAGCAATTTTAAACGCGTTCTAATAGTGCGCAGAGGAATAATTGCAGTTTCTCTAAAGCGCATTATCTCCGCATCGATGCTCATTATGTCTCCAGCGCTGAGACGGGTTCCTGTTGACACAGCATAGAGCACCGCCAGTAGCAAAACCACATCGACATCATACTCATCCTGCAACGAAAGCAATGTTTCCGCTGCTCCGGGCAGGGTGTAGAACGTGATCATGAATGACCAAAGCCCCGATGTGACTTCACTGTGCTTCATCATATCCCCCGTGATATCCGGTGATGCTAGGTAGATGAGTTTCGGATGGCCCGTCGCGGCCGGTTGACCTTCATTGATCGGTCTGAGCCTTTAATCCTTGCCACCGTTTTACGACCCCAGTCTCAATGTCAAACAAGTCTAGCGCGCGGCCGACAGAGTGATTAACCATTTCATCGATTGAAGCGGGATGTGAATAAAATGCAGGCACCGGTGGCATAACGATTGCACCCATCTCGGTTACCGCAGTCATTGATTTTAGATGGCCGAGATGGAGTGGCGTTTCCCTGAGCATAAGTACAAGTCGCCGTCGTTCTTTAAGGATCACATCGGCGGCTCTGCTCATCAAAGTCGACGTCACTCCGCTTGCAATCTCGGAAAGCGTTTTGACCGAACATGGTGCGATCAGCATGCCCATCGTTTTAAATGATCCCGAAGCTATTGATGCACCCACATCCGATGCCGAATGCACGATGTCAGCCATACTAGTAAGATCAGATTTTTGAATTCCCATCTCCTGATGAAGCGTAAGTAGCGCCGCGCGTGAGACCACTAGATGCGTCTCGACACCGGATGCGCGTGCAAGCCGGAGTGCGTTTACTCCGTAAAGGGCGCCGGAGGCGCCCGATATACCAATGATTATGCGAGCCGGGGCCATGATTTTAAGCTCCCTTGAACCAGTCGCTAGCCTTTACCTTATCCCCAAGACGCAGCCGCTTACGTTCAAACTCGGCCTCACGCCCCCAGGGCTTGGTCGCATCAACAAGCAGGCGTCCCCAATGATCCTTTTGCTCATCCCGATAGAAGGAAGGTGTTTCGGGTATGATCAGCATATCCTTGTCTGGACGGCATCGCGTCAGGATCGCCCATTGAACGTCATCCATATCGTAAATGTCGATATCCCTATCCACGACTGTGATCTGCTTGGACCAAATCGGCTCAGCGCCAATTGCAGCAAGCATGACTTGACGCGCATGCCCCTCGAACTGTGGTTCAATCTGAATAATTGCGTGATTGACGAAGGGTTGGCAAGTGACATTCACTATTCCTGGCAACGCCGCACTCAGTCTCTGGAAGATGTTTGCTGAAACGGACAGTTCAAGCGTCAAGACCTCTTCGGGTGAGCCGCATAAGATAGAATGAAACATGGCGTCTTTGCGCACAGTCACCGCGAGAACTTCAAAAACGGCATTTGGCCCCACCGGAACATAATATCCCATGAACTCGCCAAACGGTCCTTCTGGCCGACGCTCATTTGGCAAAAAGCGCCCTTCAATGACCACTTCCGTTTCGGCCGGGACCTCCAAGTCAATATGTTTGCATTTTCGCATTGGAATAGGCTTTCCACGCAGTCGCGCAGCAACTTCCAGCTCGTCAACGTCGTAGGGCAAGGGCGCTGCCGCAGTCAGGAATGCCGCAGATGGCGTCCCGATCAACATTGCCGCCTCCAATGGCTTTCCAAGCTTTTCGGCCTTCTCATGATAGATCGTGAGGTGGTGTCTAGGTGCCAGCCTGCAGCGAAGCTCATTATCACTAATATACATGGACCGGTGATAGGAAAGGTTGCCCACTCCCGTTTCAGGGTCGCGCGCAATAAACATCGCGGATGTGAAGTAAGGCGCACCATCGCGATCCGAATAGGTGATCAGTGGTAAATCCGATAATTTTACATCTTCATATTCGGGTAGTTCTTCGTCTGCTGCAAGCCGCAATGGATGCGCCATCTCCGACGCACCCAACGATGCGAGTCTGCTCCATTGTCTGCAAAAATCGCCCGCATCAATACCTATAACTTCGGCTATTCTCTCACGTGTGCTGTAAATATTACTGACGACCGGAAACCGCGTGCCTTTCACGTTTGTGAACATTACGGGCTTTTCCCATTTCTTTTGCGCAAGCTGTGTGACGGCAGCGAGCTCGTGGGCCGGATCGATCTCGCGATCGACGACGAGCAATTCACCGCGCTCTTTGAGTAGGCTAATAAAATCTCTCATTTACAGTTCCCTTGTGTATTTTAGCGGACACTACTAAAACTGGACATCAGGCCTAATCGATGGGTTCGAGCTTCATGAGCAGAACGCAGTCGATAGCGATCACCAGGATAGATAAAACGACTACGAGTGACTGGAATGCCATCGCGCCATGTTGAACGATCCAGAAGCAGGCAGGGCTGATTGCAATCGATTTGCAATAATTGCCGAACATCATCATCTGCTCTGATCGCGCGTATTGTATTTTCAACTGAGGTTATCTCTGTGGCGCGTTGTAGCCACATGTCCGGACCGCGAACGCTAAAGTCCTGTTCTGCGTATGTGGGAGCTTCCGCGCTGTTGACGTAGCGCTCTTCGAGCTGAATAGGCGTTCCGTCCTCAAGATGCAGAATACGGCTATAAAAAATTGGTTCCTTTGCAGCCAAATGCAGCAAATTTCTCGCAGGGTCATCTTCTGCAAGCGTCGTATGGACCAGAATTTGGCAGGTGTGCGCCCCACCTGAACCAATGATCTCCTCGCCAATATCGACGAGATTGAAGACTGCGCATTGGGTCCGTGGTCCGAGCACAAAAGTACCCCGACGTGGAACACGCATGATTGCACCTGCGACCTGGAGTTCTCGCAGCGCGCGACGCACTGTCGGTCGCGAAGCGTCAAATTCGGCAGCGAGTTCACATTCAGAAGGCACCTGAAAATTGACGGGCCATATCTGTTTTTCGATGCGCCGATCGATCTCGTTTTTAATTTTTTCGTAAAGATGCGGGTCTGAATTCACGGAGATACGCTCACCAAATCGCCATAACTACTATCAGACTTCTCCTATTATGATATCATAATCAAGACATAAATTTCGGTCGATGGTCCATTTCACCCGCATCTCGCCTGCTCGGCCTCACGCTTTTCCGGATTCTCCTGCCTTTTTCCACGCTCGAATTCGCGTAAATTCGCGTTTTCAACGAGTAACTTTTTCTATTGACATTAATACTGATATCATTTCCCATATATAACAATATCGTAAAAAGCAGAATTTGGTCAGATGGCGTGTCAATCAGTGATTATACTGGCGTGTGTGACCGTAAATCAGGAGGAATTATGTCGACTGAGGACCTTCCGAAGCTTCAAATGTATATCAATGGTGAATGGGTTGCCCCGGCATCTGGAGAATATATTGAAACAGTCAATCCCTTTACCGCAAAGCCCTGGGCACTGGTTCCCCGCGGCAACGCGGAAGATGCTGATCGCGCAATTCTGGCGGCACACAAAGCGTTTACTGAGGGCCCTTGGCGGTCTATGCATCCCAGTTTACGAGGTCGGATCATTCAGCGCTTTGCCGAACTGATCGAAGAACATGCAGACGAGCTCGCCGAAATCGAAGTACGGGATAATGGCCGACTACTGGCCGAAATGCGCCATCAAATCCGCTACATACCGCGATGGTACCACTATTATGCCGGGCTGGCGGATAAGATTGAAGGGGCGGTCCATCCCTGTGACAAAAATGCGCTAAGTTTCTCGCGCCATGAGCCGCTCGGCGTCTGTGTTGGGATCGTGCCCTGGAACGCCCCTCTATTCTTGTTTTCACTCAAGGCCGCCCCGGCGCTCGCTGCGGGTTGCACGCTCGTCATGAAACCTGCCGAACATACCTCAGCAACGGCGCTCAAATTGATGGAACTGGTCTGCAAGGCTGGCTTTCCAAATGGTGTGATCAATGTGGTCACAGGTTATGGACCAGAGGTTGGAGAGCCTCTCGTAACCCATCCGCTTACCCGCCATGTTGGGTTTACGGGTTCGACGCGGACCGGCGCCCATCTTTATTCGCTTGCGGCCCGAGACATAAAGCGCGTGAGTTTAGAGCTTGGGGGTAAATCGCCTAATATCATCTTTGAGGACGCAAATCTCGATAATGCCGTGCGAGGCGTCGTGGGGGGTATATTCGGTGCGGTCGGACAGACCTGCATTGCAGGTTCTCGTTTGCTATTGCAGCGAAAAATTCACGATCAGTTCCTGGAAAAATTGGCGGAATTTACCCGTACGGCACGGATCGGTGATCCAACGCACCCGGATACGAGGATCGGACCTATTGCAAACGCCATGCAATACGAGAAGGTACTAGGTTATATCGATGTGGCGCGTGGAGAAGGAGCCGAACTGCTGCTAGGAGGCAAAAGGCCAGATCTAGCCGAGTGCAGGGATGGCTTTTTTATTGAACCCACAATCTTTGCGGGTGTTAACAACGATATGCGGATAGCGCGTGAAGAGGTTTTTGGTCCGGTGCTTGCTGCTATTCCGTTCGACGACCCTGACGAGGCCATCGCCATTGCGAATGATAGTGAATTCGGACTGGCAGCGGGGGTTTGGACCGCCGATATGCGGCGGGCAATCCTGATGTCAGAACGTCTTGAGGCCGGCAGTGTATGGGTTAACACCTATCGTGATGTATCCTACACCACACCGTTTGGCGGTTATAAAAAGAGCGGTATAGGGCGGGAAAATGGGCTGGAAGGAATCCGAGAGTTCCTACAAACGAAAGCGGTCTGGCTGTCGACTGCAGAGGAAATAGCCAACCCGTTCGTTATCGGTTAACCGCGGATGTAAACAAAACGGGTGAGCCGTAAAGGCCGTACGGCTCACTAATAATCAAGGCCAATAAATGGGAACCTTAAAATGAATATTGAAAGCAGATTAACTCAACGGACGGCAGCGGCGATTGTCGCCACTGGACTCCTTGTAATGACAGGCCCGGTCCACGCGCAGACTGCCTCAGAAATCCTGCCTCAGAAGTATAAGGATGCGGGCGTTCTCAAGCTTGTCACTGACGCTAAATATCCTCCATTTCAGTCTGTGAATGATGCGGGTGAAATCGTCGGCTTCGAAGTCGATTTGTGGAATGCAATTGCCGATCGCCTCAAGGTTAAGATGGATGTTACCTCCGTCGCATTCGACTCTCTCATCCCCGGTGTGCAGTCTGGACGTTGGGATATCGCGATGGAAGGCATCACTGACAATGCCGAGCGACAGAAGGTCGTAAGTTTCGTCGATTATGGGTATACGACATCTTCGGCATATGTTCTTGAGCAAAATGGCGCAGGCGTTAGCGATCATCTTGGTCTTTGTGGCCTGAAAGGATCGGCGCAAAGCGGCACGGAATGGGTCGGCATGATCACCAAAGAACTTGGCGATGCGTGTGTTGAGGCTGGCAAAGAAAAGCCAACTGTTTCCGAGTTTGGAACTTCAGAAGGAACCCTGCTGTCGCTTTACTCCGGTCGCAGCGACTTTGTACTGACATCTGCGGCCCTTGCGGGGGAAATCTCCAAAGCAGCACCGCACCCCGTCAAGGTCATTGCTATGCCTATTTTACCAAGAATGCCAAGTGGCATTGCGTTCCGGAAGGACGAAGGTGATCTCGGTGAAGCCTTGCTTCGTGCGTTGAATGAGGTGCGGGCCAATGGAGATTACGAGAAGATCTACGCCAAGTGGACTGTTTCTCCTATGGCAATGGATCACGAACCCGGTATCAATCTCGCCACGATACCTGGCGCAAAATGATGACGGCAGCCGGTGTGTTAGGCACCGGCTGCTCCCCACTGCTTTTGTGAGAGACTGCGCCAATGTCCGACAACCGAATCCCTTCCCAGCTCCCCTTCCCTCAACGGGAAATGCTTACCTATGTCAAAGCAAGTGCCTGGAAGACACGTCTCGCTGCAACTTTGCTTATGATACTGGTTGTTTATTGTACAACCATGATTGCAGCCAATCCGAATTTTGGATGGGAGGTGGTCTGGGAATATCTGTTTGACCAACGCATCCTTTGGGGGCTTTCCCTAACTTTATGGCTAACAGCCGTCACTATGATAATTGGTGTGGTGTTGGGCACAGTGTTTGCCATTATGACGCTGTCGGGAAATCCGGTTATTTCAACAATCGCAAAAGCTTATATTTGGTTCTTTCGCGGCACCCCCGTACTCGTTCAGCTCATTTTCTGGTATAATCTGGGTGCGTTGTTCCCGCAGCTATCGATTGGCGTCCCGTTCACATCCTTTTGGATTTCTGTTCCCACTAATACGCTGATATCACCGATTACGGCGGCAGTTCTTGGGCTGGGGCTGAACGAAGGTGCCTATATGTCAGAAATAATCCGAAGCGGGCTGATGGCGGTCGATCCGGGGCAGCGCCAAGCAGCGAAATCCCTTGGTATGACAAACGGTAAATCGATGTGGCGCATTGTACTGCCACAGGCAATGCCTGTTATCATTCCACCCACCGGCAATCAGACGATCGGCATGCTCAAGACATCATCACTGGTCAGTGTGATCTCGCTTGCCGACCTTCTCTATTCCGCGCAGACCATTTATTCCCGAAACTTCCAAACCATTCCACTGCTGATCGTCGCCTGTATCTGGTACCTTGCGGCAACAACTATCCTGAGTTCGGTCCAGACGCGCATTGAACGCCATTTTGGTCGTTCGGGTAAGCTCACGGCCACCAAACCATCCAGACGCTTGTTTCGCCAGAAGGTCCGATGAAAATGTTCGATCCGATGATTGTTTTTGACCGTGTCTCGAAAAAATACGGAAGCCTGACTGTATTGGAAGAAATCAGCCTCGAGGTTGGAGCAGGTGAAGTAATCAGTCTGATTGGCCCTTCGGGCTCTGGGAAATCAACACTTCTACGCTGTGTGAACCATCTTGAAACAATCGAGAAGGGAAGCATTACCGTTGGAGGTGAGCTGATCGGTTACCGACGTATCGGGAATTTTGCACACGAACTGCCAGAAAAGTTGATTGCTCGGCAACGCGCCCGGATCGGTATGGTATTCCAGAACTTTAACCTATTCGGCCACAAGACTGCCCTTGAAAACATCATGGAAGCGCCGGTGCATGTCCTCGGCGTCGCACGTAAAGATGCAGAAGCGCAGGCGAAAGTCCTGCTTGAGCGGGTCGGACTTGCGGATAAAATGCATAACTATCCTCGCATGCTATCGGGCGGCCAGCAGCAGCGCGTAGCGATTGCGCGGGCACTTGCCATGAAACCAAAAGTGCTGTTGTTTGACGAGCCGACCAGTGCACTCGATCCGGAACTTGTTGGAGAGGTTCTCGACGTCATTCGTTCACTCGCGCAGGAGGGGCTGACAATGATGGTAGTCACTCATGAAATGTCATTTGCCCGCGAAGTCTGTAACCGAATTGCCTTCATGCAGGCGGGCCGCATTGTTGAATGCGGGTCGCCGAGCGAGATTCTGAGCAATGCTGCTTTTGCAAGAACCCGCTCCTTCCTTTCAAAGGTTCATTGAATGTTAGATGGACACAATCTGAAGAGCAAAAGAGACTGGGATTTGATCGTCGTTGGCGGCGGCATCGTCGGTTGTTCTACTGCTCTTTATGCATCGCGCCTCGGGTTGCGCGTTTTGATTATCGAGCATGACGTACCAGGCTCCCGCCAATCGGGACGCAATCTTGGTTTTGTAAGACAACAGGGGCGCGATTTCCGAGAATTGCCTCTGGCTATGGGCGCACGCCAATTGTGGCAGGGCTTAGAGAAGGATATCGGACGCTGTGTCGGCTGGTTCTGTGGCGGCAATGTCGCGCTCGCAGTCAATGACACGGATATTGAACACCAGCAGAATTGGCAGAACCGTGCACGAGAATACGGGCTAGACACATTGTTGCTGAGCCCGAAGCAGATTCATCAGAAAATTCCGCTACTGAGGGAAGGCACCCAGATCCGTGGCGCAATGTTTACGGCGACTGACGGCAGGGCCGAACCCGGCCGGGCAACCAGAGCTATTTTTGAAGCTGCTCTTGAAATAGGCGTTGCTGCGATCTTTGGCAGCAAGGTGACAAAGCTCGAAATTGCGGCCGGAAGAATAGGTGGGGTCTGGGTTGATAGGCACCTTTATCGGTCACAATGCGTTGTCTGCTGTGCCGGAACTGGCAGCGGAAAACTGTTGCGTGCGGTCGGATTTGACCTACCTCAGGAACGAATCCGTGCCACAGTTTGCCGAACTGTTGCTGCGCCCCAGCTATCGATGGATCCTTGCGTTTCTCTACCACTCACCGGAATTAGACAAGACGTGCGGGGGGCTTTTGTGTTTTCCGTCGCAGGCGGGGAGTACGATCTGCGCCTCGATTCATGGCGTTATCTTCGTCATTATCGACAAACAATGCGCAGCAATCCGGACGCAGCGAAGATTAACTACCTTCATCTGCTCGATAAAGTGAGGCGAATAAAATCCCCACCGACGATCGCCGATATAGTGCCGGGTTCTGAGAACGCCGCGCCTGACAGGCAACGTGTTGAGCAGGCACAAAGCGAGTTGCGTGCATTCATGCCAGAAGTGGCCTCGCTCGAAATTGAAGCGGTATGGGGCGGGATCATCGATACCTTGCCAGATGTCATTCCCGTGCTCGGCCCCCTACCCGGCCTCGAAGGACTTCTTGTTGCGACTGGATTCAGCGGGCATGGTTTCGGCCTAGGTCCGATGGTCGGTAAAGTGCTCGCAGAACTCGCGACTGGCAGGGCTGTAAGCGCTGACATCAGAGCTTTGTCACCCGCCAGATTTCAGCGGCAAGCCGCGAGATGATCTCGAAAATCTATGGCTATAAAGATAACAAAAGAGGAAGAGTGACATTGGTAGAGCGAATTTTCACGGGAGCAGCTTCGGAAAAGATTGCGGGTTATGCTAAGGCCGTAATTGATGGCACTACGGTCTATATTTCGGGCACCACCGGACGAAACAAATCCACAGGTCAATTCCCAACAAACGCCGGGGAACAAGCGCGCAATGCCTTGGCGGATATCGATGAGGTTCTGCGCAATTTAGGTGCCAGCTTGCAAAACGCTGTCGCAAGCCGTGTTTATGTGAGCGACCGGACCTCAGCGGCCGAGGTGACGCCAGTTCTGGGGGAATTATTCGCCAATATTTGCCCGACTAGCACATTTCTGATCTGCGAGATCCCCGTGGACGGCGCCAAGGTGGAAATTGAGATAACTGCATCACTTGCCGCTACATAACGCCTTATAATCATCAGCATATGCGGATTGGGCGACTACTTCGCATATCCACCATCAAAACTTACAAATCGCCAAAGTTGGCTTGACCCGGCTACGGTTATAATGTGATTATAATGAGATAATAACATCATTATGCGTAAAGATATGAGCAATTCTGACCAGCCCCTTTATGTCCAGATTAAAACAGCCATCGACAGGAAGATAGAATCCGCGGAGTGGCCCGCCAACTTCCAGGTGCCATCCGAGGATGATCTGGCAGGCACTTTTGGTGCCTCTCCCCTAACCGTTCGAAGGGCCTTACGAGAATTGCAGGCCGACGGCGTATTGCTGCGCATTCAAGGACGCGGCACCTTCGTAATCGGGCCGCGCATGCAGTGCGCAATATTCAATCTCCCTGATGCATCCGAGGATGTGATTTTATCAGGTGGCGCGCACAGTAGCCGCATCCTACAGCACGAAATGCTAGGCGCTGACCATCCAAGACGTAGTATGCTGCAGGCTGGATCCGATAGCCCGGTATTTTACAGTAAGCTTCTGCATTTCGAAGATGGAACACCCATTCAAATCGAGGAGCGCTACGTGAATGCGATCGAAGCGCCAGATTACCTTCAGCAGGACTTTACAGTCACAACCCCAAATGCATGGCTGCTCCGTAATACAATCGTCACTACGGTCGAAAACACGATACGCGCAATACGCGCGGACGATGAAACACGCGAAAACCTGCAAATCGACTCAAGTCAGCCATGTCTGCTAGTCGACCGGCAAACCTGGCGGGATGGTATCGCAGTAACGCGCAGTCGGTTCACATATCCTGGGGACAGGTATAGACTGCGGTCAACGCACGAGGCACGTCCAAGCCGGTCTGGATCCGCGACATTGACCCGTTGAGCTGCTCGCGACTGCCTTTGTTTTCCATTTGAACCAGAACTGTTGGCCGGGCTTTTTGAAAACGCCAGGCTCATCCGTAGCAATGTGTCTTCAATCGTGTAATGCAGGACAGAGCCACCGAAGAATTGTCACCTGAAGTCGTGATCGTGGAAGAACCTTTAAGAGCTGTTCGCTTCTCCTTTCGACTTTTCCAATATCAGTAATTTAAGCCGCGCATTCTCTGCTTCCAGTTCTGCCAGCTCAGCATCTGTCACCGAACCGTCCTCGGATTTCTTGGCTGGGGACTCGTGTCGCTTTGACTCGACTTCAAGTGGAGACGACGATTTTGTCTGTTGGTTCGCGTCGTCCTTGCTATTTGCCTTATCGGAGATTGACCTTTTTTCAAGCAGCTGCTTGTCTGTGGCAAGAGCGACAATTGCATTCTCGCTCGCAGCCACCGTTGACGCGGCAACAACTGCTTCGTGAGTTCCTTGTGCTGTTTCCGTCGCAAGTTCTGAATCTGGGGAGCTGTGATCCAGTGAAGAGATACTCTCCGTGATCATCCTTTGCTTATCTGGGATCGCGCTCGTTGACGTGCGCTTTTCCTCCAAAGAGACTATTTGCTGCCCCTCTTGTGCGGCTTTCGTCTCCGGTGGCCTCACTCGAGGTGACATTTTTCGCGCTTTGGAAGCAAAGGAGGAAGGCTCTTTTGTCGTTTCCTCTTTCTTCAGCACCGAGTGCACTGATGGCCGAAGGGCCTTTGGTTCGTCTGCATTCGCTTCCTCATCAGGGGTTTCAAGTGTTACCTGACGAACTATATCAACATTTTCGCCTTTGAAATTGTTCGCAATTATCTCCTGCGTATCACGATCGGTTGTTTCGCGATTTTCGTCAGACCCTTTCTGACGATCGGGTTGTTCATCTACAGAGGATTCGCTTCTTTGCGAGCGCCACCTCTTCAGTCCTCCAATAAGACGTTCGCCCCATGATTTCATCAATGATCAACCTCTCTGTCAGTGCCCAAAAGATTTAATGAGATGCTACGCCCTCACCAAAACGCGGCGCAACAAGAAGGAGAGTAAACTGATCAAAGCAATATGGCTAGAAGGAAAGACGTTCTCCTTTTCATTCTTGTTTCAATCAATAAACGTTCTGATTATCTATAGATAATGGAAGGCAAAGACATCAAATGCGACCTGCAGTTTCTAATTATCGCAGTTCAGACGACTTAATAGGTTATGCAGATATGACCGTTAATGCATATCGTAGGAGCATGCCTACGGCACATCTGCATGGATTGCGCAACGGAGTAACAATCCAAGAGCGGCGCCGGAACACATTTCGAACGATTAAGCGCTATTTGACACCTTTGTTTATAAGAGTATGCTTATAAAATCGTCATCATCCGAATTTGTAGGCGGTGGCGGCTAAGGGTTGAGATGTGCTCTTGCCTGCTAGCTAGGAGGAGTACTATGATTCTCCCTTCTTTGTCGCGTGCATGCATGTCATCGGAACTGTGGCAATTGCTCTACCAAATGGCAGGGAATTACACACCAAACAAGCGCTTAAAGGCGGCAATCGTTGAGGCAGCGCTGATGGGAATGGTCGATCAGTTCGATCAGACCGAAGTTGATGACATGGATAAGCTAATTTTCAAAACGCTGCATTGCGCCGCTGTTAAGGCTGTAAATCAACATGCGCTAGCGACCAATTTTGAACACTTAATCCCCGCTGCCTGAAATTTCCGAGCAATTGGCGGGGCGGACACTTTGTCTGTTTACGCGCTCGTCCCAGATCACTTTCATTTGGTCCCGTATGAACATTCTTCGTAAAAGGCTGTCGATAAGAAATAGTGGATCGGTTCTGCGAAGATATTACAGGCCAGGGTCGGCGCGCTCATAGCCTTTCTCGACTAACAGTTGATTAGTCTCATCACAAAACCATCCTATACATACACATCTCTTCATGCCGTGCTTTAACAATCTCGCCTTCGACATGGGAGTGTCCCTTAGTAACAGCGTTTAGGGTGGATTAGTTTGTGGCTTTTCGAGCGAAATGAGGCAATACACGCGTGCATGTCACGAAGCTTAGAACTTTGCGGTTCAACGGATAGTAACGATTGATTGCTGGAGCTAAATACACCCTATCAACTGTCGTTGACCCTGTTTTCAAACGCTTTGCACAAAATTTCTATTTGTTTGAAGCAATTTGACCACTCATACCCCATTACACCGTAATAATATTATCCTATAGTTTTTTGCCGCCGCATCGCAACGTTACAATCGTTCTCGTTCAATCAAGCGCAGGACGGGAAGGTCGGAACCGCGATGGCACAAATCAGTAATAACATCACAGATCTAATCGGTAACACTCCGTTGCTCGAGTTACATCGGTATCGTAAAAATCGTGGATTAACTGCGCGCATCCTCGTGAAGGTTGAGTATCTAAATCCAGCCGGAAGCGTGAAAGATCGTATTGCCTGGGCACTCGTTCGCGATGGACAGGAGCGCAATCTACTCAAGCCGGGTGGAACAATTGTTGACGTAACGAGTGGTAATACAGGGATTGGCATTGCAGCGGTAGCGGCAGCGCAGGGTTACAAAGCCAAGTTTTACGCGAGCGACAACATCAGCCCAGACAAGTTCCGCTTGCTCGAACACTACGGCGCTGAAATTGTTCGCATTCCCAACTCGTACTTTCTCGACGCAGACGCACTTGAAAATGTTACTGCACTCATCAGGAGTGAGAACCCGGACGCCTATTTCACAGATCAGCTTGCCAATCCAATCAATCCAAGAACGCATTACAACAGCACTGGTCCGGAGATCTGGCGCGATACCGACGGTGTCGTTGATGCTTTTGTTGCAGGTGTAGGCACCGGAGGTACCATTTCGGGCACGGGTCGCTTTCTGCGCGAAAAGAACCCTGACATTTGGCTTGCAATCTCTGAACCTCACGTCTCGACTTTGCCAAGTGAAGATAACCCCAATCCGCCTGAAATCGATGGTGTACACAATGTAACCGAAGCAGAGCCGCAGCAGCTGCCGCGAAACTTCGACAGAGATATCGTCGATGAAATCATAGCACTAAGCCCCGAACTTGCAGCAATTACCGCTAGAGCATTGGCCCGCGAAGAAGGCCTTCTCGCAGGGACATCTGCGGGTGCAACGCTTTATGCCGCGACGGAAATTGCACGACGCCCGAGTTTTGCTGGCAAAACAATTGTTGCAGTGTTGCCCGATAGTGGAGAGCGTTATCTGAACGCTGCCGCTTTTCTAGCAACCGCTGACGGTGCCTTCGAGGGTAAAGCCGGTGAGCGCGTTCTCTCATAGGCGAGCGAAACATAGCCGTTCATTGCCGGCGACAGCATCCCTATCACGCCAGTAAGGACACGACGAGACCAGAGTTTTAGGGGACGCAACAGGTTGGGGAGGTTTGATTCACGGATATGAACGTGAATTGGGTTGCCAAGTCGGAAATAAATAGACTTTCTGGTCCGGCAACGAAACTGGAAAAGTCGCTATGCGGCTTGGAGCATAACGACCCAAAATGAGAGATCCCATCCTGTTTGAACCGCTACAGTTGGGGAATATTAAAGTCCCCAATCGTATAGCTGTTGCGCCCATGTGTCAGTATATGGCCAATGACGGTTGTGCTTCAGCTTGGCATACGCAACATCTCATGTCGCTCGCGATGTCCGGTGCCGGTCTGATCATGATCGAAGCCACCGCCGGTTCCCGTGAAGGACGCATAACGCATGGCTGCCTCGGATTGTATTCCGATGCCAATGAGGATGCGCTTGGTGAAATTCTATGTCAGGCCCGTCGTATCGCCCTGCCTGGAACTGAGTTTGGAATCCAGCTATCGCACGCTGGACGAAAAGGCTCCGCTCATCGTCCCTGGGAGACACCTGGAGGTAGCTTAACAGGCTCCGATGCGTGGAGGACGATTGCACCATCGACAATCGCACATCGGGCCGGTTGGCAGCTTCCGTACGCCGCCAGCGAAGACGAGCTTGATAAGATTGCTGAGGATTTCCAACAAGCAGCCATTCGGGCCAAACGTCTGGGCATCAAGGTTCTAGAAATCCATATTGCCCATGGTTATCTGCTTCACCAGTTCCATTCACCGCTTTCAAATACCCGCCAAGACATGTGGGGTGGTGACAATATACGCAGGATGGCGTTCCCTTTGCGAATTGCACGATCAGTTCGCCAAATCACTGATGATATCGCAGTCGGCGCGCGCATTACGGGCAGTGATTGGACTGAAGACGGTTTGACACTTCGGGACGCGGTCACACTTGCAAGGCAATTAGAAGACATAGGTATTGACTACGCATGCGTCACATCGGGTGGAATACCAGTTGACTGCCCTACTAATATCAATCCGGAAGCCTCGCACGTATCACTAGCGAGTGCCATAAAAAATGAGACTGGATTAATCACCCGCGCGGTCGGGATGATTACCTCGCCAAAACAAGCGAACGAAATCATTGCTGCTGGATCGGCCGATCAAGTTGCTATCGGGCGTGGATTTCTGGATAACCCACGTTGGGGCTGGCATGCCGCCCATGATTTAGGCGTCGAGATCCCCTATCCGTCCCCTTATGCCTGGGCCTCGCCAAAGGAATGGAGCGGATTTGACCGGAGAACCGCGCTCTAGAGCAAAGGACTCAAATGCTTAATCTGCTTTCTCTTCCGAGCCGTAGATTTCCATGAGAATGTTGGAATGGTAGCAATTTGGCAATGCTACCTTTTCAAAGTTAACGAGGCGTGCGAGCGAAGTTGCCAACCCAAACCGATGAGCACTCTGACCGGCGAACCGAAATGGGCTCTCTCAGCGAAGAACCTCTCGGATCTGTGAAAACGCACTCATCTGAAGCATCCGTGAACAACCTCTGTAAGGCAGTGCTATATGGGCGGAGAGGCAAACAATTCCTCAGTTTGTCCGGAACTGCCTGGAGTAAGTGTTTCCAAGTGTTCAAGATTTCTTTTCGACGTGCATGTCCCCGCCGATAAAGGTCCATTCAAGATGATAGGAGCGGGCCACAAAAACAATGACTTTTTTAAACCAACGCTGCCGATGCCTTCCGAGAATAGCGTTGGCAAGTAATCCGAAGTACAATTGATCAATACTACCTGTGTCACCAATTCACCAAAGCTGATTTCCCTCTCTCGAGGCCCCGATAAAACTTTGCGACGATTCTAAGGCGAAGCGCCAAACGGGGATCGTTGGTATGTGGGGCAACTTACCGGAACCAAGTCTGGTAGAGCGCATCAAAAATTCCGTTGCGTTTCAATTGGTAGAGCCATTGATCGACAAAAGCCGTGAGGTAAGGCGCACGTTGAACCCAGTAGGCCTTTTCAAAG
The DNA here is from genome assembly GCA_018798825.1 of Ochrobactrum sp. BTU1. NCBI lineage: Bacteria > Pseudomonadati > Pseudomonadota > Alphaproteobacteria > Hyphomicrobiales > Brucellaceae > Ochrobactrum > Ochrobactrum sp. BTU1. The sequence goes on along the minus strand of CP076356.1, from coordinate 472,950 downwards.
TTGTTAAATGGCCGGTCTGGGTTAACTGCGCAAAGTATTCCAGGATGAAGTTTTTGTTGATACATTGTTTCGGAAGCGTCTGTAATCATAACATCAGCTTTTCCCTCGACAATTTGGTCAAAGATGGTTGTGTTGTCCTTCCAAACCAGAATTTTCGCATGTTTTAAATGAGTTACGACGAATTTCTCATTCGTTCCTCCAGGATTGACGATGACCTTTACATTCGCTCGATCTATGTCTTCAATTGTGAAGTATCGATGCCGTTCTGCGCAGCGAGAAATTGGAGATTTGCCGTCATTTAAGTAAGGCTTGGAGAAAAGCCCTGTCTTTTGTCGTTCGAGCGTCACCGATATCCCGCCCATCGCTATATCGAAACGATCATTTTTAAGGTCCTCCGCGAGCGTCGGCCAGCTCGTCTCTATGAACTCCACCTCAACTCCGAGCGCTTTGGCGAGATCGTAAGCTAGATCTATATCAAACCCTTTGAACGCTCCGCTTTTGAGGTCTTTGAAGCTATAAGGTTTGTAATCCCCCGTTGTTCCGACCTTCAATGTGCCGCGTGAAAGAATTACGTCGAGCCTAGACTTGGAAGTAACATCTGTAAATCCCGGACGCGATAGCAGTACAATCAAAATCGTGGTTGTAGCAATGGCAATTCCTACCAGATGAAATCCCCGCTTAGATGTCGTAACTCCGACGTTTTTAAACAAATATGCTATCATAACTTTGAGAATCTCATCGTCATTTTGAGTTTTAATACACGATCTGTAGGAGCCGTCAGGCAAGTATGACGCGTTGAACTGCGTCGAAAAGCATACCACGTTCTGCCTTAGTCAGGTCGTGTGCATCAAGCATGGCTATGAACTTTTGACGGTCTGAACCCTCGATCTTGATACCACACAATAAGCGCGTAGCCAGCAGCCTGAGCAGTTCCTCACCAATCGCTGCGATTCGCTCGCGTTCCTTATCGAGGGACTTTGGAGCATCCGGCATCCTGTCAAAAAATAGCAACTGCGCACGGTATCTATATTGCACTGCCTTTGCTGCCTTCATTTGAAAACTCCCAAATTTGCGAACGGACACCGTATCTAAACCGAATGAAGACGCGATGATTATAGCTTGCTCGGTCACATGCGCTTCTTGACCCTGGTCTTCTACAGGAAGGTGCTTCGCTGCCTTAAAAAGAGCTACGTTCTTCATGTGAAGAAGCCGCTTACCAACAAGGTTCCCAATGCACCCAATGCCACTTATCGTGCGTTTAAGATCAGGGTCGCCAACACAGTTCTGAGAAGACGGTAACACTCGTAAATTAGAATACATTCAGTATAGCCCTTCAAAATATTATTATCTTGCATTAACAAGTCACCCCAAGTTAGGCCTGCCTTAGGGACCTTATAGACAAAGAATTATATGTTGCGCGCTCTGGGATGTTGAATCATAAGGCGCGTAAAAATATCGGCATTTAAAGACAGACGTGATGTCTACTCAAACACGTCTCGTATGGAGAGATCCGAGTTACTACATCTAAACCCAAAGATACGTTAAGGGTTTTCGTCGGAATTCAGATCGATCATGCTCCCTTTTAAGAATCAAACAAACGCAAGGCAGTCAACTCCTTGCTGGTGCAACGGTCGATTTGAACGCGACTTCTCGTGGTAAATGCAGTAAGAAGCATTGAATAAGCCGCTTGTCCGTCAGCTGTATCAATCTTGTTGTGAACAGAGATTGTTGTGGGAAGTTTCGTAGCTTCATTCACGAAAGTGAAGGAAATCCGTTTATCGTTCTTATCATCCACACCCAGCAGCACCTCCGAAACTCTTCCAATAGCCTGGTAGGACGCATCGCAATTATATGCTGGAGTCGCACCAGCCGTTTGAGCGAATAGGACAAGGGTCGTCCCAGACAGAAATCGGAGGCTCGACATGGTTTGATCCATTCCTTGAGAAAAATGTGTTGGAGTGATTCAGTGCTTACTGAGTTGATGAAAAAATACCGAACAAACTTGGCAATGTTGTATAGAACATCAATCGCCGAACGTATTTCAATTTGCCGCATCCAGTTGAATCGGTCGCAAGCTTGTGGGTCTCGAAGCTGCTTATAGTGGACTCAGCTTCAGTACTTGTACATTGGCCTTTTATCACGTCCGCCAGTGCTCCTGCTTCTGCCGGAGTGATGTCGATGTCCTCCCAACTGATAGGCGTTCCGCGATAACGACGAAGCGCTCGAAAATAATCCAAACTATCCGGCAGCATGATCGGTGGACGCCCGTCCGACGCGAAAGGCATATTCAGCACACGAATTATTCCTGAGCCGGTCGCAGGTACGTCGCGGCCGACTGGAGCCTCACCCGGATGAGCAAGCCCCATAATGTGACCTAACTCGTGAAGAACAACAAGATAGACCAAGGCTTCGGCGACAACAGAATCGGATGCGTATCGCGGGAAAGCCTCCCGTAAAGCCTCCCACCGATCAGAATAACTCCAGTTACCATAAAAACGGATTAACCCATGGGGGATTCCAGGAAATGTGCCAGTTTCAAAGGGTTCGGAACGTGCAAGAACCGCCCCAGGCCCCTGCCCTGAAACCGACTGCGCATCGACTATGATTTCCACTTCATTCGGTTGTCGAATGTCTATTCCACGGATGTGAAAGCGTTGACTCGGCAAGTCGAATTGCCGTAGACGCCCATTCCAAAGCGTGATTGCACGGTCGATAATTGGCTGTAAGTTGACTGCGTGATAAACGGTCTGGGATTCTTGTACGAATATTTGTTGGCCATAGGCGTCATTGAGCCGAACATTCATGATAGCACTCGCGCCTATAGACGCCGGTTCACCTCGGTGTACCCGATATGTAGAGGCCGCGTTATAGGGAGCGTGGCTGGGTTGGTCGTCCACAAACATGCAGACATGTGTCGTGTTTGGTTGGGAAAGAGCCGATAACGGCGTACAAATCAAAGCGACGCAAAAACACTGGCTAATGCTCACTATGCTAAATATACCGTACAACTCATTGTTCCTTGTTAATCCAAAGAATGGCGACGTGGCCCTAGTGAAATCTTAGGTGAATCAGAAAAGATCCGTAACTCTAACTAATAGCGACCCGCTTTCGCGTCTTTGATTGTTCATCAAGATTTTTTTATCGCCAGACTTAGCTACCTGTGCAGGGTACCGTGAAATTTAGTATATAGTGGCTACGCGCCAGACAATTCACCTGCCATTCGTGCCCTCGGTCGTTTTCTACACAGGGTAGAAAAGCTCGTTGACCCTCACTCCTAAAGCGATTGGGTCAGGTCCAAAGAACTACGCATGCAACTATCCAATACTTTTGCCTGGAGCGATGATGACTGCACCACCTCAACCTACAAGGACTGCACATACGGAAGGCGAGGTTCGAAGCGTTTAGTCCAAATCTATACCGTATAGCGTTCTAGGTAGAACTTTGAGCGGCTGAGCATCGCGATGATTTCCAACCTGACGGTATATTCAATATATGCTTTCAAACAATCTCTAACAAAAGAATTTCTGTTGCTTGTGCTTGTTTATCACATTAATTATATATATCGTCGCCTTTCGACAGAAAGCAATCACTTGCTTTGTTCATTTCGTTTCGAAGTATTATTTTTGTTAGAGACTATATTTTCAGAAGATTTGGAAATTTTTAGGGCATACGGTGTATATGGGGGAAGCACTGATGAGAGGCCTATTTTTATCGACTGAGATGATCGACGTTCAAGATCGAGATGATTTTTGGCGCGATGCTGTAAAGCCAATTTACGATCTATCCTCGACAAATGAGGAAGTGATTGGAGGGTTTTCGGGAACGCTTCATTCCCATCCAGTCGGGGGGATGCTTGTTGGATCGACAACTCACAATGCCCAGAGATACCAGCGTACTCATAGGATTATAGCGCAAGGAGGAATGAACCAGTATATCCTTCAAGTAATCATGGAAGGGAATTTGGTTGGCAATTTCGGCGAAGTCGACGTAAACGCCGAGTTCGGTGACATTGTTATTCTTGATTTGGCAAAGACTATAAAGAGTAACGCATCAGCAGGTGCGAGAATTACTGTCGTTTTGCCTAGAGAAGAGTTGGAACGAATGTCTGGCGGCCGCAGTCTTCATGGGACGGTGCTTAGAGCGAATTTGCCAAACACTCGACTTCTCTTGGGTTTTCTTAAATCACTCAATGATGTGTCCTCGGATCTAAACGCCGCCGAAACGACGAATGCGTACGATGCCGTAATGCTGTTACTGCGTTCAGCTGTGCTCGGTTTGGGAATAGGCAATGACACAGTTGGATCCATTAACTTTACGATGAGACGGCGTATTATGGACTTCATCGATGAGAACCGCACGAATCCATTACTTGGACCATCTCTCATCGTCAGCCAGTTCAAGGTATCGCGCTCGCATCTTTATCGTTCATTTGAAAGCGATGGGGGTGTTGCCAAACTCATTCGTGAAAGACGTCTGGATCTAGCGTATCGAGAAATTATCAATGCGGGCCCGAAGCCGGCCACTCTCAAAGAGGTCGCCTACCGGTCCGGTTTTCTCGATGCGGCGCGGTTTGCCAAGGCGTTTAGTTCGCGTTTCGGCTCTCCACCAAAAGCGATTATTAAGAACAACACCCCTGTTAATTTTTCCGAAGCAAAGATCCATACTCTTCATGATCATCTGTCGGTGCAAGCTCGTAAGCTTGGGATATGGTAAGCGTATTGATTACCTATATTCAGCGCGACTCTCGAGGGCGTGCGTAAGTGAGACCGAGGACTTGGCTCCTCGGTCGCCCGCCGCCTTACGGGCACTTCTAATACAAAGAAATGGAGGCGTGGCGCTTAAGCGGCCCGCTGAATTGGATTTACAGCGCCTGGAGCTCAACAGCGTCCTAAAACCAAAAGCTAAACGGATGAAGGTAGGCTAAATACTCCAACTCGTCCTCGGTATAGGTTTCTTTGTCAAACATCTGCGGGGGAATGAAACAATACGAGTAAGCCCCCGCAAAGCCAAATATAGTATCAATCATGGCGCTTCCCTTTAGCTTCCTAGAAAGACTATCAGTATGATGCTAAACGCTCTTCTCATCTATTGCTATTATTGACTGGCAAATTCAATCCCGATGATTATTGGGATCTTGACTAATATTACACTGAACTCTTTGAATTTCGGCCAAGTGAAGAAGCTATATATATTATTGAATAGAACAGAATTGATAAGTTTGGATTATCGAAAGCTGCAAATGTTCAATTTCTTTCCAAATTGCCGATACCTCGTTCTCGGTGCAAAAGGAAAAAGGATGCTCCCGCGATAAGGGCACCGCCTAGCCAGAATGCGTTGGCTGGCCTTTCGGCGAACACAAGCCAGGCCAAAAGCACGTTAATTGGAAGTCGAAGGTCATCGAACGGCTGAAGAAAGGCAACGTCTGCAACGGTGTAAGCTCTCGCTTGAAGGTACTGCGCCAAAGCCGTGAGCGAGCCCAGCGCGAGTATTGGCAACCAACTTTCCGTAGAGTAGCCGGCACTTGTCGGCAGTCCACCGTTGACGATGAGCCAAACGGCCCCGTTAAACGGCGTTATAAGCAGGAGCATGTATAGAGAGGTCTCAGAAGGTTTCTCGAACTTCGTCAGATGCTTGGTGATTATTGAGTAACCAGCCCAAAGCGCTGCAACTGCCAACGGCAAGAGCGAATATGCGCTATAATGCTTTGACCCAGGCGCAATTATAATCAGTGCACCGATGAAGCCCAAGAGGGTCATAGCCAGCCGATGGGCAGTGACCTTCTCGCCAAGGAAAGAACGCGCGGCGGAAATTACAAAGAACGGTGTAGTCATAGACAAAGCTATGGCTTGCCAAATCGGGATGCGATTCAAAGCATATACCCATAGTTGCACACTCGTTACCACGAGACAGACGCGAATTAGATGCCATCCCAAATGCCGGGTACGTAGTCCCAAAATTGTGGGTGGCCCGACACATAGGAGTGTTATAATCGCGGCTATTGAATACTGAAACAAGGCGATCGTTACGGAAGACATACCGATGCGAGTAACCATCCATTGAGTTATGACATTAACGCCCGCGTAGCTTGCCCCGCTACCGACCATAAAGGCTGCGCCATGTGCCACGCTGAATGACTTAGAAATAGTATTCATGAAATTATTGCTCCAAAACCCGAAATATGGGAGCCTCGGAATGTCCTGAAAGTTAATATCTTGCGAACGCCACGTGGAACTCAACGTCCCATAATGTAATTTCCCGCTTGGGCTCGGCTGGCGAATTCCTCTAACGCATCATTTGACGACTTCATCATTTCGTATTCATTTTAACCAAAGCTAAAATCGCTGGAGTTGTTGAAATCCATCTCTCTAAAATCTAGACGTAAGATAACCGATCTGCGTTTCAGACGGCAAATGCCAGTAAACCTTCAAGACTTAAAAAATCTGTAGAATGGGCGGGCCTCTTCCAAACTGCCTCTGCAATTTTCTGAAACTGCGATGACTCTAGGCCTCCAACGTGCGGCGTGAAGGCATCACTGCTTTCTAAATGTTATGTCCCCTGACATATTCGTGCTTGGCCTCTTGGATCTGGCATTTCTATCTAATCGTCGACTAATCGAGTACATTCGCATAGAACACCTGTTGAACGACCGTTGTTACTGCTTTTCGAAACCAAAAGTTGGATTGTTCGCGTTGCTGCGACAGCTTCAATCGATGAATCCTCGATCATTCGTTACTGCGACGAGGCTAAGAATTATATGTAGCCTCGTCGCAATCGCTTCAGTCGCCGGAAGTTAAAGTCCGGCGTTGTTCCCTACGATCTGTCACCGGTTAGCGCCATGCATTGTCGAACCCACAATACATGTTGGTACGCCAATCTCCGTTGGTGACTGGGAGCATTTTTCGATGCAGGAAACGGGATCCTTTCCACCAAACACACAGGCCGATGATGCTTGTGTAAAACCCGCAATGCATGCTGAAGTCAAAATAAATCTAAAGATATACCTAGTCATTACGATTCTCCTTAATAATTTTCTAAAATAATATTGATTGCTAGTTTATTATTAAAATATCTTGATATACCAAATAGCAAATTAAATTCCTCAGAATAAATTTTAACCTGAAGAACATATGTGATCACGGGTAGGAACTTATGTTTTATTTTTCTATTTTTCAACTACCTAAAATAGGGAACGATACTCTAGGGTTTGCGGCGAACAATATCAGATAATATCAGGCCTTTGTGATCTTTGGACGAAGAAACATCAAGTTGCAATGAATGTCGTCACAGCTAGCGCGGTCAATGGCGTGAGCCCTCCAATAAAAAGAAATTCATTTCATCTTGGCACCCTCACTGAAAGGAGATCGGCGGAAAACCTGCGCTATGACCGTAGTGATAGAAGAAACCTACAGACTGTTATCGAATTTTAAAGGAGGAAAGACATCGTTCCGAACACCAGTAAACGGGAGGAGACACCGGCCCATGTCCACAGGCGGTACAAAATTGTCTTTTCGCAATTTCTACTAGACATTTATAGGAATATATCCTGTCGCCCAAATTCACTAAAATGATGCTTGTCTCCCCCTACCCGCGTAGGAGGAAAACGGGAGAATTTGAGCTGTACAAGGAACCAGTACAATGATTGCTTCATTTTTAGACGTATCACTTGCATCCACAGTTGTTGGTGAAAAACTTGCATTCAAACGGTCAAGTGAGCTGTGTAGCGACAATAGCTGCGGAACCGCAGCCTGTTCCAGTTGTGGGCAAAGTGGTTGCCTTCAATAGCCCGCTTACGCAGCGCATTGCCTGAGTGGCGCAGTAGCAATCGGTCTGTGTGGGGACCGCAATAGAAGTGGTTAGTACACTTCCGGTTTTTGCACAATTCTAGTCGCGCCAAACGCCACTCAGCTCTGCAAGCACTGACGATTCGAAAGTCTTTTCACGGCCATTTTCTTCAGCTAGCCAAAAACAAACTTCTGGATGGCACAGTGATTGCTGATGTGTACCCTCGGGACCTGGCCCGTTGTCACTGATTGGTTATGAAAGTAGCTTTATTGACTCTCCCTGAGCGAGAGCGTTGAGATCTTTCCGTTTCGACGTGTTGTCTCCTAGCGAATAACCTGCTCATGAGCACAATCCCATGATTTCGATATTTCTCGAAGAAACCCCCGGTCGCTTCTCGTGAAAACAAACAGCCGAATATTCGAAAATCAAGCTTTTTCGACTATATATCAAGGGATCCTCGTCGATCGAATAGCTGAAATCAGGTCGGCGTCGCCAGTTGTTATCTCTGATGACGTGTTGGACGATTTGATCCAAGAATCGTACATGCCAGTTCTTCGAACGTTATGGGAGCGCATTCTAATCCTCGAGCTTAATCATGCAGATAAGCGAGAAGTGCTCGAAGGGACAACAGAGGAACAGCGTTTTGACTATTTTTGCCGAAATCTCTTGAAGCCAAACAATCTCCACGCGCTTTACACCAAGTATCCGGGCCTTCAAGCCATTTGGCCACCACAATCCACGCTTATCGGAAGGAATCTTATCACCCTTCTGCGACGCATCGAGACTGATCTTCATGAAGTCGTCCGTCAGTTGGTTGGAAACTGTTCAAAACTCGTGGTTCGAAAGATAACCCCTGTAGGTGATTTTCATCGCGGTCTCCAATGCGGAGCTCGCATTGCTTACAAACTGGATCAAAGTGAAATTTTAACGCTCTATTATAAACCTCGGAATTTAAAAACTGATGTTGGATATGGGCAATTTGTCGATTGGTGGAATAAACGAAGCGCAATCACCCATAAAGCTCCAAGGGTCGTCGACAAAGGGACTTATGGGTGGGTCGAGGCTGTCCGCCATTTTGAATGTGCACCGGGTGGCGCCCATAACTATTACCGACGTTACGGTTCACTCCTAGCGATCGCTTCAGTGTTTGGTTCCACGGATCTTCACATGGAAAACGTTATTGCCCATGGAGAATACCCGGTCATCGTTGACCTGGAGACGCTATTTTCCTGCACACCGACGGTAAAAAAGGACAATCCCAGTTATTATCACTCCTATGCTTCGCTCCTGTTGCCAACTCATGCCGTAGAAGATCAAGTCGAAACAAGCCCGCTAAGTGCTTCGCCGCAAGCGATGACGGATTTGAAAGCCACTTTCAATCCGCAACGGCGGAAGAGTACACTTCGGATGGAAGTGACTCCATTTGTTACAGGAATGAATGAGGCTGAGGTGTGGGAGGATGGTCAGCTAATTGATTTTCGTGAATATCGAGCTGAAGTTATCGACGGATGCCACGAAGCTTTAGAGGTAATTTATCAAGATAAGAAAATTTTCTGTGATGCAATAAGCGCGATTTTCCAAGATGCAAGTGTCCGCGTGATATTCAGAGCAACAGAAGAATATTTGAAAATTATATATAATTCTGGCCATCCGGTCACGCTGCATCAGAGCACAATGCAACGGGACGTAAATGTCCTATGCGAGGATTATTTTGACTATACAGTACTTCATTCAGAGATTACAGACTTATTAAACGGTGATGTGCCTTATTTTGAGGTATCATTTAATGGATGTCATATCCGTGACGGCAAGGGCGCACTCATCGACATTCCTCTCCACCACTCACCCAGGTATAAATTTGAGCATCAATTAGACCGTGACGACACCGAAGTTGCGAAGCTGCTTGCCGAAGATATTGAATACGCTTTTTCCGCATACAACGTACGCATCGGGATGAAAACTGGGCACACTCCGAACATCTCTAAACAAGAGACCACGCCAGAATATACGACCAGCAAGACTTGGTTTAATGACTGCTCAATCCACGCGATGGACCAGATTAAAGCGAAGATGTGCCGGCACCGCGATATTATATACTGGCGTCAAATCAATGCGTTTGAAGACAAGGCTGTGAGGGCCGGCATCAGTGAAATTTGCCTTTACAATGGGCTAGCCGGTATCGCGTTAGCCTACAACGTTATTGGCGGGCGCGTCGGCCGACCGGACTTCTTGGCGTTAGCAAAGCAGATATCAAAGCAGATCCGCCAGCAATTGACATTTCTGCAATATGCATCACTCGGAGCCTACATCGGTACCGCAGGGACAATTTGGGCACTCTGTGAAATTGAAAAACACAGCTTAATCCCTGTTATGAAGACTTTAGAGACCGAGCTTTCGAAGCTTAGCTACACTTTGATAACCACCGATTACCGGAGTTATTTTCAGATGGATAACGTATCTGGGGTCGCAGGTACACTGGAGATGTTGATCCGCCTACACGCGCTTTTAAGCGAGTATCCAATTTCCGCTGCTATTCAGCGTATCGCCGAACTGGCCTATCGCGTTTTGCTGCGGCGAGCACCAGACTTGATCCGCGAAAATACGCTTATTGGATATGCCCATGGCACGGCGGGTGTTTCCTCTGCGTTAGCCGACTACATGACGTATTTTTCATTTGAGGACCCGCAAGCAAGAAAACTAATCGAATTCAATGTCTTGCGCGAGACTTCGCTAAGGACCGAGCTAGGTTGGCCCGATCTCGACCACGATAATATTCGGACTTCATCGTGGTGTCATGGAACGAATGGTTTCGGGTTCTCGAGGAGATCGATTAGACCATTTATGTCTCAGACCGGCTATGATGAAGACATGGCTATTGTCAGAAATCGAATTGGTACCCGATATCAATCCTTATGTCTTTGTCATGGACTGAGCGCCGACTATTATCTCGCCAAAGTTTTGGGTTGGAGTGAGGAGATAACGGTTCTTGATCAACTGCGTGATGAAATTAATCGAGGCGGGTTACGCACGGACTTCGGATTGACAAACTTTGAGATGGTTGGTGCTATGAACGGTGTGAGCGGCGTGTTTATCGGCGACCACATCCTATAGTGGAAGAAAATCTCGGTTACGGCGGTTTTCCTTAGCAATTGTAGTACGCGAACAGAAATCCCACATTCTAGCTGAGCGAATTGAGGGATATCGATCGAGGTCCCCAATCGATATTATTGGTTCGACGGCATTTATTCTGCAACAGTATACGGTCAAGGCATAGACACAACTCGTCGTTGCGGATCAGGTTGTATTTGAGTGCTATCGATATTTGAGTGAAGCAAATTGATTGTGAAAAAGGAGTTTAAAATGCTATCGAAGAATTACAGCGAAGAAGCCGCCCAGTTTGTAGTGGGGAAGCGAACAACGATAACTGCAGTAACAATCCAGTGTACGTTCAGTGAAACGTGCGGAGGGGTTAATTCGGCGGTATCGTGCTTGGATTGATCAGTAAATTTTACTGTTGATCTGGAGAGCAAAATCTACCAAACGCCCCTGTCCTGTTAACAGGGGCGGCATTCGCGGTCTATCTCATACCATCCCAAACACATCGGGCGGTGTTTTGAAAAATGGTCGGTTATGACCTAAAAGACGGATCGTCTAACTCGTCCAAGCACTCTGCTGAACAAGATCGTCCTTTTGAAACACACGCCATCGTCACACGTGAACGCCTTGCTCACAAGCATATTGTTCTAATTGTTGATGGCTCAGAATCATTCGACACAAGGCCCCTGTGGTGCAACGACCTCAAGGTGAAACTACAATTCTATGCAGACAACCGATTTTAACCGTTACGCGGTTGTGATCATGCCATTCGTCAAACCGGCACGTCGGTTCGTACTTGAATTGTTGTCGTTGCCCGAAATTCTTTGATAGTGCCCCGCAAAAGAACATGCTTCAAACTCACTGGAAGGTTTTGCCATGTCTTCGCGGATGCTCCTGCAACTCTCCCTCCTTTCTGTGTTTTCCGCCAATATATTTCTCGCAAATAATAATGGTGCGCAAGCGGAAGACCTCGCCTTGAAAGATGCTGTGTCGATGGCCGGCATGCAACTCTTCCTCAATTCCGGCGCACCTGGATTGATAATCGCCGTAGTGCAGGGAGATAACACGGTTATTCAGGCATACGGGGAGACGGCGCCAGGCAGCAACGTCGAGCCCGACAGACATTCAATCTTTCGCATAGCGTCCGTTTCCAAGGTCTTCGCTGGCGACGCACTCGCAGCACTTGCAGCAACTGGCAAACTCAGCTTGACGGATCCGTTGGCAAAATATGCGCCAGACGGGACTAATGTTGAGAGGAACGGTCGACCTATAACACTTCTTGATTTGGCTACTCACTCGGCTGGTCTACCACGAGAGTTACCAAATCCGGACGTTAAAATCACTGATAATCCGTTTGCAGCTTTCGATCGCGAATATTACTGGAAATGGATCGGAAGTAATCAGCCCGCATACGCGCCTGGTACAACGACGATCTATTCGAATCTGGGATACGGCCTTTTGGGCGACGCCCTCGCTAAGGCTGGTGGCGCTGATTATTCAACTGTCCTCGCCCAAACCGTGATAAAGCCGGCCGGCCTCACTGATACGACGAATGTGTTGGACGAAACTCAGAAACAACGCTTGATGACGGGGCTTGACCCATTCGGTAAGCCGGATCCAAACAACCCTGTTCCCGAAATCATGTACGCCAGCGCTGGTATTTACACGACAGCAGACGACATGGCGCGTTGGATGCATTGGCATCTTGAAGGAGCCGCGCAGTCCAAAGAGGCGTTCTTGCTCGATCATACGCTTTGGTTACCCTACGACGGTCTTAAACATGTGGTGGGAACTGAAGTCACAGCTGGCGATGGCATGGGACTAGGCTGGGTTGCCACGATGCCCCGAAACGAAACGCCGTTTCTGCTAGGAAAGAGCGGCGGGCTTGGAGGGTTCATGAGTTACGCAGTTCTGTCGCCCCAACGCAAACTCGGCATATTTGTCGTTGCCAGCCGGGTAAACTTTGGCATGTTCGAAAATATTCATTCCCAGGTGCGCGAGTTAGCTGCTGAACTGGCGCGTTAATCATGCAGTCGTCCACAAGATCAATGTTCACCTGCATCAGCAGGTGCTGGACCTTCGCTATTTATCAAAAGATATTCAGCATTGTCGTATTCGGTGCCACAGCGTCATTTATGGTGACTACGACGAAAGTATCCGCGCAGGAAAAGAGGGATATTTTTAAGACTGAGATTTTTTTAACACCCTATAGCAAATTAGGCGATACGGGCGAGGCAGACGGCTATCCGCGGCTGAACGGCCAGCTTTTATTTATGGCTGGCTATACTGGCTATTTTGGCATTGATGACAGTAACCACCAGATACCTCGGTCGCACTGGAACAGTTTACAACCGACGGCAGAAGCAGCGCTTGTCTGGCAGCTGTCGCCACACTTCTCGGTACTTTCCAAAATCACCATTGACTCTTCCGAAGAAGCTACGAGGGACAATGCTTTTTCCGATCTCGGTATTGTTCTAAAAAACTTATTTGCTTCGTACACCAGCGATAATTTTGCACTTTATGGCGGCAAAATGGATCTGGGGTTTGGGGACGGCTGGCATGCCATCGATGGCCTCTATAGTGGTTTTACCGAAGATTTTGCGTATAAAGGCTCCTTGGGACTTGGCGGTCGTTACACGTTCAACACCGAGAATTGGGGATCTCACTCTCTAGCTGGTATCGTGTTTAAACACGATGACACGGTTCTCAGCCGTCGTCTGAGCCTCAATGACGGCTTTATATTCGCCACACATGATCAGCCGCCAGCATTTAGCGACGACTTGAACTCTTTTGTGCTGTCGTATGACTTCCGTAATGTTCCGGGCGTTAAAAGCATATCTGGCGGCGTGGACATCGGGCGGCTTTCAGCAGAGCCGGGTTCAGATGAAGGTTCCAGCACGATTTCCGCCCGGCTGCGCTATGATACCGCCTTGTCTGACAAGTGGGGCTTGAGCTGGTTTAGTGAAGCGACCTATTCCACTGGGTTTCGCTTGACACCTGTTTCCAATGGAAACGCTGTCACTTCAGTATCGCTCACCTATGATCGATGGCAGTTCGTCGCAACAAGTGCAGTGCGCAAACTTTCGGGCAGGGAGGATAAGTTGGCACCATACGGCCTTCAGCCCGACGGGGATTGGGGCGTGGCTGGAACCGTTACCTACGTCACGCCCATCGGAATTATCCTGCAAACTGGGCTGGTCCATCAACAAGATCAGACTGTGACTGTCAATCAGGGCGTTTTGCGCCTTGCTTTCCAAAAGGAGTTTTGAACCAGCCATGAGAACCAGAGCGTCGTTCATCGCTATTGCCTTCATCGTCGCGTTTAACTGCTCGACTGCCGCCGAAGCGCAGTCTGTTTTCATTCAGAACCGAACCAACCCAGCAGGTGACGTCGTGCAGATTCCCGAGGGGAGTACCGACAAAGCCGTCAAAGCCTTGCCTGAAATCATCGCTGACGTGATGAAGCGCAGTCAAGTACCTGGCCTGGCAGTTGCTGTTGTCAGTGGTGGGAAGACGGTTTTTGCACAAGGTTACGGCAAACGAGAGATGGGTAAAGATGGGACGGTTGATGCGGGCACCGTGTTCCAGATCGCCTCAATTTCAAAGTCGCTTTCTGCGACGATTGCTGCAATCGCCGTGACGAATGGTGCTGTTGAATGGGACGATCCGGTTTCCAAACATTTGCCAGACTTCAAATTGAGCAACAGTTATGTCTCGGAGCGCGCGACAATCGGGGACTTTTTCGCTCATCGCAGCGGTTTACCCGGCACCGCTGGAGATGATCTCGAGGACCTCGGCTTTAAACGTAATGATGTCCTTAAACGTTTGAAACTTCTGCCGCTCGATCAGTTCAGAACCTCATATCATTATGCAAATTTCAGCACGACGATTGGAGCAGAAGCAATAGCTGCGTCAATGCATCAGCCATGGGACAAGCTGGCGGATGAAATGCTACTGAAACCGCTTGGAATGACAGCAACCAGTTATCGCTTCTCCGATTTCACTGCAAAAGACAATCGTGCGGCGTTACATGCGTATCAGAATGGCTCTTTCCTGCGATTGGGCTCGCGAGACGCGGACGAGCAGGCCCCAGCTGGCGGTGTGTCGTCCAATGTCGTCGATTTAGCTGAATGGTTAAAACTACTTCTTGAAAATGGTGAGTATGATGGAAAGCGCATGATCGCTGAAGACGCGCTCGTGCCCGCGCTTTCACCACAGTCGTTTAGTGCGCGCGCGCATGATACCTCGTCACGATCGGGGTTTTATGGCTTTGGTTTCAACGTGAACACGGAGCTTGGTGGTCGGCCGTCCATGGGTCATTCAGGAGCATTTCTGCTCGGAGCAGGAACGGCATTCAAGATCGTCCCCTCCGCGGGTATTGGTATTATCGTACTGACCAACGGCGCGCCGGTTGGCGCTGCTGAGTCAGTCGTTGCTCAATTCACTGATATAGCCCTTTACGGCAAACCTTCTCGCGACTGGTTTGCGGCCTATAATGGAGCGATGAAGGGCTTTTTTACGCCGCAAGGCGACCTGTCTTTCAAAGAGAAGCCAGCAAACCCTTCGCCTGCAAAGCCTCTTGAAGCTTATACCGGTGTTTTCGAGAATCCCTATTTCGGCAAGACTACAATCAAAGAGAGCAACGGAGCGCTAATACTGGTTCTGGGTCCGAAACAAATGGAGTTTCCATTGCAGCATTGGGACGGAGACATTTTTTCTTTCGTTCCAGTCGGAGAAGCCGAACTCGTTGGTTCTCTCGCGTCAATTAGTTTCAAGGTCAAACAGGATCGAGCACAAGGCTTTACTATCGATTTTTATAATAGTGATGGCACAGGTCAGTGGACCAAAACGCAGCAATAGCAGTCAGGATGTTATGGGGCCCAGCATGAAGGCCCCATAATCAGACAATCACCACCTGTAGTGGAGAGCGCCTTTTCCTGCATAGCTGCTGTCTGAGCCGGAAAACTCAGCGTCGAAACCGGCACTGAGCGATAGCCCGCTCTTCCAGAGCATCTCACCTGAAATACCCGCAAGGGCGGTATCGCGTGACAGAGAAGCTCCATAAACCTTAAAATCCGTGCCTTCAAGTTCGGGTATAGATACAGATAAAGCGCGGCGATTGTTGAAATTTCGAAGCCACGCAGCCTTTCCTCGAATAGTGAGGAGCCCATCGTTGAAAGGAAATGATTGGTCAACACGTATGCCGATTTCGCTTCGTCCGACAGTTTCATGTCTCGACGCGAAGCTTAGAGCATAAGCGCTTTGCCCGGCATCGGCGCTTTCTGAATAGGATGGTAGATCGAAACTTACGAACTGTCCTGCAACATAGGGTGCGATACCAATGTGAGATGTCTGAAAGCGGTAACCAGCTTCCAGACGCCCTGACCCCGCCCCCGCATCATATCCAGCATGTAGCCGATCCGCCCCATTCAGTGCAACGATGCGGTCCGTTTCGATGTTTTGCCAACCATAAGCGAGTGCCGCATTGACATAAAGATTTCCGACTTCATGGCGACCGTAAACGCCGAGCTGGAATAAATCTGAATTGCCACTGCCAAGACTGTCGGCAAGGCTGAAACTGCTACGGCTACCCGCTATTGCAAACCCGACAGACGTTTCGGGGTATATCCGATAATCTGCGCCTACAGCCAACCCTGCAGTCTTGCTGACTAAGTCATGGGATCCAACAAATCTGTTCGCACTCAATTCCCGCTCAGAGCCGAAGCCTCCGCCCCACACATTCCAGCGTCCCACAAGAGGGCCAAAAGGCTCTGTTGAGGGCTTGCCCATAAGAGTCGACGGGTCCGTCATTGTTCCCATAAACTGGCCCATTGCGTCCACTGTCGTTTGTTGAATTGCGGTGGCCAATTCGCCAGAAGCAACCGTTAAACCCTTCGAATCTAGTCCACCATAAGCCAGAGGGATTTGGCCGTTTCTTTCAAAGTAGTCGACGAGAGCCGCCGACAAATTGCGTTGGTTTACGTTGAGGCCACTGAGATTGAGGGTCAGATCAAGGTATACATTGTCTACGTCGTAGCTCAAATTCGAGGTAAAGCTAGTCGGCAGGTCAGTTGTCAACTCCTCGCCGAAACGGCTCTCTTTGATCCCACCTACCGCATTAAGGATCGTGTAGCGGCGCATGACATACTTGTCAGCTGCGAAGGTTGCTAATACTGTCGCCCCGCCAAGATCGGCCTCTCCCACGACATTCGCGCGATCGGCGTCTGAACCAGACACCTCAACAGCGTAAGTTGACCCTCTAGAGAAGCTCAGATCGCCGTTAACGGTTAACGTTCCGATGGAATTGCCGGGTGCAAGGGTGCCCCCATCCACGTAAGTTGTCGGTACTACGCCGGTTCCGCCCAATTCACCATTCTCATAGATGGTGACCTGTGATGAAGACGCAATCGAGCCATTTACGGCAAGCCTCCCCTCATAAATATTTGTGGCGCCCAAGTAACTGCTGTCGGCAGTGAAATTGGTTGTACCCTCTCCAATCTGCAAAACATCACCAATTCCGGATATTCTTCCTGAGAATGTCATGTCGTTGGAACGGTTGAAGGCGAGTGTGCTGTTGTTAATTACATCCCCATGGATACTGCCAGCCTCACCGAGACCAATCACCAACATGCCAGCTGCAACTGCGGTACCCCCGCTATAAGTGTTTTTGCCAGCAAGCACAGTGATGCCATCGCCGATTTGTCCAAACGACCCTGAACCGGAGATTTCGCCCTTCAATACAACGGTTCCCAACCGATTGACGTTGAACGCCCCGTTGTTCTCGACATTTGCTGCAAGCGTGCCCTGTTCGCTGCCATCGCCCAGTTGCAATGTACCAGATGCAACTGTTACACCACCTCCATATTGATTTCTGCCGGTGAGAATAAGGGTGCCCGTCCCCAATTGCTCAAGTTTTCCATCGCCCCAAACCTGGCCGCCAAAATTCAAGATGTCCAAGCGGTTAAACGCAAGTATGCCATTGTTTTGGATATTTCCGCCAATCGAGCCTGATGTCCCACCGTCGCCGAGTTGAAGACGACCCGAAGCAATCGTCGTCGAGCCTGTATAGCTGCTATTACCAGTCAGAACAGTGGTTCCAACGCCGATCTGCTGTAGAGTGCCAGAACCGCTAATTATTCCATCGTATTTGATTGTGTCAGAACGGTTGAAGGCTAATACACCGTCATTACCGATGTCACCGATCAAAGATCCTGAAGTGCCGCCATTTCCAATTACTAAAGCACCAGATATAATCTCAGTACCACCACTGTAGGAATTTGTGCCAGTAAGTACAGTTACACCATCGCCGATCTGACTAACTGTTCCGCTGCCAGAAATACTGCCCGCGAACAAAACTGCATCGGAACGGTTGAAGAGTAAAGAGCCGTTATTGATGATATCTCCTTGAAGCCAGCCAGTTTTCCCACCGGTTCCCAGTTGAAGACTTCCCCCGGCGATCGTCGTACCGCCATAATAAGCATTGTCAGAATTAAAAACAGTCGTGCCCGTTCCCGCTTGCACAAATGCACCCGTTCCTATGATGGAGCTTTCGAAGCTGTATTGATCCGAGCGATCGACAACTAATGTGCCATCGTTCAATATACCGCCTATAATCGATCCACCGGTGCCGCCATCGCCGATTTGCAAGGTGCCGCCAGTAATGAATGTTCCACCAGTATAGGTATTGTTACCTGTGAGGGTCGTAACGCCAGGACCCGATTGGATGAGCGCACCCGCACCCGAAACCACGCCAGAATAGTTAACGCCGTCCTTCCTGCTAAAAACGAGGCCGCCATTATTGAAAATATCGCCGATTATCGAGCCTGTTGTTCCACCATCGCCAATTTGCAAGAGGCCGCTTGTAATTGTGGTGCCGCCACTATGGTTGGCATTGCCACTCAAAATAAGTGTACCTGCTCCTTCCTTGTTGAGGCTGCCGCTCCCAGAAATATCGGATTTGAGATGAAGTGTAGTATCAAATAAAGTATCAATTGTGGCCTCATTTGCCACCTCAATGTCGCGTGAAAGACTGAAAGTGCCAAGAGTAGCTAGCGTTGAACCGTCGATTGCAATAGGCGCGACCCCGGGTCCGATATTTTGCGCCGCCACTATAGCAAGCGTGCCACCAAGTATCTCCGTCCGGCCTTGAAAGTAGTTGTTACCAGTAAGGACAAGAATTCCATCGCCGGTCTTTGTGAAATTGCTGTTTGCGCCAACGCCTATTATATCGCCAGCAAAAGCAGTGTCAGCGTCCTGATTGATGGTGAGGCTTGCATTATCAATGGAGACCGTGCCACCGCTTCCAAAGAGCGAGCTCATGGTCACCGAATTTCCGTTGAGATCAAGCAGTCCGCCCGTCAAAGCAAAATCGGTCATGTCAGGAATCGCACCTGGGCTATCGGCCATCATACGAAGCGTGCCCGCTTCAATAAGCGTTCCCCCCGACCAATTGTTCGCAGCGTTTCCAAGCAGCAAGGTGCCGCCGCCTTGTTTGACCAATAAACCCGATCCGGTGATAGCGCCCGACATTTGCAGCTCTGTGCCGTCCATCACGTCGAACGCTGCTTCATCCGCCAATGTCACGACTCTTGCCATTGAGAGATTGCTGGTTGTCTGAAACGAGCTGCTATTGATCGTAATGCCGTTGCCGGCTGATCCCAAATTGTTGTCAGCCGAGATCTGCAGCGTGCCGCCACTGATTACGGTATCACCAGTGTAGTTGTTTGTTCCGGATAGGATGAGCAATCCGTCGCCTGTTTTCTCGAAACCTTCGTGACCGCTGATAGTAGAGGCAATCGTAGCGGTTTCTCCGGTGAGCACGCGAAGTTCCGGAACAGCGATGGATATGCCATTACCTGAGTATCCCACAAGGTTCAGAGAACCACTACCAGCGAGGGTGTAATTGCCATGGACGAATTGCAGACCAACAGCGGTCTGCGCTCCGTCTAACGTAACGGTACCCCCGATACCTCGGAAGACTGCTATGCCGCTACCCCAACTCGATCCGGTTCCGCTGCTACCACCAAGCGGATCAAGCCAATTTTGTTCGCTTCCAGACCAAGTTCCATCCCCACCATCAAGTGCGGTAGCGCTTCCTCCCCAAGTTTGGAGAACATTCAACCCGTTTGGCTGAACGAGGAGATCAACCACATTGGGCGCATAATCAAAGGTATAGGAGTAACCGAACGGGCTGCTGTCGGGTTTTTCGCCCACTAGCAAACCGTCGTTGGTAGTTGTAAGCGTTCCACTGTAGCTCATCAGCCGGTGATAGCCGATCAGCCCTGTGTCTGACGTACCAATGACATTCAGCGTTGCCCCATCCAGTTTCAAATCGCCTTCGATCTTTAAGGCAGCGGCCTTACTCGAGTTAGACGTCCCAAGGTTAAAATTAAAACTTGCACCGTATTTCAGATCGAGATCGCCATTGATCGTTAATGGCGTTTGCAACCCGGCTGCAATTGTACCGCCATTTTCCACGGTTGTGTCGCCGAGCGTACCTGAACCGATGAGATTGCCACCGGCTTCAATCTTGACTGTGCCATTGAGCGCAGCTGCTCTTTTTAACACGACGGTACTGTTGGAAATACTGGATTGCCCGGAAAACCCCGCCAAGCCTTGTCCGTCTATCGTGGTAGTACCACCCAGGAAGTTAATCTCTCCAGTCCCTTTGACGTCGGTGTTGAACCCGTAGTCGTTGCGGTTATGATTAATATTGAGCGTTCCTTCACTGCCCAGAACTACATTTGCCTGAACTTTTCCAGGTGCCATTGCGTTTTGTCCTGCACGCGCGCCGATATTCACTACGCCCTGTGCCCCGTTTTCTCCAACCCGTATGATGTTGGTGTTTGGTGCATGTCCGATCGTTGCGCCATTTGAGACCGTTAGAGAGCCATCGCCAATAGAACCTACATTGATATGCGCAACGTCGAGTACCGATCCCACTCCATCGACCAAAAGCGTAGCTATATCGCCGCCCGGATTGCCTGCCCCGATCTGCATGTTCTTTCCGAAAACCGCGCCACCATCGGAGATTGAAAGGCGACTACCTATATTTGCCGAGCCGTTAACATGCAGGACTGCATCCTGCCCGCTTACCGCGAGCGCGTTCTGAGAACCGGCGATGATTGCGGCTGTACTTCCCACCGATAAGTCGCCGTTGACAGTCACTCTGCCGCCATCCGCAATCGTCAGCGTGTCGTTGCCAAATCCAGAAACACTTAGTGCGTCATTGACTTTGAGGCTGCTATTTGCCCCCTCTATCCTGAGCATGGCCGTATCGCCCTGAGATGACCCGATTACGACATTGTCTGCCTTTAACTGAGAATTGGTGGACAGCACCAATGTTCCGCCATGCACACCAAGGTCCCCATCAAACGTTTGCGATGATCCAGTGAGAGACCATGTGCTATTGTCGCGCTTTTCTAGGGTGTTGAAGCCCTGAAATCTTGTTTCGAAGCCGGACAGATCGAATTGCGCGGCTTGCGCGCCACCAAAAGCCAGTGTGTTAGAATTCGATGGCTCGGCCTTCACGTTGCCTTTGAAACTATAGCCGGCGCCGAGTACCAGCGTGTTATTGCTGCCGGTGAACTGAACTGCATCGGCATAAGTCCCATCCGTGTTCTGTCCTCCTGCGATTGCACCAGCATTATAAAGGGTTGCGCCTTCGGTGGAAAAAAAGACGCCAACGCCCGCAGTCCCGTTGCGCCCGTTCGTACCAGTATACCACCAGCTCGGTGGATTGGACGATGTCGTGGGGGCTTTACCGCCGGCCCCTCCACTTCCACCTGAAATTGTGGCTCCAGACAAGTTGTTAACCGTCGCGCCTAGAGTTCCCGTATTTATCGAGATACCAATTCCACCATCACCGCCATCGCCACCATTGCCACCTGTATCTGCGCCACCACCACCGCGCCCCCCGTCTCCCCCTGTGCCACCGATGATTGTGCCAGAATTGGTGACTATTTGAGAACCACTGATTGCAGTAATGCCGTTGCCGCCACTGCCACCATTGCCGCCATCCGAAGCCGTATTACCACCAGCCAGACCTGCGCCACCATGTCCGCCAGCACCACCTTCTATTTTAACGCCGTTTTCAATCACTAAGACGGACTGTCCGGAGACACTGATAGCGTCTCCTCCTCCGCCCCCATCACCACTGCGCCCCCGCCCGTGGTCAGCGTGTCGTAGGGTGCACTTGGAATAGAAATAGGGCTGGAACATTCGATCTCGCCTTCATCGTCTTCACAGACCATAATGCTGCCGCCGCTATTTTCATCGGCATGTTGCCCCGAGATCCCTCCGACCCCGCCTTGACCACCGGCGCCACCCAGAACCAGACTTCCGCTCTCAACGGTTAGATCATAGGCCGTAGCAATTCCAATTCCACCACCGCCGCCGCCGCCACCGCCGCCACCGCTGCCTCCTTCACCAGGCGTGACAGTGAACACATTCCAGACGACGACCCCGTCGCCGCCTTGACCACCCGCGCCGCCCGCGCCGCCCGCACCCCGATGATTGTCTGGCCGACAAGAGTTTTTGCTGGTGCGGTTAAAATCACACCAGTACCACCACCCCCGCCTCCGCCGCCACCGCCACCGGAGGCGCCGTTGCCGGTTGCAAAAACACTTTGTCCTTCTTTTCCGATTTCCCCGCTCCCCCGGTTCCTCCGTCAAAAGCTTGGATCAGTGAATAGTCGGAAATTGTGGGACCTGAATACCCAATGGCACCATTGTTACCCGCTCGACCGCCTTGCGCACTTCTCGCACCTTCACCGCCGTCTCCGCCACCAGTTATCGATGCGTTCCTACCGTCGTGTTTGCCGCCGGCAGCGCCACCAGCACCACCACCACCACCGCCGCCACCGGAATTTGCTGTCGAGCCCGCACCTTCCCCGCCAGGATTACCTTTGGCATCAAAATGCGAAGGTGGGGTGCCTTCAGCGCCGCCTGCACCGCCACCGCCGGACGTTTTCTGTGCGAATGCTGTCTGGGTCAGAGATGTGCTCGCGATCACAGCCGCAACTCCGACAAACGCAAACCATGCGGGTCCAGATAGACAAGAGCTCACGTAATGGTCCCTTGAGCGTCGGCCAATCTTGTATATGCGATAGTCTAGACTGCCCGATTGTCCTAGAAGCTTTGCACCAGTCTTTCCGATCAAGGTCAAGTTACGCATTCATGGTCCCCGAGAGCGTCATCATCAGAATGCAATTTTGCTTATCTCAGCAGTTATACAAGCCCATTCGGATGAACCGACACTCCGGTTGGCTGAAACGACATTAACCAGCTTGAGAACAGCGAGATTTCACCCCTCATCAAAGACAAGAACTTGATGAATACCTTGCTCCCAGCACAACGAATCCTGACTCAATGAAACAGGGACTGCTGATGAGATATTGGCTCGACCTAACAGAAAGATGGCGATCAGCGCCCAGATGTCTTCGGGGGAGACCTTATGTCCTTGAACTCAATTGGTTAACGTCAGTCGCGGCTAGCGTGTCATGCATTGGCCCCGCCATGAGTTTCGTGCGAATTGCTTTAAGCAATATAGCTAGATGGAGGCATTCAAGATTATTCCACAGCGTCGCGACGCCAGGCAATAGAGATTGAAGTTGTAGATCTATATCAATATTAATTAATTCTAATATAAATAATTAATTCCGATAGAAATGAAATTAACTATATGAAAATGATTATCATGTTAAATCTCCACAGCGTGATAATATGTGATTCATTTATATAATTAAGTTAATATTAGAAATTTATAATATAATATATCAATATATTTATATTATTTACTTGTTCGATTTTTGATTTATTAGTCGAAATTGCTTGATTGATATTTTGATGTGAGCACCCAACCGTAGTCAAAAGGGTTCCAAAAATGTGTATCGCCTGTAATCCTGGTATGGTTTCTTATCTTCAATCCATGGCTTCACGCCGGGATTTTCTGAAGTTTCTTGGCGCCGGCGCAGCTGCCACAGCGTTTGCCTGCTCGACGACGGAAAGCGCGCAAGCGCAAACATCGTCAAACGGTGTGCAGGACATAATTTTCAAGAACGGCACCATTTTTACGATGGATCAATCGCAATCGCGTGCGGAGGCCGTCGCAATACGCGACAATCGAATTCTAGCTGTTGGGACGGCAGAAGCTGTGCAAGCTTCAATACGGGCGGGCGCTCGAGTAGTCGATCTCGAAGGCCGCACTTTAATGCCGGGATTGATCGATCCACACATGCATTTTGTATTCACTGCATTTCAGGACTGGATTGACGTCAGCCCAATCTCCACGCCAGATTATGCAACTGTTTGGGCAAAGCTCCGTAAAGGCGTGGCTGATGCGAAAGCCGGAGAGTGGGTTCGTGCTCAGCAATTTGACGCCAGCATCACAAGCGGCGCTAAGATACCCACGCTTGCAGAACTGGATGAACTGGCTCCCAACAATCCCTTCTTCATGCAGGAGAGCAATGGCCATATAGCTTACGCCAATAGTGCCGCATTCAAGGCAGCCGGTATTACTCGCAATACGTCTGATCCTTCTGGTGCTCGCTTCGTGCGAGATAGCAGCGGAAATCTAACCGGGCGTATTGAGGAGATGGCAGCGCAGCAAGAATTCCTGACGGCTATGCCCTCTCCCGACGCAGTTGAGATGGTCGGGCGTGTGAAACAGCTTTTGACCCAGGCAAGCTCGGTTGGCTGCACCATGCTTCACGACTGCGGCATTGGCATCATGGCAGGCGCAAAAGATCTCCAACTCCTGGATGCAGTATTTGCCGACGGCACTTCCCCTGTTCGCTATCGCGGTATGTTGGTCTCAACGATAATGGACGAGTGGGAAAAAGAAGGGATCAAGCCAGGGCGTGGAGACGATATTTTCCGGGTCGATGGGATAAAGGCTTGGGCTGATGGTTCCAATCAGGCTCAGACGGGCTTTCAAAGGGAGAATTATCTGGGATCGAATTCACGCGGAGCGCTCAATTACACTCTCGAACAAGTCACCGAGGTGATCCGCCGCGCTCATGCGGGCGGGTGGCAGGTTGGCGTTCATGCAAATGGCGATGCAGCAATCGATATGGTGCTAGATGCGTATGAAACAACGCTAGGCAAGAACGCAGATAGCCCGCTACGTCATCGGATTGAGCATTGTAGCGTGTTTCACCCTGATCAGATGAAACGCATGAAGGATATGGGCGTCTCGCCTTCTTTCCTCATAGGTCATATCCGTTGGTGGGGCAAAGCGTTCCGGGATCGAATTTTAGGTCCTGAACGTGCTCAATTCTACGATCCTTGTGCGTCGGCACTCGCGGCCGGTTTGAAAATATCACTGCATTCAGATTGGAACGTGACGCCTATTGAACCGTTGCGGTATGTTGAAGACGCCGTCACACGTGTGATGAATGAGGGCGGAGACGTCTTCTTTGCCAATGAGTGTATCCCGGTCGAAGCTGCTTTGCGTGCTGTAACAATTGACGCAGCTTGGCAATGTCATATGGACGAAGATATTGGATCGTTACAAAATGGAAAATTCGCAGATTTTGCGATCCTAGAGCAAGATCCTACAAAAAAGGACGCAAAGATCTCTAAGATCAAGGTGAGTGAGACCTGGATGGGCGGGACTCAGCAGTTCAAGGCCTGACAGGGGAACGCTCGGCCCCACCAAGCTATCGCAGGAAGCGATAAGCTAAATGCCATCTCTGCAAAGCGGAATGGCCCCCTTAGGGGAGCCATTCCTGCTATTGGTCAGTGGGAAGCTTTTGACCTCATTGCAATATTAGGCGATCACCGCGCAATATTGCACGGCACCCCATTTCCCGCACTTCCACTTCTCCTTTTCGAATCTGTCTGGGATGTAGGACTGACATCGTCGCTCACCCTCAATGACAACAGCAATTTCAACATCAGCGCGTGACTGTCTTTAAACCGGAAGCATATGCGTCATGGGCCACTATTATTTATGGCCCACTGCCCTTTTCGACGATCCTTAAGGGATGCAAATTAAATAGCTATAACGGGTCAAGTCGCGCAAAATCTAGGACGATGAGACCAAGAATGATCGCATTTCCCAATGCCTTTCGAAAAGTGCTGAAATCTAGAGAACGTTCGTAATAAAAAAGACAGTGCCTACGCCGCACGCCAGTGCAATTGCGGCAAACTGTAAACTGGGCAGGCGGTCGACCACGTCTATTGTTTCTGGAGCCCGGGCTGACGTTGTCGCGGCTTGCTTTCCATCAATAAGGAGCGATTGTAACTTACTAGATTTGTGGAAGCTATTCTCGTCCATGATTTTTCCTCCCATCTTCGCCCCATTTCTGTTCAACAGATTATTTTTACCATCGAGACAAAAACCGGTCATCCCTAACTTTCGATTATTTCTGCGACGTTCGATAGATGGAGGATCCGAGCGAATGGTAGCTTACTAAGCGCACCGACGAAATTAACCCGGATTGTCAGTGACCAGCTGGAACTCAGGAGCGGGAGGTATTCTGAGAAAATGTCAAAAGCCCCGGCACGTCTCCCAACATCCCGGGGCAGCGCAACTGGATGCGACCAAACTTCCTTCCGCTGCGCAGCATGCATTTAATCAAATCCAATCCGCGTGAAAAGATGAAAACCTTGTTGCCACTACATTCGGTCGACGGCTAAGACGGCTCGCGTACCCTGTTCATTTGAACGGACCCGTGCAACAGTCGACGAAGACCGGTGGCTCGTTGCCGATAGAGGCGACCACGGGGCCATATCAGTGATTTATTTCGACGAAGCCGTTGGGTTCTCCTTCGCGAACCAACGGGTTGAGAACGAAAGTGCCCATGGAGTTAACGCGGCGGCAATATTGATATCCAGCAAGGCTACGTCAAATTCGAAGCGACCTGCCACATCGCTTGCATGTTCCGAGAGTCCAACAGGCCTCAGGGTATGCGCACCAAGCTGCGCTTGTACTGAACCGCGGCGCTCGCCTGAAAGGTAGTGATCACAGACAATGGGCTAAGTTAACGGCACCCAAAAGAAGACACCTGACGCACAGAGAATAAGACCCTACTATTTGGCATACGTATAAATAGAACAGGTATTCTTCCAATATTTCTGAATTTAAATCAAAAAGAAAGGCTACTTTCTTTAATTTATATAATTTCTTTTATTTATAGCTGAATAAATTACACAGAAGTTTATGTTTTCTTTCTTCCAATGCATTTAACGAGTAACCGAAAGGTCGATATTAGCTTGGAGGAATATGAGTGACTTTCCTTCTGAAGAGAGTACAAAAGAAGGAATAGCAGTGAAGTCCTGTAACTTACATTCCGGACCTGGATGAGCCTAAATAAACGCTTGCCATAAATCTCTTTTCTAGACTACGTGGTTCGTGTGTCCGTTTTCGATGTTCTTAGCTCTAACTTATATCTTCAAACTGAAGATTTGCCTCCCAATCGCAATCCAAGAAGGATTGCGAGATAACCCATTACAACCGAAATCAGTAAATATAACGACGCTGACACCATATTTGCCGCTCCTCCAGCCATGAGAACATAGGCACCGTAAACGAAGGTGGAGAACGTAGAAAGCCCACCCATAATACCGGTTGAGACCAATGTGTTCACGTCTTCGCTGAGTGAACCTTTCTTATAAAGACTAGTTGAGAGCCCGAGTAGAAACGAGGCGGCAACATTCGCAACCAGGACGGATATTGGAAAACCTTCTGAAAGGTTCGGTATACCCAACATTAGAAATTCTCGGACCATAGCACCGACGGCGCCTCCGACGAATACGAGAATGATTGTGTTCATCATCGCAGTTCCCTCACCCAATCAAGTTTGCAAGAAGCGCTCCGAACGCCGCTGCGGCCAAGCCGAGAAGCACAGACCCCAGGAGATAAATAACTGCCAAGCTTTCGTAATGCTCGCGCGCTAACTTAACTGCATCAAGTTGCATCGAGCTGAACGTTGTATACCCACCAAGGAAACCAGTTAGTACCCCAGCCCTCAATAAATCGCCAAAGCGATCGTACCACTGCACTGTGAACAAAACAGACAGAAAGCCGATTGAAAAAGCACCAGTGACATTGATCAAGAATGTTCCGAGCGGGAATTTGCCCTTGTAGCATTCACCAGCAAGCGCACCCACCCACCACCTAAATAACGACCCAAGCCCCCCTCCGAGGCCAACCCACAGTATATCCAATGGCACCATTGAGCCCCTCCACGCCAATAGAAACAGTTGTGACCGCATTCGATGAATGCAAGTTATCACCCTTATTGACTTCTGTGTTCGAAAATTCTTTCCTAAGAACTATACGTGACACTTATTTTTCACTTACGGTTACTTGGTTGTATGACGCACTTAATTTGATTGAAGGCTGATTTCCGCGCTAAACGATCTAGTCACACATACCATCGTTCTGTAAAATTCGTCGAGCTAGCAGCAGCCGACCAATGGCAACACAGCGTCGGCGCCTCCATTATCTAATTTCAACTCGAGGAGACAGACTCTGGCAGTCAATTTCCAGCGCGGATTTTTCTCGATCTGACAGGGGCAGAGTGATATTCGCCCAACAGGCACGGGGTGACACATATTGGGGCGACAATTATTTGTAGCTCGACAAATGCGTTCGTCTCTCAAACATCAAACCTTGCGACGATCGCGCTTACGAAAACCTCAACGGAATTGAATGATTGCTCTAAAAAAGGTCCAAAAACACTGCCAATTCAGCACTCGATTCAAAAACACCAGAGATCTTACGACACGATCTTCTCCAGCGCTACCGCAAGAATGGCGCTGAATAAATTCCAAGAGATGGCTCAGCTTAAACGGCCCTTTAATAGATATTCTCTAATTAGCACCAGATGTCAGGCTTTGGAACGGGGATACTATGCTTACAGATTTTATTGTTGGCTCGACAGTGGGAATCGTCGTGATGCTGGTTCACTTGCTCGCAACCCTTTGCGTCTACCTATTCGTTCATCTGCTTGGCAGTAAACTCAACGAGAATAGAGTAATATTCTTGGTTGTATCGCTGATCAGCTTATATATTATACTTTTTATCTGCCTATGCTGCTGTGTGACAATATGGGCGCTGACATATTATCATATGGGCCTAGTCGATAACTATGGCGATGCCTTTTATACAGCAATGTTGAATTACACGACGCTAGGATCCGGAGACCTCAGTCAAATCGCTCGAACGCGTCTGTTCGGACCTATCACAGGAGCCAGCGGTATCTTGATGTTCGGATGGGCAGCAGCCTTGCTGGTGTATATAATCCAGCTGCATTTGCCGGGGATGCTCAAAAAGCGCTGGGAAAGTTAAACCATCCGCGCACCCTTCCTTTTGAAAGCCGCATTCGAAGACATTTTATACAATTGCGGGAGAGCGTGTGGATGAAGGCCGTTCTGCAAATTGTCTTCAGCAACCGGGACTCTGGACTACGCCGCACTTGATCGTTTGAGCCAACAGCGACTGTATGATCAACGCTACAAGCATGTAACAATTCAAATCGTCGGATTAAACAGACGACCGATTTCTGAACGTTGGCAAAAGGGAAAGTTTATCCAATCATTGTGGGCAGCATTATCCGGCGCGAAAATCCCTGGGGGTGTGCAGTTCGATTCTGCTCGTCTCGGAGGTTGAGCCGTACTGGCCGGCTATATGCGGTTTGAAATCGCTACGGTCCTTCAAAGCTTGGCATTACACTGAAGCGTTTGTGAACAGAGTCAGAGGGCTCATATTAACACCATCTGTCGTATCAATATCCATGATATCGCCAGAGGAAAGAAACGGTCAAATATCTCTCACAATCTTGATAACAGCAGACGCCGAGCGTAGCTCCCGGATGAAAAAAGTATTACTGTCAACATCGGTTGCAACACGTTGGGACTGATCTTCAATGCATCTTTCTCAAAGGATCAGCGGGCCTTTCCAAAATATCGCTGCCAGATTGATTGTAAGGAACTAGCTGTGTATATACTGGAAGAAAACCGCTGGGTACAGTGAGCTGAGAGCAGGACATGAAATTGAAAAGAATGCATATTTCGTTGAGCGTAGTCGTTGCTTTTATATGCATCGGACTTTTAGTGGCCTACAATGTAGACCTTGGCGAATGGAAAGCCGACCAAGTCAACTCAGAATAGTTGCACTTCACATAAACACGTCTGCCAATAGCGAATAAATCAGTCGCTACGGGAGTGATCATCAAAAACTGTTCTTCTTAAAGTTGATTCATTTTTGCACTATTACCTTCGTCCTGTCGGTAGCACATTCATGCGATTGGCAGCGGCAATTTGATCTATTTCGACGAAATACCTCATCGTGAAATGAAATTGAGTATGAGGGTAGCGTCGGGGCAATTAGTCAACAGTTATGCTGAGCATGGTAGGGCCTCGAGACCAAGCAGCAAAATAGACCAACCAAATACTGTGCATTTGGGAAGTGGATAAATACCAGATCGACATGGAACAGCACGTCTTCGTCCCACTTTACTCCGCACGACATGGCCTGCTCCTCGGGTGCAGCAGCCGTTGAATTTCGGTTTGTTCAAAGTTGGCGCTGGAACAAGGGCTGTCAGCCGGTAACGTTTATGACGCCTCGTGCCTTCGAATAAGTTCCAATAAGGCGTGCCCGCAGGAGAACAGTATACTCAGCAAAATGAAGCTTCCTGCAAACGAGGGTGACTATCACTCTAACCACTGCGATCATGGCTGGTGAATTGGGTGCCAGTTGCATCGCGTTAATTTGAAAAGGAACTGTTGATCTTATCATCGCCGCCAAGCGTTATGAGCTTATCAACCAAGCCTTAATCCGGGCTGTTTATTTCCAATTGTAGCGAGGAGCCCCTCATCGTGGCTTATCGCCAATATGCCAACTTGGAGTTTGTTGGCAAAGGCCAGCAAAAAATGCCAGATCTGAGCTTGAGCGACCGGATCGAGGGCAGAAGTAATCTCGTCTGCGATCAAATAGCGTGGCTTCGCACCAAGGGCACGCAGTATCGAAACACGTTGTAATTGCCCTCCAGACAACTCATGCGGATATCGTTCAGCCCAATCTCTTTGAACACCCAACGCACGCTCTAATTCCGGGTCAACCGCTCCAGGCTCTCTAATCACTTTTCCGATACGCCATCGCGGATTCATAGCGGAGAGTGGAGACTGATGCAGATATTGTACGGGCCACCAGTGGTGCAAATCAGATCGTTGGTTATCGAGCGTAACTTCACCTGAATCAGGTCGACGCAATCCGGCCAAAATCCGCCCCAAAGTGGTTTTTCCGCATCCCGACGGGCCCGAAACACAATAAATCTCGCCTGGCTTTACACTCATTGAAAGGTTTGAAAAGACAGTTGCCTTCCCGAACAATACGCTAATATTTCTTGCTTCAAGCATATGCGTTAAAACCGTTCTGCGGCAATGCACGCCACATCGATTGTGCATATCGGGAATTCAGCTTCTCACCTGCACCGCTAAAAGCTGAAACTGGGGCCACACAGCAAATTTTACCTTCGTTGAGAATTGCTATCCGGTCAGCATAGGGAAATACCGAAACAAGATCATGCGTTATGAGTAACACTGCACCGCCATTATCAGCCTGCTTCCGCAATTGTTGAAGGATCGTATCACAATTGAGCGGGTCCAAACCGGCGGTTGGCTCGTCTGCAATTAACAGGGCAGGTCCGCCCGCAGTGGCTTGTGCCATCAAAATGCGCCGCGCCATGCCCCCAGAAAGCTGATGGGGATATAAGCTAGCAACTTCAGAACTTAGTCCTACTTGTTCTAGACGAGCTTTAATCTGCGGCGTTTTACCGGCGCGTCGCGCCGCCCAGCTTATAAGAGACCCGGTATCAGCTGTTGGGTCAAGGTAAGTAGTTTGTTGCGGAAGAAAAGCAATTTCACGGCCGCGTTTTTTCATAAGGACCGGTTCAGTCAACAATGAACTCTGAAAATACACGCTGCCCTCAACCATAGCATTGGGTGGCAAAAGCCCAAGAATGGCATGCGCCAATATACTTTTCCCGGCCCCTGAATGCCCGATCAGTGCCACAATCTCACCTTGAGCAACGTTAAGGTCTATATCCGACAAGCGAGCGATGCGCTCTTGCCGGAAAAGCCCGGTGTACCGGCTGAACGAAACGGAAAGTTTTGTTAATTCCAACATCAGATCTGAGCCTCTCTTGGATTAGTGAGCCGTCGTATACCGGTGGCAATCACATCGAAGCACAACACCATAATCAACAAAGCCAATCCTGGGAAAAGCGCGAGCCACCAGCGTCCCCCCATGATGTTTTTCATCGCATCCGACAACATAATCCCAATGGCGGGCCTCGAAGGCTCCAGGCCGAAACCGATGAATGTCAGGCCAGCCTCGTGCAATATGGCATGTGGAAACATCAGTAAAAATCCAACCAGCATCTGCGGTAACAGGTGCGGCAGGATGTGGTTGAGGAGAATAAAGCTGTGTGACTTACCAAAGCTCCGCGATGCTTCGACCCAACGCGCTGCCCGAACCTGAAGAAGCTCAGCACGCAAAATTCGAGCAAAACGTGGCCAGTGAGAGACCGCAACTGCAATGATCACAGCGCCAGTGCCACCGCCTAAAGCAAAACTGATCAGAATAAGTAACACTAGATGCGGCATCGACAACATTCCATCAATGACAAATGCGCAGAGAGCATCTGTCACTTTACCAAAACCCGAGAGCAACACGACAACAAGTGCAATGATAACAGAAAGGCTTGCAGCTAGAATCCCGACTCTTAGACTCAGTGTCAGCCCGTGCATGGTCCGCGCGAACATATCACGCCCCATCTGGTCGGTTCCAAACCATTGGGAAAAGGAGGGGGGCATATTCCTTACTGCGAAATCTGCCCTTATCCCTACATCGCCGTAGAGCCAGGCAGACAAAGCGAGAGTTGTGATAATAGTCAGGGCGAAAAGCGTGCTTAACAGTGCCCGTATTCGCCCATTGAAGGAGATTTTTCTCATAATCCCTCTTTCAAGCGCGGATCAGCGAAACGGTATAAAAGATCGGCAATCATATTTCCCGTCGAGACTATCACTGTTGTCAGTATCGCAATGGCGAGAAGCAGTGCGACATCGCCGCGGATACCTGCCTCCACAGTGGCGCGTCCAAGGCCTGGCCAAGAAAAAACTTGTTCTGCCAGAATGGCTCCACCAAATATCTCGCCAATCGACGCAAATAGAACAGTAAGGGCTGGCAAAGCAGCATTGCGAATACCGTGTCGCAGGATAATATCCGTTTGGGTCGCACCTTGAGCACGGGCAAAAATAATGTAGTCAGATTGCAAAACTTCCATGAGTTTGGCGCGCGAGTGCAAAGCAATCTGGGCCACACCAAAGAGGGTCAATGCAGACAATGGCAGGACCAGATGTTGAATGCGTTCAACAAATGTTACCTGATCGGAAGGAACCCCAATCGGCCCCGCACAGCATATTGGTGTCCACCCAAGCTGTACGGAAAATAGCGCAAGCATGAGCATGCCGAGCCAGAATGTCGGAGTGGCGGCAAGAACATAGCAATAGAGCCTTATCATGCGGTCGATCCATCGACCTTCCCAAGCGGCTGAAATAAGTCCGAGACCAAAGCCAAGTACACCGGACAATAGCCACGCCAAACCGGTCAGGGTTAGCGATATCCAGATGCGGCTGCTCAAAGCCTCACTGACGGATGTATTATAGGTAATGCTATAGCCAAGATCGCCGGTGAGAATATTACCGCTCCAGTGCAGAAATTGCTCATGGAGTGGTCGGTCAAATCCCCAGATAGCAGCGATCTGCATTTTTTGCTCTGGTCCGACATACGCGATCGCAGGGCCAAGATACGCATTAACCGGATCAAATGGCGACGCTTTCAACAAGACAAACAGAGCGAGAGCTACCACGGCGATCAACGCACATAGACGCAACAGCCGCTGCGCGATCAGGGCCAGGATGTGAACCGTCACTCGCAGATCCACCGCCAATTGGCGATTGTTGCGGTAATCGGCCAGCCGTGACCATGCGGCTCAATCTGGGTTTGGCCGAGATCGAGACACTTATTTACGAGATAGACGTGGTCAAAATTGACGAGCCATGCCCATGCATTATCTCCCTTTAAGCCGTAGTGATCCGCTGCTTTAGACCAGTACGGCAATGATGCCTCCAGACTCTCTGCCCCTTGTGCCTTTTCGAACAGAATTTCGACGTCCGGATTAGCGTAAAAGCTCGGGTTCATATATTCAACGCCAGCGAGTTTTTCAGCAAAAAGACTGTAAAGCTGGTATGGTGAATGGCTGCCGAAGCCAAACATTACTGGCTCGGAATTCATCACACGCCCGATGGCGTCCCAGCTTGCGCCGCGCGGTGTTGCGTCAATACCGAGTGGGCGAAGCAATTCGGCTGCAGTTTCAGCCAATGCTTGCCGTGTCGCATCGCTTGCAGGATAGTTGATAGGGAAAGCAGCCCGTATACCGTCCTTGACACGCGTACCATCACTGCTAACAACCCATCCAGCTTCATCAAGTATAGCCTTCGCGCCATCAAGTTTAAACTCGATCTGATCCGATTTTCCCGACCATGGAAGCCCGTCGGCCGGGCCGAAAGCCGGCGTTCCATGGCCATGCAACGCCACATCAACGATAAGCTCGCGATCTAGACCTTGATTAATGGCTTTCCGAATTGCCAAATCAGACGTGACATCATTGCCGATTTTACGACCGTCAATCACTTTCGGTTTTATAAGAGGCAAACTGATGCCACGATTATCGACAGTTTGAACCGACACGGCCTTGAAGCCATTTGGAACGGCATCTGCAAGCTGGGAAGGTACCGCTACCATATCAACCGAACCAGCACTCGCCGCCGCCAGGCCAGCATCGGCGCCTGTAAACAGGAATGTGACTTTCTGGAATGGCGACTTTTCGCCGTAATAGGCGTCATTTCGCTCAACGATCAGCTGTTCACCTTCGTTCCATGCAACAAACTTGTATGGGCCGGAGCCGATAGGTCGACGACCATATTCCGGGCCATAAGCATTAGCAGGAACTATACCGAGAGTATAGAAAGCCTCTACAAAAGTAATCCAGGGCTTAGCGAGCGAAATACGAACAGTGTTTTTATCAAGCGCCTCGGCCTTTTCCATGACACTCATGTCAATCGCATTGGCTGAGGTTTTAGCAGTATTGAAAGTGAAAGCGACATCATCCGCCGTTACCGGCGAACCATTGGAGAAGCGAACATCATCGCGTATTTGGATGGTCCAAATCTTATGGTCGTCCGAAAGCTTCCATTGTGTTGCAAGATCAGGCTGGGTATCGAGATTAACGTCCCTGCGTAAAAGCGTTGATTGAAAAAGCGGGTTACCGTAACCGCCCCAACCAGCCATTGGATCGAAACCGTTCTCTGGCTCACCGCCAATTGCAAGAACCAATGTATTTTTTGGTGCTGCAACGACTGATGTAATCCCACTCAGACCCACAACCGCCCCGAGGAAAACGCATGCCCACTTCATCCCGCCCTCCGAAGTATGATCTTTTCCTATAATCATCTTACTTGTGGAGAATTCGCGATGCAACAAAGATATACGCAAGCTCGGAATTATTATTGTATTTCGACTTTCCGCCTAGCAAGTTATATAGCCAGAGCATAATTACTCTGGCTATATAATCATATTGTATGGGAGATTTATAACTTTTTACTTATCCATATGCTTTTTCATACCCCAAAGATTAAAAGCATTCTCACCATAAAGCTGGTCATCTAGACCTTCACGCTGAATGTCGTCGGAAACGCGCAAATGACCGGTAGCATCCAAGATTTTGAGAAGGATGTTGGTGATGATCCACGCGTAAGCGGCCACGATCACAACGGCGAGCACCTGAACGCCGAGTTGATAGGCGCTTGCCGAAACCGCATTGATGCTGGAGCTGGCTGTAATACCAATCAGGATAGCGCCGGTCATGCCACCAACGCCGTGTGCACGCCAGACCTCCAGTGTATCATCAATCTTCAGCCACTTCTGGACGTACTTCGCATTAAAGCAGGCCGAAGCGCCAATCGCACCTATGAGCAGCGCGGTGATAGGTTCAACATAACCTGCGGCGGGAGTGATAGTTGCAAGACCTGTTACTGCCCCCACAAGAACGCCGGAGAAGGACGGCCGACCGGACTCCTTCCACTCCCAAATCATCCACACCAGCATGGCAACAGAGCCAGAGAGCATGGTGTTTGTGAACGCATAGGCAGCCAGTGCATCTGCAGCGTAAGCGCCGCCTGCGTTAAAACCGAACCAGCCGAACCACAAAAGACCAGCGCCGATGGCAACCAGTGGCAGACTTGCAGGCTGGGATTCTGCCTCACCCGCTGCAAATTTACGTTTACCGAGATATTTTGCAGCGGCCAGAGCCGAGAAACCTGCGGATACGTGAATGACGATACCGCCCGCAAAGTCTACGACGCCCAGTTTTGCAAGAAAGCCACCCCCCCAAATCCAATGGGCGGCTGGAAGGTAAACGAGGATCGTCCACAAGGTGATGAAGAAAAGATAAGCGCCGAATTTGAAGCGCCCGACAAATGCACCGGTCATCAGCGCCGGCGTAATGATCGCGAACATCATCTGATATGCAAAAACCATCATGAAAGGCACGTTTGGAGCAATCTCCGGATTCGGATCGATACCTACATGGTACATGCCAAAATAGGTGGTGAAATCGCCAATGACGCCGCCTATCGTTGGACCGAATACAAGGCTGAAGCCGCCAAATACCCAGATCAAGCCAACCACGCCCATACATACGAAGTTCTGTATCATGATCGACAGTACATCGCGCTGTCTGACTAGCCCACCGTAAAACAAAGCGAGGGCGGGTGTCATCATACAGACGAGTGCAGTGCAGATTAGAATAAAGGCTGTATCACCCGCATTGATAGAGTTCATATTGCACTCCTTCAGAACTGAAGTTCAGATTCTTGCTCGGTTATAATCCAGATACCTTACTTATCTGTCAGTATATGTTGCTGGACAGGGCGGTGTGGATGGGGCGCGAAGAGCTTCTTTGGCGCAACAAACAAATACATTGTTAGTACATATGGCGCTGTAAACGACGGGATACCCATTGGGGACATGATCACATCGTAAGCACCCTGAATAAACACTGTCGTAATGATCGCAAGTACGGCGTATGCGATGACTTTGCGGTCAGTTTTGAGGAAAACCACCCCTACTGCGATAGCCGTCAAAACTGGGCTGAAACCGTATAGCCCCTGAATGACAACGGATGGTTCGGCCCGCATGAAAATTGCTGTGCTCATGGCGATCACTGATCCCAGAGCGGCAGCGATGCCTGCAGGACGTGAGGCAATAAAGATGCCGATAAGAATGATCGCGCCACTAACCTCATTCCCCAGCAGGAAAACCTGCCCAATATTGCGGAAGAAAATCTGAACGAGCTCAATATTGGCGGGGATGGTCGTCGCACCTTGCACATAGTCCGATACCAGCTTCGCACTCTCGCCGGTTACGGCGAGTGACCCAAAAGAATAGGCTCCCGCGACCATCAGCCAGCCCGTGAGGACAAAAGGACCTGTCGAACCCGGAATGCCCCAGCTTTTGGTAAGGGTTGCACTGAAGGCGGAGGTAATGACTGAGCTAACCGCTGACCCCACAATAATATAGAACCAGAGCTGCGGTGACGCGGCAATAAAAGTTGGCAAAGCGACGCCAACTAGAATCCCGTTGAAGCCGAACAGTCCGGCATTAACGGAAGGCCTGTCACAATCGAGCCCCTGCGCTGTTAGTGTCGCGACAAGCAGGCCGATAACTGCGCCTATTGTGGTGGCCCAAACACCTGTTGCGTAGGATGCGTAGGCGATTGCGATGAGAAACAATAATCCCGTAAAGGCATTCTCCATGAAAAAGACTTGTCCGGATCCTCGCAGACACGCCAGTGGAAAATTATTCTTCTTTTCAGCCATTCGAACATCCCCTCTCGATCAGCGCCATAGAAATTCTTCTGGCAGACTACGCCCCCGCACCTCTTCTCTTACGATCTGCCAGAAGCGCCGAACCTCGGCACGAACATCGTAACTCTCAATGCCTACAGCGCGTAAAATAAGCCCCGCATTGTTAGGCAATTGCGATACGCCAGATACTGCGCGCGGTGCGTCGGTGCCAAAATTGACCTGCACACGGCCTTTGATACGCTCGGCTACATCAGGCGGTGTTAAACAGATGATATTCGCGAACGCATCAAAGCCTCGCATGACGGCTGAGAAATCAATAGTCGGATTGCCTTTCTCGATCAGCACCTTGTCTGCAAAAAGTCTCTTTCCGTCCGGGCGTTTGGCCGTGATCTGCATAGATAGAAGATCGAAGCCGAAGCGTTCGCTCTCGTCGTGATGCTTACGTCCCGTCATCATCATCTCGCCATAGAGCAACGTTGCGCGCTCATCGATAACAATGTCTGTATGGTTGATGAAACGGGAGTTACGATAGGGAATAGTGAAGTCAGGCAGATATTCCAGATAGCTATCTGCTTCCAATGTTAAGGTTTGATATTGGGAGGCGTAGTTGGCGTCCATCTGATGAACACGATTTGCACCTTGTGACGTAACCTGCGCGCAGGCGCCCTCGCCCACTGAAATATCGATCTTATAGCGGTCGCCTTGCAAAATGCCGCCGCCGATCGAAATGATCGAGCATATCGGCAATTCTGGCATTGCTTCATCCCAGTAGAGCGCCTGCTGCACCAAAAGTGGTGCAACCCGGTAAAGATCATGGAGCACCGAGCGGCCGTGGCGTATGGAAAACCCTAGGCGCAACTCGCCAATCTTACCCGGCCCTGCAGCACGCATCTGCGCGGGTTGTGTGTGATACCCACTCAGTTCTCGTGCTGTATCGATACGTTTTAATCGCTCGTGCAGGCTCATGAGCTTATCCGACCGCTTCCTTGTCTTGTACTAGCTCTACATCGAAAAGTGCCATATCAAGGATTAGTCTCATCAGATCGTCAACGCCTTCACCCGTCTTGCAGTTGGTGAAAACGAAAGGCTTCTTGCCGCGCATAAGCTTCGAATCGCGGTCCATGACTTCGAGGCTAGCACCCACGTGAGGCGCGAGATCCTTCTTGTTAATGACCAGAATATCCGACTGGCACACACCAGCACCATTCTTGCGCGGGATTTTATCACCAGCGGCAACGTCGATGACATAGATGAAAAAGTCAGCCAATGCAGGACTAAAGGTAAGCGTGAGATTGTCGCCGCCCGATTCAATTAGGATCACGTCGCTGTCAGGATATTTCTCTTCCAACTCTTCAACAGCGGCGATATTCATCGAAGGATCTTCGCGAACGGCGGTATGCGGGCACGCGCCGGTTTCAACACCGACGATCTTCTCTTCGATGAGAATGCCGTTGAGGGTTCGGCGCACCTGTTTGGCATCTTCGGTGGTCACAACGTCATTCGTGATGATTAAAGGCTTGATGCCCAAAGCGATCAGGCGTGGCGTGATTGTTTCAATCACTGCTGTTTTGCCAGAACCAACAGGTCCACCGATACCAATACGCGTGATCTTCTTCATAATTCATTCCTGTTCTAAAATGCTATTCAGTTCATGAATAGACGGACATGCGTTTTTGTGTGATGGGCGACCAGGACGTCGAAAACAGGTGCAAAGCTGGACATTTCGTCGAGTGCAAGGTCGCAAATATCGCTGTAATCGCCTTCAACGCGGTTTTGTGCAGCGAACAATATCCGCTGCGTGTCGAGATGGTCGATACGCATCAGACGCACCGCAGCACTCATGATCATCGATGCAACGCCATATTGATGCACAACGAAAGCCTGCTTTTCGTCTGCGCCCATATGTGCAAGTGCCATTGCCTGACCCACCGGAAAGCATCCCGGAGTATTGCCGGACTTAATGTCTTTCAGCCATCGCTCGAGCGATGGAAAGTCGCTGATCTTGAGAGAGAGTTCCGCAAATTTCTTACCCATTCGGGAAAGCATGAGCTGTTGCTCCTCACCGACACGGCGGTCCCATATCTCATGATCGGCTGCAAGCAGCGCGTCATAGTCGTTGGCTACAGTCGCGCGATGCGCATGAAGAAAAGCGATGCCATCCATGTGGGCTGCTTGACGAACCACCAGCTCGACAAACTGTTGCAAAGTGGCGGTATTGGTTACCACCTCCGTCTGCAATGCGGATTCCAGGCCGTTTGAAAACGCAAACGCTCCAACCGGTAGCGTAGAGTCCGAAAATTGCAGCAATCTCGCTAAAAGAACCATGTCCTGCATGGAAGCCCGCTTTTCGTTCTGTGTATCCGACATCATCTAGCCGTGATGGTGATCATGGCCATCATGAGGGTGGTCGTGGTTATGCTTATGGGAATGCAAATCATGGTTCCGATCATGATCATGGGCACCATGGTGATGATGCGGCGTTGCATCAGCGCCCGCAAAGAGCATGCGCACTTCTCTGGCGTCGAGCTTAGCGGCGATTTCTTCGCCCGGCGCGAAATATGTTTTTACCCGATCAAAAGCATGCGTGCGCATGACCGATGCCATCACCTTCTGATCGACAGAAAGTGGGACATAAACGGTGGCACCCTTGATGACGGCGGGCCAATGCTGATTACCCAGACCATGACCCAGCTCAAAACATATGCGCAGGATTTCCTGCGGTGCAAGATCCTCAAGACCCTGAAGCTCGATCACCATGACTTCCTTGAGGGCGATCCGTGCGACAACAATGATTTTGTTCTCTTGGTCGTAATAAAGCACATCACCATCGTGCAGATGCTCAGAACGAGGTAGCGAAATAGCCAGCTCAATGCCACTTTCACTGGCTTTGCGAAGACGGCTTTTAGGGGCTTCCCACTGCTCCATCGCAAGATAATCGACCGCAGCGTCGTTTGCGCGATCATGCCAAAGGGAATCTTTGATGTTGCCGAGTGTCTTCTCAACGAGAATCATTAGTTGCTCCGGAAGCTTACAAATTTCATATCTTCGCTGGATCAAACTCACAGGATTAGTGATTTCATCCGGCGCAGTCATTTTTAAACCCCAAGGAAGGAAAATTCCTGGGGGCTCGTCAAGCTAGCTGAAGAAGTACAGCTGCGTCAGCGGAATATTGGTAGCCGGTTCAACCGTTGCATGTTTACCATCAACGGTAACCGCAAACGTTTCCGGATTGACTTCAATAGTTGGCAAAGCACTGTTGCGAACCATTGAACTTTTGCTGATTGTGCGCGTCCCATGCACAGGCACAACTTGTGACTGAAGCTCGTAACGGTTAGCAATACCTGCATCAAAACCGGCAAGCGAGGTGAACGTGACGCGCGTTTTAGGCAATGTACTGCCCAAAGAACCATACATAGGGCGGTAAAGCACTGGCTGCGGTGTCGGCAACGAAGCATTCGGATCGCCCATCAGTGCCCATGAAATCATGCCGCCCTTGATGACCATTTTTGGCTTCGCGCCAAAAAATGCGGGTTCCCAGAGAACTAGATCGGCCATCTTGCCGATTTCAATCGAACCGACCACATGGGATACGCCCTGCGCGATAGCCGGATTGATCGTTACCTTGGAGACGAAACGCAAAACGCGTTGATTGTCGTTACCGGACTTATCACCTTCATAGGCACCGAAACGGATCTTCATCAAATGTGCGGTCTGAATCGTGCGCAGCCAGTTTTCACCCACGCGGCCCATTGCCTGACTATCACTTGACAGAATCGAGATTGCGCCGATGTCATGCAACACGTTTTCAGCAGCAATGGTTTCGGGACGAACTCGGCTTTCAGCAAAAGCGACGTCGGTCGGAATCTTCGGGCTAAGATTGTGACAGATCATCGTCATGTCAAACAATTCGGCCTGTGAGTTGATGCCATATGGCAGTGTCGGATTGGTCGAGCTTGGAATGACATTCGACTGACCAGCCACTCGGATAATGTCGGGCGCGTGCCCGCCGCCTGCGCCTTCCGTGTGATAAGTGTGAATGGTGCGGCCTTCAAAAGCGGCAATCGTGTTTTCAACGAAACCCGCTTCGTTCAGCGTATCGGTATGGATACAGACCTGAACATCATAGTCATCAGCAACGCGCAGCGACGTGCGAATAGCTTCCGGCGTACTGCCCCAATCTTCATGGATTTTAAGGCCCATGGCGCCGGCGCGGATCTGTTCTTCGATTGATGCGGTTGATGATGAATTTCCCTTACCCAGAACCCCGGCGTTAACAGGCCAACCGTCGAACGAGCGCAACATCATTTCGATGTTCCACGTTCCCGGTGTAATGGTCGTGCCATTCGTGCCATCCGTGGGGCCAATACCGCCGCCAAACAAAGTCGTTACGCCATTGCTGAGCGCTGCTTGAGCCTGCTGCGGTGAAATGAAATGTACGTGAGCGTCAATGCCGCCAGCAGTCAAGATCAAATGTTCGCCTGATATAGCATCAGTGCCCGGACCGATTGGAAGCGTTACACCGGTCATCGTAGACGGGTTGCCTGCTTTACCGATCCCATAGATCAGGCCGTTCTTAATGCCAACGTCTGCCTTGATGACCCCCTGAACTGGATCCAGGATCGTTACGTTTGTTATGACAAGATCCGGGGCGCCAGCTGCACTGGTATATTCGCTGTCATAGCCCATGCCATCGCGGAGAGTTTTGCCACCGCCATAGACGGCCTCTTCACCGTAAACACGCAGATCCTGCTCAATTTCAATATAAAGATCAGTATCGCCCAGACGAATTTTGTCGCCAGTCGTTGGACCGTAAAGGTCCGAATATTGCTGCCTTGAAATCTTTGCCATCTCATTATCCTGTTCGCTGATATGTGGGGCGGGCAATTACGACTTATTCTTGAAGCCGTATCGCTCGACGCGCTCCATTGCATCCGTCAGGCGAGGCCGAGTCTCGTTGTAACTTTCTTCACCGACCCAGCCGTTTACCAGGCCATTGAACCCGAGCACACGCTGTTTGCCCTGATAAGGAACAAGAACAACTTCCTTTTCATCGCCCGGCTCAAAACGCAAAGCGGTTGTCGCAGGAATATTCAAGCGCTTGCCAAATGTCTGCTCACGATCGAATTCGAGAGCCGCATTGACTTCAAAGAAATGATAATGCGATCCGACCTGAATTGGGCGATCACCGGTGTTACGAACCTTTAGCGTGGTGGTTGGGTAACCGGCATTAATTTCAATATCACCTTTGCCGAGAACCAGACCCCCAACAGGCGCTTTACTCTTGTCTGCAGCCATAACTGAGCCTCCCTGCGGGATTACTGAATAGGATCGTGGACGGTAACCAGTCGGCTGCCATCGGTGAACACAGCTTCAACTTGTACGTAAGGTATCATCTCGACAACACCTTCCATCACATCGTCTCTCGTGATGGTCTTGCGGGCGAGTTCCATGACTTCTTCAAGGGTTTTACCGGCGCGCGCGCCATCAAGCGCTGCGACGGCGATAAGGGAAACTGTTTCTGGATGATTGAGTTTCAAACCTTGATCTTTACGACGCTGCGCAACGATCGCGAGCGTATAGATCATCAGTTTATCAATTTCTCGCGGCGTGAAATGCATACGAAACCTCCGTCCGAAGAAGAGGGGAAAACGGCATTCAGTCGCCTTTTATACCACCCCCCATTTTATTCACCACGATTAAGCTAACAACGCAACTTTAATGGAGCAAGATATATTTGCTCACAAAGCGAAATAAAATTAAGACGAGATATGAATAAAGACTATCCGCTTCATAATTCTTCAGAAGAATATCTAAATTCATTAATTTGCAATTAAGGTAGATCGTTAGAATCCAGCGTCAAATTTTGCCTAAAACGAGAATCCAGGACACCGCCATGATCATACATAACACCGTAACAACTGCACCCGTTCGCGCAAATTCGGCAAAAGATATTCTAATGCCCCGTGCCGCCGCCTGCTCGACCACGATAATTCCTGCCAGACTTCCAAAGACGATCATATTGCTTGAAAAGCCAGTGCCTAATGCGAGTGCCGCTCCTAGCGCATCAGCACCCGTACCCGAATGAAGATAAGGTACGAGCAACATAACCGCTGGATTATTGCCGACCAGATTACTTAACACGCCACCTACTA
The DNA here is from genome assembly GCA_018798825.1 of Ochrobactrum sp. BTU1. NCBI lineage: Bacteria > Pseudomonadati > Pseudomonadota > Alphaproteobacteria > Hyphomicrobiales > Brucellaceae > Ochrobactrum > Ochrobactrum sp. BTU1. The sequence continues at coordinate 428,984 of CP076356.1, read as the reverse complement.
ACAGAAGCGAAATCGGTTCATTAAGGTCAAGACCGGCTTCCCTTAAATGATTGAGCAAGTCTTGCGGAAGACCCGTCGAGGAGACTGCGGCGTTAACGATAAACAAACCCATAATCAAAAGCAGGAGATCTCCGTCGACATGCTTTAGCATGTCATGTGAAGAAATTTTTCGGCTAACCAACAAAATACCCGCGCCCCCCATAGCGACCAGCTCACGTGGAAGATCACTGAAGATGAACAGGCCAATGACGACGATTGCAACCACTGCGGTCTTTGCTGTCTCCATCAGATCGATTGAGCCGGCTTCAGATGTATCTGTTGCCGCGGACATTGGCTGCTTCAGCTCCCAACGGCCGCGATACGCAAACACAATCACACCCCAGACAACGGGCAAAGAAAGGACGGCTGGCAACGCAGCAATTTTCAGAAAACCATTGAAAGACAATCCAAGTTGCTGTGCGGTAATCATGTTCTGCGGACTACCGATAAGGGTGGCCGTGGAACCCGTATTCACAGCAAAACAAAACGCAAGAAGGAAAGGGACCGGGTTCAATCCTCGCGCCAGACTGACAGAGACCAGTAATGGAGTCATGGCAACAGCAACCACATCCTTTGTCAAAAATGCTGAGAATGCCGCGCCGGTAATAATCATCACGCCGACCAGATGCGGTGGCGACAATGGCAACTCCGTCATCCTCTTTGCCACCCAGCCATAAAAGCCCGATACCGAGAAACCTGCCGACACGACCATCAGGCCAAACAACATTCCCAGTGTTCGATAATCAATCGCGTTCCAGGCAGCCTGAGCGGTTATACTGCCGACCACCAACATCGCCAACGCTCCAATAATCGCAGCGCCTGTTCGGTCAACTTTGAAACCTGGAAGAGTTCCGCAGCCCATCGCAAGATACACGAGTAAAAAAACGAGAACTGTCAGATCCATGATTACTCACTATTGCAAAGGTAAACGTCGCCTGGCTTAGTTTTCTGTCGATAGAACATTTTAAAGCAATGGTTTCAATGCAATATTTCAATACTCGCCCGGACAAGACTGCGATTAATTCCTGAGAAATCACCAAGTAAAAATTCGGACAAGCCCTTTGTTCCGGCCGACACTCACGAAGATACTAATGTGAGTGACTGTCATGGGGAATAATTGAAACATCCCCATAAACCACGGCGCGCTGCGAAATGATTGAGTTCGCAAACTCTTTTACCGACTTCACATCTCCTCTGAGAAGGCTCACCTCAAGGCAAAGATCCTCGTTTAAATGAACATGCAACGAAGCAACGGACATATTGTGATGTTCGTGATGCGAGCTAGTCAGTTTTTTAGCGAGGTCACGCGCATCATGTTGAAAGACGTAGCTTAAAACACCAACACATTGCCCTGAGGAATCCGATGCAACCGCTGCCTCATTCATGCTGGAACGCACAAGATCGCGGACTGCTTCAGAACGATTGGCATAACCTTTCAAAACAATCAGCGCATCAAGATCTTCCATCAGACCATCATCCACTGTGATTGTAATTCTCTGCATCAGATATACCTCTCTCGCACCAATTCATGCACAGTAAGTGAGAAATCAAAATTAGTGGTTTGAATTTGACGCTAGAACCCCAGCCTACGTAAACCCCGTTTCAAACGTCAAACTCGGTCCCTAGATACAAAAGCTTGCTCGTAGTCATTTGGGTTCCACACATTTGTTCAACGCCTGCATAGAGGAACACAAATGTTGAAATCAGACCACGAGAAAAAAGACAAGTGGGGGTTGAAAGGGAGAAAAAGGGATAGCCAGTATTCTCCGATTTCAAACTTCTTATCATTTCAACGCCTTACTGGAGAAATGCGTCCGTCGCGTCAGGAAGATTGAGGCGCGAAATCTTCTCGAGTGACGCAACTTTAAGTTCTGTCACAGAAAACAGCCGTTGAAGATCGAACTTTGTGAAATTTATACCGCTATAAGTTCGCACGTAGAACTGTTTCTTGTTGAGATCAGCAAGAACAGTCCATGACGTGTATTCAGTCTTGTATTCCTGTTCATTTGTGGCCGAAATGCCTTCAATATCCAACCCGCCAGACTGAGGGGGGTCAATCGTTATGCCGCGGGGCCGATCGAAATTATTCATAATGTGCGCAAGTGCGGAAACTGCGTTTCCAGGTTGTGTTTTTTCAGCGAATGTCGAGTAATATGCAGCGCGAACAAACCGCCCTACTGATGTGTTGGACGCCGGTAGCCCCGCGGTTGCAATTCCAGAATCCGGCTGAGTGACGTCCAGTCCACCAAATTTTCCAGTTGACTGATCGAGATTGGTCAGAAACGTATAATTATTCAGGTTGGTGAGATGCCAGGTGAATTCCGGGCCGTTCGTCATCACACCAACAGGGTTATCATAAACATTCTGTTTTTCGCTAGAAAACTCTATAACGATTGATTGCCCTAAGGTGTCATGCACCACGAAATGGAAAGGCGTTTTGGCACCATGCAGGGGCGCAAGCGATGTCAATATAACGGTATCTTCAGATAGCTTTGCTTTAACATCACTGGCGGTTTCAAACTGCCCAAGCACCCATGCGCCCAGATCAATAGCTGCGAGCAAAGCCTTGGTTTTTTCTGCATTGTCAGCGGGCCCTGATGCGCCGGCGTAGGCGAGTACGCTAAATGTTAGACCTTTCTCATTGACCCCTTCAACGATCTTGAGATCCGCAAGGCTGCCATTGGGTACAGCGATTGCAAAGATTGCATATTTCGCCTGAAATTCAAGTGGACTGTGGTCGTCTACAACCGAGGTAAACCGATGTCCTTTGGGGATTGATGCGATAACGTATGGCAATTCCATCGATAGTTCCATGGTGCGCCCAGCATACGCCCCCGCATTTGCATCCTTAAATAAAAGAGCAGTACAAGCGAACCAAAACTCCGGTGCCATCTGAGAACTTTGAAAATCAGCAAGAAATGGCAGAACAGTTGATAGAACAGACACTTTATGCCCCCCTTGGAAAAGACCGGATACGATTAACGTAAAATGCTTATTTTCTAGAAGTATCAGCTGATTACGACATGTTCAAGTAATTACAAACCAACTGCGACAGTTATGGATGAGGGCATTCTAATCGCACCGTTTAAACTGACCTTGAATTTGAACAATGCAATTATACGCGGCATTCTTGGCAACAATTTTTTCAAGAAACTTGTTGATCACACAGTGGAACCCGGATTGCTTATAGCGATATCATTGGCTTCAGCAGCCGGGGCAAGTTTATCCACTTCAGCTATGAAGGCATCCAGCTTAGCTGTTTCAGGTAGTTTATGGATGGCTTCACAGCCAACAAGGTAATCGTCCACGCGACCGACGAGTTGTTCAGCGTCATCGATGCGCGGCAACCATAAGAGCGCTTCCTTGCTTGTAGGAGGTGGCTCTGCCAGAAAGCTTTGAACCCATTTGCGCAGGCCAAATATCTCGACGTAAATGTTATGCCGTTCTTCAACGGTATCATCAAACGAGCTTTGGCTGGCTCCCCGCAGCCCATCGATATATTTCGCTATCGCCTTGAGCGGCTTGTCATAGCGCGTAGCGAACGAAACTTTCACCGGTTTTGGCCAAATAAAATAGCCGAAAACAAGCACAATCACGGCACCAAGAAATGTATCGATCAGGCGCTGCGGGCCATAGTCAACGGTCGGCCCTGCCACAATGAGATCGATCAAAATCAAAATGAGTGGAGTGAGGAAAGCACATTGCCAGGCGTAGTTTTTAAGTGAAGCCCAGGGAATAATTGCGCTCAGAAGACCTACCACGACGACAAGGCATAGCCCTTTAGGTACCAGATAAAAGATCAGGATCCCGAGCAGAACTCCAACCATAGTACCCGCGCTTCGCTGCAAAGAACGCACAAACACGGAGCCAAAATCGGGCTTGAGTATCACAGCGACCGAGAGCGGAATCCAGTAAGAGCGATTTCCCGGAAGATAGAACTCGGCAAGCATTGCAATCAGCATGCATAAGGCTAGACTGAAAATGTTCACCAGATCACTGCGCGGCGCTTCAAACTGAGCACGTAGGCGGCCTTCATTGAGACCGCCAAGTTCATGGGAAAGACTTCGCAGGGAAGGTGTTTGCGATGAGCTTACGAACCAAAGTGGAGCGCAAGCCAGTTCCCACATTTGCGCGACCAGAGTGGCGACTGCGCCATTTTCCAATGCTGGAGCGGTCGATGAGCGTTGTATTCCGGGCTTGAGAACAGCCTTTGACATCAGTTCAAGCGATTGAGCAACCTCACTTAAATTGCCAGCATCAGCCTGTTGGGTTGCTAGCACAACAATCAACCGATCCGCGAGCGTAAGAATCTTCTTCCCTGTTTCAAAGTCTTCGCTGCCATCAGCTTTGCGCGTTTGCGCCCGGAGGATAACGCTATAAGCATTAGCTTGCGCCTCTATCGCTTCGTGCAAAGCAGTTTTGATTTCGGCATTGTCTTTCGGCTTCCGCGACGCGACGCGGGCAAGATTTGCCAAAGACGCGAACAGCAGCGAAGTGAGTTTACGTTCTGGCTGTTTCGGAATTAATATCGCTTCTATGCCCAGAAGGAGTGCTGCATATAGCGCTCCAAGACCAAACAAGAGCGGCATCGTCATAGATAATGACGACTGCGTCGCATGGGAGGCGACCACCGTCATAATCAACATTTGAAGTGCACCAGCCGAAAAGGTCTTTCCCCAGAAGCTGATCCAACCGGAAACCATGGCAATCAAAACAACACCTGCGATGGTTAGCAGACCTTGTTCGGCAATAACTGAGCCAATCGCAAATCCGCCGATACCGAACGGAACGGCCGTAAAAATGCGATTGAACCGGTCACGATAAGGATCGGTTTGCACGCTTATTGCCGATAGCAAACCGCCCAAACAGACGAAAAGCGCCGCTACAGCATTGCCACAAAGGAACCCGATGGTTAACGGCACGGTGGTTATAAGCGCAAGCCTCAGGGAGTGTCGCCACGGCCAGTAAACTACCGGCTGCACGTTGAACACATTACGCATCCACGTTTGCGGCGGATCACTCATTGCAAACAATGCCCATATGACACCTGCTTTTGCGATACAGCCTATTCTGGCTGAACCCATCAGACGAAAATCGCCGTCGCAGTCCATAGATGTGCTACAAGAAAGTTATACTTTTCAACCTTCAAACAGCGCCGACGGTGAGGAGCACGAGCTTAAATAAGCCCAAAGAAGCGAACGACGGACCAGATCGATACGATTATCGCCACTATCGCCATGATTACACTTTTGTTCTGAACTGCGGCTGCCACCGCAAGACAGACAAGCGCAAACAGCGCTAAACCATCCAGAAAAACAGAATAATCATATAGAAACTGCATCTTAACTCCCCCATTGGCAGACACTGTTACGAACTTTTTCTTATCAAAGCTTCGAAAGTCTAATGAAACGCAATCGAATTACAGACTAATCATAGGACGTGCAGCATGGATGTCCACGTAATTTCTACGGCCAACTAAAATAATCTGTGCCTAAAAACTATTTCAAATTGAATTCACAACATCGTTTTGCAGGGTGAGGCAGAAAGCGCTCAGTCGGAGCAATAGAATATTTTATTATTAATTAGGCATTTGACACATAGCTGATCATACTGCTTGCAGCGGCTTTCGGCTTTTCGTAACCTTGCATTGGGTTTAAGAATCGGCGGTTTACCCGTTGTGGGCAGAAGTAGGTAGCGGAGACCTTATCGCGTGTCAGGTCCGTCAGTATCTTTATTTGGGGCATATTTTCCATCATGGATGCTTTGTCTTCTGATTTCAATAATCATCACCCTGTTGCTTCGGATGTTGTTTATTCGTCTGGGAATTGATGACATTTTTCCATTTCGCCTCACAGCCTATACCGCAATCGTCATAGCGATCGCCTGTGGCCTCGCTCTTTTTGTATATGGGCGATGATATGACAGGCAACGCTTACAGCAAAAGAGAATTCAGCATCGTGGGCGTGCTGGTGACTGGTGTTCTTCTGATCGTCGCATTCGTGATGGCATGGCTTTATCTTCGTGCTTCACACGACAATCCACTATCTGACGATGCGGTCATTGGCGCTAATATTGTCAATATTGGCGCGACAGTTCCCGGCAGGATCGTTTCGATAGAAGTTCAGGAAAATCAAGCCGTAAAAAAAGGCGACCTGCTTTTCACAATTGATCCGGAACCGCTTCGACTTTTGGTAGAGCAGACGTCCGCAGATCTCGCAATCGCAGAAGCGGCGCTGGATTCCCAAAGGCGCGCTGTAAAGGCTGAAACGCAGAACGCATTGATCGCAGACCAGCAAATCGCCCGCGCGCGAACCAATCTTGATCTTGCAGAAGCAACGCTTAAACGACTAGAGGCACTAAGTCCCAAAGGTTACGTCACACGCCAGCAGGTGGATGACGCAAAGACACTACGAAACGATGCTCAGATCAGCCTTACTCAGGCTGTCAAACAGGCTGAGGCTGCAAATACGTTAGTTGGCACACTCGACAGTGCACAGGCCCTTGTCCGCGCCAGGCAAGCCGCCCTGGCATTGGCTCAGCACAACCTCGACAACAGCATCGTGCGTGCACCACACGATGGACGCGTGGTTGGCGTGATCAATGGTACGGGGCAGATTATTGCGCCGGGGCAGTCTGTTTTCACGCTCATCGACACGTCAAGCTGGTATGCCTCGGCCACTTTTCCGGAAACGGAGCTTAATGGCATAAAAGTCGGCGATTGTGCTCAGGTTCGTATTCTTGCCAATAGCTCTATTGTTATTAAAGGCATCGTTGAGGGAATTGGCTGGGGTGTATCCTCGGAAGATCTTATCAATATTCCACGAAGTCTGCCCTATGTTCCCAAAAATCTTAACTGGGTCCGGATTGCTCAGCGCTTCCCTGTGCGTGTAAAATTAATCGATCCGCCGGAACAGCTCACGCGTTCGGGAGCATCGGCAGTTGTGACAGTGTTAAATGGCAAGAAGTGCTAGACGAACCCTCTGGGGCGCCGTCCGCGATACTTTAGCGGATTTGGCACCTTTTCCCGGACGCCTAGCAACATCTTGGCGCGTAGCAGCGGTATGCGCGCTTGTGGCCGGCGTCGCCATGATGTTTCACATCCCAGAATCCGCGATCAGCTGTTACCTTGTTATATTTCTGATGAAAGCGGACGGCGCCGAAAATACCGTTGTTGCGACCGCTGCGATCATTGCAATTACACTACTTGTTGCTTTGATGATCCCCGTACTGCAATGGACGGTGGATTCGGCGCTGCTTCGTATTCTGGTTATGATTGTCGTGTCGTTCGTTTTTATTTTCATCGGAGCTGCGAGCAAACTTGGTGAAGGCGGTAGTATCGTCGCGCTCATCATAGCGTTCATTCTCAGTCTGGTGAACGAAGTGCCGATCAATGGTGTGATTTCGTTTGCATTGCGCTATGCGTGGGAAATGGCAATTCTGCCAATGTTCATGATTGCCGGCTTCTGTCTGTTTTTCGGTCGCTGGAGCTTGTCTTTGTTGCGTGAGGAAATGCGGGAACGCCTGCTGGTGGCACGGGATGCTCTGCTTGCGAAAACACCTGTTGCCGCATCGGCGTTGCAAGAAAAGCTGGGGGCCGCCAACGACGATCAATACAAACGCTCAATGCTTGTAAAAATACTTCACCAAACCACAAGCCACAAAGCAGCACAGATTGAGACCGATATACCCGCCTCTTATCAGTTACTTTTTGCAGTATCAGCTCTTCCGTCAAACACGACAGCTGAGAACAAAAAAGAGTATATTCAGCACATCGATAAAATGGTTGAAGCTCTGGATAGGGGTGCGGCCCTTCCGTCGCCTGAGCAAGAGCCTCGACCATCGCAGGACAGATATGAAGCGGGCATTCTCCAGGCTCTCAGAAATATCGCAGGGAGTGAGAAGACTGAATATAAAAAAGGATCTGGCGACAGCTTCATTGCGGCAGATATCTTTTCGAACCCTATTTACCAGCGCTTTGCACTCAAGACGACGTTCGCGGCGATTCTGTGCTATTTGTTTTATGCCGCAATAAACTGGCAGGGCATCCACACTGCTATGGTCACATGCTATGTCGCTGCCATGGGGACTGCCGGCGACACAATTCACAAACTTGCATTGCGCATTACTGGATGCCTGATTGGCGCAACAATCGGCATTGTTTCGCTTATGTTCCTCATGCCACAGCTTGAATCTGTCGGCGGCCTGATGATCCTTGTTTTTGGCGTGGCACTCCTCGCTGCATGGGTGACAGCAGGCAGTGAAAAAGTATCTTACGGCGGCGTTCAGATTGGACTGGCTTTCACTCTCACTGTCCTACAAGGTTTTGGTCCCACGACTGATATGGACACAGCGCGCGACCGTATTGTTGGCATTTTGGTCGGTAACTTTGCAGTCTATATTGTTTCGACACTCATATGGCCTGCCCCGGTCGCAACAGTTATTGGTCAACGACTTTCGGACACTGCCCGCAAAATTGCAGAAATTGCAGCAGCACCGTATCAGCAACGCATGATGATGATTGCAACAGCGGCAGAAGCTGAACGCCTTCTCGATGAAGTGCGATATTGCTTTTATCTTCTGCCTTTCGAACCTCCGGGCTTAAGACCATCTCCTGAACTCGAAAAAACATTGAGTGTTGCAACCGACCAGCTTGCCTCACTCAACAAGGAAGTTTACTTCTCAGATGAGATAATCCCAGATGCTGTGACAAGATTAAGTATTCTGTCATCACAACTCGGGTCTATCTGCAAACAAGGTGAAGGCTTATCTGATGATCGGGCTTCCCCGGTTGCTAGTGTGAAAAGTACGGGGGCAGAAAAGATCGATATGCATCTTACACATCTGGAAGCAATATTGGCGGATGGTAAGGTATGATTAAGCCTGCTCAGCCCTTCGCCGTTATTCTGACTGTCATTCTCACTTTGGTATTGAATGGGTGTGCCACAGACGCACTCAAACTTGCTCCGGAAGCGCCCGACAAGCCGTGGACTGACGGTAAGAAACTTAGTTCACCTAAAAGTGCTTCCCCGGATTCAAAAGATTTCAGTGTTCCGGCCAATCCGGAACTCGCTTTGATTTCAAGCCCGGTATCTGCGGACACCCATTCGGAATATGATCTGGCGCATTTGATCGACCTTGCGCAGCGAAGCAATCCAGCGACGCGAAACGCCTGGGAAAAAGCCCGTCAGGCCGCGCTTTCCGTGGGCATGGTTGAAGCTACAATGCTGCCAATCATTACAGCCAATGTGATTGGGGGAGCACAGAAAACGACAACGCCCGTCGATGTACCCCTGATCGGGGAAAGAGATATCGACACCACGCTGAAAGGTGTAACACCTTCTGTTGCCCTGCAATGGCTGGTTTTTGATTTCGGACAGCGCTCAGCTTTGGCAGATGCTGCGAAGCAGGTTTCTTTCGCGGCAAATGTTACGTTTAACGCTATGCACCAAAAGGTCATTTTTGACGTTACGCGCACCTATTATGAATATTGCGCATCGGTGGCAGGCTATCGCATCTCGGAACAAACCCTCCGCAACAGCAAAGCAGTGCTGGCTGCAGTTCAGGCCAGGCTGAATGAAGGCCGTGCTACTACGGTTGAACTGGCACTTGCCCGCCAACAAGTAGCACAATCGGAACTGCGAATTGTCAGAGCACAAGGCCAGAAGGACAATACTTATCAGGGGCTTCTCGCCGCAATGGGTGTGAACGCGATGCTGAAGATCAAGGTCGACGGCTCGATGAAACAGAAGCTTCCGGCCAGCTTTGACGGCGTGACTCAATCAGTTCTGGAATCTGCTCTGTCCCAGCGCCCTGACGTCATTGCAAGCTATGCAGCATTGCAGGCGACAAAATCTGGCGTCAAGGTTGCACAGGCCGAGTTCATGCCAAAGGTATTCGTGGCAGCTACTCTTGCCTCGTCTTCGAACTCGTTTAATGCCGGGAGCCTGCCGACGATTGGCAATCAATCCTCGGGCGCAGGCATCCTCATCGGCGCGACAGTACCACTTTTTGACGGGGGCCTTCGGGCTGCACAGCTCAAAAATGCGCAATCGGTCCAAAATGCTGCGACAGAAACGTTCCGCAGAGTTCAGCTCGATGCCGTTGCTGAAATTGTCGTCGCATCCAATGCGCTGAGAACCGCCCTCGCTGCCAATAAAGCCGCGGGCGTACTGGTACAGACTTCTGCGACAGCTTTTGATGCAGCGCTCGATTCGTATAAGAATGGCCTGGGTACAATCACCGTAGTAAATGAGACAAACAACGCATTGCTGGATGCGAAACTCGCACAAACCGATGCTCAAGCAGGTGCACGGATCGCCGCAGCCAATCTGGCATTTTTCACAGGTGCATTGACTTCAAGCAAAAGCCTCGCTGGCGTAAGGAATGACTTTTGAGTTTTTCGTTTGGAAATAACAGAAGCAAAACCCCGAAGCGTTTGTTGGTTTCAAACTCTAGCTACAGGGATTAGATGTCGAAATACTGGGTAGCTGCTGGTGTCACGATTTTATTTTCTCTCGCTGCCTTTGCGGCATGGTTCCTGATGCGCCGTAGGCGCGGATGGTCACACAGCATATCTATCCATCTTGTGTTCATTGCGATGATGTTCGGCGCGATCCTGACGATCCGACAAGCCGCCTATATGTTGCTCAAGGATTATCATATCACCGACATTACACCTGATATGATCAAAACTGCCACTAGTTTTGTAATGGCGCTTCTTGCCATGCAACAACTCTTCCAGCTGATCAACCGCCTGACACACAGCCAGATCAATCGGGGCAATGACGTGACTTCGGCACGTATGGTTGCGCGAATTTTGAAGCTGACTATATTTCTGATCATCCTGCTCCTTTTCGGCGAGCATTTTGGTATTGGGCTTTCAGGACTGCTCGCTTTCGGTGGCATCGGCGGCATCGCTATCGGCGTGGCGGGAAAGGATATGCTGAGCAATCTTTTCTCCGGCGTCATGCTTTATTTCGACCGTCCTTTCAGTATCGGTGACTGGATCAGCTCACCCGATCGGAACATTGAAGGCACAGTGGTCGAAATTGGTTGGCGGATAACGAAGATCATGACGTTTGATAAACGCCCGCTTTATGTTCCGAATGCGGTGTTTTCCACGATCAGTGTGGTCAATCCTGGACGTATGACGAACAGACGCATCACAACGACAATTGGTCTGCGCTATGAGGATGCAGATAAAATCTCAGTTGTAGTTGAGAGCATTCGCAATATGCTGAAAGGCAACAAAGATATTGATCAAAAACAGACGTTGTTGGTTTATTTTGACGCCTTTGGTGACTCGTCGCTCAATATAATGGTCTATTGCTTCACAAAAACGACCGTTTGGGCAGAATGGCTGGCTGCACAACAGGAAATCTACCTCAAAATTATCGAAATCGTCCATTCAAATGGTGCCGACTTCGCTTTCTCAAGTGAAACGCTTTACATGCAGCCCTCCTCAAGGGACACGCATCCACAGATCGAAGTGAGCACGACAGATCCGTGAATACCGAGATGAAGGGCATTGGATTGACCGTTTTTGGCAGACTGTCTTTATCAATTTGCTCAGCGGACTGTTATGCTCTCAGCCATCGCATCCACCGCATCGAAGTCAGAACCCACAAAGGGTTTTTGACATATTCGGACAGTTCTATGCTATTCGGTGCCTTATGCTTTTTTGTAGTGCTTTGGTTCTCCGGAAATGTAGCCTGCAGGCAGCAATTTGACATACACTTGCAGAGGCTTTCGTGGCTTGAATGTTTCTGTCCATCAGGGATAAATGACAAACCATTGTGCTCGACATCAAACGAGGGTTTGCTGTTTCTCGATATAGAAAATGGGGTAAAGGGTGGTGGTGAAGACAGAAGAATCCACAAATGGTATTACTGAGAATGCGGGTTCTCTAACGAAGATTTCTGATCCAGTTCTTCTGCTGGGAAATGCCGGAAGCCGTTCCGCTCAGGCAAGGTTCATCGCACTGGCTTGTTTGACAGGCATTCTCACCGGGATCGTGGGATCTTACTTTCATCTTATCATCAATATTCTGATTGCTTGGCCTCATATGGTCAGTGAGTATATCAGTGGTCCTAAGCTGCTGATCAGCGTTGCACTGATTACGATGCTGTGTACGGTATTTGCCGCCTATATCGTCAGACGTATTGCACCAGAAGCGGGCGGCAGTGGCGTTCAAGAGATCGAAGGCGCAATGGAAGGCCTGCGGGTCGTTCATTGGCGGCGAATTCTCCCTGTGAAGTTCAGTATGGGCATCTTATCGATCTCATCGGGTCTGGTACTCGGTCGTGAAGGCCCTACAATCCATATTGGCGCTTCGCTGGGTGCTGCTCTCAATGATTTTTTCAGAAACAGCGTCCCTGAGCGCCGAGGGCTGCTGGCCGCAGGTGCTGCGGCTGGCCTTGCATGCGCTTTCAATGCGCCGCTTGCAGCCGTTCTGTTCGTCATTGAAGAAACGCACCGCCAATTCCCCTACACGTTCCGCACCTATATGGGCGTTATAGCAGCCGCATTACTCTCAACGATCATGGCTCAGATCATCGGCGGCACGGCCCCTGACCTTTCAATGCCCAAAATTGACGTGTCATTGCACCTGCTCCCAGGCTTTTTTGTTCTGGGGTGCCTGCTTGGTTTCATTGGTGTTGGATTGAATAGAAGCATCCTTTGGACAGGTGGTATCGCAGCCCGGTTGCATTCGCGGGTACCCTATCTTTTTCCTGCACTGATTGGTCTGGGCATTGGTGTGCTGTTTATCCTCATGCCTCTCTCAGTCACAGGCGGCGACCTGATCATTCGGCAACTCACCAATGGAAACCCGGGCTTACTGCTGCTTCTGGGACTTGCTTGCTTACGTTTCTTAACGATGGTTGGCAGCTATGCCAGTGGCGTTCCTGGGGGTATCTTTGCTCCCATACTTGCACTTGCAACCTGCATTGGTTTGGCTTTCGGTGGTCTGATTGAAATGCTCGTTCTGAATGCTGAGAATATCCCTCTTGCCTTCGCGATCGCTGCTATGGGTGGCCTTTTTACAGCTTCCGTACGCGCACCTATCGTGGGAGTTGTTTTGACGCTAGAACTCACTTCTTCTTATGGTCTTACAATACCGCTAATTTTGACTTGCTTGGCGGCTAACCTTACTGCACAGTTCATGGGTGGACGACCGCTTTACGAGCAATTACTTGACCGCACGTTGGCCCAGGCGGGTATTAAACCAAAGCCCATAGCTTCGGAGGAGCGAGCTGGTCTGGCTTAGGTGCGAAACAGCGTTGATTGATGATTGAGGTATGATTCAATGAACCCTCCAACGATCCCTGTAATCCTTACGCTCGAAATTTTGTCTAGTTGAGAAGGATGTAATCGAGGGATACTTTTAAAAATTGTAGCCACGATTAGCTCGGAAAACCCAAAGTTGGTCTGTTTTCCTTATGAAGCGCTTTCACTTCGATTTCGAAGTGAACGTTATGCGCTGAAAATGGCTGCTTGCACAGAACCCGCACAAATTAAGAATTTCAGTCACTGTTGATATTTGTCCGTCTGACAGCTTTCGGCACACCTGAGGCTTTTAACAATTAGATGAGCGATCAGTGCTATGTTTTTCTGTGCCTATTTGCTAGATAATGCAATAACAAAATGACAAAAAGGACAATCCGTTGACTTCAACTGACGACAAAAAGCTTGTGCAACGCTTTAAGCAGCTTTCAAAAAACTTGAAGGCCGAGCAGCGGCGGCTTCTGGAAATTGCAGCTGAGAATGACAGCTTGCCCAGCAATAATGCGCTCAGACAAATTGCTGAGCTGGAACTAAACATTGCAGCTGTGGAGAACAACATAGCGGAACTTGGCGTAAAGTGAGCGTGGTCGCTCCCGCAACCGGCACTTGATTGTAGCGAACCGCAATCGATATCAAACGGACCCGCAATCAACGCAGGCTTTTCTTTAGATTGACGAGAATTGAGGCAGCGCCCGGAACGGCCACTGAACCCGGTGAGACCGGCCTGCAATCGTCGTCTCCGGATAAGAGTTCAATGTAATCAGGAAGCGTATCGTCTGATTGAGAACCTCGCAATTTCCGTCGAGGGCGCAATCGTCACTCAATGATTTTACTGAATTTTCAAGCTCAATCCCCATCACCAAACGGGTTGAGAATTTCTCGTATCAGTAGCGGACTGCAGCCATATAGAATAGAAGTGGTGCGTGCAGGTTTGCGATTTTATTGAGATTGATAAGTAAATTTGGGGCAATATATTGGGGTATCATTAGTTAATCTTAAATAGTAATGTGTTTTTATATTAAACTATTATTTTTCATCCACCGCATTAGCGAGGCCTTATAAATATTCAAATCAGATTTTATGACTTGATAATTAAAGAAAAAAGGGCAGTCACTCGGACTTCCACGCTATTTGCCGAGTGACTGCCTCTCGTTCTCTCCAATGAAGGCAAGGTTTTTCAAATAAGAAACGCCCTACCAATAACTGTGACAATCAGCCGACTTGGTCTGTGATACTCACCAATATACCCCCCTTACCAGCCACGATGATTACGATTTAATCGCAAGGCACCGCAGATGTCGGCCAGCCAGTTTTGTTGCCAAGTGACAATACTCACGTTGAATGCCGTCTGACTTGCGAGACTTATTCGACGGTCAAGTGGGCCGAACGGCCATACTCCACGCTGAATGCGTATCCTTCAAATATCATTTCCTAGACTCGGCCGGCCTCCTTAGCCAAGCATCGCTTTACGCTGAAAGCAGTGGGTCACGGGGGTCTTTCATGCATGGGTGCCGCGCGGTTCTAAGTTAACCTTATTTTCCTTCTGCTCCAATATTGCTATGAACCAATCAGTGTGTCCGCCATCCAGCTTCGTTTTATGAGGATTCCCATCACGGCTGCATTTTTCTCGCCTCGTCTAAGCAGATCAAGGGCATAGTCTAATCGCTGCCTGGCTGTCGCATTCTGGGTTTCGGATGCACCAACTAGCACCATCTGCTCAATTCTCTCTGGCCATTGATACGCAAACTCAGTCGCACTAAACCACCCTAGGATATACCGGTCAGATCTATGCTCGTCAGATCTTCTGCCTTCGAGATCTTAGATATCTTAGAGATGCAGGCTGCCAGAAATGCGAAGCCCTCATCTTCTGGAATATCGTCAGCGCTTGTGCGCGGTGTATCGACGAGAATGATGGACTGTCGCTTAAGAGCAAACTTTCGAGATGGAGCAGCGAATAATTGTCCTGAAAACCGCCACCAATTACAAGTTTTGGTTGGTTGCTGGCTTTTTTGTGACCCAACTTTGCAATAGCAAAATCCGCCAGACAGATGTTCGAGCCAGTAGGCGTCATTTTGTGATGACGAGAACAGAGATAATACGCAAGCGATGAGACACTTCTGCATCGAAGTATGTCTCTCCATTTGATCGGTAGATGAAGCCTCTCTGCTAAGCGCGTCTGAACCTCGACGAGGGTCCAGGAGTCTGCATCCATGGCGAAGAAATTGCGATCGATATCCACGTTGTTAATTTTAAGAAGCTCAGCGCAAATCGCCGAGATGTCCTGCACTAGAATGACGTAATCATCCGCAGAAGGGCTTGAGTCTAAGCTAAGCGTTCAATTTTGCGCGTCAAGCCTTGTTACTGGCGTGTTATTGGGGCGCGGGTGCGGCATTCTCTTTGTCGAAACCATTTGTCTATCGGCTTTTCATAGCCGACCTTGGGTAGAGTTTCCAAAGTAGCTCTTCTCGCGGCAGTTTCTTTAAAAACAAGCGCAAGGCGTGGGCGATCGTTTTCTCTCGCACCACAGCTTAAAGAAAATCAATTGACCTAGCGGTCATTAATATCGTCACGTGCTACGCGTGCCGCTCTCAAACGATCCGTCTTTAGTTTAACCGCTGATTTCTCGTCATCGAGGATCTTCCATGCTGGATGGTTCATGCGCAATCTCTGAGAAGTACTCAACGCAGGCTGCGGCTTGAAGAGATTATCTTTAGTTAGTTCTGGCATCATCGCTACTCCTTTGTCTACTCACAGACTCAAACCAAGCTTGATTTGAGCCTATCGAGCACGACTTTTCGAACATCCGCCGCCGCTCCGTCTCAGGACATTTGAGAGCATTGACCATTCGTTTGATCGACGTTGCTGGATTATCGGCGTAATTGGCAACTGCTGTGGCTTTTTAGTCGACGCACCGCTTAGTTCAGCCTGTGCGACAGGTGTATATGCATGACTTGTTGGATTTACCATAGGAACCTTCCTGTAAAATCTTTATCTTCAAGCGGCTATGATGAAGAGTTCGAACACGCATCGTCGCTCGAAAAAGCGTCCGCGCGCCGTCCATGCCCGGATAAACTGACAGGCTAAAGTTCCCGGCCAGCCATCTTTGTCTCATGTTACAGATCAATTGATAGTCCATACGACGCGCCACAGAGGCAGACCGACGAACTGCTGACGGGATACCATCGGCGTCCACGCTGCGGTCATCGAATAGAAAGGCAAGGGTATTGAACCGCTTAGCCGCTTCGTTTTTATGAAAAACCAATATGCTCAAATATAAATTGCGACGCTCTGATGCTTGGCGTGAGTTTATACAATCTATAAGAATGCTATTCGTTCACAGCGCATTAATAAATGCGCGAAAACTATACTCGTACTATATTCTCAGCGTTCTATTAGTCAAGTTTTATCTCGAAAAACAAAACCTTTTATTGATTTTATTTTGAAAGAGAATGACCTGAAAGAATTACTTAAACGTTTTTTAGCGATGAGGTGGGTGGGGTCAACGGCGCTGGAGAAGCGCAGTTGATGAATTAGGGCGTTCCGTAAGCAGCAGTCGCTTCTGGGAATGGCGCGCTTTCAACCCGATGGTCTCGCATCACGCCCGACATGAAGTGATGTAACACTAAATTCGATTGATGAAAGAGTGGGCCGGGTAGTGGCTTCATTCTAGCCGTCACGTAACCTGCTTTGGCCATCATCTGATTGAGGATTCTGTTGCTGATATGGAAATTTACAAGATGGATACTGGAAGACATAGCGTCCTCCTTTCACATTGCGGGCATGGACACTTTGCCCCGTCGACGACCCGTTTAAAAAATCTATTGCCGACGGCCTACAGTCGGGCATTTCGATATATAATGCAAGAAAAAAATTAAGGTCATTTAAAGGCGTGGTGCTAATTCAGGATATATATTCTAATATTATAAGTTTTAAGCGAAAAATAATCGAGTGCGCAATGCAAGAAATATATCCAAATACATTTCTTATTTACTTGTTTAATTCCATTCCGTCAATTCTAAACTTTATAATATGTGATCTTTACATTTATATACGCCAAACGAAAATGAAAAACAGACTGCGTTGCTTTAATGCCTATCGCACCGGCATTGTGCCCGCTACCGTTACCCAGCCGACAAGGATTATCGAGATGCGAAATGGTTGAACACGGATTTATCAGATAAAAATTGCAATCTCTGTCGAAAAAAGGAGCAACTTATTTGTTGCGGGCGTATGCGGAGCCAAAGTGCTGCAAATCGCGTTTCTTCGTGGCTTCAAGCACCACTGAACGCATCGGGTTGGGTCAATTACAGAGCGATTTAGGCTGAAACCACAATCGCGGGTGTTGCGACTGCTTTCCCCACCCCTTTTAAACTTGGGTATATTTCCTCCACTCCACAGTTGTTCAGGCGCTAGTCGATCTAAGAACTGAAACGCCCTGTCGAGTCTGTGGCAATTTTGACAAATGCCGTGGTGGCGGGTGTTGGCTCGCAAACCATCAAACACAGCTCGAACGCGGCTTGTGGGTCGGCGATTTCATGATACGCAATGCGATCAGGGCGGAAGCTCGCCATGCTGGCGGGAACAATGGAAATTCCTGCTCCCACAGCAACGAGCGATAAAACGGCGTGCATCCCGTGCGCTTCCTGGGCGATTTGCGGAACAAAGCCGGCATCCGCACACAACCGCACCACCTTAAGGTGAAACCCACGTCCTTCAAGCATAGGCCACAAAATAAACTTGCTGTCCGAAAGGTCAGCGAGGACTAGCCCCGTGCTCTGAGACAAGGGATGATCGAACGGCAAGGCTATGCAAAGCCGGTCATGATCGAAGACATGTTGAGCGATACCGTCAGCATCTCCAAGGGGAGGAATGACGATAGCGGCATCGAGTGCCCCGTCGCGCAGGCCAACAATTTGCATTGCCGTTGTTGCTTCGCGCAATTCCAATCGCACGTCCGGCCTTGCGTGGCGGAACGCCTTTACCGTGTCGGGGAGCCGTCCGTAGAGCGCGCTGCCAACATACCCCAGTCTGACAATGCCTGAGAAACCCGCTGCAGTTTCCCGCGCTGTGCGGATCGCGAAGTGTGCCTGACGAAGGGTCTCGCGCGCTTCGCGCAGAAACGCGTGACCTGCGGCGGTAAGCCCGATGATCCGATTGGGGGCCCTATCGATCAGGTCGACACCTAGCTCTTCCTCCAACCGTCGAATGGCAACTGTTAACGGCGGTTGAGACATGCCAAGTCGTGAGGCCGCACGGTGGAAGTGCCCCTCCTCCGCGACTGCCACGAATTGCTCCATTTTTCGCAGGTCGATCATGCCGCGTTTTGGTGAAGCTTTCCCGTTCGATATATCAAACATATCAAAACCTAATTTTTTCAATATTGGACGTATCATAATATTTCGACCATCCTGCATGCAATGAAGGAAAAAATCATGAAGAAGTTAGATTTTCGCGGACGTACTGTGCTTATAACGGGAGCGGGCCGTGGCTTGGGGCTCGCCTATGCACGCGCCATCGGTCATCTCGGCGCGACGATCCTCGTGCACGACGTCGGCGCGAGACGCGATGGAACCGGAATGGACCCCGCGATTGCGGAGAACGCTGCCTCAAGCCTTTCAAGTGATGGGATCATGGCGCAACCCTTCCACACTCCAATCGACACTCGCGATTGCTGCCATAGCCTTATTGAGGCTTGTCTGAACGTAAATGGACGTCTTGATGCGGTCATCCACAACGCTGGTTGGGTAGACTACGAACCGGTTGAGGAACTTGAGGAAGCTTCATTTGACCGCATGATGACTATCGCCGCGAAAGCACCACTTTGGATCGCTCAAGCAGCATGGCCTATAATGAGTAAGGCTGGATATGGACGGATCGTCCTTACAACCTCCTGCCGCGCGCTTTATCCACAATACGTTCAAAAAGGGCTGATCGCTTACGCCGCAGCCAAGATGGCCGCCGTGGGCATCACGAATGTACTCGCCCACGAGGGAGCGGCACACGGCATCGTCGTCAATGCTGTTTCTCCCGTTGCTAAGACACGGATGTGGGGCGTTGAAGGCGAACCGGACGAGCTAAAGCCGGAAACCGTCGCTCCAGGTGTAGCTTTTCTTGCTTCTCCCGAGTGCAAAGAAGGGGGATGGATATTGCGTGCTGCAAACGGTCAGTTTCATGCCACTCGTGCGGTGGAAGCCGACAGCGTCGACTACCCGCGTGACCTGTGTGGTATCCGAGCTTCGACCCCTAATGCTGTGGCGGAAGCATGGGAAAAAATCGCAATCGTTGCGCCCGAACCGCGGTCGTGATCACGGCCGGATCTGCAAGACTTGCTTGAAAACGGGCGCGAACATACCATCAACCGGCTGTCGCTTTCGCATCTGAGCCTTATGCAGCTCTCTGCGCTTGGTACGACCCACGCCGCGGACAAATTGGCAATCAAACTGCAATCCCGCTCTCACCGCGATTAATTGAGGGTCATTGGTGGAGAGGGGATGGCAGATGCAAAGTGACAGAAACCGGGTTCAGTACTGCACTTTTAAAGACTCTGACCCACTTAGTGCCGGGAAGAGTGGTAGAACTTCCTGAGCAAGCTCCTCGATAATCTCAGATGGAGGGCGCTGTGCGAACTGAATTCCCAAAGCAGCATGATTGACACCAGCCTCCCGCCATTCTTCAAGCAGAGAGACGAGAGCTTTGCGACCAGTCCTCAGAACATACCCACCTTGTAACGGCGTTCGGGGGAAATCTGGATCATCAACGAGATCGATCCATTCATTTGTCATGTGAGGGCGAAACCCTCCATCAGGAATCTTTGCTCGCCACGCTGCGATGTTTTGTGCGAGTCTTCTGGGTCCATCCGCTGTGTGAGTAGATTGCGGATAAGTGAGCCATCCATCCGCATTGTGTGCAACCCATTCGGGTGTCTGTCGGCTCGAGCCTGTTATAATCAGCGGAATACGCCCCACTGTCGGTTGGGGCAGGAATTCAACCCCGTTCACATTACCAAGTATTGAAGAAATTTCCGGTCGTTGTGAAACGGTAAGCTGACGAAAAAACGAAACTGCTTCTTTAAAGCGAGCGCCACGTTGATCCATATCGATCCCGTAAGCTGGGAATTCGCTGGGGCGATCGCCTGATGCTATACCCATCACAAGACGCCCGCCAGAAAGATTATCAATAGTCGATGCAGCTTTTGCCAGATCGATAGGATGGCGCAATGTAAATATGGCGCTACCCGTCGCCAGAGTGATATTCTTAGTTTTTGCTGCGAGATAGGCGAGATATGTAAAGGGATCAAATACTTGTCCCGCATCTCCGAATGCCGGGTCAAAAAGTGGAACATCGCGGACCCATATGGCAGCGAACCCAAGTCTGTCGATGTTTTGCACCACCCGCGACTGATCCTGCAACACGTCGAGACTGCCCTGATAGAACCGCAACGGCAGAAAAACACCGAGGGTGAGTTTGTCTGGTGCAAACATTCGTCTGTAACCGGGATGGTTTTCAAAGGCGTCGGAGGATACCCCCGATAAGGATTGAGCCTGTTTCTGATTATGATTAGACGAGAGATGCATAGGAATTTCCAGACTATTTTTAAGGGCCAGTAGCAGGGACAGGGATAAGCACGCCGCGCTTAACAGCATCTCTTTCTGCCATTCTGTAATGCCAGGCTGAGAGATTGCTGAAATTCGACAAGTCAAATCCGCAGATCATTGCAATATGTGTCCAACCAAAGTTGGCGATATCTGCGATGGAATACTCGTCTCCGGCGAACCATTGATTGCGGCTCAAATGGCGGTCCAAAGTTGAAAAGGCTTCCTCAGTTAAAACTTGGTAGCGCTCGATTGCAGCCGGGAAAGACTGGGGAGCAAACATCTCAAAATGAACACGCTGCCCGAGGATTGGTCCCACGCTCGATGCATGGAACTGTAGCCACTGGATTGCTTTCCAGCGATCACCGGAATCGACGGGCAAAAGTCTCCCGGCTTTTTTTGCGAGATAGAGAAGAATTGCTGCTGATTCAAACAGTGTTATGCCGGCATCGTTGTCGACGATGACCGGAATGCGCCCATGAGGATTGAGCTCCAGGAACTCGAGCGTGCGATTATCCGCATTTTCAATTTTCACGTGATGGGTTTGATAAGCAAGGTCAAGCTCTTCAAGCGCGATAGTGATTTTGAACCCATTGGGCGATGCATCTGTATAGAGGTCAATCATCCCGTCTTCTTTCGAAGTGCTTCGCTTTCAAATCTGACAATTTATGGCGTCCTTTCTTCAACCTGTCCTGGGACGAGTGGGGCATTCGGTACGGAACAGTTAAAAGGAGAGGCTGGGTTTGAGAAACGATCAATTCTCAATCATAATTTAGATTGCCTATATTCTTAGACGAAAAATATCTGTTCTGGTTTTAAGGTTTCAGTGTTAGCAATCAGGCCTAGCGGGGCTCCTTTAGATGACCCGATCAGACTTGAAAGATAAGAGGAAGTGATGGGACGAGTGCTACCGCTTCTGGCATTGCGGGCATTTACAGAGACCGCCCGCCATAGGAGCCTTAAACGGGCAGCAGAGGCTATGGGCGTTACTGCGGGCGCTGTCAGCCAACAATTGCGCCTGTTGGAACAGCGTACCGGAAAAAGCCTATTTTCCCGCACACGTTACGGCGTTGAACTGACAGATGACGGTGCGTGTGCTTACCCTGCCCTTCAACTGGCCTTTGATCAGATTGAACTCAGTCTCAATCAGCTCGAGAGCAAATCCAAGTCCCAGTCAGTCACGATATCGACGGTTCCTTCGTTCGCAGCGTCTTGGCTCGTACCGCGCTTGGGAAAATTCAAAGACAAGAATCCAGATATTGAATTGCGCATTGAAGCAAGCCCCAATCTCGTTGATCTGCGTCGTGGTCCAGTTGATATCGCGATCAGGCACGGGCTTGGGAACTATCCCGGCTGTAACAGCGCCCATTTGATCACCCCTAAAATGGTCGCTGTCGCAAGCGCTGAATTGTTGGCTTCAGGTCCAAAGATACGGACTATAGAAGATTGTTTGGCTCATCCACTTCTCCAAGATGCTGACCGCGCCGACTGGCAGCTGTGGTTTCAAGCGCTGGGCGTTGCTCCTGATGAACGTATGTTGCGCGGCCCTTCGTTTGATGATGATTATCTGCTCATCAGAGCTGCGATATCAGGACAAGGGATTGCCTTGATCCGCGATATTTATGCCGCGGAGGAAGTAAACGCCGGTCGATTGGTCGTGGCAATCGATCAGCCTTGGCCCACGGAATTTGCCTATTACATCGTGACCGCAGAGCATCGGACACAACGACCCGAAATGCGCAAATTTATCGAGTGGATAGTGACGGAGGCCGCTTCATGCCCGCATTGAATCATGCCGAAAGCCTTCGTCCTCCGCTGCCAACGGCGTGACACGTTTGCCTTCGATCAAACGGGAGAACATGGAAACAAACACTTTTCCCTCGCTTCGTTTTTGAAACTAATGAATATCGGCTTGTCTGTAGCGATCCTCGCAATAGCTCTCTCCTGCCCCAACCATCCCTATGGGCTTAGTTGGGTTGAGTTTGTGTGAAGAGCCCGTTGCCGTCGAAGTGCTAGCGCCTTTGTTAAATTGTGACGCGGAAATTCTGCGATTGGACGCGTGCCCACCCCGCCATATCGTCATGCTGTTTTCCGCTCCTGTGGGAATTCTGAAGATGAGACTTGCATTCGTTACCGAACAGCATCGACGCGTACAACGCCGTTATTGCAGTGGTTGGCGGAGATGGTGCGGCGTGTAGAATGACTGTGGCTTGACGCTGTACGGAAATCTCAACGGCTCTTCAGCGCGGATACTGGAACCTCTTCCTGAAGGCGAATGATATGAACGTCAGTTAAATCTCTGAGATGTTCTTCGACAGTTTCGCGTGACACCCATTAATTCGCGCCCCGGACTCACTCAAATTGCATTCTTACCGTCTTCGTCAACGCTCTGGGAGTGCCTGACCGATATCAATGGAACGAAGATCGATCATCATAGGCTCTGCGATTGTGATGATTTAATGCGCGGGAAATTTCCTATTAAATTACCTTATTTGTGACTGACATGTTAGTGAAGTATCTTTTACCAATCAATCATATTGACTCTTTGTTTCAGCTCTTGATAAAAGCTCGATCAGGCTGTGGAGGAGCTTGTCTCGTCGGCGGCACGTATCGAGCTGATGGAGTCCTCACTGCATGTTTAAAACTAATCAACTCAAAGCTCGCCTTTTGGCGGGAGAGGTCGCATTCGGCTGCTGGGTGGCCGGCGGCTCCGTTACAGCTGCCGAGATTTTAGGTCATATCGGATTTGATTTCTTACTTCTTGATCATGAGCACGGCGTCGGTGATGCTGCAACAATCGTTGATGAGTTGCGGGCCGTCGCAGGAACCCCAACGCCCGCGATTGTACGCGTTCCGTGGAACGATCATGTCTATTTGAAGCGTATTCTCGACGCTGGCGTTCAGTCAGTCATGATCCCGTCCGTGGAAAATGTTGAGGAAGCACGTTCTGCGGTCGCAGCTTGCTATTATCCACCACATGGACGCCGTGGCTATGCGGCAGGTGTCGTACGCGCATCGACCTATGGACTTGTTCCAAATTACATCCATCAGGCAAACGAAAACCTTCTAACAATTTGTCAGGTTGAATCTGCCTCAGCTGTCGAGCAGATTGACGCTATCTGTGCAATTGAAGGTCTCGACTGCGTCTTCATTGGCGTTAATGACTTGGCCGGATCTATTGGCAAGCTGGAACAGACGGATGATCCCGAAGTTCGTGCGCTCGTTAAGAGAGCCGAAGAAGCTATTTTGCGTTCAGGAAAGATCATGGGGACCGTTCCTAACGCAGGCGCCTCGGTCGCAGACCTGGTCGCACGTGGATATCGTATTATTGCTGGACCGCATGACGTCGCGCTTCTTCGCGATGCGGCGAAAGGCGCGTTGGACGCATATAAAAGCATCAGTAATCCCTCTTCCCCACGGTCAGACGATCAAAAGTTGCGCGCATACTGACAACGGCGTGCCGCTATTCGGCACCCCCTCAATTTCCAAGTATCCTTGCCACACCCCGGAAAGACTATCCCATGTCCATCCAACGTCTTGCACCACGCATGAGTGTTATCGGCGCGTCTCCAACAGCCGAAATTTCCAATAAAGTTCGCGCCTTACGTACAGCAGGTTTCGACGTCGTAAACCTCGGCGAAGGTGAGCTTGACTTCGCCACGCCAAAATCAATCGCCGATGCAGGTGTTGAAGCCATCCGTAATGGCGAAACAAAATATACGGCCGTGTCCGGCACAGCGGCCCTAAAGGCTGCGATAATCCATAAATTCAAGTCTGAGAATAATCTGAGTTACGAGGCCAACCAGGTCATTGCAGGGGCTGGCGCCAAGCAGCTGATTTTCAACGCATTCTTTGCCACTCTGGATGCGGGTGATGAAGTCATTATCCCAGCACCTTACTGGGTTTCATATCCTGATATGATCCGCCTTGCCGGCGGCGTTCCAGTTTCCGTCGCAACAAAGCGAAGCAACCGCTGGATATTGCAGCCCGAAGAATTAGAAGCTGCAATCACCCCAAATACCCGCTGGGTTATTCTAAATTCGCCAAGCAATCCGACTGGAGCCGTTTACTCTAAGGATGAACTCAAGGCATTGACTGATGTCCTTTTGCGTCATCCTAGCGTGCTTGTTATGGCAGATGACATTTATGAACATGTTGTTTATCAGGGGACCTTTGAAACGCCCGCAGCGGTAGAGCCCGCACTTTTTGATCGCACACTTACGATCAATGGGGTCTCCAAGGGTTTCTCCATGACTGGCTGGCGGCTTGGCTATTCTGGCGGTCCTGCCTGGCTCGTTTCTGCAATGGAGATGTTGCAGTCCCAGAGCACGGCACATCCGTCATCCATCAGTCAGGGAGCCGCCGTCGCAGCGCTTAATGGTGGCCATGACTTCATGCCCGAGTGGCTCCGAATTCTGAGTGAGCGCCGCGCGATTGCAATGGACATGATTGCTCAAGCTGATGGGCTCGAAGCAGATGCTCCAGAAGGCGCGTTCTATGTTTTTGCAGATTGCTCGGCCTTGTTCGGCCGTCAAACTACTGACGGCAAGGTTATTGCAAGCGATCTCGATGTCGCTTCATATCTTCTGGAGGAAGCACATGTTGGCGTTGTCCACGGCGATGCATTCGGCATGCCAGGCCACATTCGCTTCGCATATGCAGTAGCGACTGAAACCCTGCTCGGTGCTTGCGCACGCGTCGTTGCAGCAGTCAACAAACTCCAGAAATAACATCTAGAAATTTTCAGCAGGCAGTGTTTTGCCGCCTGCTGATGGACCTTCTCAACTTAAAGCGGCTCTTTAAGCCAGATAAATAGGGTGTAACAATGAAAAAGGTTCTTCTTAGCACTGTAATGGGAATGATTGCCGCCACATCTGCAACATCGATGTCTTCAGCATCCACCCTATCGGATGTGAAAGCACGGGGTGTTTTGCATTGCGGTGTCAACAGCGGGCTAGCCGGCTTCGCAGCCCCAAATGACAAAGGTGAATGGTCAGGTTTTTCTGTCGATTATTGTAAAGCCGTAGCCGCGGCCGTTCTGGGCGATGCGACAAAGGTGAAGTACATTCCTTTGACCTCTAAGGAACGCACACCAGCTCTCCAGTCGGGAGAAGTGGATCTGCTTTCACGCGAAACAACCTGGACAATCAGCCGTGATACCGCCCTTGGTTTCAACTTTCGTCCCGTCAATTTCTACGATGGTCAAGGCTTCATGGTCCGCAAAGACCTTGGCGTCAAATCCGCTCTAGATTTGGATGGCGCTTCTGTTTGTCTTCAAACCGGCACCACGACAGAAATGAACGTGGCGGATTATTTCCGCGCCAACAAGATTACGTATGAACCAATTGTCTTCGAGAAACAGGAAGAGGTTGACGGCGCCTATGCAGCAGGCCGCTGCGATGTCTACACTACAGACCAATCGGCACTTTATTCGCTGCGCTTGACTTTGAAAGATCCAGACAATCACGTTGTCCTGCCTGAAATCATTTCCAAAGAGCCACTCGGCCTCGTCGTACGTCACGGCGACGATCAATGGTTCGATATTGTCAGCTGGGTTCACTACGCACTGATCAATGCTGAAGAATTTGGCATTACACAGGCCAATCTTGATGAAATGAAGCAATCTGTGAATCCGGATATTCAGCGCTTTCTGGGTGTTGAAAGCGGCAACAAGATTGGCACGGATCTCGGCCTCGAAAACGCCTGGTCTGAAAATGCGATCAAGAGCGTCGGCAATTACGGCGAAATCTTCGAGCGAAACCTTGGCAAAGACAGCCCATTGAAAATCGACCGCGGTTTGAACCAGCTTTGGAATAAGGGTGGCATCCAATATGCCCCACCTGTTCGCTAAGTAATCCTTCGCCATATCCGGAAGAGCGCTGATGCGCTCTTCCTTATATCTGCCTTGGTATAGTTTTGGGGTCCTTCCACCAAAGCCTACCAGGACGCGCCTGACATTCGGAGGGAACTCATCCATGGCTGAAAACGTCATGACCAAAGAGCTTGGTCCAGACAAAAAAATGCGTCCCATAAACGATCCGAAGTTTCGCGGGCAACTATTTCAGATAGCTGTACTCATATGCCTTGTTGCAGCTGGATACTGGGTTATCTCAAATACAATCACAAACTTGCAGCGTGCGAATATCGCGTCAGGCTTTGGCTTCTTGGACGGCCGCGCGGGCTTCGATATTTCACAGGCGTTAATTCCCTTTTCGAGCGACTCTACCTATGGGCGCGCGCTTCTTGTTGGATTTCTCAACACTTTGCTTGTGGCTGCCACTGGAATTGTCGCTGCAACCATTCTGGGTTTCCTCATTGGTATTGGCCGGCTATCTAACAATTGGCTGGTCGCCAAATTGTGCACAGTCTACATCGAGATTTTCCGAAATATTCCGCCACTTCTGATCGTCTTTTTTTGGTACGTTGGCGTGATTTCAGTCTTGCCGCAAATTAAGCAATCGATTGAACTTCCTTTATCGATCTTCATTAACAATCGGGGCATATCATTTCCGAAACCTGACTTTGGTGGTTCTAGTAGTTTGGTTTTCTCAGCCTTTGTCATCGCCATCCTAGCAAGTATCACAATTGGGTTTTTCTCACGCAAAAGGCAGGTTGCGACGGGCAGACGTTTGCCCGTCCTTTGGACATCAATTGGACTTTTTCTAGTGTTGCCAACACTCACACTACTCATGAGTGGCGGCACGCTTTCCTTCGACCTTCCCGAACTTGGACGCTTCCGTCTTCAGGGCGGCATGACAGTTGGACCAGAGTTCTTGTCATTGTTCTTGTCACTGTCTTTTTACACGGCAGCCTACATCGCCGAGATTGTCAGGTCCGGTATCGTTGGCGTTAGCAGTGGCCAGACAGAAGCCGCACATGCATTAGGACTGTCACCCTCATTGACCAACCGCCTTGTTGTCGTACCTCAGGCAATGCGGATCATTATTCCTCCGCTCACAAGCCAGTATCTCAACCTAATGAAGGATTCCTCACTCGCTATTGCGGTCGGCTACGCTGATATCGTCTCTATCGGTGGAACAATCATGAACCAGACAGGACAGGCGATTGAAGTCATTACAATTTGGGCCATCGTGTTCGTATCGCTAAGCCTTTCCGCTTCCGGCTTCATGAACTGGTTCAATACAAAAGTGGCGCTGAAGGAGCGGTAAAATGAGCGATACACATTTCGTCCGCAAAGAAATGCACCCTGCCCTGCCAACACCAGCAATACGTACTGGTGCGCTCGGATGGATACATCGTTCGTTGTTTGGGAGCCTGAAAGATAGCATCTTTACCATTATGGCTCTGCTTCTCATCGGATGGATGCTGCCGCCCGCAGTAAAGTGGCTTTTCATTGATGCATCATGGTCAGGCAGCGGACGCGAGGCCTGTTCGACGATTGCTCAGGGTGGCATCCAGCCCGAAGGTTGGTCGGGCGCGTGCTGGGCGTTTGTCAATGCAAAGATGGATCAGTTTATTTTCGGTCGTTATCCAATGGATCAGCGCTGGCGTCCGATTGTAGTCTTTGTGCTCTTCGCAGTCCTGTTGATCCCGCTCCTTCGGTCAAAGGTCGGACACAAAGCGCTTAATGCAGCACTTATGTTCCTGCTATTGCCAGTTGTTTCAGTGGTCTTGCTTATTGGTGGTATTTTCGGCTTGCCATATGTCGAAACCTCACTCTGGGGCGGGTTGCTTGTCACGCTGACACTTTCCTTTGTGGGCATTTCTGTATCACTGCCGCTGGGTGTCCTGCTTGCGTTAGGCCGCAGGTCCGGGTTGCCTGTAGTCCGTATTCTTTCAACTGCGTTTATCGAGCTGGTGCGCGGGATACCATTGCTGGCGGTATTGTTCATGGCAAGCGTCGTCTTGCCACTCTTCCTCCCGCAAGGTTTTACCGTCGATAAATTTATCCGCGCATTGTTCGGTGTCTCGCTTTTCGCTTCAGCTTACATGGCTGAAGTGGTACGTGGTGGTCTTCAAGCAATGCCGAAAGGCCAATATGAAGGCGCAGATGCGCTTGGCTTGAACTATTGGCAGAAAATGATCCTCATCGTCCTTCCGCAGGCAATGAAACTGGTGATCCCAGGCATCGTTAACACTTTCATTGGCCTGTTCAAGGATACTTCTCTCGTGACAATTATCGCAATGTTCGACTTGCTCGGGATTGTTCGTCTGAATTTTTCCGACGCAAATTGGGCTTCACCTGTCACTCCAGTGACTGGATTAATATTCGCTGGCTTTGTATTTTGGGTTTTCTGCTTCGCTATGTCGAGATACTCAATGCACATGGAACGAAAGCTCGACACGGGTCATAAACGATAAAAAATAAAGGGAATAATACAAATGAGTGCACAAAGCGCCCTCCCGCAATCCGAACTCGGTGTCGAACTCGACCGTTCAAAGCTGGAAGTCTCGAAGACCGATGTGGCCATCGAGATCAAGAACATGCACAAGTGGTATGGCGAGTTCCACGTTCTGCGTGACATCAACTTGAAGGTCATGCGTGGCGAACGCATCGTCGTTGCTGGCCCTTCGGGTTCCGGCAAGTCAACCATGATCCGTTGCGTCAATCGTCTGGAAGAGCACCAGAAGGGCCAGATCATTGTTGATGGCATTGAGCTCACCAATGATCTCAAGAAGATCGACGAAGTGCGCCGCGAAGTCGGCATGGTGTTCCAGCACTTCAACCTCTTCCCGCATCTGACCATTTTGGAGAACTGCACGCTCGCACCGATCTGGGTTCGCAAAATGCCAAAGAAGCAGGCGGAAGAAATCGCGATGCACTATCTGGCACGCGTGAAAATTCCAGAGCAGGCCAACAAGTATCCGGGCCAGCTTTCAGGCGGTCAGCAGCAGCGTGTGGCGATTGCCCGCGCGCTTTGCATGAGCCCGAAAGTCATGCTGTTCGATGAGCCGACCTCGGCACTTGATCCGGAAATGGTCAAGGAAGTGCTTGATACAATGGTGAGCCTTGCAGATGAAGGCATGACGATGATCTGCGTAACGCATGAAATGGGCTTTGCCCGTCAGGTCGCAAACCGCGTGATCTTTATGGATCAGGGTCAGATCGTTGAGCAGAATTCGCCAGCCGAGTTCTTCGACAATCCGCAGCATGAACGCACCAAGCTGTTCCTCAGTCAGATCCTCCACTAGATCACACACGGTTTGGGGATTGATTTGCTGTCCAGAGAGCTGTGGCAAGAAGGAAAGCTTGCATTTCGTCTCAGGCCACACTCAACTATAAATCAGTGATGAATCAATTATTCGCAAGGGTCTTGCATGGTGACGACAAGCCGGGCTACGGCAGGTGGCAAAGAGGTTACGAAACAGCGCGAACTTGCGTATGCGAGCATTATTGACAAGATGTTGGCGCGTGAGTTTGTGCCGGGGCAGTTTCTCTCTCAGCGCCAGCTTGTGGAAAGCACTGGGCTCCCGCTCGGCCCCATCCGGGAAATTATCCCTCGCCTCGAGTCAGAAGGTCTTCTAACCGCTCTGCCACAGCGTGGAATTCAGATTGCACATGTGGACCTTAACCTTATCCGCGAAGCTTTCCAGTTCAGGCTCGTCATGGAAAAAGAGGCCGTGCAGCTATTTACGCGCAATGCGTCTGATGCTGTCATAAAGTCGCTCCGGGCAGAACATGAAGAGATGCTGACTCTCGCTCAGTCACGCATACTAACGTCCGAGGAGGAAGAGGCGGCACAGCAAATTGACTGGAAAATGCACAACACATTCATAGACGCGATGGGCAATAATATCATCTCGACGGCTTATCGGGTAAACTCAGTTAAAACCAGACTGATAAACCAAGAACGCTATACGATTGAGGGACGCGTCGCTCCCGTCATGCAAGAACATCTGCGCATCATCGATGCTATCGAAACGCGAGATCCCGATAAGGCGATTGAAGCATTATCAGAGCACATAAATAATTCAAAAGCACTTGCGCTAAATGTCTGAAATCAGTTGATTTCTCAATACAACGCCCGTGACTGGATGAAGCCAATCCTGAGATCAGCCAGGTAGCATTCTTTGCTCCATGCCTTGATAGCAGCAAGATCGCTCGCTCTCCGCTATAATCTGTCAGTGACGAGAACGGCGATCAGTCGCTTTAGATACTATGACGGCGATGAACAAATCTTGGAAGCTGGACCGAATAGGAGTTGCCGTTCGACGAATTCGCGCCTTGACATCTTGCAATCTGAGGATCCCAAATCATCTTGCTCTGTAGCCATGTCGTAACGTCCTGGCAGCGAAACTATATTCTCTGCGTACGCTAGCTGCCGCCTCTCTTCTCTGTTTGACGGAAGGCGCGCGGGCTCAACCCAATGGCACTACGAAACATGTAGGTGAAAGCACTGGGCGATTGGTATCCTAGATCGAGCGCTACCGAGCTGATTTTTTTACCTGCGGCTAGTTGGGAAACGGCTTGAAGAATGCGGACTTGCCTCAACCAGCGCGAAGGCGGCATTCCGGTTTCGGCTATAAAAAGCCGCTCGATTGTCTTACGGCTAGCCGAGGCACCAGACAGCCATTGATCAACAGACGTAATCGAGCCCGGATCATCTAGCGCAGCCTGGGCGAGTGCCGTGCTGCGCTTATCCTGCGGCATTGCAATTGAAAGTGGGATGTCTCTGGCAGCCAATATTTCGTGACAGAGCAGGTCATATAAAGCAGCCTCATGTGGCTTTGTGAAACTAGACCGCTCGCTGTTTGGGATAACGCGCATGAGGGCTTGAAGAAGCGGTGTCATCTGAACGATGCGCGCCTCTGTTCCGAGTTTGTCTGCCTCAGCCCGGTTAACGTCGACATAAATGATCTCATTGCTCGAAACATAGCGGAGCCAATGGTCAGCATGAGGCGGTATCCAAACAGCCATAGCGGGATTGAGAAGAAGAACACGGTCGCGCGTTCCAACATACATTGATCCACGAATGGCAGAAAAGAACTGCCCGAAGTCGTGGGTATGCCAGCCGAGGTCTCGTCCTGCCTCCTGGCTCTCAATGTCGCGAATATATCGAGGTCGCATTGCGTCAGGCATCGCTGTGGTACCAAGTGTCGATTTGACGAAATCTAGATAGAGATAGATCAATCGTCGACAGAAAGACAGTGCGTTTTCCGCTATTCTTGCCGTAAACTGGGACAGCGAAGGGACATTGCCGCCATGGTCGCAACTTCAACACACCAGAACGTGGTGACGGATTGGGCCGCTATCGTGATCGTCATATTGAGTGTAACAGCCTTTGCAGTCGCTCAGGGTCTCACCTTTCCGCTCATATCACTTGCGCTTGAAGCAAGAGGCGTGACGGGAAGTTTGATCGGTCTAAATGCCGCCACCTACGCTGCCGGTGCCATTGTCTCTGTTCTGATTATAGATCGGCTCACTGTGAAAGTTCCAGGAAGCCGCTTGATTGTCGCGGCGTTATTTGGCTGCTCGGCCAGTCTCGCGGCCTTCGCGATGACTGACTTGTTGTCAGTCTGGTTCATTGCCCGTTTTACTGTTGGCTTTTGTGCGAGTTTGATCTCAATCCTCAGCGGAGCATGGCTTAACACCGCAACCCCCGACGCCATACGCGGACGGGTATCCGGTTTCTACGGGGCCGGAATGTGTGTGGGATTTGCAGCCGGCCCATTGGCCATTCCGCTTCTGGGCACGAGCAGCGGCGTGGCCTTTACGGTTGTGGCTGGATATATTGCAACGATTGGGTTTGCGTGCGCAGTTTTTAACGGCAGGACGCGCACAGTACCAGAACGCGCGCCAGCTGGCGGTTTGCTACGCTTCATCAGCACGGCGCCTATGCTGGTACTCATTGAGTTAGCTTTCGGCTTCTCGGATATTGCTGCTATATCCGGTATGGCCGTCTACTTTGTTCGCGTCGGTCACTCAGAAGCGTTTGCAGCCTACGCGATCACTGTGCTGTCGCTTCCTACAGCTTTTGCCCAGCCGGTGGTCGGGTGGCTGCTAGACAAGGCTTCGCGGGCCGGTGTGACGATCAGCTGTGGCCTTTTGGGCGCGATCGCATTCCTGATCATTCCATTCCTTCAGTCCCAAACCCTCATTTTGATTATATTTGCCATCATTGGCATCGCGACCTTTGCACTGAGCACTTGCGCCCTCACAATTCTGGGAGAACGTTTTGATGGCGGGATGCTGATAGCGGGAACCGCCAGCTTCTCGCTGGCCTATTCCATCGGCAGCGCAATCGGATCAACGGGCACTGGCCTGCTTCTGGAATGGGTTTCGCCAAGTGCTGTCCCGACAAGCGTTGGCTTAGGTCTGCTTGCTTTCACGATACTAATTCTTTTTAAAAGACCATAATTTGCAGAAGCGTACTAAGCCTGGGGAAATCAACGATTGCGCATAAAATCGAAGAGTTTCCATTCACCATTTTACAGACATTGGCTGCAATGAAGCGGCACAACCGCTTTAAGAAGCGTGTGAATGACAAGCAAAACACCGAAAAGGAGGTTTAAAGCGGCGTACACGCAAGCACCGATACGCATTTATGTCGGTGACGATTTCAATCAGATCCGGGTTGATGAGCTTCATCGCCACTCTATCTTGGACAGGCTGAGCGTGAATGTGATATTTTAGGTACATCAGTGCGACAAAGGCTTCGGCTTATATTCTTGTTGCAAATAATGAGAGCAGCGACCTCGTCTTGCAGAAGCCTCTGTTTTGCAAAGATAAAAGATGAGTTTCCAATACATATTTTATTTGATTGCTTGGAATTCTTCTAAATCACTGTGATTGCGCAATATTTTTCAGACCATTAATGCGTGAGAGAGCTTCTGCGAATTTGCAGATGTCACGATTTATGCCCTGTACGGAGTGCGCGAAGGAATGACTTCCCGATTGTGGGATCTGACAGAACTCTATGAAAGTGAGCAGAGCGGTCTGCGGGCTTTTGTGCGTCGTATTGTTGGAAACTCTGCCACTGCGGAGGATGTCGTTCAACAAGCTTTCCTGAACCTCCTTTCCCGCTATGATGATACGGCACAGGCGCCAGGTCCCGCTTATGTGAAGCGGACAGCGCGCAATCTTGCGCTTAATCACCTACGCGATTCCCGTCGAAGGGCGGATGTCGAAGTCGCGGTGGATGAGCCGGAGAGATTCGCTGATTCAAGACCTTCGCCGGAAATGACTGTGCTTTATCGCAGTGAGCTTCATCGTCTTTTACATTCGATTACGCAGCTTCCGCCCCGTCGACGCGAAGCCTTTGTTCTCAACAGAATTGAAGGATTGAGTTATGACGAGGTGGCCGAACGTATGGGAATTTCGCGAAATACTGTTATAACGCAAATTGTTGCAGCCTTGGCTGAACTCGACCGACGGCTTTCAGAATAATAATAAGCGGGACATCAAGGCGCGCATGACGGAGTTTGAAACCGATCCGGTTTATATGAAAGCGCTGGAATGGTTTGTCCTGTTGCAGGATAAAAGCGTCAGCGCTGATGACCGGCGTGCGTTCTCGGCATGGATTGATTCTGATCCTGCACATCGGATGGCCTATGAGCGTGCGCAAACGCTATGGCAACGCTTTGACACAGTTAAGCCTGAATATGACCGGTTCCGTCGATCGGGTCATCCATCGGCTCGACGTGTGGGTCGGCGTGGCGTGGTTTTGGGCGGAATTGCAGCTCTCGTTCTCATTACAAATGCCTATCTCATGTCGCGCGACGGTCGTTTTGCCACTTATCAAACAAGTGTCGGCGAACGCCGCAGCTTTAGGCTTGCCGATGGCAGCTCTGTGGAGCTGGGAAGCTATTCGGCTCTTTCTGTCGATTTTTCGGAGAATACCCGCAATCTTGTGCTCCATGAGGGACAGGGATTCTTTCAGGTCGCCTCCGATCCGTCACGTCCCTTTGTAGTTAGTGCCAATGGAGGCACGATAACCGCCCTCGGGACTGTTTTTGACGTGAAACTGCTAGATCAAGCAGTCACAGTATCAGTTATCGAACACGCGGTTTCTGTGGCGTTCGATCAGGGTACACCCGTGCGCCTTAATGAGGGTTGGCAACTGAGCTATGGGGGCGATGAAGCAACTTTCCCTCATCGCGCTGACCCGCAGACGGTGGAAGCATGGCGGAACGACCGGATCATCTTTGAGGATGTTCCGCTGCGCCGGGTACTCAGCGAGTTGGAACGTTATCGTCGCGGAAGGATTTTCCTCACCGACTCTGAAATCGGCAATATGCCAGTGACCGCCATTTTCGATACGCGTGATGCCGAAGCGGCTCTTGCGACCATTGCCGAAGCCTTGCCGGTTAGGGTGCTCAACGGTTTAGGCTGGATAACTGTCGTTACACGGCGATAGTAACTGAATCAGAAAAATCAGATTTTTTACGAAGGCGATCATTAGATCGTGTTTCCGAGGTGTCTATTCCTCTGAGGGCTGCGCGGCGGCCATGAATTAACAGGAAAATCCTGCCAAACGCAGGGGCGTCAGACATCGAGGATTAAACTATGCGCGTCGATATGAAGAGCCAACTTCGGAACTGTAACAGCCAGGGTTCTCAGGCTCTTCTTAAAACCGGCTTCTCTGTGCATTTGCTTGCAGCCAGTGCGCTGGTAGCGATTACGGCACTCGCACCAAGTACCGTTTGGGCGCAAGTTGCAGGAAATGGCCAGGTGCAGCGCACGTCATTTGACATTCCAGCACAGCCGCTTTCCTCAGCCCTGGTTCAATACTCAAACAAAACCGGCGTCCAGCTGTTCTTTGACGCAAATATTGTGCGTGGCAAAAACTCAGCAGGTGCACAAGGTTCTCTGACACGTACAGAAGCGTTGAGCCGGATTATCTCCGGCTCTGGTCTCAGCTATAGCCTGCAAAGCAATACGGTCACGATATCGGCGCAGCAATCTAGCAATCCGAGCGGCGTTGCGCCCGACGGTGCTTTGGTGCTCAACACGATCACGGTTGAAGGAAATGCCGGTCAGAGCGCATTTGGTCCCGTCGACGGCTATTTCGCGCCCAGCACTTCATCTGCAACCAAAATGGATACGCCACTGATTGAAACACCGCAGTCAATCACGGTTGTTACTGCCGATCAGGTGCGAGATCAGAAAGCCACATCGATCGCCCAGACACTGAGTTATACGCCTGGTGTCTCCGCGCAATCAGGCTCATTCAGCCGGATGGTTGATGATTTGACCATTCGTGGGTTCAATGTAGCTTCCGGCAACAGTGGAACTTTGCGCGATGGTATGAAACTGCAATCCAACGTTTATGACGGTGGGCAAGAGCCCTACGGATTAGAACGAGTAGAAGTTCTGCGCGGTGCCTCCTCAGTTCTCTATGGGCAACTTTCTCCGGGTGGTGTAGTCAATGGTGTTTCCAAGCGCCCTACCGATAAGCCTTTGCATGAAGTCAATGTTGAATATGGCAGCTATAATCGCAAGCAGCTCTCGGCCGATTTCGGGGGCCCAATTACCAATGATGGCAGTCTGACCTATCGTTTAACGGGCCTATTCCGCGATGCGGACAACTGGGTCGATCATACTCCAGACGACAAGTTTTACATCGCGCCAGCTTTGACGTGGAAGCCGGATGAGGCGACATCGCTTACCGTGCTTGGCAGCTATCAGCGTATCAAAACTGGTTTTGCCACTCCACTTCGTTATGAAGATGTCAGCCAGCAGACTATTCCGAGCGATCGTTTTCTGGGAATTGAAGGCTTCGATAAATACAACGTCGATATGTATACAATTGGTGGATTGTTCGAGCACCAATTTGAAAATGGCGTGAAGTTGCGTAGCAACA
This sequence comes from Ochrobactrum sp. BTU1, assembly GCA_018798825.1. Lineage (NCBI taxonomy): Bacteria > Pseudomonadati > Pseudomonadota > Alphaproteobacteria > Hyphomicrobiales > Brucellaceae > Ochrobactrum > Ochrobactrum sp. BTU1. The sequence goes on along the minus strand of CP076356.1, from coordinate 392,305 downwards.
ATCGCTATTTTCATTCTGACGTTGAGTGGAACTACATGTTCGGCAATCTGACTCCGTCAAGCAATGGAAAGCTTACGCGTCTTGCGAGTGAACGTTTTGAGGCGTCGTATGGCGCGACCTCTGACACGTCTCTTGAATATACCTTCAACACGGGTTCGATCGAACATAAAGTTATAGGTGGTTTCGACTATTATCGACGGTCATATGATTCAAATCGATACAGAGGCACAGCTTATAGCGTGCTCGATCTTGAAACAGGCCAATACACTGGTAGCCCTGCAGTGAGTCACGCCGTCAATCGCGGTCAGAGAGCATTAGGTAATCAATACGGGCTTTATCTACAGGACCAAATTAATTTTGACGAGCATTGGACGTTGTTGCTTGGTGGCAGACATGACTGGTCTGAGAGCACAACGACGAATTATCAAAATGGAAAGGTCACAGATCAGAAGAATAACGCATTCACCGGACGAGCTGGTCTCGTCTATCTTTTTGATAGCGGTGTAGCCCCTTATGTAAGCGTTAGCCAGTCATTTGATCCGCAAATCGGAGCAGATGTAAACGGTGATGCTCTTGAGCCGAACAAGGGACTGCAATACGAAGCTGGCATTCGCTATCAACCAGATGGAACCAATCTCATGTTGAGCGCTGCAGTGTTCGACCTGACCCAAAAAAATGTGGTTACCTACAATTCTTTCGGTGAGGCGTTTCAACAAGGTGAAGTTCACTCGCGCGGCCTCGAACTGGAAGCTAGAGGGCAAGTTGGGGATCTTGGCCTGATTGCAGCCTATACTTTTACCGATGCGACGATCGAACAAAGCGCTAGACCCTACGAAATCGGAGAGCAGGTCGCCCTCGTTCCACGCCATAGTTTCTCACTTTGGGCTGATTATGACCTTGATAAGATCGGCGTGACCGGGGTGAATGTCGGAGCAGGTCTTCGTTATGTTGGAAAAACCAACTTGCCGGATATGGAGCAGGATGTCCCAGGCTACACGATGGTCGATGCGATGATGCGGTTCGATTTGGGTGCCTTTAAAAACGAACTTGAGGGGACCTCTTTGACGATCAATGCACGCAATCTTTTCGACAAAAAGTATTACACATGCGTTGCTCAGGACGGATGCCGCTATGGCGAGCCGCTTACAGTCACAGCGACTCTCGGATATAAATGGTAATCGATAGAAGCATCACGCGTCGAGAATTACTTGGGGCGGCATTAGCCGCTCCTTTCGCGTTTGTTAGTACGACCGGCAAAACCGACCAATCAGGCGATACATCGTCGATTTCACGCATTGTCAGCATGGATTTGCTGTTAACTGAATTACTTGTGACGCTGGGCCAACAACCGGTGGCAACGGCTAATGTCCCGCTTTATCAACGTCTTGTGGGCGATCCGGTACTTGATAGCGATGTTGCTGATCTTGGCCCACTGAACGAGCCAAATATCGAATATATGTTCTCACTAAGACCTGATCACATATTGATCGCTGACTGGCAGGCTCCCTCTCTCGATGCCCTTAGAAAAGTCGCCCCAGTCACAGCGTACCCGGTCTTTGCGGGCAAGACCCCCGCCGTTGACCATGTTCAGGCGCTTCTTCGCCAAATTGCCAAACAGACAGATTGTTCTGCGGTTGCAGACCAAGCAATCAATGACTGCGAACGTGCAATCAGTGCAGCGTCGCGCTCACTTACTGGCTTTGACCGCCCGGTTTACGTCTGCCGCTTCAATCGTGACGGCCGAAATCTAGCTATATTCGGCGGCAATGGTTTGATCGGTGATATGCTAAAGCGCCTTGATTTGCAAAATGCTTTTACTGGCCGCGTGAATGCATCTGGTGTTACATCGGCTGCGCTCAACCGTCTTACGGAGAATTCTGAAGCAGTCATTGTCCACTTTGACAGAGGTTCAGAAACAGACGCGGCGTTAGAAAGGCTCTCACAAAATCCGATCTGGAATGCTTTTCCGGCGGTGCGTGCCGGTCGCGTTCTTCGTATGCCTGTAATCTATCCCAATGGGGGTGTGCGTTCTGCTGAACGATTGGCCATACAATTGAGCGAAGGGCTTTCCCATGCCTAAAGCCACCTCCACTGCAGCGTCGCAACCTGAAACCCCTCGCAATAAAAGTATCGCCCTTGGAAGTTCTCTGATTGTTCTGGGGCTTGTCCTTTTCGCTCTTAACCTTCGGCAAAGTGGGGCCTGGCCTGTCACTATTAGGGCGATGTTTATTCCCGATGACGCGCGGCTTACTGAAATGCTCGTTCATTATGGCTATTTGCCACGTGTAATGGTCGCTATTCTAGCTGGTTTACTGCTTGGTCTGTGCACAACGCTACTGCAGCAGGTGCTCTCCAATCCGCTCGCCGAGCCTGGCACTTTAGGCATTTTCTCGGCTTCACGCCTTGCCGTTGCTATGACGATCCTCTTCCTTCCCCTCGCGGCAAACTCTGGGTTTATTCTTCCCTCACTGATTGGCAGCAGCATTGCGCTGGCAATCATTCTACTTCTCACTCGCGCAGAACGGTTCGCTCCGCTCAGGATCGTCCTCTACGGAATGGTGCTTTCGCTTTGTTTTGAAGCCGTAACTGCAATGCTATTGATTGCGCATTTTGAAGATCTAGGTGAACTGATCGTCTGGCAATCGGGATCTTTGTCACAGAATAGCTGGCATGTGGCGCTGCTGCTTTTGGGTTCAGTTCTGGCTCTCACCTCGGTGGCTTTTCTGCTGTTGCGCCCTTTGACGACGATGGGTGTCGACGAAAAGGTGGCAACCAGCCTGGGTTCATCACCTAAACTCATCCGGGGGATCGCTTTGGTCGCGGCGGTTGTCGGATCAGCGATTGTAGTTGCTGCGTGCGGCGTGATTGCGTTTATAGGCCTTGGCGGCGCAGCGATAGCCCAGTTTTCTGGAGCAAGGCGGTTCCAAGATCGGTTGATTGCGGCACCACTGATTGCGGCCGGGCTGTTGCTGACGACTGATCAACTGATGGTCTTCCTTCTGCCCTCGATTGATATCCCAGCGGGCAGCGTGACGGCAGTCCTTGGTGCGCCATTGCTCTTGATCATTCTGCGAAAATCAAGATCGTTGGGCGTCCAGATATCAACTTTAACTTCAGCCGCCTCAATCAACCGCCCCGATTACGGATTTCTCATAGTTAGCCTTTTTGCACTGCCGGCTTTGACGATATTGGTCCTCTTTATCGGCCGAAATCCGGAAGGCTGGTATATTCTGACGCCCAGTGAATGGAGAAGCTATTTTGACTGGAGGGTACCGCGCACAATAGCTGCAGCTGCGAGCGGGGCCATGCTTGCGACTTCGGGATGTCTCATGCAACGTATGACCGGCAATCCGATGGCAAGTCCTGAATTACTGGGGGTTTCCTCTGGAGCAGCGCTCCTGATGATCCCGGTTGTCCTGTTTTTGCCGCCGCTCGGTCGATCAGAAACTATTATAATTGCGGCGCTCGGCAGCATATTTTTTCTCTCCCTCTCCCTTCGTTTGACGGCAAGATCCGGTTTTTCGCCGGAAAGACTGCTGATGACCGGCATTGCAATCACGGCGCTTTCTGGCTCTGTCATGTCAATTGTGATTTTCCTTGGGGATATGAGACTGACCCGATTGCTGGGCTGGATGTCGGGGTCGCTTTATTCAGTCCGCATGTCCGACGCTTTGATCGCATCAGCAATCTGTTTGACCGGCCTTTGCATGGCATTGCTACAACAGCGTTGGATCGAGATCCTGCCACTCGGCCAACAAGTCTCCCGTTCACTAGGCTTAAGGTTGAGCAGAGCGCGTCTGCTGATAATTCTTCTGACTGGCATTATGACAGGAACCTCCATTCTCCTTATTGGCCCAATCAGCTTTATTGGTTTGCTGGCGCCGCATATTGCTCGATTAACTGGCCAGCAAAGGCCGGCCCCTTTTTTGCTTGCTTCAGCCATGTTGGGTGCTGCCATCCTTACACTAGCAGACTGGGTGGGCAGGTATGTCGCGTTTCCTTGGGAAATACCAGCCGGGCTAATCGCCACGTTTGTTGGTGGTTTCTTTGTCTGCGCGGTAGCAGGTCGCCGATGATCAAAATTCTTGGTGATCAGTTTACAGGACCACTTGCCGAACTGGCTGAGACGCTTTTTTTGATGGTTGAAACGGCGCCAGATTTTGAGCCCGCACTTTCAATATTCACTGCAAGTCGCTTAGATAGCGTTTTGAAAAAATTCTCTACCCGGTATGAGGAGCCTGAGCCGCGCGCGGTGGCTTCGCAATGGTCTAAACTTTACTTCTCTCGGCTTATTTTACCCGCCGCCGCAGCCGTAATCCTGTTTGATTGGAAGCTTGAGCTTGATCTTTCAACCATGCGGATCGCTCTGGATGACGATGGCGGTAATATGCGTTTTGGTTTGCGCTCAAAGGGCACAAAGCAAACCCCGCTCAACTCCAAGGACCGTTTTTCTTTTCTTGTTGACGCGCACCTTAGCCATGTCATTCCAATACTGTCGGAAGTCAGCGGATTGCCGCGCAAGGTTCTTTGGAGCAATGCCGGAAATATTCTTGAAACTGTGGTGCAGCGTTGCACTGCGTTCCAAGGCCCCGAACACCAGGGCGTCCGGGACGGGCAACACTATCTTGCAACGCGCCGTTTTGACGACAATTCACTCAATCCGCTATTCGAACCGGTGCGATACACTTGCCATAACGCAGAAACGCAACGCAAACGTCGCATTTGCTGCTTGCGTTATTTCATCCCCAGTTTATCGATCTGCAAAACCTGCCCTTTGGAAAAAGATTAGTCGGCCCCAATATCGGGCCTGCCCTTCGTCGAGTGGCTGCAGTGGAGCGGCTGACGGTATAGCGTCCCGAGGGATATATCTTTCTCAGTGAAATCCGTTCATTATGGTGCTAGGAAATAATCGCGTGGGAATTCAGACCAAAAAAAGCCGCGCTTCAGCCTGAACTCACCGTGTTGAAATCAACAGTCAGCCGACGCAAAGGTGGGTGTCGACAAATGAGCGTGCATGCTGTGCAAGTTCAAATCCGTCAGTCCAGGTATCGCGCCAGATAGCGAGATCGTTCGAAAGCCCTTCAGCAATCACTGCCGACGAAAAGGACTCAAATGTAATGGGCCCCTTATAGCCAATATCCACCAGTGCATGAAAGAAGCCCGTGAAGTCTATATGACCTGACCCCAGATAGCCGCGATGGTTTTCACCTATATGGATATATCCCAACCGCTCACCAACTTCATGCAGCGGACGGATCAAGTTATCCTCTTCGATATTCATGTGATAAGTATCAAGATGGATAACCATATTGTCGGCACCGATCTCATCAGCCAATGACAACGCCTGTCTTGCTGTATTGACGAGATGGGTTTCATAGCGGTTACAGACTTCAAGACCCAGTGTGATGCCGAGTTTGCTGGCATCATTTGCCAGATCCTTGATAACAGCGACAGCATTCTCGCGCCCTCTTGCGCTTGCTGGTTTGCCATACTTGCCAAGAGCACTATAAAGCGCGCCAGTGAGTAATTTTCCGCCCAATCCATGTGTTGCGATCAGCGACTGACGCAATAGTTCTGCACCTTTGCGAACCACGGATGTGTCATCGCTTGAAACATCGGCATCAAATGCCAGCCCGCGCGAGCAGACAATCGAAAGGTCCGATGCGCTTAGGACAGAGCGTGCATGCTCGACGTCAAGATTATCAAGGTCATGCAACGAGAGCTCGAGCAAATCGTAACCGGCCTCCACACTGCGCTTAGCAGCCAGTTCAATTGAAGCTTTTGATGTATCACCGGTCCACACCAATGCATGAACGCCAATCAGATTGTCATAGGTTTTCATCATGCATTCTCCCTCGAACAGTTTTGTACATCGACCCAGCCGTTTGCGGCTTGATTGGATCGGATGCAGGCATCAATGAAATAAAGGCCGTTCAAGCCATCTTCGATCGTCGGATAGGCAATCTTACTCGGATCGCTGATGCGCTGCTGATGGCAGCGAATGGCAGTGGCTGCGGATTTGTAAATATTGCCGAACGCTTCCAGAAATCCTTCAGGATGGCCGGGAGGAACTCGAGCCGAACTCGTATTTCCATAGCTTGCGCCAGCGCCAGCACGCGTCAGCATGCTGCGTGGTTGACCGGCTTTACAATACCAGAGCCGGTTCGGATCTTCCTGTGACCATTCAAGTGAGCCTTTGGTACCGAAGATACGACAATTCAGACGATTTTCATTACCAATGGCAACCTGGCTGATCCAAAATTGTCCCTTCGCGCCATTCTCGTAGCGCAGCAGGATCGAGGCATTATCGTCAACCCTGCGACCTTTGATAAAAGATGTGAGATCCGCGCACAATTGTCCAGGCGTAAGCCCGGTCACGTAGGATGCAAGATTATATGCATGGGTTCCAATATCACCTATTGATCCGCCTGCGCCCGCCTTTTGTGGATCGGTACGCCATTCAGCCGCTTTGGAGCCGTGCAACTCGACAGGTTCACTCAGCCAGTCCTGAACATATTCGCAATTAACGAAACGAATATCGCCCAGTTCACCAGAGAGTACCATGTCCCGCATCTGCCGCACCATGGCATTGCCTGTATAATTGTGTGTGAGGAAAAACAATCCAGGTGCGTTTCGAACGATATCGACAAGTGCTACCGCATCTTCCAGCCTGGATGTAACAGGCTTATCGCAAATAACGTGAAATCCGCCCTCAAGACAGGCCTTCACCGCTGCAAAATGCAGGTGGTTTGGAGTGGCAATTGCCATGACCTCCGCACCGTCTGGTCTGCTTTTCTCTCCGTCAATCAGGGCTTGCACGGTGTCATAAACACGGTCCTGCGCAATACCGAAGGAGGCTGCGGACTTCAGGTTGCGTTCGGGATCCGAACTGAAATCGCCTGCGACCAGCTCAAACTCGTTATCAAGGCGGGCGGCAATGCGGTGCACATTGCCGATTAGGGCACCTTCTCCACCACCGATCATCGCCAATCTAATCTTCTGCATGATTTTCTCCCCATCACCAGTTTGGGATTTAGCCGTTGCACGGAACAACAGATTCGCGCACGCGCATATCCGTCATATGCGTAACGTGTGACAGCGGGCGTTCAGGTTCGCCAATTCGCTGCATAAGAAGCTGCCATGCGCTATCCACCATAGCATTGATGGGCTGCGCGACTGTACTGATTGTCGGTTTGAGCACCGTCATCCAATCGGAATCGTCGAAACCCAGCAACGACAAATCGCGTGGAATTTCCAGTCCTGCCTGTCGTGCCGCCTTGATTGCCCCAAGCGTGGCAATATAGGCAGACGCAAACATTGCAGTCGGTGGCTTTTGACTAAACACTTGTTGCTGCAAGGATTGACGGCACTCCTCTATTGTGACGCCTGCATAGATCACCTTTACCCGGTCCGAGAGACCGGCCTCTGTCATCGCGCGTCGATAGCCTTCGACACGCTGGTTCATATGAACAAGAGTATCGCGCGTTGCGACAAAGGTTATGTCACTATGTCCCTTTTCAATAAGATGGGATGTCCCTGCCCGGGTTGCTGCGATATTGTCGATCGCAACCGTATCGAAATCAGGCAGTTCTGCGCCACGATCCACCAGCACAGTTGGGACAGAACGGATCAGCGAACAACCACTTGAAGATATTTCCTCATCACTGAGAAAAACAATCATTCCATCCACCTGACGGGCAACCAGGGTATCGATAAGATCGGTCTGCGTTGCCAGAAGCTCATTGCTGTTCATCAGCAAAAGCTGCATTCCATGCTGCATGGCGATGGTGCCTGCACGCTGCACAAATTCCGAGAAGAACGGGTTGGTGATATCAGGCACGATAATCCCGATGGAGTTGGTCCGTCCCTGCCGCAGGCTGGAGGCGACAAAATTTGGCTTGTAGTTCATCTCCTCTACAGCTGCGAGAACTGTTTTCCTAAGATGTTGATGTACAAACTTGCGACCGGTCAACACATTGGAAACGGTGCTGGGCGCAACACCTGCATACTTAGCAACGTCCTGAATAGTGACCGGCCTGCTAGCCTTTGGCGGGGTTTTTCGTGTCATGATTTCAGGCAACAGCTCCTGTTTACTTCTTGGTGGCGATCAATCGATCCAGCGTAACCGCTACAATGATGAGGCCCCCCATGACAACCAATTGATAGAATGTGGGAACCCGCATCAGATTGAGACCGTTGCTGATCGTTCCGATAATGAGGCCACCGATCACCACCGATGGAATGCGGCCCTTCCCGCCAAAAAAGCTTGTTCCACCAATGATGGCAGAAGCGATTGCAAACGTTTCAAAGCCAGTCCCTGCAGCAGGTTCAGCTGCACCAAGACGTGCCGTACTCAATACGCCAGCAAGGCCTGCACAAAGGCCGGAAATCATAAACACAATCAGCGTATGGCGCTTGACATTAATGCCCGAAAAGAAGGCCGCTTCGCGGTTACCGCCAATCGCATAAATGTTACGGCCAAGTCGTGTCTGCTGTGTGAGGTACCAAAGAATAGCAGCCATACCAAAAGCAACGATTACCGGCACAGGGACCCATAGGATGGTACCTGCAAAAGTGTCCGTAAAACTATATGGAAAACCAAACACCGGGCTGGCGCCGGAAATAATCAGCGTTATGCCACGGAAAATGGCGTTGGTACCCAAGGTGATGATGAATGGATGCAAACCCGTAAAGTTGACAAGAAGGCCGTTGAATGCCCCAAGGCTAAGCCCTACCCCCGCGCCGCCAATGATCGCTGCACTATAGGGATCAAAGCCTGCGAGCAACAATTTTCCGGTCACAATACCCGCCAGAGCCAAAATAGAGCCGACAGAAAGATCGATACCCGCAATCAGGATAGGGAAGAACTCGCCCAACGCCAAAAGGATCGTGATCGAGCTTTGCAGCATGATCTGAACTAGATTCTGGCGACGCAGGAAATATTCAGGTGAAAGGACACTAAAGAGGACGAGAATGACTACCAGAATGCACAGTGTACCGTATCTGTCCCAGTTTTCCTGAAATTTTCTCATGATGCTGCTCCACCAATTGCGTGGCTTAAGAGTGTTTCTTCGGTTGCGCTATGTCCGTCGACGATCGTGGCAATGCTGCCATCACGATAGACAGCGATGCGGTCACAGACACCAAGCACCTCCGCAAGTTCCGAAGACACGACGATAATAGCCTTGCCCTGCAATGCCAGTTGTCGGATGATGGCGTAGATTTCAGCTTTGGCACCAACATCAATACCGCGTGTCGGCTCATCAAAGATGATCAGATCGGGTTCCGTCGCCATCCATTTGGCAACAATGACTTTTTGCTGATTACCGCCGGAAAGTTCGGTCACCATCTGGTCGACAGACGAACTTTTGACCGCAAGTTTCTTCCGCTCTATTTCCGCGAGCCTGCGATCTTCATGTCTATTTACCACCGCACCCATGCCACCGAGCGGCGCATCCTTCACACGCTTGGAAATGATAATGTTTTCCAGGATAGTAAAATTTTGAAAAAAGCCGCTTTTTCTGCGGTTCTCAGTAATGAACGCCATCCCGTTCTTTAAAGCCTCGGATGGTGATTGGGGCGTAATATCCCGGCCATTCAGTTCGATTTTGCCGGATGATCGCTTATCTGCCCCAAACAGGCATTCCATAAGTTCCGTACGACCTGAACCGATCAGACCTGCAAAGCCAAATACTTCGCCATGGCGCACTTGAAAACTCACGTCGCAGACACGGTCATTGGTTGCAGACGTGACATGACTGACTTTGAGAACCACGGGCGATTCATCGGTGAGCGCCTGATTGGTATAATTATGAATGAGCGCGCGGCCAACCATCATCTGCACCAAATCCTCATTGGTGAAGTCAGCGATCAATCCTGTGCCATTGGAGCTACCATCTTTGAGTACCGTGAAACGGTCGCCAATCTGACGCACTTCATCGAATTTGTGAGAAATGAACAATATTGCCATTCCCTCCTGACGAAGCTGGCTGACCAGTTGCAGAAGGTTCTGAATCTCGACGCGTGTGAGTGAGGATGTCGGCTCGTCCATCACCAGAACTTTGACGTTGCCCATCAACGCTTTGGCGATTTCTAGAATTTGCTTATGTGCAATCGGCAGATCACCGGCCCGCCGGTCAAGATTAATATTGATCTTAAGTTTGGCAAGAATTGCCTGGGCTCGCGTGCGCATCAGTGTCCAGTCGATCTTGGACACAAGAAGGTTTCGCTTGACGGGAAGATTGCCAACAAACAGATTTTCGAGCGCAGAGAGCTCATCAATAATGCTGAGTTCCTGATAGATAATGGAAATGCCCGCCTGTGCAGCCTGACCCGGCGTCAGGCGCGTATGGGTTTCATCACCAATTTTGATTTCACCACTCGTTGGCGCGAAAACACCGGACAAAACCTTCATCAACGTTGATTTGCCAGCACCATTTTCACCCAAAAGCACATGAACTTCCCCGACGTGAATATCGAGATTTACGCCTTTCAAGGCTTGAATACCGCCGAATGACTTCGCGATGTTGCGCATCTCGATAAGAGGACGCGATAGTTCGTCGCCAGAATCCGGCATGAGACTCTCCCCGATTTAGGCTCTGTTGAAAATTGGGGTACGGTCAAATTCTCTGTTTTTCGCATTGTGCACCGCAAACGTGCTTCACACCTTTGCTCAGAAAACTCAGACCGCACCCCATATTCTGACTTTTTGCGTTATTCCTTGGTCACCAGCACAGATTCAATATTGACCTGTGGTGCCTCAGCATCCGGCGCAATAAGCTTGCCGGATTTAACTGCCTCAACAGCGGCGACGAGCGCATCTGCTCCAATTGTTGCGGGGTTCTGGGCAACCGTCGCGTCAAGGCGTCCGGCCTTTACAGATTCACGTGCCTCCGGCGCGCCATCCGTGCCCACAACAATCACTTCGCCAGTTTTCCCAGCGTTCTGCACCGCCTGCACAACGCCCAGCGCCATTGTATCATTGGCGCAATAGAAGGCTTTGAGATCCGGCGACGATTGTAGAATATTGGCCGCAACATCGAGAGCTTTCAGACGATCCCAATCGGCAGGCTGACTTGCAACGAGCTTGATGTTGGATGCTTTGCTGAAAGCCTCGGTAGCACCAGCTTTGCGGTCCTCACCCGACGCAACGCCAGCCTTTCCTTCGATGATTGCGACTTCACCACCATCTGCACCAAGCTTTTCAATGATGAAGTTTGCACCATTGGCACCAACAGCCTTATTGTCTGTTGTAATAAAAGCCTGGATGTTTGCACCTGCCTGTTTGAGAGCCGCAAGATCGACCTTCTCATCGATATTTATGAGCGGGATGTTCTTTTTATAGGCTTGTGCTGCTGGCTGGACCAGATTGACCGGTGAAATCGGTGCAAACATGATCGCCTTATAATCGCGGTTGAGTACATCCTCGAACAATTGGAGTTGCGCCTGCGTATCGTCTTCGGTTGGCGATGCAAACACATCGACTTCAACGCCGAGTTCCTTGGCCTTGTCCTCGACCCCTTGTTTCATCGACTGCCAGAAAGGGTTAGAAAGAGTCTTCAGAATAACCGCATAGTCGGCGGCCTGAACAACAGATGCATTCATGAATGCACCGACTGCAAAAACTGCTGACAACAAAAGTGCTTTACCGGATTTCATGTTCATTCTCCTCCATAGAACGTGAAAATATTGGTAGGCTGGTTTTATATTATGAAATTGATACCGGCTTTGACCGGAGCTTGGCAGCTGTTGCGGGATCGGCTCGGCGGCACAATTGCGGCGGCAACCCCTTCATGATCAGTTCAGCGTCTGCGACCGTCATCGAGCCAATTTCAAAAAACGCGTCGCGTGTTCCACCTGTACGATGTGCCGAGAGCAGAAGCCCGTCGATCGATCGCACCGGGTCGTCCGCGGCAACGGGTTCGTCGGGAAACACATCGGTTGCGGCCTGAATGTGACCAGACGCAACTGCTTCAAGCATTGCTGGGAAATTCACTACGGCCGCTCGGCTCATTAGAAGAAACTTCGCGCCCTTTTGCATCATCGCAAATTCACGGGCACCAATCAGGCCCTGATTTTCGCTTGTGACGCTAGCAAACACTAGAATGAATTGGCTCTCCTTAACAACCCGATCAAGGGATGCGGGAATACACTCAGCCCGTTCGATGATTTCAGTCGGTAGCCACGGATCATAAACCAACGTCTTGTTGCGAAACGGACGGATCAGATCGCGGAATTGCCGTCCTAGGTCACCAAAGCCGATAATTCCGACCGTTGCCCCCATAAAACGCACAGTATCGACGTTGCCTTCGAGACCATATTGCTCCGTGCCTGCACGCATTTCGCGGTCAGCACTGGTAATCCCACGTGCCAGGTCCAGCGTCATCGCAAGAGCGGATTCAGCAACCGGACCGGCAAAGGCAGAGGCCGGGGTGAGTACCCAAATGCCACGCTCGACACAAGCCTGATAATCGATATTGGGCAGGAAGTTCGTTTCAACGTTGAAGATGCCCTTGAGCTTCGGCGCGCGGTCAAGACGCTCTTTTGGCATAGCCGTTTGGCCGATCAGAAGAACTGTATCAGGCAAATACCGCTCAACAACCTCATCGTCCATTGGCTTGTCTTCGCTGATGACAAGCTCACCCAGGGCTTCAAGTCGAGCCCTGACTTCAGGACGCGCAATCAGGTCTAGGGTCCGCGGTAACGGATCCACGAGAATTACATTCTTTGTCATAGCTCCTCCCACAAAGCCCGATCAATGTGACGGAAAAATCGATTTTCTGCAACTGTAAATTTGAGTGGTACAAGTCGACGAGAATATTTGGGCCGGTTGTGCAAAAAACCCTCCTTATCGTTGAGCGCACTGAATGCCGCTTTCTCGGCCTGCCAAAAGCTGTTTGCGGAGACTGCGCTCGCTTCGTTTTCTCCCCGAGCCCTTAGCGCCAGATGCAGGGGCGAATTTATCGCCCCCGCTTACCTCTCGTGAGCTACCAGTCCAGACAGAATTTTCACCGAATATCTTTCGCTACCGTCTTTGTAAGCGCAAGTTACCGAGAATGCGGGTAATGCGCTGCGTCCTCCGGCGTTGATTGCGCTCACGTGTACGCCTCCAGACTGCACATTATGCAGAATAGCTTTTAGCAAGGCTGCCGTGACGGATAGGGTTGAGATTTTCTTGGTCATTTGCAAAGCCATTTTGGCTTCCCTAGCTGGAAGAGGCTAATCCAGTGGTTGCATCTGTACCCGCATATTTCGTGAGGAAAGCATGCACGATATTTTGAGATACAGGTCTCATATCTGTGCCGGTTTCGGGTTGTGATCGGAGAAATTAAGGCATAGACCGTTTACATTGGCTCAGCAGCACCCACATTTCATTTTGTGATCCCGCATAAGATTGGCCAAAAGACACGATGCAGCTAACGTTTTTTGAGTTAAAGGTATTCTTTTCCCTCGTCAGGTGTCTGCAGAACGGATTAACGCAATTAATCCCGCCCGTTGTTGCAGTTTTGGTCCCTGAGCGCGCCATCTCGAAACGCTGCTCAGCGTAGGCTCGCTCATACTTTCAGTCGCTCATGACAACGTGCGAAAAGCAGGAAGCAATTTCCTTGTTAGCACCCAGATCTCGGGCCCACTTTATCAAAATCGGGCCATCACCCTCTTCGGCCATGCCTCCCCACACGTCTTTGAAAACCGGTACACCCGATGAACTGTCAAAGAAGAAATAACCTGGGTCTGCAACGGGTGTGGACGCATATATAACGGTCCATTTTCCAGAATGAAGCGCCGCGTCGATTTCAATGTTCGCTGGCTTCAACTTTTTATCGAGGCTCTTGGCAACAAGGGTAGCGTATTCGGCTTTGTTCTGCTTCGTCAGACTTTGATCGACGCCTGAGCAAGGATTCGCAGCTATTGCTTGTTGGCTAAGACCAAGAACCCCAATTAGAACTACTCCAAACGTATAGCCAGTTATTTTACGCATATTTGTATCTCCGCGGGGATTGCTCCTATGGAAACTATTTTGCGAGCACATTGCAATTTCACCTTCCCAATTTCGAACGAAATGTAAAGTAACATTTATAAACTAAACTTACCTGCAACAGTGAACCACCTCGGCTAGAATGCACCGCTGCCGGCGGCGCAGATCCAATTAGCTTTCAAAGAATATGAAGGAGGATCGAGCTGATGCAGCCACGTTGGTCCGTCTTGAACCTGACGCCAGACTTCGGTGCTTACCGTGGTTGAACTACGGCCAAGGCAATGCTCCCGCGGATCGGCATCACCACACAAAAATGACCGACGCCGCAAAAAGCCGGCTTCCTTGGGCATAATGTCCACTCATCGGAATTATTAGAGCCGCATCATGGGCGACATATCTCCGCACTTCCCACCAGCATGCAGATTGCGCACTTTTGAAGCGGCATCTGGAAAGGGTATGAGTTCAACTCTTCAAGTAGAATTCCACTCAAATCTGAAAAACACTATCGCCGGAGATCCTATAGACTACCCGACTGCGGCTCGTTTAAACTGTTGTTGAGTTTGTCGGGTATTCCAGTCTTCCTCGCTTATTGAAACTGCTTGACCCATTTGTTTTTAAGCATGATCGATCCCAAACCCAATCTCACTTTCGAGAAGCTTGCTTTAGTCGGAGACGAAGCCTTAATGATCAAGGGTATCGCGTTACTTTTGTTGTTCCAGCTCACTGGCGAAAGTATCATATTCATGAGTGGGTTCCCCGTACCGGGGCCCGTTGTGGGACTTGTACTCCTGTTTGCAGCCATGCAGCTGTGCAAAACACTCAACTGGAACATTTTTACTCAAGCTGAAACAGCGGCCGACGGATTTCTTAGAAATCTCGGACTGCTCTTCGTTCCGGCGGGTGTCGGGCTAGTTGCGATGTGGAGCCAGATCCAGGGGCAAGCCACTGCAATCCTAGCGATCGTCGTTGTCTCAGCGATATTGACATTGGCGGTGACGGTCTGGACCTTCATTCTCGTTCAACGTGTCATGGGGAAGAGATAACGCCATGAAGCATCCCCTTGAACTATGGGTCTATCTTTCAGCTTCGCCCTTGCTTTGGCTCACACTCACCTTATGTTCTTGGATCGCAGCAACAGAAATATCAGTCCGGTTAAGGCGTCATCCGCTGGCTAACCCAGTCTTGATTTCCATCGTACTGCTCTCCAGCCTCCTTTTGATTTTCGATGTGCCCTATGAGAGATTTTTTGAGGGAGCCCAGTTTATCCACTTCCTGCTTGGCCCCGCTACCGTTGCCATCGCCGTACCTCTGTTCCGCCAATGGCACCAGGTGCGCAAAACCCTTATACCCATGGTGTCCGCGTTGGTCGCCGGCTGCTTCTTTTCTGTTTTTTCCGTCGTTGTAATGGGCAAATGGGCCAATCTCTCAAATGAAGTATTGATTTCGTTCCTTCCGAAATCGGCAACGGCAGGGGTAGCGATGGCAATCTCTTTCACGCTTGGCGGTACACCGCCGCTGACTGCAGTGCTGGTCATACTCACGGGTATCATCGGAGCGCTCGTCGTCACTCCTTTCATGAACGCAATGCGGATAACCGACTATGCGGCACGGGGATTTGCTGTTGGTCTGACATCGCACGGCATTGGAACTGCGCGCGCCTTTGATGTCAACGAGACCGCGGGGCTGTTTGCCGGGATTGCGATGGCGCTCAATGCAATTGCGACCTCCCTTGTCGTTCCGCTACTCGTCAATATGCTTATCAATTGAATTGCCAAAACAGCGGTTAAACATTTGGCCGGCTAATATTAAATTATCCCAATCTGTCCCAATGGCCACTACGAGCACACCGGCTCTCCGGTGGCCTGACCGTCTTCTCCATACCTTTCTTCAAGTTCAGTCCACGCCCCCCCGACCTGATTCTTCGCGGCGCTCATCTGAAAACGGCCGATGCTTTCGATGAGGAACCTTGGAGCAAGTCTATTCCCCCGAAATAGCCGATCTACGTAGCGCTTGTGGAGGTAGGTGCCCAAATGCATTTCCTGTAAGAAAACACACGCAAAACCTGCCAGATCGTCCTGGACTTCCACTAAGTGATGTAGATTGTTCGAGCGGATATGATTTTACGCGTCAACGCCACTCTCTATTTCAGCGTATGTATTGTCCGCTATGTTTCGACCGTTCAATATCGCGTACATTCACAATATCGCGGAACCATTGCTTGATAGGGCGGGCCGGTACCCCTCCCCACCGTTCGCCATCGGGAATATTGTTTATAACGTCGCTACCGGCTGCCACCCCCACACTTGTCCCTATCACCGTGTGGTCAGCAACACTGACAAGGCCCCCAAGCATAGTATTGTCGCCAATTATACAACTGGCGGAAATACTACAATGCGCGGCGATCAGACAGAAGCGCCCGATACGAACACTCTGTGCGATCTGAACAAGGTTATCGATTTTGGTGCCAGCGCCTATAATTGTATCGCCGGGCGCGCCCCGAGCCACTGTGGTGTTCGCACCTATTTCAACGTCATCTTCAATAATGGCGCGCCCCAGCGGAGGTATGTTTTCTACGCTTCCAACGCCCGCCCCAAAGCCAAAGCCGTCCTGCCCGATGCGCACGCCGGGATGCAGGGAAACAGTGTTACCGATGAGGGCAAACTGAACAGAAACGCCGGGCGCGACGTAGCAGTCGCTCCCAATCTGGCATCCTGCTCCAATAACAGCGGAGGACGATACGAGTGAGCCTGCACCGACTATGACGTTTTTGCCTAAGACCGCTCCGGCCTCTATCGTTGCACCAACCCCTACATGCGCGGTGGGATGAATAATTGCCTCCGGAGAAATGCCCGTATTTCCGAACCAGCTTTCCGGGCGTACAGCATTAGGGAACAGCATGCGTCCGACCGATGAGAAATCGCGGCGCGGATGGGGCGTAATTAAAACAGCTGTGTCGCCGGAAAGACTGGTGGCGACGGCTTCGGTACAAAGAACAGCTGCAACGTTCATGTTCTTGAACTCTCCGAAGTTCTTCGTGTTCTCCAAAAAAACGAGGGCTCCTTCGCCTGCGTCTGCGATAGAAGTAAGACGGGTGACGATACGCGAAGCATGTGTTTGGTCGAGAAGGGTCGCACCGGTATAGTCAGCAACCTCACCAATCGTAAGTTCACGTGACGGCGAGAAAAAAACGGGACCTAGCATCAGAGCACTTTCTCTCCGGCGACCAAATTCGCCAGAAGATAGCAAATTTATCAGAACATTTGATAAACCGAAGTGAAATTCTCTTGTTTGTCTCAAATACCTTCTGAGAGAAGCACTAGCTGCGGCCTAATTTCTTTCATTTGTCGAAATTGCAGACTGGCTCGATTCCATATCGGTCGCCGCCGCAAGATGCCGCATTGGGTCTACGCGCGAATTATTGGTGGAACTGCTTCAACGCGCTTATTCGGACGAACTGATAGACTGGCAAGCAAAAATACTTGTGGAGCGTTCCCTGCAGTCCGTTACCCGGATTACCTTCGTCAATTCGCGAGTTCACCGACTTCATCCATTGCGCGCATTCTATTTGCCAAGCCATCGACAATCAATGAGAGCCCCGATCAAACGTTGCATCGGGTCTCACTCCGTTCCAACTATTGACCGCGACACTAAGCAAAGGCGGAGCAAGCACGGTTCCTTGTGCCATTGCGTTCGCTCGTATCGCTTTCACGGGCGTGATCCTCAAGCACGTCCCCAACCGTATAGAAGTTAATGGTCACCAGGGGATTCGTTGCAGCATCAACTGAAAATCCTGCCTCACAAAGAAACTGGAGCTGCGCTGCGCCTGTGCTGTTTCCATCTGCGAAGACCGCGGCCGCGTACGTGCGTGAATAGGCGTTCCGTCACGAGCAGCGCTTGCCCAAAACTTCTAGCGTTCCTAATCAGAAATGATATCCAATCATCATCGGCACCTCCGTGCATCTCATAGCTATATCAGCTTGAGGCATGCTCTAGTGAACTGATCAGCTTTAGATGTGAATACATGGTCAGGTGAGCCCGATCGATATCACGAGCTTCAATCGCATCAACGATCGCAATATGCATCTCACTTTGCTGGCTCGCATATTCGCGTTTACGTGCCTCGCGAAAGATCGCATCATGGGTGCGTTGCCATTTCGAGCGCGCTCGCACAGACGCGAGAGAGCGAAAGATCGCAGCAAGCAAGGCGTTTCCGCTTGCACGTGCGACGGCCTTATGAAAAGCGTCATCGAGACGCTCATATTCGCGCCAATCCTTGGCCATCCCAGTGGCAACAGCAAGGTTACGCAAACTGTCGAGATCGTCATGAGTGGCATTCAATGCTGCAGCTGCAGCCAATGCTGGTTCGTAAACAAGCCTTGCTTCCATAAGATCCCGAGCGGATGCAGATTCGATGATGCGCTCAATCGGCCGTTCGACGTCTGAGGACGGGCTACCCATGAAAGTGCCCTTGCCCTGATGACGCCAAACCAGACCTTCGATCTCAAGCTGGCGTAGAACTTTTCGTGTCGTTTCACGGCTGCAACCAAGTCTGGTCGATAGAATCCGCTCGGGCGGTATTTTGTCCTGAGGACCCAGCCGCTCTTTTTCGAAGAAGCTTAGCATCCGTTGCATAGCTTCCGCGGTCGACATTCGGTCACTCATCACTGTTTTTCCATACCAATTTGCAGACCATTTCACTCCACACCTAGTCTCCTATCAACTGTCGGTCAAGCCGACCAATTTAAGGTGAATAATTGATGCGTTTTGATCCGTTTTTGATTTTGATGATTGCTGCGGTTGTGCTGGCAACCATTTTACCAGCAACCGGGAGCGCATCCGACATCGTCAGTACATTAGGTTCTATCGGCGTTGCCCTGTTGTTTTTTGGCCATGGAGCCGCATTGTCTCATCGCGCAATCGTTTCAGGGCTGAAGCAATGGCAGCTTCATTTATTTATTTTTGCGACGACATTCATCATCTTCCCACTGATCGTGCAGCCTCTGCGCCTCATTCCCGAAACAATCCTGCCGCCCGACCTTGTCCTCGGGTTCATTTATCTGGGAGTTCTTCCTTCGGCGATCTCCAGCTCTATTGCCTATACCGCTATTGCAAAAGGCAACGTTCCGGCAGCAGTATGCAATTCGGCGGGTTCGAACGTCTTCGGACTTTTATTGACACCAATTTTGATGGCGATTTTTATGCGTTCGTCCGGATCGATTGATCTCGGACATGCATTAGGCGATGTAGTATTTGAACTTCTTATACCGTTTGGACTGGGGCAAGCCTGCCATCGCTGGCTGGGTCCACTCCTTGCAACGCGCAAACATTGGCTGGAAAACTACGATCAGTCGGTGATTGTGCTCATTATCTATTCTGCTTTTTCTCAGTCTGTCACCGCGGGTCTTTGGCATGTCCTGCCGACATCGGGCCTCATCACTGCTGTTGCGCTTTGCCTTCTTGTCCTCACTTTTGTGATTAGCTTCACCATGACGGGGTCGCGCTGGTTAGGTTTCGCTCGTGAAGATGAAATTGCGGCTGTGTTCTGCGGGTCAAAGAAAAGCCTTGCATCAGGACTTCCACTGGCCCAAGTCCTTTTTGCAGGCGTGCCAGGATTTGGCATGATCGTGTTGCCTATCATGCTCTATAATCAGATCCAGATCCTTGTTGGAGCGATCCTGGCCCGACGCTATGCAATGCGAATTTCCGACTCGTCCAAAGCTATGGGGATGGATTAACATGACAAAAGACCAGGTTCATCTTGATAACCCCGCCGAATGGTTGCGACCCCTGGATAATCAGCCACTTTCCATACAAGTCGCTGAGAAGGTGCGGCTCGCGATCCAGGAGGGATGCTGGCAAGAAGATCAACGCCTACCAAACGAAAAAGACATGGCGCAATCTCTTAACGTGTCGCGGGCCACTTTAAGAGAGGCGATCGGGATGTTGGTTTTCGCCGGCATTGTCGAGCGTCGACATGGCTCCGGAACGTTCGTGAGGGAAACACAAAGCTGCCGTTAATGGCCAGCATTTTACCCTCATTACATGCTTTAACGGTGCGATCTATGAGGACGCAAGCTGCCCATATCGCTTTGATGCGCTTGCAATAAATGCTAAAAAGTGAACGCAGATAGGTTTACCTTAACTTCAAGATCTGTAGACCGACTTACTTCATGTCTTCCAGAGTGATCCGATAGGAAGTTTGCCGAACCTGGGAATAAACTTTGCGGATAACATCGTAGATCTAGTTGCGTAAAGCGTCGAAGGCAACCAGATGCGATGATTCCGGGGCAGCGATGACACCGTATTTCTCAAGTGCGGATTTATCGATTAAAAATGGAACCGAAGTCATTAAATCGTAGCTGACAAATCGGACGCCCGTCGTTAAATCATCGAGACTTCAGCCAGGGTCTGGAAATGAAAGGGCCATTATGTTTCGCTTTTAATTGCGCCACCTTCATCATCCCAACGCTCAACGGCTTTCGCCATTGTTCGATGCTTCTTGGCGAATTGTTTCAACGCGATATTCAGTCGACCTTCGTCACATGTTCCCTCCTGAAACCGTCGCGCAAGGTAGCGTGCAGCATCGGTGCGCAATTCTTGCGTGTCGCCGGGCTTGCGAACCTCCCTGAGTAGACGCGAAATCATAGTAATGTTTCTGTAATTCAAGGCGTTGGAAGACATGGGGTCCTCCTTTGTTGCGGGCCAGGCATTCTAAGCCTGAATGACAGCGCCCGTTTCAAATGCTGTCGTGATGATCACCATGCGCTTTATGGACGGAGAAAGCAAATAAGGCTGCGATATTACCGTTCTTAGCCCAGTCTGTGCTGCGTCGTTGGAAACGGCTCCCTCTTCATATAGGCCGATGCCGCCGCACCGGCCATCAATTTTGTACGTCCCCAACTCCACCGCAATAGCTTTTGGGCGGCTTCGGGACACGAAACAGGCAGTACGGTCCAGACGAATAAGCTAGCGAAGCGGCCATCGTTGTGTGCCAGCACGGCCGCTTGATCGCCAGTCAGGGTCCCCGGAATTCTACCGACTGTAATGGGGCCATTGGCGGAAGGACCGGTTTAACGGCATAAAATTTAAATGCAGAAACAAGCATCTGCCGATCTGATTGATTGCCACTCAAGAAATAGGCAACATGATAAACTTCCAATGACCTTAGCTCGCTCTTTCGGTTCAACTATTGATGCCCCAAGGGCCGTGAGGAATATCTTTGCCGTCAACCCGCTCAAAGCCGTGTGCGCCAAAGAAATCGCGCTGCGCCTGAATGACATTGGCCGTGCCGCGTGAACGGCGATAGCTGTCAAAATAGCCCAGTGCCGATGCGAGAGCAGGCACTGGCAGACCCGCCAGTACTGCGGTCGAAACAACGCGCCTTAATGCGCCATCTGTTTCATTGATCAAGGTTGCAAAAGCTGGCGTCACAATAAGATTGGCAACGTCCGGCGCAGCTTCAAATGCACTCGCAATCTCATTAAGGAACTGGGAGCGAATAATACAACCCTCGCGCCAGATCTTCGCGATAGTGGGCATTGGTAGATTCCAGTTGAACTCCCGTGAAGCGGCAGCAAGTGTTGCAAATCCCTGAGCATAAGCGCCAATTTTGGCGGCCAGGAGCGCATTTTCCAGATCATCAATAAAGATGGCTCTGTCTTCGACGGACAATGCCGGGACTGGCGGCATTCCGAGAATTTTCTCGGCTGCGATACGCTCTTGTTTTAGCGCGGAAATACAACGCGCGGCAACAGCTGCTTCAATCGTGGTTGCAGCGACGCCCATGTTCTGCGCTTCAATTACAGACCACTTCCCGGTGCCTTTTTGGCCTGCTTTATCAAGAATAACATCAACAACAGGATTTCCGCTGACGGGATCGCTCGCGGCAAGTACCTTTTCGGTAATTTGGATCAGATAAGAGTTCAGGCGTCGCTTGTTCCACGACCCAAACACTTCACTAATTTCGCCAGCCGACATTTTAAGTCCATCACGCAGAACTCCGTAAACTTCGGCGATCATCTGCATATCGGCGTATTCAATGCCGTTGTGAATGGTTTTCACAAAATGGCCCGCACCATTTTCACCAAGCCAGGCAACACATGGTTCACCATTATATTTTGCGGCAATCGATTTGAGAACTGACTGAACGCGATTGTAAGAGTCCTCGGTGCCGCCAACCATGATCGAAGGGCCGTGTCGTGCCCCCTCTTCGCCACCTGAAACACCCATACCAATAAAGGTCAGGCCACTGTTTTTGAGGCTTTCAAAACGGCGCATGGTATCGCGGAAATTCGCGTTGCCTGCATCTATCATAATGTCACCATCAGAGAGGTGGCTGGAGAGCGCCTCCATCTGCTGATCGACGGCCTCGCCGGCTTTGATCATGATGATAATCGGGCGTGGCGGACGAATTGCAGCAATGAATTCTTCGATCGTCTCGCAAGGAATGATCTGGCTCTGTAGCTCGCCCGCTTCCTCATAAAATTTTCTGGTCGCTTCGACGGTACGATTAAATACAGCGATGCGGTTGCCCTTCTCGGCAATATTCAGCGCCAGATTCGACCCCATAACACCGAGGCCAATCAGGCCTATTTCAGCTTGCGACATTAAATTCCTCCATTTTCATTTCTTTTCCCGAAGAGTGCCGGCACCTTGCGGCGCAAGCGCGTTTCCCCATCCTGGATCAGAAACTTAGCTGAACTTTCATAGACTGACTACGATCTCCAGCTATTTCGAACGCTTTGATTGCATCCTCGTACGGATAAACAGCTGATAAGAGCGGCTTGAGGTCGACGCGCTTCGTGTTGATGAGATCAACGGCCAGACCAAACTCGCCATGGAAGCGGAATGTGCCCTTCAATTCGATTTCTTTTGCAACGATGGTATTCTGCGGAAGTGACATTTCATCGCCGAGCCCAAGCTGAACGAGAACAGAACGCGGCCTCAACACCTCAAGCCCACTGCGGATAGCTTGTTCATTGCCAGAGGCCTCAAACTGCACGTCAAAATAGCCTTTATTTGCAGCATAAGCTGCAAGGGCCTGCGGATCTTTGCGGATATTGAGAACTTTATCCGCACCAACCGCTAGAGCTTTTGTTAGTACCGCATCCATTACGTCTGTTGCCACAATCTCACAGGCACCATGTGCGCGCGCTGCAATGATGGCCAACGCACCGATCGGACCACAACCACTCACCAGGACACGCTTGCCCAACAGACTGCCTGCGCGCGCAGCCGCATGCAAAGCCACTGCAAATGGCTCAGCCAATGCTGCTTCATTGATGGAGATGTCGTCTGCGACCTTGAAACATTGCGCCTGTCGGGCAACAAGCCGCTGGCGAAATGCGCCCTGAATATGCGGCATGGGCATTGCGCTTCCATAAAAACGCATATTGATGCAGTGGTTCTGCATACCTTTGTGACAATAGTCACAATCACCACAGGGACGACTGGGTGAAACAGCAACCCGGTCACCGATGGCAAGACCGGATACGCCATCGCCCAAAGCAACAATCGTTCCGGCGACTTCGTGACCAAGCACCATGGGTTCACGCAGGCGAACCGTACCAAAGCCACCATGGTTATAATAGTGCAGATCGGAGCCGCAAATGCCGCCGGCTTCAATCTTCACTTCTACTTCACCAACCCCTGCCGTTTCAGGCACGCGTTCCTCAATACGCAAATCTTTTGCGGCATGAATGACAATAGCTTGCATGGCGTTTCCTCACACAACTGAAGTAAGTAGGTCTAACCCGGCGAAATGGGCAGCCAGATTGTCGCGCACAAGTTTGCCCATCGCCTGTCGCGTCTCTAATGTTCCTGAACCGTGATGCGGCTGAACGACAACATTATCGAGAGCAAAAAAACGCTCATCGATCTCTGGTTCATTCAGGAAAACATCAAGGCCAGCGCCCTTAATCGCTTTGTTTTCCAGCACTTTAAGAAGTGCGGCTTCATCGACAGTTGAACCGCGCGAAACATTGACCAGAATACCCTGCTTACCGAGCGCTTCTAGCACAGCGCTGTCGATCATGTTTCGGGTTGCATCACCGCCTGAAAGTGTAACAATCAAAAATTCCGACCATTTTGCCATTTCCAGAAGATCTTTGAAAAAAGGATAGGCTACACCGTCGCGTTGATTTCTGCTGAAGTAGGCAACATCACAATCAAATGCGGCCAGTCGTTTTGCAACGGCTGCGCCGATCCGGCCAAAACCGACCACACCAACACGCTTCCCACTGACGCGTGTGACCATTTCCATATTGCCTCTGGCCCATTTGCCCTCACGGACAAATTGATCTCCCTGCGGTAACTTGCGTGCAGTTGCGAGCAACAATGCCACGCCAAGATCGGCAACATCAGCGGTCAGAACATCCGGTGTATTGGTTACACGGATGCCGGCACCTCGCGCATATGCCAAATCAATCGCATCAGTACCCACGCCGTAGCAGGCAACAATTTCGAGCTTAGGGAGTGCCTGCATCAGCCTGGCTGATGCGCCGAGTTCACCACGGGTCGCGATCGCGCGAATTTCCGGCGCATGCTGTGCAATGAAAGCATCCCTATCCTGCGCTTCATAGACCTTGTGAACATGATAACAGGCTTGAAGTGCTAAAAGATCCCATTCAGGATAAGCGCCCATCAGAAGAATTTCGGGTTTTGACATAGCTTCACCGTGATAATTTGGAGGAATGTTCGTCATCGCCGCCTGACAATCAGCGGCAGCGCGAGATCAGCGACATTCTGGGCCGAGCGCTCAATATCGACGATGATCGCATCATCTTCGTCTGTCGGAAGTTCAAGTGTGTTGAACTGACTGTCAAGCAACGCGGCTGGCATGTAATGGTTCTGGCGCGCTGATATTCGTTCAAACAGCAGCTGCCTTGGCCCCTGCAGACAAACGAATGTCAGCGGACGCCCGGCCGCCACCCGCAACCGCTCTCTGTAAACTCTGCGCAGTGCCGAACAGGACACCACCACATTTGGGTTCCAAGCGAGCCTGTTGCCGATGGCATCAAGCCATGGCCAGCGATCATCGTCAGTGAGTGGAATGCCAGCCTGCATTTTTGAGACATTGTGGGGCGAGTGAAGATCATCGCCTTCAATAAATTCTGCCTCAAGGCTAACCGCGAGAAGTCGTCCGACGGATGACTTGCCACAGCCTGAAACTCCCATCACAATAACCGGCGCCGGCGACGTTAAATCAGAGACAAGTGGTGATCCCGCCGTCAACATAAAGAGTGTGTCCATTTACAAATGACGATGCCTGCGCGGACAGAAACACCGCTGCTCCGATCAGTTCTTCCACCTCACCCCAGCGTCCTGCAGGAGTGCGGTTTTGCAGCCATGAGGAAAACTCCTCACTGTCCACAAGCGCCTGATTGAGAGGTGTTTTGAAATAGCCCGGCGCAATAGCGTTGATCTGCAACCCATAGCGAGCCCAGTCCGCACACATTCCTCGGGTAAGGTTCTTTATAGCGCCTTTTGTTGCGGTATAGGGTGCGATCCCTGGCCGTGCGAGTTCACTTTGAACGGACGCGATATTGATGATCTTGCCTTTGCCGCGCTTAATCATAAAGCGCGCAACAGCTTGTCCGGCATAAAAGGCGCTTGAGATATTTGTCCTAAGCAACTCATCCCAGCGATCAACAGGAAAATCCTCAAGCGGCGAGCGAAACTGCATACCGGCATTGTTAATCAGGATATCAATAGGACCCTGATCTTCCTCAATTGCAGCAACGCCTTGCTGCACGCCACTTGCATTCGTCACGTCAAACGCTGCCGTCTCTACAGAAAAGCCTTGCGCCCGCAAACAGGCAGCCGCCGCGTCAAGTTTTGCGACATCGCGTCCATTAAGGACAACGGCGGCGCCGTGCGCGGCCAGCCCGCCAGCGATTGCAAGACCAATACCTTGCGAGGAGCCAGTGATGAGTGCGCGTCGGCCACCAAGATCAAATAATGGAAACGTCATGTATCGGGTCCTACAGATGCCAGTGTCGATTTAATTTCCATAATGCCATTGCGGAGGAAAGGATCGGAGTGAATATAAAAGAACTGCACCCCTTTCGCCCGCCAGTGTGGGATTTCCTGAAGCGTTGCCAGTGTACCTGCAATCTTCCCCGCATTGCGGATTTTATCGATGGCTTCCGCGACCTTTGCCATTACCTCTTCAGGGCGTGGCTTGCCAAATGGCGGAGCCGGAGGAAACCCCATGTCCTGTGAGAGGTCACCAGGCCCAATGAAGAAGACATCAACACCTTCAACGGCAAGAATATCCTCTAGGTTGTCAATTGCCGACGTCGTTTCTATCATCGCAACGATCAGTCGCTTCGCATGGTCCGAAGGTAAAGCATAACGCACAGCATCAACGATTAACCGCGCCTGTTCCGCCGATTCAACCATTGGAACCATAATGCCATCTGCGCCTGCATTAAGATAGCGGATGATGATAGGTCGTTCATGTGAGTGTGGACGAACGACGGCAGCGCCGCCAACAGATCGTGTAATCTGCACCGTCGTGCGGACATCATCAAAGCCCCAGGTTCCGTGCTCACAATCAAGAAACACGGAATCGGCACCGAGCTCAATCAGACGAGCTGCCAGTCCAGTTGAAACATGATGGGGATTGAACATCGTAACGCTCGCACCAGTTGCCAGTTTACTGCGTAACACGTCACCACTCATTGGCGTGCGTCCCTGTTCTTGATCGTAGATGAATGAATAATTATCGCAGTGCCTGTATTGCAGCAGCGATACGAGTGCAGCCTTCCCGGATTACCTCTTCCGAAGTCGCAATTGAAAGCCGGAAGTATCCCGGCATTCCATATGCACTGCCGTGAAGAGCAGCGACACCGACGCTTTCGAGGAGGTAGATGATGAAGTCGAGATCAGTTTCGATCTGCTTGCCATCTGGCTTTACCTTGCCAAAAACGCCGGTGCAGTTTGGAAAAACATAGAACGCGCCGTTGGGTGACGTGCAACGAATGCAGGGAATTGCATTGAGAAGACCGACTGCAAGGTCACGCCGCCCACGATAAACGCTTGCAGCTGTCGTAATAAAAGATTGATCGCCATCAAGTGCTTCCACCGCAGCGGCCTGACTGATCGAGGACGGGCAGGAAGACATTTGTGATTGCAGTTTATTTATCGCTGCAACAAGCTTCACGTTTCCGACACCGTACCCGATGCGCCAACCGGTCATAGCATAGGTCTTTGAGACGCCGTTGATGATAAACAAGCGCTCTTTAAGGCTCGCTTCAACAGTTGCAACGTTGTCCGGTGCGTTGCTGTCAAAAAGGACCTCATTGTAGATTTCATCGGCGAGCACCCATACATGCGGATGCCGGACAAGCACGGCCGCAAGCTGAGTGAGTTCTTCGCGCGTATAAACGGAACCGGAAGGGTTGGACGGCGAGTTGATAATCAGCCAACGTGTGTTCGGGGTAATGGCCTGTTCGAGCGCTTCCGCGGTGAGCTTGAAGCCATTTTCTTCACGGCATTCCACAATGACTGGTTTGCCATTGTTAGCCAACACCATGTCAGGATAGGAGACCCAATAAGGGGTAGGAATAATGACTTCACTTCCACGTTCAACGCTTGCCATTAGCGCCAGAAAAATAATCTGCTTGGCGCCGCCCCCAACACATATCTGATCATTTTCGTAGCAAAGGCCGGATGAACGCTTAAATTTAGCTTGAATTGCTTTGCGCAGAGCCGCCGTGCCGTTAACGGGAGTGTATTTCGTATCGCCCGACCTGATTGCTTCAATACCCGCTTCCTTGATATTGTCAGGTGTGTCGAAATCCGGCTCCCCTACGGTGAGGTCGACAATATCGCGCCCCTCCGCCTTAAGATCCCGTGCGCGCGCTGAAGCAAGTGAACTCGGAGATGGCTTGATACGATTTACCCGGGATGCAGGTTGAAACTCAATCACTGTAATGTCCTTCTGCTTTTATGGCTGGCGCTGAACCAAGCCAGCGCTCCGCTAGCCACTGCCTTGTCATGTGCTGGACCGGTGTCCTACAAAATTTCGGAAAGGAACTTTTTAGCTCGTTCACTTTTTGGGTTTGCGAAGAACTCAGATGGCGTTGCGGTTTCGATAAGACGGCCTTCGTCCATAAACCAAATGCGATCTGCGACTTCGCGGGCAAAGCCCATTTCGTGGGTGACGCAAACCATCGTCATGCCCTCACTGGCGAGCCCCTTCATAACCTGCAGGACTTCACCGACCATTTCAGGATCAAGTGAGCTTGTCGGCTCGTCAAAAAGCATGACTGGTGGCCGCATCACCAGAGCCCGCGCAATTGCTACACGTTGCTGCTGACCGCCTGAAAGTTGGAGGGGATAGGCGTTTGCCTTATGCGCAAGGCCAACACGGGTCAACAGCTCCGTCGCCCGCGACTGAGCTTCTGCCTTTTTGGCCTTTTTCAGTTCCAAAGGTGCAAGAGTGAGGTTCTCCAGCACGCTCAGATGAGGAAATAGATTGAACTGCTGGAAGACAAAGCCGATATGCGTGCGCAGCTCATCAATATTGGTAGACCGCGCATTTACATTCACGCCATCAACCTGAATTTCCCCTGACTGGATCGCTTCAAGACGGTTTATCGTCCTAATCAGAGTTGATTTACCAGAACCGGATGGTCCACAGATAACAACAACTTCCCCGCGGCTGACACCAGCGTTGATGTCATCGAGTGCCTTATACTCGCCGTACCATTTGCAGACGTTCGAAAATTTTATCATACCGTTGCACTTTCGACTGTCGACCTGGCGCCAGAACGCTTGTCATTGATTTTATTCTCGGCAAACTTCGCGATAGATGTCAGCGTGAAGTTCAAAACAAAGTAGGTCAGTGCCAGCAGGCCAAATACTTCAAAAGGCTTGGTCAACAGGACATTGTTGATCTGGTCTGCAGCAAAAGTTAATTCCTGCGTTCCAATGATATAGGCCAGTGAAGTTTCCTTAACCGTCGAGACCAACTGATTGAGCATGCTCGGGAGCATGTTGAAGAGTGCCTGAGGAAGAATGATCACCCGCATAACTTTTAGATACGGCAGCCCCAGAGTTCTTCCTGCCTCGTACTGGCCAGCAGGAAGTGCTTGAATTCCAGCGCGTATAATCTCCGCAAGATATGCACTTTCATAAAAGGCAAGCGTGACAATCATGACGACATAACCAGGAACGGAAGCACCGGTAACAAGGGGAATAAGAAAATAAGCCCAGAAGATGAACATCAGTAGCGGCACGCCGCGCACGAAGTAGATGACAGCGATAGCCGGCAGTCGAACAGCTGCGAAAGGACTAAGCCGGGCAAGAGCGAGCAGAATGCTTAACGGCAGTGCCAGCAATATGCTGCTTATTGCCATTCCCAAAGTTGCAGCGAGCCCACCAATAGGACCATGTGGATAGGAGCCAATGAGAAGCAAAAGCCAATTGTTTTGAATGATTTCAAGCATCTCAGCCAGCCTTTACGGATGCTGGGTCTGTGCGCACGACAGTAGAATAGCGATGCGCAAGGACACTACCACCCCACATGATTAATAGCGAGAACACGAGATAGAACACGGTGATGACGACATAGATTTCAAATGTTTTGAAGGTGTAGTTTTCGATCTCCCGACCCGCAGCCGTAAGCTCTAGGACACCGATTGCCATAGCCAGGCTGGTGTTTTTGAACATCAATACTGTCTGACTGACCAGTGGCGGTACTGCGATGCGAAATGCCTGAGGCAGGATAATGCGTCGCAATGTCGATATGTAGTTTAGCCCAAGCGCACGGGCAGCTTCTGTCTGGCCTGCCGGTATCGAGCGAACGGCGCTACGCAAATCTTCGGAAATGTAGGCCGATCCGACCAGACCGATCGCGATCATCGCCATCAGGAATTCAGCATTGTGATCATAAAGCCAGTTCGTCACAGATTGTGGCAGAAGGGCCGCAACACCGAAATACCAAAACAGGATATGGACCACCATCGGAACGTTTCGGTGGAAAGCCACATAAACGGCGACAAACTTGTCCGCAATCCACCAGCCCGTGAGCCGAAGACCTGTCAGAACACTGCCGACAAAGAATGCAAGCAAAAGCGAAGTCAGCGTGAGCAAGATTGTCGTCGAGAAGCCGGAGACGAGAAGATTAAAGTATTGTTCCTGGAAGATAATACCAAGATCGAAATTGTACTGCATGGCCTCATCTCACTTTGTGATGGCCTTCCCGGTAAGTACGCTTTGCAGAGCAAAGCGAAAACTCATTTAAGAAACAGCCCACATTGTGGGCTGCTATCGGAGCAAACGAATTACTCCTTGATTTCCTCAATCTTGAATTCCCGCTTCAACCCGCCAAACGACGTTTCAGCGCCAAACCACTTATCAAAAATCTGGTCGAATTTTCCGGAAGTTTCGAGATCAGACAGAACCTTATTCACATGGTCCTTGAATACATCTTCCCCCTTTTTGATACCAAGACCCCATGGTTCAGCAAACAGAGCAGGTTCGAGAATAGTAACTTCGACGCCACCATCTTTCTTCGCAGCATCGCGTAACTTTATATGCGCCATCTCAGAGGACACCATGCCACTCACCTTCCCTTGCTGAACTGCAAGAAACGCGCTCGCGCCATCCTTGAAGGTCAGGACATTCACGTCTTTTATATGTTCACGCGCGCCGCGCTCCGAACTAGATCCGCGAACGGCACTCACACGCTTGCCCGCCAATTCGTCAGAGGATTTCAACCCGGAATCGGCACGAACAAGGATTTTCTGCATGCTGACAAAATGCTGGTTGGAATAGTCAATCTGCTGGGCACGTTCAGGGTTCCAGCCAAGATTGGCAGCGACAAGATCGACGCGGCCTGCAATGAGTTCCGGGATGCGGGCCTCAACTGAAATCAGCTTCAACTCAAGTGGCACGCCGAGACTGTCAGCAATTGCCTGACAGATATCAACTTCATATCCAACAACCTCACGTGTTTTGCCGTCCTGGAAACTAAAAGGCTCAGAAGTACCGAGTGTCCCGCAGATAAATTTGCCGCGTTCCTTGACGTCTTTCACGACGTCCGCGCTTGCGGAGGTCACAACAGCTGCGCCAGCCACAAAGACACAGCCCGCAAGCAACACCGATTTCAGATAAGTCATGTCATTCCCCATTTGTTAAATTTCCGAGGTCGAATTTATTATTCCTCGGTTTAAAACGGCTCGATCAGGCACCTATCACAAAGCCCTTATCACGGAGCTTGTCTTCTAGATTGCTGACTTCGATAACCGATTTTCCAGCCTTGTAAGCTGCAATATATTCAGCCTCGTTTTCTTCACGTAGCCGGGATTGCTCCACTACGTTTGCAACCTCGGACTTACGGACAACCACGACGCCATCTGCATCACCAGAAACCACATCACCCGGGTTAATCGTTTCTCCTCCGATAATGATTGGCTGATTGATTGCCCCCAAGGTTTCCTTGACCGTACCTTTAATCGAAACACTGAGCGAGAAGACCGGAAAGCCAAGCTTCCGCAATTGCGCGGTATCGCGCACACCGGTATCGGTGACAAGGCCACCGATCTTCGCTGCCAAACATGCATTCGCGAGCACATCACCGAAAGAGCCCGCCTCCTCGTATTCGCCAGCGGAGACTACGATGATATCGCCTGGCGATGCATAAGAGATTGCCACCTGCAGCATAATATTATCGCGAGGAGCACAGCTAACGGTGAATGCCGGTCCGCAAAGCTTCATGGCAGGATCAACCGGTTTGATCCGCGATGACAACGCACCACGCCTTCCTTGTGCTTCATGGATCGTAGCGGGTGCATATGCACTGAGCGCAGACACCAAGGTAGCGTCTGGGCGATCGACCAATCTGTGAAGATGGACCATTGTTCCTCCAAAAAATCTGCTTTTTTGCTTTTAGCGTTTATTGCTTGAAGGAATATATTGCGCATTAAAATCAATCAAATATATAATGCTAATATGATTCATAAAGTATTTTTATATTACTAGGTCTCAATAGATCCCGCATCCAGTGGATGGGCGCGACGTACCGCTGTCACTGCTATCGCATAGGAGTTCGCATGATCCTGACTGTCATCCGGATGCGCTATTTTGTAAGCATCGCAGAGCATGGCTCGCTCACAAAAGCTTCCGCCGAACTTGGGATTGCGCAACCAGCTCTCAGTCACCACATTCGCCTTCTTGAAGACGAGCTGAATGTGAAGCTGCTAACGCGCACTGCCCGTGGAATGGTGCTCACTGAGGCTGGTGATACGCTACTTGTTCACTGTCAAAGCATCCTTCACGCGCTAGAGCGTGCAGAGAATGCGACACGCGAGAAAGCTTCTGTCCCCTCTGGCGACGTAATTTTGGGGGTCGTGAGTTCGATTGCCCCTATTTTGGCACCTCCTCTCATCAAGGTCTGCCGAGAAAAATATCCGCGCTTGCGTCTTATTTTACGCGAAGGTGACAGCCAGACGCTGAAAAGCGGGCTTGAAGCCGGCAGCTACGACATTGTTGTGAACCTTTCAGACGTCGCAGGAAAGGATGCGCCATTGGCCTTCAGGGAGGGCCTATATGTCCTTGGGGCAGCTGGCTATTTCAAAGGAAAAAGCCCGCAGATTGAGCTTCAGAACCTCGCAGATTTGCCGCTGATTTTACCGTCGAGGAAGCACGCCATACGTATTTTGATGGAGCGTGAAGCCGAAAAAGCCGGCTTCAGTCTGAATGTTTCACTTGAAATAGAAGGTGCAGGTAGCATCAAAGCCGCAGTGCGTGCTGGCTTGGGCATGACGGTCATGGGCTGGAGCCTGACAGAACCGGAAAGTACACCTCACAACTATTCGAGCGCACTAATCTCAAAGCCTGCCCTTTATAGAAAATTTGCTATGTTCACGGCGCAACGTAGCCGGACAAGCAACGCGGTTTTGGCTGTACAAAACCAACTCAAGCAACTCGTCAGCGATTTCTGCCAAAATGGCCATTGGAAACTCGATTAACTTGAACCGCCAGGGCGATAACTTTAACCCCCGGCTTCGAGCCGTCAGTTAATGCACACATCGCCGGGTGAGCATCGAACGGACGAAAACACCGAGCTGCGCTATTTGCGGTGGGCATCTCCATTGCCATCACCCACCATCACTACAGCCTCTGCCAAGATATGGAGATGTTGCCCCGGATTGAGACCGGGGGATCAGTCTCAATCCAAAGCAATTCCGTACCACCAGCATCCGATACCTACGGTTTAGTGCACCGATCCTCGTTCTTATAAACCACATCATAACAGGCCTTGCGTACCCAGCGACTAACGTGCTCCGCGCACGAAGCTTTCGCCCAGTGCTTGTGGAAGGCTTGCTTTGCGACCAGCGATCAACAGCACCAGCATCACCATGGCAAATGGTAACATCTGAATGACGTCTGTTGGCACGTTGACACCGGCGACCTGTAAGGCTGTTGCCAGCGATAGGCTGGCACCGAACAATAGTGCGCCGCCCAATACCCATGACGGTCTACCCCGCGCCAGCATTGCTAGTACGATGGCGATGAAACCATTGCCATGGCTCATGAACGGAATGAATACGCCAGCAACTGCAACAGACATGAAAGCACCACCGAGACCGGCCAGTGCGCCCGTCATCAGCACAGCAACGCTTCGCGTTCGGACAACATCCACACCGGTCGCATCGAGCGCAGCCGGTTTATCGCCTGCCGCCTGCAAGGCGGTGCCGAGATGCGTCATACGATAAATCCAGGCGAAAACTGCGACAAGGACGACAGCTACATAAACGATCGGATTGTGATTAAACAGGATCGGTCCAAGAACCGGAATTTCGACCAAAGGCCAGATAGGCCATTTCGGCACCCCGTCCAGGCGTGGATAAGTTTGCGAAAACTGTACGAAATGCAGGAGCGCGGTCATGCCTTGAACTGCCAATGTCAGAGCAATACCGATGACGATCTGATTGAGGCCTAGCCGCACACAAAACAGCACCATGAACGACGCGACGAACGCGCCCGCAGCGATACCGCCTACAAAGCCGAGCCCCATGCTGCCGGTGGTCCACGCCGCAAGAAAACCGGCATAGGCACCGGCCAGAATCATGCCTTCCAACCCGATATTGAGTACGCCTGCCTTTTCCGACAATTGCTCTCCCAGTCCTGCAAGCAAAAGCGGCGTGCCCGCAGCGATTGCACCGAGAAACAGCGTGATGATGAAACTTTCCGTAAAAAGTGCCATGTTCTTCTCCTTCTCAGACCTTGGCTCGGTAACGGCGGTTCTTGTCAAAATATTCCGCCAACGCCAAAGTGATCAGCAACAACGCCACGATAACTAACGAGAAAAAACTCGGCACACCGAGGCGGCGTGCTGCACTTTCCCCACCGATCGTGAGCGCGGAAAACAGGAAGACATAAGCGATGGAACCAAAGCCGTTGAGCCGCGCAAGGAAAACCAGCGGTACCACCGTCAGGCTATAGGCCGGATTCCAGTCCGCGCGGACATTGCCTTGCGTACCCAGAATGTCGACCGCGCCCGACAGCCCCGCAAGGCCTGCCGAAATGGCGAAGACGGCTATGGTCAGTTTGGGGACCGAAAGTCCCGCGTGAACAGCGGCACGTGGATTGGCCCCGACCAGTCGCAATTTCATTCCAAACGACGTTTTCGTCATCATCAGATGCATAGCTATGATAACGACGAGACCGATGATCAGGCCAGACGAAATGGTGGTATCAAACAACTTCGGCAAGCGCGCATCCACAGGAAGTGTGCGCGTTTGCGGAGTGGTGGTCGCGGGATCAAGAAAAGCGAGTTTCACCAGCACATTGGCCAGCGAAACGCCGAGGAAACTCATCATCAGCGTGGTAATGATTTCATTGATGCCGTGCCATGCCTTGAGTATTGCAGGCAACAGGCCCCACACCGCACCAACCGCCAAACCAATCACCAGACCGACAGCGAGGTTAAGCCAGATTGGCAGCCCCGCCGTGTACAAAAGCGGCGTCGTGGCCGCAACAATCACTGCAGCCAGCAGAAACTGTCCGTCACCGCCAAGGTTCCAGATTCCAGCACGGAAAGCCACAATCAAGCTTGCCGCAATCAGGAGAAACGGCCCCATACGTGTCAGTGTTGCCGAAAGGCCGGAAGGCGACATAATTCCCCGCTCGACCACATAGGCATAGTAACTTAGCGGATTGACGCCCATAGCAAGCAGGATCAGTCCACCCAAGACAAGGGCTGAGATCAGCGGTCCAACGCTTACGGCAAGGATTCTGCCCCATGCGGAAAATGGCGGACGCGTCATCTGTCCAGCTATTCTGGCCGTGCCGGCTTGCTGATCGCTCATTCTTCTTCTCCGGTACTCATCATGCGGCCGATTGCATCGCGCGCGCCTAATCCATTTTGGACCGTGCCGAGCAGTCTGCCCTGGTCGATCACGGCTATTCTGTCGGCAAGCTCCAAAAGCTCGTCCAGATCGGTTGAAATAAGCAACACTGCCTTGCCAGCATCTGCGGCATCGCCAATACGCCGGCGGACCGCGCGAATGTTTTTTACGTCGAGCCCATATGTCGGCTTTGCAAAAATCACCGCTTCGGCTGTGCCTGTCAGTTCACGCGCCAACAATACCTTCTGGATGTTACCGCCCGACAAGGTGCCGACCGGCGTCTCAACATCCGGCGTTCGGATATCGAAATTGCGTACATGTTCCGCAGCTTGCGCGCGGATATGCTGCGGCTTTTCCAGCCCTTTGCGCCAAAACGGCGCAGCGCCGATGTCCTTTAGGAGAAAATTTGTGGCAACCGCGAATGCACCCACCGTCCCCTCTCCGAGACGATCATCCGTCACGTAACGCAATCCGGCCATGCGACGCTCGCCCACCGAAAGCGCACCGATCTCGGTCCCGTGTAAGCAAACACTCCCAACCGACGGCAATTGTCCAGCAAGCGCCTCTGCAAGCTCCTTTTGACCGTTGCCGTCAATCCCGGCAATTCCGAGCACTTCGCGGGAGCGGATTGTCAATGAAACATTCCGAAGGGGGATGCGTCCTGCGATGGAATTAAGCTTATCGACGCTGAGGACCGTCCCACCAAGCTCACGACTGATCCGTGGCTCGGATTCACCCTCGCCCGTAACAGCATTGCCAAACATGAGTCGAATGATATTAGCAGTATTTTCCGCATCGGTATGGGTTTGCAACTCTTCAGGCGTGATAGCGCCTGCATTCTTACCTAGGCGCAGCACGGAGATGCGGTCGCCATAGGCAAGTGCTTCATTGAGCTTGTGGGTGATAAATATGACGGCCAATCCTTCCGCAACGAGCCGCCGCATTAGCTGCCCCAGCGACACCGCCTCGTTGGGGGTCAGCATGGCTGTCGCTTCGTCAAG
The DNA here is from genome assembly GCA_018798825.1 of Ochrobactrum sp. BTU1. Lineage (NCBI taxonomy): Bacteria > Pseudomonadati > Pseudomonadota > Alphaproteobacteria > Hyphomicrobiales > Brucellaceae > Ochrobactrum > Ochrobactrum sp. BTU1. The sequence continues at coordinate 355,967 of CP076356.1, read as the reverse complement.
GATCAGGCATCGGCTGCCGCGCATCAACGCACGCAGAATTTCTACCTGCTGGCGTTCTCCAAGCGACAGGCTTGAAACCAGCGCAAAGGGATCGACCCGCAATCCCACGCGGCTCGCCGTTTCGTTAATGCGCTTTGCAACGCCGCTGCGATCCGGTTTCCGCCACCAGGTCCCGCCCAGCGTAAAATTGTCGACAACCGTCAAACTCGGTACCAGCATCGAATGCTGGAACACAGTGCCCATCCCCAGCGACAAGGCATGGCGGGGCGATGTAATGTTTACCTTCGTACCATCTACCTCGATCCAGCCGTCGTCGGGCTGTTGAAGACCTGCCAACATGCCAACGAGTGTGGATTTTCCCGCGCCGTTTTCGCCCAACAGAACATGGACCTCCCCCGGCCAGACATCTGTACTGACGTTATTATTGGCGACGACGCCGGGAAAGCGCTTGGTTATGCCGCGCAAAGCGACAAAGGGCACGCCCGAAGAACTGACCGGAGAACTTTTTGCCTGTGATGAAAGAGGGACTACTTTTTGTGTTGTCACCTGCATCAAACTGTCCTTCATGGAAGCCGGCTCGTCGCGACCGGACGGATCACGATTATGCCCGGAAGCAACGAGACGGGTATTCGAGCGCTGTACGTTGTATCGGTCGCACATTGTCGCTCTCACTGCTTGGTCCAGGCATCGAACGTTTCAGAAGCTGTTACAGATTTCTGGGCCGATGCTTGAATAAGCTGGTTACTTGGAAGCGACCGTTTTGACCAACGCATGCACGCTGTCGGCATCGAACTTCGGCTCAACCTTGATCTCGCCGGAGACAATCTTGGCCTGAAGATCTTCGATCTCCTTCCACACATTGTCCGGAATGTTTTTGGTCTTCAAAAGACGCAAGCTACCGTCATCCAGTTTGATATTATAGTTGTGGCTCCCATATTTGCCGCCTTTGAGATCCTCGATCATGGCCGCATAAACGGGCTGCAAATCCCAGATGACGGAGGACAGAAGAAAGCCCTTGTCGATCGAACTCTTGTCGCCGATGACGTCGATGAAATAGGCCTTGCCACCATCCGTGGCCGGCGTTGTCTCGACGGCTTGCAGCATGCCAAAGCTGGAACCGTTGCCCTGTCCAAAGATAACATCAGCGCCGGAAGCAATGACGGTTTCGGTCACGCGCTTGCCACCTGCGGCATCGGCATAGGCAGCTGGTCCGATGACGGCATAACGAACTTCAACCGCCGGGTTTTCAGCCTTCACACCCTGCGCGAAAGCAACCGACATGTTGTTCCACGATGGCGGCTCACCCGAAACGACGATACCGACGATCTTCGTACGGCTGACTTTGGCGGCGAGACGACCGGCGAGATAAGCACCATCGCTGCCAGCGGCGGTGTAATCGGCAACCTTGCCTGCGGAAAGCTTATCTGGGCTATCGACAATCGCGACAGGAATCTTCATTTCCTCGCCGATTTCCGGAGCGGCGGTGTTGTAGCCAGAGGCATGCGCGATCAGCAAGCCAGCGCCATCTTCAGCGAGTTCGCGTAGCGTTGGACGCACATCGCCATAGCCGAGGTTTTCCGCAACCACGACCTTGATACCGGCAGCCTCGCCCGCGGCCTTTGCCGCTGCAACGCCTTGCTGGTTCCAGCCCATGTCAGTTCCCATTTCCGGGGCCAGAATAGCAATTGATTTGATATCTTCCGCCAATGCAGCATTGGCCATCCAACCACTTACTGCAAGAGCAAGCACAGCTTTACTTACTGCACTGATTCCCATTTTTTTCATTATATCGTTCCCTATTGTAGATTTTTGTTGACTATTTTTTACCTCCCGGTTGAACTCTTCAGTACAAATGGGAGCAATGTTTGCAAATGCGAATTCACCTTACCTTTCTTGCTACGGCATTTCTTAGTTTGAATTCAGCTAATTCTGCTATCAGTGAACCAAATCTCGACATTACCGTCGAGAACAGTGGTAAGACTTCACTGGTTTGCTCGGCCGCTTTCGCGCACTGGTTCTCTGCTGATCTCGGTGAAGTTAAGCCTGGAGCAAGCCGCTCATTCAGTTTTGGCGTCGATGTGAAGACGGGCAATGTCTTCCAGTTGAATTCGGTAGGTGACAAAATGGCCGTGCAGCGCATCTGGTGCGGGCACAAGGGTGATGACTGGTCAACACGCGCCGAAATACCCATGGAGCGTCGCGCAGGCGTTACACCGAAAGCTGTGCATCTGGTCTGCGAGGCGGGCGTCAATGCGACCCGATGCGCCGCCCCATAGCGTCGCTCGAACAAGCCCTGGATTGGGCGAATTGCCAATCTGTTACAGCCCTGCATCTGACCCCTCCATTTGGAACGAAGCGGGTCGCAAACGCAGATCACCGAAAGATCTCTGCTGCCCATGAACCTCACCCCGATTGACAGTGCGAGAATACGATAGCATGATCATACCGTAATACAATATTGAAAATCGAGTAACGGTGAATTTGCAGAAATCCTTGTATCCATTTGGGTATAAAGGACAATTTCAGAAACGCCGGCAGTCCAGCAATTACAAGAGAGAGAAAATGCGCACAGCAATTGTTACCGGGGCGAGCCGCGGGTTGGGGAAAGCTTTCGCGATCGGACTAGCAAAAGACGGATTTGCACTTAGTCTTTGCGCCCGCGATGCGGCTGCTCTTGAAGAGACAGCGGAGGCTGCTCGCGCCTGTGGCGCGCCGGAAGTCGTCGTCATTGCCGCCGATCTTTCGCAGCCTGGTGCAGCAGAAAAAGTCGTCGCAGATACTCTCGCCGTCTCTGGTCGGATCGATGCGCTTATCAACAACGCGGGCGCAACGAAACGCGCCGACTTCCTGTCGCTTACAGACGATGACTTTCTCGAAGGCTTTGCGCTGAAGTTTCATGCCACTGTGCGCTTTTGTCGAGCCGCATGGCCTTCGCTAGTCGAAAGCAAAGGCAGCATCGTGAATATATCGGGCGTTGGCGCACATACGCCAGAACCCGATTTCGCAATTGGCGGCTCGGTCAATTCGGCACTTATCAACTTTACAAAGGCGATTGCAAAGCGCGCCCAAGGCACCGGGATGCGGATCAATACACTTTGCCCCGGACATATCGTGACTGACCGGCTGCTGCGTCGAATTGAGACGCTGGCAAAGGAACGTAATATCCCTGTGGATGCGGCGCGTGATGCGCTACGCGAAGCCCAAGGAATCCAGCGCTACGGAGAAGCAGAAGAAGTTGCCGACGTTGTGCGCTTCCTGTGCAGCCCAGCCGCCAGCTATGTGCACGGCACTGTCATCAATGTCGATGGTGGAGCGACGCCGGGAATATGACCCCGGCGTCAAACTTTCGGTTTAAGAAGCGCTGGCCTCCTCGGCCAATCGCTCACGCAGAATGGCGATTGCGACTTTTCCCGCATTCATGACGTGATAGGCCGCGGCTTTGCGGGCTTGTTTGCCGCGCCTTGCTGCAAGATGCCCAACGACCTCTTCCAGCTCGGTAAGGCTTTCGCGCGTTCTGCCCGGTGCGCCGAGCGACGTTGCGCGCAGAACCATGACACGGGCGTTTAGCGAAGACAGCGTATGCCCCAGCGCCTCATTGTGCGCCCCATAGATCAGGCATTCATAGAAGGCGTTTTTCGCCGTCAGCCGCTCCAGAGGATCAGTGATCTTGTCGCTATTCTTCAGTATTTCGAATGCTGCCTTTAGGGCAGCGATGTCATCATCTGTCGCATTTTGGGCGAACAGCTCACAGGCGAGACCTTCAAGTTCGACACGAACCTGATAGATACCCTCAGCCTGTTCGGGCTTCAGCCTCGCAACGATGGGACCGCGATGCGGCACCACTTCCACTAGGCCTTCACTTTCGAGCTGGCGTAGCGCTTCGCGCACAGCTGTGCGGCTCACGCCGGTCATTTCGCACAAATCACGTTCCGTGATACGCTGCCCGGCGGTGAAATATCCAATCGCAATAGAATTACGGATACTTTCCGTAACGCTATGACGAACAGGCGCGGCAGCCTTTATCACTTTGAAATCAATAGGTGGGGTTTTTCCGTTCATTAATATCGCCATAAGTTTGTGCCCCCATAAGCGAAAAGCGGGCATATTACCGTATTACTATACGATAACTGCACTTTTTGAAAGCATGCTACTGTGCGCTCTGCCCGTTTTAGGTGCACAACGTTACGCGGATGCCTCTTCAATCACCGCCATTGCCGCAGATACGCCTGCGCCAATGTCGATATTGGGAGCCCCTGCGGCTTTGAGACCGCCTGCAATTGCTGCAACCGAAACCAGCGAATAGGTCGGCCGTGCCGTTGGCCCCATATGTCCGATACGGATTAGCTTGCCGAGCGTTTCACCACGCCCGGAAGAAAAGACGACACCGTAACGCTCTCGGATCGCCGACCGCAGTTTGGCTTCATCCACTCCTTCCGGGATGGCCACAGCCGTACAGGTCGGCGACGCAATTTCTTCCCGTGCGGCCCATAGTTTCAGACCGGCGGCTTGAATGCCTGCCCGGCATGCTTTTGCGGTCCATGCGTGACGCGCCCATACCGCCCGTTCGCCCTCTTCCAGATAAAGGTCAAGCGCCGCATCCAGCGCGTTGATTTCGGAAACAGATGGCGTGAACGGAAATGGCATATGTGCTTCATGAGCACGTTTCCAATCAATGATCGACAGGATGGAAGCCGTCGGCGCATTGGGATTGGCGGCGATTTTCTCCCAGGCAGCGTCGCTGACATGTAGGAGAGTCAATCCTGGCGGGCAGCCAAGACATTTGTTAGGGCCAGTCACGAACACATCTGCATGCGCAGTTTCAGGCAACACGTCCATGCCGCCGAAGGCCGACACGGAATCAACAATGAACAATTTACCAGCGGCCTGAACAACGGCTCCGATTTCCGCAACGGGATTGACTGTACCAGATGGCGTATCGTGGTGGCAGATCGCCACAATCGCCACATCAGGGCGCTTTTTGAGGAAATCAGCCACCAATTCAGCGCTCAGCACCTCATTATAAGGCACTTCGAGATCGACCACTTCCTTTGCATAACGCGCAGCCCAGGCGCCGAAGCCTTTTCCATAAACGCCCGAAACGAGATTGAGTACAACATCATTTCTTGCAATCAATGAGGCGGCTGCCGCTTCCAGCCCCAAAACAGGCTCTCCATGCAGAATAACCGGCGGTGTTTTGGTATGAAATACGCGCTGCACCTTTGCATTCACAGCCTCGTAGAATGCAAGAAACGCCGGGTCATAATCATAGAGAACAGGACGCGACAAGGCTCGCAGCACAGCCGGATAGGCATCGACTGGACCAGTGGTCAGCGTAAAAATCGGATCAACAATTTTTCCTGCATTCATTTCGGTCTCCCTTAATTATATTTTATTTTGATGCGCTAGTTGGCTCGCGCCAAATTGAGAAATGATGTTGCGTCGATTGCGTCCTCTATCCCTTCAAGAGTAGCGATCAATGCCCCCGCGTCGATTTCGATCCCGCGCCAGTCAATCTGCGTTCTGAATTTCTGCACCAGTTCGGCGTTGCTCATCGGATGAGCAAGTCCACCTTTGGCGCCGTCGATCTTGCACACCAATTTGCGCCCATCTTGCAAGAGAACGCTAACCTCCACCGCCTCAAAGGAGAACGACGGATCATCGACAAAAGCCAGCTTTTTGCCCAGCGCCTTCAGTTCAGGATCGGCTACGGCAGCATCGGAGAACGCCCACAGATCTGCTTTTCCCCACAACAAGCTGACGGCAACAGCATGTTGGGCGCTGACCTGCGCCAGCCTGCCAGTGGTAACGTGGGGCCTATCCGTACGCTGGCGCAACAGCGGATTTCCAGTCAGGATCACAGCAGCAATAGTATCAGCCCGCAGGCCACCTTCACCGTGCAATTTAAGGCAGGCTTCAATCACCGGATTGAGGACAACACCGCACGGATAGGGCTTGAACGTATTCTTCAAGATTTCCCAATCGCCACCAAGTCCGCCGATCAGTGCTTCATAATCGGGGGCATCAGAATGCAGGGCCAGAAAGCCACGCGCTCCCTCTAGTGGCTCAGCCGGGCCCGTATAGCCATCAGATGCCAGCAAAGCGGACATGAGGCCTGATCGTGCCGCCTGCCCCACTGAAAGGCTTTTGGACATCGTACCCAAGGTCTCGACGGAACCGGAAGCCTGCGCCAGAGCATGACCCAAGGCATCGACGAGTTGCGACGCAGAAAGCCCCAACAGTCGACCCGCCGCCAATGCTGCGCCAAAGGTCCCTGTGGTGGAGGTGATGTGCCAGCCGCGTGCGTAATGAACCGGGTGCAGCGCATTGCCCAACCGGCATGTGACTTCCGTGCCAAGCACGAAGGCTTCTATCAACGCGGTGCCCGATACTGGACGCCCCTCCCCAGCCATCGCTTCTGCCAGCGCCAAGACAGCCGGCGCAACCGGTGCCGAGGGATGAATGACCGTCGGCACATGGGTATCGTCAAAATCAAAAATATTGGAGGACGCAGCATTGATATAGGCAGCCCAGAGTACATCGGCGCGTTCGGAGCGCCCAATGATGCTTGCTTTTGCGGGACCTGAGAAAGCTGGCAGCAATGCCACCAGCTTTTGTATCGCAGCTTCATTCGAACCGCCTATGGCGGTGCCGACCATATTGAGCAAGGAGCGTCGTCCTGCAACGAGCACTGCTTCAGGCAAAGCATGCGTCGCATGGACAAACTCCGCCAGAGTGAGGCTTAAACCCTTCATGTCACCTGCCAGCAGCTTTGCCGCGCACCTCGGCGCCCGCCCATTTTTCAAGCGGACGAATAATTGCGGTCATGTCGGCATCCGCTCCAAGCTCGGCCTTGGTGATCGAGAAGAGCATACGCACCGCGTTGCCGACCATCATAGGCACACCGAGCCGTTCGGCTTCTTCAAGGCACAAACGAATATCCTTAAGCGACAACCCGATTGCAAAGCCAAAATCAAACCCGCGTGGCAGCACGAAGCGGGGGAGTTTATCTGCGCTGGCGGAAGTGCGGCCCGAACCGGCATTGAGGACTTCAATCATCACATCGGCATCAAGACCGGCCTTGGCGCCCATCACCATGGCTTCGGAGGTAATCGCAAGTGCGGCAGCAGAGCAGATATTGTTGATCAGCTTCATCACCTGCGCCTTGCCTGGTTCCTCGGCGACGCGGATCACCTTACCAAGCGCGAGCAGCATCGGCTCGACGACAGAAAAATGCGGCGAAGGACCTGCGGCCATCAGCGCAAGCGTTCCTTTCTTGGCGCCTGCGACGCCGCCAGAAACTGGGCTATCGATCAGAGCGATTTGCGCGGCCGACAATATTTCTTCCAGATCCATTTCCGCCTTCGGTCCGGTGGTCGACAGATCTACAACGCGCTTAACGACACCGGGATTGGCAGCAATGCTGCGACCAACGGCAATCACTACTTCAGGCGTCGGCAAAGAGAGGAAAATCGTCTCTGTGCGTGCGGTTAATTCGCCGATCGTGTCAGCTGCTTGCGCTCCTACGGCAATCAAAGCGGCTACGGCCGCTTCGGCGCGGTCATTCACGGCAAGGCTGTAACCTGCGCTGATGATACGCTCCGCCATCGGGCGTCCCATATTGCCAAGGCCGACAAAACCGACTTCGCTCATTCCACTCTCCTTTTATTGCGGTCAGCACTTATGCAAACGACCAGCCATTATCTACCGGTATTGCCGCACCGTTAATTCCTTCGCTGGCAGCGCCACAAAGGAACAGCGCCAAAGCAGTCACCGTCTCCATCGGAATAAATTTTCCACCCGGTTGACGGGTTGAAAGAAAAAGTCGCGTCGCTTCATCGGTGGTGATGCCTTTTTCCGAAGCCAGCACTTTGATGCGGTTAAGTGCGGAATCGGTTGCCATAAGTCCGGGGCAGATCGCGTTGCAGGTGATCGATGTGGAAGCCAGTTCAAGCGCCACTGTCCGCGTCAGGCCGATCATCGCATGTTTGGTGGTGACATAATCCGCGCGACCCGCGAGTGCGATGAGACTGTAAACTGAGGCCATATTGATGATCCGACCCCACCCCTGCGCCTGCATACCGGGCAGGCAGTTACGAATTAGCCGGAAGGGTGTCGAGAGATTAACCTCGAGTGCCTTGTCCCAATCGGAGTCAGCCAGCGCCTCGACTGGCGACATCTTGCGAATAACCGCATTGTTGATCAGAATATCAATACCACCCAACTGGTCACGGGCAGTTGCTGCAAGATGATCGACTGCCCCGACCTTAGAAAGATCCACCACCAACGAGCCAACTGTCTGTCCTGTTTCCCGGCTCAATGCGCTTGCGGCATCGCTTACTTCGGGCTGAATATCGGTGAGGAAAATGTGATCACCAGCCTTCGCAAAGCTGCGGGCCAGTTCCAGGCCTAAGCCGAGAGCCGAACCGGTGATTAGAACACGACGTCGTGTTGCAAATGTCATCGCGTCAGCTCCGCCCAAGTCAAACGCGGTGCAACATCAAGGCGGACAACAATGCCTTCCAATTCCGCCGAAGGTGATGAATAGGCACGCATTACTGCGGGGTCATGGCCGGGAACAATATGATCAAGGCTCGGCGCAAGTTCGTTCAGCCGGGCATAGACGCGGATGAGAGATGCCTCGTCATAGAGCACAGGAAATGGATTGCGGCGCTCCATATTGGCGTAAAAATGGGTAGCATCAGAAGCAAGAACCACCCAGCCCCGGGCGGTATAGACGCGAACCACTTGCAATCCCGCACTGTGGCCAGGCACGGCATGAAGCCAGAAACCAGGCGAGAGCTCATGGTCGCCCCGGTGAAACGCTATCCTGCCCGCATAGAGGCTACGAACATAGGCCACAATGTTTTCTACATCGAAAGGAGCGCGCGCTTTCGTGTCGCACATGCAGGGGCCTGTGGCATGTCCCGCTTCATCAACTTGCAAATGAAAATGCGCAGCCGGGAAATCGCCAAGCGTTCCTGCGTGATCATAATGGAGATGCGTCAGCACAACCTGCGACACATGGTTTGCATCGACGCCAAGAAGCGCAAGGGCATCGACTGGTTTGCGTAGCAGGGTCCGGCCACGCGCATCGGCTGCATCCTGCCCAAAGCCAGTATCTATCACGAAGACCTCGTCGCCGCGCCGGGCAAGCCAGACGAAATAATCGAGATCAGCGCCCGACTCATGTGGGTCGGAAACATGAAGAAAATTGTCATTCACAGTCCGTCCACCATGTGTGGCGTAACGCAAAGCATAAAGCTCGAAGGGCGCTATTTTCCCGTCAGTTTCGGCTATCGGTTCTGCCATGATCCTCCCGCCCCAAAGCTTATTCAACGTCGGCGCGTCAAACAATTTTATCCTAGCCTACAGTATGACCGTAATCTTGTCATACAATCTATTGACAGGTCAAGTCCGACATGTCTAACCTTGGCTCAATAAACAAGACAACTATGGGGACCAGCTGGCGCACTGCCACCTTAACGGAGACATGTATGACTCGTCCTGAATTCAAAGGTGAACAATTCGAGAAGGGGTTGAAGGTTCGGCGCGAAGTGCTTGGCGAGGCTTATGTCGCGCCTTCGCTGGCCAATGCCGACGATTTGACCGCACCGCTTCAAAAGCTCGTGACCGAATGGTGCTGGGGTGAAATTTGGACCCGTCCTGGTCTCGAGCGAAAGACACGCAGTTTTCTCAACCTCGCCATGCTGACGGCTTTGAACCGTCCGCATGAAATCAAGATTCACGTTCGCGGTGCATTGAACAATGGCGTGACCGAGAACGAAATCGTCGAGGTCATTCTTCAGGCCGCGATTTACTGCGGTGTGCCTGCCGCGCTCGACGCCATGCGCGTTGCTTCGGACGTAATCCGGCAAATGCGTGAAGAAAGGGCCGAAAGCGCCTGACTTATATAATCGGAAACGCTTCATAAAACCGGGGAACACCGGCGATTCCAATTGCAAATAGGAGGCCCAATGACACAGGGAACAGCTACAAAACCTTCCAGCACGCCGCACCGGTTGAAGACCGGCGCGCAATATAAGGAGTCCCTCAAGGACAATCGCCAGATCTGGGTTGGCGGCTCAAAACTCAACTCCGTCTATGATGAACCGGCGCTGGCCAAGGGCATCGACCTTCTGGCTTCGATGTTCGACGATCAGTTCACCGACGAACATGCCGATGCCACCACCTATTACGATGAAAAGGCAGGTGCGGTTCTTAGCCGTTCGTGGCAGATCCCACGCACGAAAGAAGACCTGGCCGCCCGCCGCCGCATGATCGAATATACCTCGCTTAAAACCGCTGGCACCTTCGGACGTCCGCCAGACCTCGCGCCCTCCATCGTGGTGGGTCTCTATGCCTATCTGCCGACATTCAAGAAAAAGAAGTCGCTTATCGACGGCATTGATCCGGACTTCGCCGAAAACATCGAACGATACATGGAATATGGTCAGAATAATAACCTGACCGCTTCGGAAAGCCTTGCTGGCCCGCAGGCAGACCGTTCATCGCCCAAGGCCTCGGAAGCCTCACTGCTGAAAGCGCGCAAGGTTACCAAAGACGGCGTCTATATATATGGTGCAAAGACGGTAGGTTCGATTGCCGCGCAGGCCAACGATATCTTTTTCACCAATCTCGGCGGCATTCAGGAAACCCCTGCGGATGCCTGCATCTGGGGTTCGGTCCCGATCGACACGCCCGGCATCAAAATGATCTCGCGTGAAATGGTTTCGCAGCCATTGTCGAGCAAGTTCGACCATCCAGTGTCGAGCCTTGGCGAAGAAGCTGACCAGTTCATCGTGTTCGATAATGTTTTCGTGCCAAAGGAACGGCTCTTCAACCTCGGCGATCCGACGGCCATGAGCTATTACGGTCCGGTCTGCGTTTTCGCGCATTGGCACGTTCTCACCCGTCTCGCCGTGAAAGCGGAACTCTTCGTCGGTGCGGGTCAGATGGTTCTCGATTATCTCGGCACTGGTAAAATTCCAGCCGTGCAAATGATGCTGGGTCAGCTGGTCGAATATGCACAGACGCTCCGTGCCTTCGTCACTGCGGCCGAAGCATTGGCAGTCCCGACCGAAGGCGACGTCATGCGGCCTGATGTCGGCATGCTGACCGCCGGTCGCCTTTATTCGATCGAAAACTATCCGAAGATCATTCATATCCTTCAGGAATTATGCGGTCAGGGACTGGTGATGCGCTTTGGCAAGAAAGCCTTCGACAATCCGGAAGTTGGCCACTTCCTGCATGAACTGCTGCCCGGACACGGCGTATCGGCCATGGTGAAAGAACAGCTGATGAATTTCATCTGGGACATGACCTCCGGCTCTCTGGCTGGCCGCGTTGCACTGTTTGAAAACGTCAACGCCACACCGGCTCCCGCCTTGCGCGCTCGACTATACAATGAAGTCAAACGTGACGGCTATGTCGCCCAGGTGAAGAAGATCGCCGGGATCGAGTAAGCTCTGGCCACCCCGCCTGGTGCCAATCGGGCGGGGTTTTTTCTTTCGCGACATGTTGGAGATTGCGATGGATCAGTCCACGCTTATCGACCGCTTTTATAGCGCTTACACTTCGCGCGATGCCGAAGGAGCGGCTTCGCTTTATCACGCCGATGGCTGGCATGAGGAAGTCGCCATGGCAAAACGCCGCCAGGGACATTTTGCCCTCGCCGAGGGCCTAACCGGCTTCTGGCGTATGTTGCCCGATGTTGCATGGGAACGGCGCGGTTATATCCGCTCTGGCAATCAAGTTGCGGTTCCCTATCACATGACTGGCACATTCACACCGCGTGGCGACAACGTTCAACCTCGCCAGATCGCGCTTGACGGCCTGCATATATTCGAGTTCCACGATGGTCTCCTGGCGGGTACCAAAGACATGTGGGATCTCGATCTATTCAAAGCGCAGATGAGTTGAGACGATGAATGATCTGGCGAAACTCGATGGGCTCGCAATCTCCGCTCTGATCTCCGGCAACGAGATCAGCGCAAGCGAAGTCCTCGAAACCACTATCCAACGGATCGAGCGGCTCAACCCGCAACTCAATGCCGTCGTGCATCCACATTATGATCTCGCGCGAAAGCAGGTCGCCGACGGCTTGGCGCAAGGCCCGCTTTCAGGTGTTCCGATGTTGTTGAAGAACACGGGGTTCGAAGCGTCAGGTATGCTTCTGTCTAGCGGATCGGAATTGCTGCGACATGCCGTCAGCAAACGCGATTCCACCATCACCGCGCGCTACAAGGCGGCGGGTATGGTGATTGTCGGCAAATCCAATACGCCTGAATTTGCGCTGAGCTTCACAACCGAATCCGATGCCTTCGGTCCAACCCGCAATCCGTGGGACATCAGCCGAACCGCTGGCGGCTCATCCGGGGGTTCGGCCGCAGCTGTCTCAAGCGGCATGGTGCCGCTTGCCAACAGTTCGGACGGCGCGGGCTCCACGCGCTTGCCTGCAAGCCATTGCGGGCTTTTTGGTCTCAAGCCATCGCGACTGGTCAATCCGGTCGGGCCCGCCGCAGCTGAAGCCATTGGTGGCATGTCGACACCACATGCCGTCACCTGGTCTGTCCGCGATAGTGCCGCCATGCTCGACGTGACAAGCGGCAGCGATCTCGGCGACCCCTGGGCCTCCCCCGCGACGCCAGGCAGCTATTTGGCGGCTCTCGACAAGACACCGCCGCGCCTCAAAGTTGCGATGATTGTCGCTTCGCCGGACGGCAGTCCTATCGAACCCGAAATGGTTGAAAGCGTGCGCTCCACGGCGCGGCTTTTAGAAGACCTCGGACACAGCGTCGAAGAGGTTGTTGATGCAGGCTATGATGCAGATGCACTCAAATCGGCGTGGCGCATCATTGTTGGCGTCAATGTGGCTTTAGGGGTTAGCGGCGGCGATGTGTCCTCGGCCAATATCGCTATGCTTGAACCCGTTAATCAGCAATGGGTCAGAGAAGCCTTAGCGTTGCCCGGCACGCGCTATTTGTGGGCCGTCAACCAGCTCCATGCCTCGTCGCGCGCCCTCGCACGCTTCTTCAGCACCTATGACATCATGCTGACGCCTGCCAGCGCAGAACCCGCACCGTTGTTGGGAAAGCTTGCTGGTCAGGGCAAGAACATCGATGAATTCTACGATCTGTTCTGGTCACATTCGCCTTTCACTGCCGTTTTCAACACATCTGGCTGCCCGGCAATGTCGGTCCCACTTGGCATGAGTTCCAATGGCTTACCAATCGGCTCGCACCTGGGTGCAGCCTTTGGAAAAGACGCATTGCTTTTCGCGCTGGCTGCGGAGCTTGAACGCGCCGCTCCCTGGAGCAACCGGCGCCCATCTTTATTCGGCTGAGGAATTGTTTGATGAAGAACGCTGAAATCCTTGCCCTGAATGCTCGCGAAGTCGCCGCTGCGGTGTCTTCAGGCGTCCTCACCGCCCGTGTGGTAACGGAAGCATATCTTGAATGCATTGCCAATAAAGACGAACCGATCATGGCATGGCAGCATCTTGACGCTGCAAAGGCACGAGCTACCGCAGATGTGATGGATGCGGCTCAAGCCACAGGGCCACTGATTGGCGTCCCGATCGGCGTCAAGGACGTCATTGACACGGCCGATATGCCGACCGGCTATGGCACGAGTATCTATGAGGGCTTTCAGCCGCCGTGGGACGCCCCGGCCGTGCAGATTACCCGCAATGCGGGCGGCTTGATCCTGGGAAAGACGGTGAGTACCGAACTTGCAATGGCGAGCCCGAACAAGACCCGCAACCCACACAATCCGGCGCACACACCGGGCGGATCATCATCGGGTTCCTGTGCAGCGGTAGCCGCTGGCATGGTGCCTTTGGCCTATGGTACGCAGACTTCCGGTTCGGTAATTCGCCCGGCAAGCTTTTGCGGTGTGACCGCCTTTAAACCAACCTTCGGTGCGATTAATACGGTGGGGATCAAGGTGCTGTGCCATGGGCTGGATACGCTCGGTATTCTCAGCCGCAATATTGGAGATGCTGCTTATTGCGCTGCGGTGTTGAGCGGCAAATCCGAACTCACTGACCTGACACCTCCTCAACGCCCTCGCATCGGCATTTTGCTCGGAACGCGTCTGAATAAGGCGGAAGCTTATGCAATCGACATTGTCAACCGACTGGCATCGCTTGCGCAGGCCGCTGGCGCAGATGTTACCGTGTTGACTGCGCCGTCATGGTTTGACGGAATCTTCGATTTGCATGAAGCCGTCATGGGATGGGAAGTCACACAGTCTCTGATCTTCGAGACCAGCCGTCACTGGGATCGCCTGACGCCCGTTACCCGCGCCATGATGGAGGATCAAGGTCGCGTCGACGAAAACCGTTATCGCGCGGCCATGCTCGAAATCCCGGGCTGCCGCCTGATGATGGACGCGATCCTTTCGCGTTTCGACGCAGTTCTGACCCTCGCAGCTCCCGGCGAAGCGCCTGAGGGAGCGCCGACGGGCGATCCGATTTTCAACCGGCTGTGGAGTGTTCTGCAGGTACCGCTCATCTGTCTTCCGGCAGGCAGGGGCCCGAACGGATTGCCCGTCGGCGTCCAGCTTGTAGGTGCACGTGGCGCGGACCACCGCCTTGCATCTGCGGCGCTCTTCCTTGAAACCGTGCTTGCTGAAAAAGGAGGCACCCTATGATCCAGCCAGCCACTGATCAGCTGACCGATGATTTTCGTTCCGCCATGCGACAGCTTGCAGCGACAGTTAACATCATCACCGCCGGCGAAGGCGATCAACAGCGCGGCCTGACGGCAACTGCCGTCTGCTCTATGTCGCTGACGCCGCCTTCGATGCTTGTTTGTGTAAATCGTTTCGGTGAAGCGCATAAAGCCATCACCTCAGCCGGAAGCTTCTGCGTGAATATTCTCGCCGACTGCCAGCGCGAAGTCGCCATGCGCTTTGCAGGCCAGATCGGACAGCTGGGCGATGACAAGTTCGCGCCTTATCGCTGGACGCGTCTTGCGACTGGCGCTCCTGCTCTTGATGACGCAATGGCCAATCTTGATTGCGAGATCGCCACAGTTTCGGAGACGGACAGTCATTCGATTTTCATTGGCAATGTTAAGGCAATCCGCTTCGGACCCGAGACGTCGCCGCTGCTGCACTACAACCGTAACTTCTTTACACTGGCTAATCAAAACGCGCTCTAACAACCCAAAACAGTGGGAACCGGCTGCACGAGAAAAATAACAACAACCAATAGAGCGCACGTTTTCAGCGGGCCTGACCGACGTGCTCTTTGGTGCAGCCACAATGTCAAACGGGCAGACGCCCTATGGAGGTATCATATCATGTCAATCAGCGACGCTCAGTTCCTGAAGGGCTGGAGACAGGTGCTCGAAATGTGCAACCTGAAAGCTGGTGAACAGGTCACGATTCTGACGAGTGACGACAGCAACAAGCAGATCGCCTATATCGCCAAGCTCGCGGCTTCCGATCTCGGCGCAATCGTGACTGAACTGAACCTTGCTCCAGTCAACAGCGAGAAGGCAATTTCGCCTGACAAGTCGGGTTATATTGGCAAGACGCCACTCGACGGCAATTCAGCGGCATTGGCCTGCCTCATGGCATCCGATATGGTGATCGACACGTTGCAGCTGTTGTTTTCCAAAGAACAGGAGGAAGTGTTGAAATCGGGAACGCGCATGCTGCTGGCGGTCGAACCGCCAGCAATCATGATGCGCCAGATTCCGCGTCCGCAAGACAAGCTCCGCGTACTCGCTGCAGCCAAGAAGATCGGTGCGGCGAAGGAAATGCACGTGACCTCGGATGCCGGCACGGATTTTCGCTGCCGCCTTGGGCAATATCCGGTTCTCACGCAATATGGTCTTGCCGATGAACCTGGCCGCTGGGATCACTGGCCAAGTTGCTTTTCCGCCCGATGGCCCGATGAAGGTAGCGCCGAAGGCACCATCGTCATCGATGAAGGCGACATTCTGCTACCGTTCAAGAAATACGCTCGCGCGCCAATTACCGTCACCATCGAGAAGGGCTTTATCGTCGATATCAAAGGTGGATACGACGCTGAGTTCATGCGCAAGTTCATAGAGAGTTTCAATGATCCCCGCGCCTATGCCATGGCTCATGTTGGCTGGGGTCTGGAAAACCGTGCCAACTGGACTGTGCTCGGCCTTTACAATCCCGAGGCCCAGCTCGGCATGGATGCTCGCTCCTTCGCAGGCAACTTCCTGTGGTCGTCGGGTCCCAATACCGAGGCGGGCGGCGATCGCGACACACCATGCCACCTCGACATTCCGCTTCGCAATTGTTCTGTCTCTCTTGATGGCGAAGTCATGACATTGGCAGGTGTCGTCGTTCCTGCGGATCAGAAGTAAGTCGATGGCACAATACGACGTGGCAATCATCGGCGCCGGATCTGCTGGCGCTCTTCTCGCCGCACGGCTCAGCGAGGATCCATCCCGTCAAGTTGCGCTGATTGAGGCCGGCGGAGAGCCGACCGACCCCGACATCTGGAAGCCGGCCATGTGGCCTGCGATCCAGCATCGCGCTTACGACTGGGACTATAAAACCGTTCCGCAGGAGCACGCTGCTGGTCGCAGCTTTGCGTGGGCCCGCGGCAAGGCGGTTGGCGGGTCTAGCCTCCTTCATGCCATGGGTTACATGCGCGGTCACCCTGCCGATTTCGCCGCTTGGGCGGAAGCAACAGGCGATGATCGCTGGAGTTGGGAGGGCTTGCAAAACGCCTTCATGGCTAATGAAGACCATGTGCTGGGCGGCGACGGTATCCACGGCAAGGACGGTCCTATGCCGGTTTGGATTCCGGACGAGGAAGTCAGCCCGCTGACCCGCTCCTTCATCGAAGCCGGGGCGGCGCTTGGCCTGCCCCGTATACCCGGTCACAGCAGCGGGCAGATGATAGGTGTCACGCCGAACTCACTGATGATCCGCGGCGGCCGACGGGTGACGGTCGCCGAAGCATGGTTGACGCCAAGCGTACGTGCGCGTCGCAATCTCACATTGGTGACAAGGAGTAGAACTCGGCATCTCAACTTCGACAACGCACGCGTGACTGGAATCGAAGTTCTTGGTCCCGAAGGTCTCGCTACGATCACCGCCGAGCAGATCATTCTTTCGGCAGGAGCACTGGAAGGACCGGCCCTTCTCATGCGTTCCGGGATCGGGCCGGAAGACGTGCTGCGAGAGGCTGGTGTTGCCTGCCGCGTCAACGCGGCTGAACTCGGCCGTAACCTGATGGATCACTTGCTTGGCGCGGGAAATCTATATGCTGCAAAAAAAGAACTGGCCCCGTCTCGTCTGCAGCATTCTGAGAGCATGACCTATATGCGCGCAGATGGCGCGATGAAAGACGGCCAGCCCGAGATCGTCGTCGGATGCGGCGTTGCACCAATTGTGTCAGAACATTTTACCGCCCCAAAACCAGGCAGTGCCTATTCCTTGCTGTTCGGCGTGACACATCCCACCAGCCGTGGAGAAGTACGCATAACCGGTGCAGAGCTGGAGGATCCTCTTCAGATTGACCCGCAATATCTTCAGACTGAAAACGACCGGCTATTGTTTAGGGCAGCGCTCGCGGCAGCGCGAGAGATCGGCCATCGAGCTGAACTGGACGAGTGGCGCGATCACGAAATTCTCCCTGGTGTAGTGGACACCGAGGACGATATCGACGCTTTCATTGCCAAGGCAGCAATCACTCATCACCACCCCTCAGGAACCTGCCGCATGGGCAAGGACAATGCAGCAGTGGTCGATCCCGACCTGCGCCTGAATGGGCTTGCCAATGTCTATGTCGTCGATGGATCCGTTCTGCCAAGCCTGACCGCCGGCCCTATCCACGCGGCTATTCAGGCCATCGCCGAAAGATTTGCCTACG
This sequence comes from Ochrobactrum sp. BTU1, assembly GCA_018798825.1. NCBI lineage: Bacteria > Pseudomonadati > Pseudomonadota > Alphaproteobacteria > Hyphomicrobiales > Brucellaceae > Ochrobactrum > Ochrobactrum sp. BTU1. Next base: position 338,101 of record CP076356.1, on the reverse strand, counting down.
ACTTCATCACTAAGGCGAATTGACAAATCGAGCGAACTCACTGTTTTCGTTGGGAGGGCGTGAGCGTCCTTTCAAGCGATTATCTCTTTTTTTGTATGAGTTTTGATCCCCAAAACAAAACTTCGAGCAAAGCTCAGATCATCCCGACTATTTATGCGACGTTTGCATCAAACTTCCACGTGGCGGAGAGCATTCTTCCTCAGCAGTGGCGCAGGCGATGAGTGTTTCGTTCAGTTGGGCTAACCTTGGTTGTACCGATGCATATTTAAGCGCAAATTTCTCGAGAAATGTTTCATGCGATCACCAGAGTGGGATGCTGACTTGAAGACCGCATCCTTGCGACGACAAGATTAGGAGCAAAAAAGTGGAAAAGCTCGGGATTTCCTTGTTAGCACCGATGGCGATCATTGATCTGATACCCCGCCATTCAAGTGCCAAACGTGGCCTTGCTGATTTCACAGGTGGAGAGACCAAATCTAAAGCTTTCAGATTGGGGCAATCGGCCAATCACGGGATGTGAGCGGATTTGCACACAGCGAACTCTTCTCTTCGTGTCGATGAGAATCCAGCCTGTAGCAACATACATTTAGACATATTTCTAGGCAGACCTTGCAAGTGTATTGCATCTTGTATACTAGAATATATCAAAAGCCAGATGGAGTGCTGGCCGTGCTATGGGAGGAGTGAATTCAATGAAAAATTTGCTATGGGCAGTGGTGGCCGCCACAGCTATGAATATGGTGCCACTTGCTGGCATGGCGCAGGCGCAGGAAGTTCCCGCGGCCGGCAAGAGCGCGCGTATTGACGCCATCAAGAAGTCGGGTGAATTACGCGCTGGCGTTCTCGCCAACCCGCCCTGGCTTGTGGAAGATACCACCGGCTCAGGCGAGCCATGGCGCGGACCAGCCTGGACACTTGCACAGACTTACGCCGAGAAGCTTGGTGTCAAACTGGTTCCAGTTCTTGTTTCGCATGAAACCAAAGTGCCGGTTCTGGCTGCCAATCAGGTGGACATGACGATTTCGCCGCTCTCCATGACCAAGCAACGGCAGGAAGTGGTTGATTTCGTCACTTATTCGCGAACGGCATTGTGTGTATTTGGCAAGGCTTCCAACCCAAAGGTTTCAGACGCCAAGTCAGTTGACGATTTCGACAAGCCGGAAGTGACCATTGCCTATTTCACGGGCGGCGGAGAGGAAAATTGGGTCAAGGAACGTTTCCCCAACGCGACGCTTCGCGGCGTGACGAGCGCGGGAACAGCGGCTCCGATGGAAGAGATCATGGCGGGACGCGCGGATGTGGCGCCGATCAATCGCATTCCTTTTGTGGCCCTCAGCCGCAATGTGAAGGGACTTGAAGCACTGCCGCGTGAAAATAACTGTCAAGACAGCACCGAGGCCGTGAATGAAATTGGTCTGGCCATTGACAAGAACCAGCCAGAATATCTCGAATGGTTAAAAGCCGTGGCCGAGCCGATGCTTCCCGAATTACTCAAGGAAGAAGAAGCAGAAGTCTCCAAAATGTAAGCCGGATGGATTTTGCGCGCACTGGTCTTCAGTGCGCGCAAAGCAGGTTCTGTTCAGTCAGAACTTTCATGGTTCCGGATCTCTGGATATTGACACATGGAATTCAATTTCAGCGCTGTTTTTGATAGTTGGCAGTTCCTGCTCAGCGGCTTGGTGGTGACACTTCTGCTTGCCGCCAGTGTGAGCGTCTTGAGCTTCTTTCTAGGGCTTCTGCTGACCGTCGCCCGCCTTTACGGTCCGAAATGGCTGAGCCGCATCACGATTTTCTACATCGATACCATGCGTGCCATCCCGGTACTGGTGGTTTTGGTCTGGGTGTATTTTGCCTTACCGATCACAACGGGGATCAATCTACCGCCATTCTGGTCGGCGTTACTTTCACTATCATTGCATCTGGCCGCTTACGTTGCTGAAGTGATGCGTGCTGGCATTCAGTCCGTGCGCCCCGGTCAAGTTCGCGCCGGTCTGGCGCTCGGCATGTCGCAGGCGCAGGTCTTGCGCAAGATCGTGCTGCCTCAGGCTTTCGTCCGCATGCTGCCATCCTTTGGATCGCTACTGTCACTCGCGGTCAAGGATACGGCTATCGCCACCGTGATCGCCGTGCCGGAACTCATGCGCCGCGCCGAAGCAATTGCCGGCCAGAAATATGCGCCTGTCGAAGCTTATACCACCGTCATGATCCTTTATTTTATCATCATCTTCCCGCTGACCCGAGGCGTCGACATGCTCTATCGCCGCATTTCCTTTCTGGGGCGCTCATGAGCTTCGACTGGTCCATCATTTGGAAAAGCCTCCCCGCATTGGGTCATGGCGCCTTGATCACCATTGCGCTGACTGTACTCACGATGCTGCTTGCAACGCCATTGGGCATCCTGATCGCGGTTATGCGTGAATCCCGCTTCAGGTTCGTAGCCCTAATTGCAACCTGCTATGTGGAACTGATGCGCAATCTACCGATCATTCTGGTCGTCTATTGGGCGTTCTATGTGCTGCCGATGATGAGCGGCATTGCATTTTCGCCTTTCCTGACCGGGCTGGTTGCGCTGGTTGCCAACAATGCAGCCTATAATTCGGAAACGTTCCGATCTGGTATCCGCTCAATCCGCAAGGGACAAACCGAGGCAGGACTGGCGCTGGGAATGAGCGAATGGACGGCATTCCGCAAGATTGTGTTACCGCAAGCTTCGCGCCGTGTTTTGCCGGTGCTGGCGACCACATGGGTCACACTGTTCAAGGACACCTCGCTGGTATCAGTGATCGCGGTCGGTGATCTGGCACATACGGCGCTGCAGATCCGCTCACAGACGTTCCGCGTGATCGAACTTCTTACTGCAATGGCTGCGATTTACTGGCTTCTGGGCTATCCGCAGGCCAAAATTGTTGACTGGATTCACCGCAAATACGGGGTTACCGAATGACATCTTCCAAAACAGCAGCCGTAAAGAGCAGCGATGTCGTTATTGAATATCGCAATGTCTGCAAATCCTATGGCACATTCGAAGCTCTCAAGGATGTCAGTCTGAAAGTGCAGCGCGGACAGGTCGTGTGCCTCATTGGTCCGTCGGGCTCGGGCAAGTCCACGCTATTGCGTTGTACCAATGGTCTTGAAGCCATTAATAGCGGAGAGATCAGGATTGACAGCACTTTACTGACGCAGGACCCCAAACAGGTTCGCGCCATGCGCCAACGCATGGGCATGGTGTTTCAAAATTTTGAGCTTTTTCCGCACAAGAATGCGCTTGGCAATATCATGATGGGACCGACCACCGTTTTGGGGATGTCGGAGGCGAAAGCAAAGGAACGCGCATTGGCTTTGCTCGCCAAAGTCGGACTTTCCGATAAAGCTGAAAATTTCCCGTCCAACCTGTCCGGAGGACAGCAACAGCGCGTCGCCATCGCCAGGGCCCTTGCAATGGAACCGGAAGTCATGCTTTTTGACGAACCAACCTCGGCACTCGATCCCGAAACCATCGGTGAAGTGCTTAATGTTATGAAACGGCTGGCGGATGACGGAATGACTATGATTGTCGTGACCCACGAAATGACGTTCGCCCGGCGTGTTGCCGATCAGGTCGTGGTCTTTGCTGATGGGCGGATCATCGAGCAAGGGCCGCCGGAGCAGATTTTTGAGAATCCGAAAACTGTGCGTACAAAAGATTTCCTGAGCCACCTCGGCTGGGACGGTTGACGCATGGCAGGGCTTCTCGGATCGACACATAATCCTGAAAGACCGGTACCTGGCGTGGGCGCCCCTCCCACGGTGGGGAGCATTCTTAATGCCATTCGCAACGATATCATAACCCTGCGCCTCATGCCGGGAAAACGCGTTTCCGAGAACGAACTGGCCAAACATTTTGGTACGAGCCGCACGCCGGTCCGTGAGGCCCTGTTACGCCTTGTTGATCAGGGGCTTGTCGAAGTTTGGCCGCAGCGCGGCACCTTCATTATGCCGATTTCATTGGCCGCCGTGCAGCGTGCTCGTTTCGTGCGCAATGCGGTCGAAGTTGCAGTTTTCAAGCGGGCCGCTGAGGAAGGACTTTCCCCCTCTACCCTTGCGGAACTAGACGCCGTCATCGCCAAACAGGAAGGTTCCAAGGGATCTCCTGAGGATTTTACCATCGCTGACGATGCCTTTCACCGCACTGTCGCCAATGGAATCCGAATGGGGGACATTTGGAGCTTGCTCGAACGGGAAAAAGCGCAGTTTGATCGCTTGCGCTTTCTGAGCTTGCCCAATGTGACCCCAGTGGAATTGCTCATTGAGCAGCATAAGGCCATGTTATCAGCAATCCGACGTCGCGACCCGATTGCTGCGGAAGCAGCCGTGCACGTCCACCTTTCGGAAGTCCTTAAAGTCACCGAACATCTGGCTCAACGCTACTCCGATCTCATCGTCAACGATCTTTGATCCGCCCCATCAGAAAGTCTCTATTTCATGTTGGATAGCGGCGAATATGCCGTCGACCAACATGCGATCAAGGCGAGAAATGACCTGTTGGGCAAATGGACCTTCTTTCAACACTTGCGGCAATAAATTTGGCAATGCTGCATAAGCGACAAATATATCTGAGGCAGATTGCGCATTGCCCAGAGCTGTGGCGATTTCTCCACCACGTGGATCATTGAGCGGATATGACCTTCCCTTCTCATCCCGACCAAGACCGTAGCGCATCCATGCCGCTGTTGCGAAAGCGAAGGGCGTCGTGTCACCGCCACTTTCATTCAATTCAACGGCTGGCGCAAAGATGCGTTGCGGCATCTTTTCCGTCCCATCCATAGCAATCTGGCGCGTTTCATGTGCGATAGCCGGATTAGCAAATCGGCTGGCCAAAGCCTGCGCATAAGCATCCAGATCAGCATTCATCTTGGGCAGGGTTTGAGCGGCGGCTCGCAAATGGCGCTGCACCAGCCTGTTGAGTGCTGCGTCCGCCATCACATCGCGCACATAGGTCTTGCTTGTGAGAAACCCGGCATAGGCGAGCATCGAATGACTGCCATTAAGCATGCGCAGTTTCATTTTTTCAAAAGGGCGGACGTCTTGGGTAAAGGTAGCACCCATCGCCTCCCATGCCGGCCGCCCAGCAGGAAAGTGATCCTCGATCACCCATTGCGAAAACGCTTCCGTCTCGATCGCAGCGTCATCTTCGCAACCGACGGCCAGTGCCGCATCGGCGCGCGTCTGCTCGGTTGGCTGCGGCGTGATGCGATCCACCATGGTGGCCGGGAAAGCAACCTCTTGAGCGATACGGTTTGCCAGTTCAGAACCATAGGCGCGTGTAGCGAAATCGATGACCGCAGCACGCAACAGCGCGCCATTATCCGGTAGGTTATCGCAGCTTAAAACGGTAAATGGCGGCAAGCCCAGCTTAAAGCGTTGTTTCAGCCCCAATACAATGAGGCCAAGCACGCCTCTGGGTTGTTCAGGTGTTGCGAGATCGGCAATAACTGCCGGATGGTTGCGATCACAAGCACCGCTGCGCAACAGACCATACCCTTTTTCCGTCACGGTGATGCTAACGATCCGGCACTTTGGCTCTGACATAAAGGCAAGCGCTTCAGCGCCGACGGTCGCTCCAGCAAGCACCTGTTTTACCGAGCCGATAACACGAGCGCGGCTTTCTTCACCGCGTACGATCAGCGTGTAATAACCGTCCTGCGGGTTAATCGCATCGGCCACGTCAGTTCCGCGCAGCGAGGCACCGACGATCCGCCAATCGGATGGCGTTTGCGTCAAGGCCGCGTCGGTATAAGCAGCCAGATGGGAACGGGCAAAAGCGCCGAGTCCCAGATGCAGAATGCCTGCATCAAGAACCTGGGGCTCATAAACGGGCCATTGGGCTTTGTCCGTTGGGCTGCTTTTGGCCGAAAGTCTCATTACGCCTCCCTCCTCGTCAGCGGATGTTCGAGCGCCGTCATAATCCCACGCAATTCAGCCAAACCTTTCAAGCGGCCAATGGACGGATATCCTGGCTGTCCGCGACGGCCGAGATCGTCCAGAATATCTTGTCCATGATCGGGACGAAATGGAATTTGCCAATCCGTTCGACCTGCTGCCTTGCGACGGCGTTCTTCAGCCAGAATCGAAGCGACCATGGCGACCATGTCCGTACCGCCTTCCAGATGGCCTGCCTCATGGAAAGAGCCGTACTGGCCCGCATCTTCAATCGTGACATTGCGTAGATGCAAAAAATGGACGCGATCGCCAAGACGGGCCATCATTCCGGGCAAGTCATTGTCCCGCCGGGTGCCGAGTGAGCCCGTGCAAAGCGTGATGCCATTGGCCGGAATATCTACGGCTTCAATGATCTGGCGGTAATCCGCCTCCGTGGACATGACGCGCGGCAGCCCCAGGAGTTGGAACGGAGGATCGTCCGGGTGACAGCACAGCCGCATGCCAAGTTTTTCGGCCAGCGGAGACACTTCTGAAAGAAAATCAATGAGGTGACCGCGCAGCTTGTCTGGGCTGATATTGTCATATTTAGCTAGATGGTCGCGCACATCGTTAAGGGTAAAGTTTTCGGCTGCACCAGGCAGGCCATAAACGGTATTGGCAGCAAGTTCCTCGCGGCGTGCATCGCTCATCGTTGCAAAACGCTCGTTTGCAGCTTGCACCACGTCGGCGGGAAAACTATCTGACGCGGCTTTGCGTTGCAGTATGTGAATATCGAAAGCGGCGAAATCAACAAGATCAAAACGCATACATGTCGCGCCGCTGTCCAAACGGTAGGCGAGATCCGTGCGTGTCCAATCCAGTACCGGCATGAAATTATAGCAGATGACCTCTATGCCAGCACGGCTTAGATTGGCCATGCTGGCTTTCCAGTTGGCGATATGGGTCTTCCAGTCGCCAGTCTGTCGCTTGATGTCTTCGGATACGGGCAGGCTTTCGACCACTTCCCAAGCCAATCGGGACTGCGCGCCGTCCTTCATTCGTCCGATTTGTGCCTGTCGCAGGGCAATTTCATCCGGGCTCCAGATCTCTCCTGTCGGCACATGATGCAGAGCCGAAACAACACCCTCCACACCTGCCTGCCGCATATCGTCGATTGACGTCAGATCCTTTGGACCGAACCATCTCCAAGTCTGTCTCACGTTCTGCCTCCATCTATTACGTCCTGATTAGCAGATGGTAGACTAGTATGGAAGATGGCGGACATCAATTTACCAACGCATCAGCTCCTTGCATTTTGCAGCCTGATAAGTCGGCTCTGCGCCATAGCTGGCGCACCTTCGATAACTGAGGTCCAACAGGTACCGCAAAGGCCCGCCCTGCGGCCAAAATCCTGACAAAGCCAGATACGCTCACCAAGCATCAGCAGTGAATCGCGTCCGCTCCATAGCTTAAATGATAAATCAACCTGCAAGAGGCATCATTTCGATTTTGTCGCCTTCCCGCCTCGGATGGGCTTGAAACGATACGCTGTGCTTTTGTTCGATTCTTCACCTACAATATCCGTTGGACGGCGCGCTGGGCGACGTGTAGCTGCGGCAGAACAATTCAATACGAAATCGTCTTCAGGTCTTCACCTTCGCCAATGCGTCAAGACGTGCTTCGGCTTCATTCCAAATGCCCGTCTTTATGCTGCTAGGCGACATGCCATTTTCAGCAAATGTCCACCGTAATGGCAGCACATTTTTACGCATGACCAACGTCGTCGGAATGACCCGCCAGAACCGCTCGGCCCCTTCAAAAGCAGCGATTTCGGGCGCCTCAAGGATGACTTCCACCCTGCCCGCGAGCTGCAAAACGTCGCCTGCCTCATGATCAACGAACAAAAGGCCAGCCCGCGGATTGACGAGGAAGTTGCCGAGCGTGTTGAAGAATAAATTGCCATTGAAATCCGGCACTGTCAGGCCACCGTCGGCATCAATACGCACAAAACCTGCCCGGCCACCGCGATGGGAGACATCGACCTGTCGACCCTCGTGCTGACGATCGAAATAAGAAGCAACAAAAAATGTATCCGCCTTCTCAATGATCCGACGGGCGTGGTCGTCTAGCCGGTCTAAAATTATTGCCGGTGAATTTAATGGCTCCGCTGGATCGCGGACAAAAGCAAAATGTCGGCTCTGAATGTAGCGCGGACAATTTCCGAAGCTATGATCAACGGCTACACAGAAACGATTACTTTTCCCGCGGCCGATCTTACCATTCAGGCGATTGCGACGCCGAGAGAGCAGGTCGATGCCAAGCAGGCCGATCGGGTCGCCGCCGCGCATACCATCTTGCGCAGGGTCGCTCGGATCGTCGATGGCATTAATCTCCAATGTCAGCGGATCCGGTGAATACAGGAACCCTGGCCGACCACTACGAATGCTCGCCCATGGCGTACCGTGCCTATCGACGGCTCCAATTACGATGAATGGCAGCGAGGAGTAGAATTCCCGATGTTGATCAAGCAGAAACTCCCGTATGAATTTGCGACCGAGCGCATCCATTTGGTCTGCAACGCCAGCTTGGCGTTGCATTTGGAGCTCGCCGTCGTGCCATGGCGAAGCTGGTATCGTTGCTTGATCGGGCATATCGTCGCCTCTATCTGGAAAAAACGCGGCCGGAGTCAGCCGGACGTCGCGACGGTATCAAGAAGCAAGACCGATCTGGGTCTTGGGGAACGCTAGGAAACCTGGCAGTGCCTCGATACGGGCAAGCCACTGACTGACTTCTCGATGCGGCGCGAGATCCACGTTCCCTTCTGGCGCACTGGCGATATAACTGTAGAGTGCGATATCAGCGATCGTGGGGCGGTCGCCTGTTATGAACCGATGCTGTTCGAGCTCGGCATTGATCAAAGCCAGAATGTGATCCGCGCGGGCAATCACTTCTTCGGCGCGGAAGTCAGCCCCAAACACGGTGATGAGGCGCGCTGCCGCGGGACCATAGGCGATCTCGCCAGCAGCCACCGAGAGCCATTTCTGCACCTTCGCAGCTGATTGCGGATCATCCGGAAGCCAGTCCTTGCGACCGAGTTTGGTAGCGAGGTACACCAGAATGGCATTGGAATCGCTGACAACAATCTCACCATCCTCGAGCACCGGCACTTGACCGAACGGATTGAGTTTGAAGAAATCCGGCTTCTTATGGGCGCCATTCCCGAGATCGACCTCGATGATTTCTGTCTTTATGCCCAACAACGACAAGAAAAGCGCAGCCCGATGTGCATGGCCTGAGAGTGGAAAATAGTGGAGTTTCATGTGAGGGTCCCTTGAGATTGAGGAGGCGGCTTCCTCGATACTTTGAAACTAACAGCATCCAATTTTCTGTAGTAGATTACCTTTGATAGAGGTATCCTCTCGTTTTTTGGAAGTGTTCAATGGATCGTCTTGAAGCAATGGCCGTTCTGTTGGCGGTGGTGGAAACCGGCAGCCTCTCAGCAGCCTCGCGTGCACTCCATTCGCCGCTGCCAACAGTGAGCCGTAAGGTTTCCGATCTCGAGTCCCATCTTGGAGTTCGCCTAATCACGCGGACCAGCCGCAAAGTCTTGCTCACAGAAGCCGGTGAAAGCTATGTCGCAGCGGCCCGTGAAATCCTCGGGCGTGTGGACGAGGCAGAAAAGCGCGCATCTGGTGAGTATCTCGCTCCGAGAGGCGACCTAATGGTGACAGCGCCGATCGTGTTCGGCCGCCTGCATGTGCTGCCCGTCGTAACCGATTTCCTCAAGGCTTTTCCGGACATTAATATCCGGCTCACCTTGGGCGACCGCACAGTCAGCCTCGCAGACGAACAAATCGATGTCGCATTGCGCATCGGCAGGCTTCCAGAGAGTAATCTCATCGCGACACGTCTCGGCAACATGCGCACGACTGTCTATGCCAATCCGGACTACCTGAAACGCAACCCGCAGCTTCAACATCCAAATGACCTCTCCGATCACCATTGCATTGCGTTCGAGGGGATGTTCTCTCACCGTTTCTGGATGTTTCGGGATGCAAAGCAGGATATTACGGTACCCATCAACCCTCGCCTTTCCGTCAACACTGCCGAGGCTGCTGTGGATGCCGCCGTGTCTGGAATCGGCGTGACCCGCATCATGGCCTACCAGGCAAAACGGGCGGTTGATGAGGGTTTACTCCAGCCGGTCCTTGAGGATTTCGAACTTGAAACCTCCCCCGTCCACCTCGTTCACCTTATTCAGGGTTTGATGCCCCTCAAGCTCAGGACATTCCTCGATTTTGCCGCGCCGAGGCTAAGAAAAAGTCTATCTTGAAAATAAATGTAACACAGCTGCGGCGGGTATCGCCCTTAAGCTTTAAAGTTTAGAAATTTGTGCGGTGACAGCGTATCAAACCAGCTTGGCAGCGTCGAAGACCTTTGGCGCGCGGGTGGGACGCAGCACCTGCATTCATCTGGATGGCGAGGCTGAGTGCCTCAGACAACCCCTATGCGTCGTAGCGTCGGCTTTTTGAACTTCGGCGCTCCGGATGGACTTGAATATACCCTTCACGCCAACCTTCGATATTCCACTGATGACAGGTTGATGGGCGCGTCATGCAATCGTGCAAACAAGCCCGTTACTCTCAGTTCGAACCCTCAGATTAAAGCAGTGACAGCGAGCTGCATCTCACACTCGCCAAAACGATTTGTTGCTAAAGTCGTGAAATAGGTTCACAGTACTCATTCCAGCAGCCATTTTACGGGCGCTGCTGTTTGAGGGTTGATTACCCTGGCCCCAAACGAGGAGGACACCATGTCTTCCCTATTTCATTATCCCAGAAAGCCCGAGTACGAGACCATCGTCGGTTACGTCCTATCCGCAGCCAGCCTTGCCATGATTGTGTACATTCTGGGCGAGCAGTGGTTTCGATAGGCCAAAGCAGGTGTGGCGAGGAAGGTGGTGCTCGATATGACCGAGAGAACGACGACAACCGAAATCACATTCCTGCATCCGTTTCGCCTGAAATCTTATTCAGAGCCATTGGAAGCAGGCACATATCGTCTAGTCGTTGACGAGGAGTTGATAGAAGGCGTGAGCTTCACGGCCTATCGGAAAGTCGCGACTTATCTTGAGCTTCCGGCGATCTCGGTGGCGATCACCTGCCACCAGGTGCTTCAGGTATCGTCCACAGAGATCGACGAGGCACTAGCACGCGACGCAGCTAACATGGCTCTAGGTTCGCGTGATACCATCCGATCACGAGATTGATTTTGAATAGCAAGCTTCGTGTATGGACATGAAGCTTGTCTTTCATTCGGTGGAGCGTCGTTGCAGCCACGTTGCATCGGTGATCATTAGGTTTTGTTCGCCCGGTAGATGCGGCAGAAAAACCCCGGTTCAAAACAGATTCTTGCAGAAAATTAGCGACCCTAACACTCGGCGGATGTATAGGTGTCTTTCATCTAGACCATCATTACTAGAGCGGAAATGGGATGGTTTTGCAATGATTACGGTGCTTTTTCAAGAGCCTCTCGACTACAATGTCGATGAGCCCCCTTCATTTTCCCATCTATCCAGATCCCGTTGGTTATTCCCGCATAGCCGTATCGTGCGTATTGCGATAAGGGCATCTAGCATCTGACCGGGATCATGGCGTCCTTCTCGGATTATTGTGAAAAGTTGGTCTGCGGACTGTGTTTGCACCAGTCGATCATCGCCACCGTCAAACGAGTAGCCTGAACGAAGCAAAAAAGCGCGCAACAAAGGGAAATCTTCGGGACCCGAATATGTTTGGCGAGTGATGGAAGACATAGCGTGTCCTCCTCGTTAGGGTCGAATTGCGGATCCTTGGGATCGCAACGCCCAATTGAATTTTTCAGTACCTAAATTATGCGCCTTTAGCTGAGCAATAGCAAGAAAACGATACCAGTCGCGACCCACGGCAATAATAGTTGGCTCAAAAGATTTTCGGTTTTCTCAAGAGCCAAAGAAGATTACCTTGTTGCTTTGTATTCCTGCATTTTCTCAATTTCGCGAATGAATTGCTCCGCAAATTGAGCAGTATCAACGTAGTCCTGCTCGTTTACTCCAAGATTGTGATGGCGGGTAAACACTGCCTTCAGACGATCCAGAAACTTGGGTTCTGCCTCAGCGAGATGGCCGATAAGGACTTGAAGTATCTGTTCATGAGCCAGGACCTTCCGTTCAAGCGCGGTTGCATCATTCTTCATTGGATTCACTCCCTGTCGATCCATGGCGTGTCGTGCGTTTGCGGGAAAACCCACCGCACACACGTCGCAAAATATTTGCCATATTGTTCCAATCCCAGGAGGGTGCGCTCATTTGCCAAAGAGCGGTTGTGAGGTCACCCTTGCTAGCTGTCCGATCTTCCTCATGGCGCGGACGTAAAGAGTGATCTCGTTGCGGAATTGGTGGTAGAAGCTCTTTTTGCATGTCAGCCTCCTGTTATGCGCCCGTACGACTGCTTTACAGCGCTTTAGCGAGCTCATTGCCACATGCTGCGGCGAGCGCAGCATTCGGTTGCTCCGCTCCCAACGGTGTCGCCCAGCCTGATTTTTCGATGAGCATTCGGCGCGAGTAAGCCGGTGCAGCTTTGTACTCGGCCATCACCTTTACGGCCTCCGGATCATTTTTCGATCTTTCCAGGCAGTATGGTGTGAGCGCGACTGCTACACCTTCGGACATACTGGACGCGATTAGACGCTCTGACGTCCCTCCCGTGACCCAGCCGCCGAAGGTAAAGCCAACAACAATTGTTGCAATTGCGCCAACTATCGCTCCGCCAACAGCGGAACGTATCCATTGTGCATTTTTCATGGTGATATCCGATCTTCAACGATCGAACGCACGTTATTGCGCGTTGAGATGCATTATACCACTCATATCGAGATAACTTGCATGTATTCTGCCGGCGTAGAAACCTTCGATTGCGCCTATTCGTTCAGCGCAAGTCGGAAGGAGTTGCGGATCTTTTCAACATGTCAGCGCTTTGGAGCTCGCAAAGGCTGGGGTCAAGATCTGGTTGGTCTAGCTCGACTAACCGGGCAGGTAGAACAATTTTGCCCGAAACCTTTAACGTACAACATCTCTCTTCTTTCTATTCATTACCCTTGCTTGGTGGGTGGCTACGACTGAAAGGCATTATTCGTGAAATTGTTCAATTTTTGGCGAAACTCATCGCGGCAAAACAGGTCGCGGGAACAAACCAACGATAGCAATGCCCTTCTTCCAGGTCATCTTGCGATGTTGGAACAGTTACGAAAGGCTGAGACTGATGATCCGATGGTTCGCCCCAGATTGGCAGGCCGAGTTCTGCATGATCTTGCTTGCAAAAGCGCGGTTTCAAATGAGATCATAAAACCTGAGAACCTCTTTGCAGCTCTCGCATCGAATGGCGGCTTTTCCTGTCTTATGGCTGCACAGTTTGAAACTGCTGCCTCTGGCGCTGCGGATGCCTTAACCATTGTAGAGACCAACGATGGCAATCTTTATTACTTTGGCGATCTCCCCAATCGTTATTTGATCGAAAGCCGTCTTTCCCTCCTAAGTCTTGCGCTAGGTGCAGCTCAAAGCGATGGGGCCAACATATCACTTGATATCGTCTATCAGGCGATGCGCCACGTAGCTCAGACCATCGGTTCTGAAGACTTCGGCGTGCCGCAGCTTCCAGCTTTAAGCAAACCAGATCATCTACCAATTGATTACCTTCAACCTCTCTGGTCGGTATTTCAAGAGGCACTGCAGCAATACGAGGCACCGCCAGAATACTGGCCAGCTTCATTCAGGTTTGCGCTTCAAGATGTGTTTGCGGCGTATAAGGCGCGTATCGACCCTAGTACTGCAGCACAAATCTGTATCGAATACGCCGTACCGATGGCAAAGGTCGACCCGAGAAGGATCGCGGGAGCATTTGGATGACTGTCAGAACAGCAACAGAAAATTCTGCAATGCTGACAAGGCTTTTTCAATTCCATTGAAAGGTCTGACATAACGAGTTTTGATTGCTGCGTCGACATTTGACAAGTTCGGGCTTCACACGAGCCATTTTACGCTGACATCCTGCAATAACTGCATATGATGATGCGTTTATTTCATGACCTGGCTATTAGGCCAAGCTAGCCGTTGCTTCCACGTTTATGCAATGCTGAGATATCAAACCAGTGGAGGGGTTCGATAAAATGAAAAAAATCATAACAATAATGGGTATCGCAGGCGCTATTCTAGCTACTGGATTTTCTGCTTACGCAGGAGAGACGCTGGACCGCGTCATGGAAAAGAAGGCTATGGTTGTTGCAACCAATGCGGGTTGGCCGCCACAGAGCTTTCTTGATGACTCCAACAAGCTTGTGGGCTTCGACGTAGACGTAGCCAATGAGATCGGCAAACGCCTTGGTGTCAGCGTCACTTTCGAAACACCCGATTGGGCAACACTAACTGGCGGGCGCTGGCAGGGTCGCTATGACGTGGGCGTTGGTTCAGTCACACCGACCAAGGCACGCGCCAATGTCATCGATTTTGCCGGTGTCTATTATTACAGCCCCTATGTCTATGTTGTACACAAGGATAGCGAGGCGAAATCCGTTGCTGATCTTAAGGGCAAAGTCATTGGCGTAGAAACCGCAACCACCTCGGAAGATTTTGCTCGCCGCCAGTTGGAAATTGACGCTCCGGGGCTTCCCCCTATCGAATATAAGCTTGAGCCAGGCGAAATTCGTACCTTCGCGGATTCCATGCTGCCATTCGATGATCTTAGACTAGGTGACGGCGTTCGCATTGATGCGATCATCGCGCCGGAACAAACGGCGCAGAACGCGATCAAGAATGGTTACCCGGTGAAGATCCTCGAGGGCGAATATGCATTCCGCGAGCCTCTCGTGGTCATTGCAGAGAAGAACGATCCGGAATGGACAGCCAAGATTGGGGAAATCATCAAGCAGATGAAATCTGACGGCACTTTGGCGACGCTCACTGCAAAGTGGTACGGCAAAGATTACAGCGCCGACTGACATTACCCTTAAATCATTTTCGGAATGAGCCATCGCCACGGTGGCTCAACCGTTATGTTATTCCGGTGTTCCGATGACTTACCCGACCACATATTACAGTCAAACAGCGGCGGACGCGGTGGCGCGGCCGACACTTGAACAGGAGATCACGGCAGATGTGGCCGTGATCGGCGGAGGGTTGGCCGGTCTGTCGGCCGCTCTGCAGATGTCACGTGCAGGCAAGCAAGTTGTTGTCCTGGAAGCCGAAAGCATCGGATTTGGGGCCTCGGGGCGCAATGGCGGGTTCGTGAGCCCAGGCTTTTCGTCAGGCGGCGATGAAATTGGCACCAAAGTGGGCAAATCTGTTGCTGAATCCCTTCACCGGTTGTCGATTGAGGGCGTCGAATTTGTTCGACAAAATATCGACACGATGAAGATCGTAGAAGCACAGTCCGTTCCCGGTATTTTGCACGTGCGCCGATATGACGACGGTGACAATCTAAGACATTACGCCGACGCGCTTCAGCGCGATTATGGCTACGAGATTGACTTTTATTCAACCACGGAAACACGTAGGATTCTGAATTCGCGGCGCTATTTCCAATCGGTTTACGACCCTAACGCGTTCCATATCCATCCATTGAATTACCTCCGAGCCCTCGGGCGCGAGATTGAACGACTTGGAGGACGGATATTTGAGCATAGCCGTGTGATGCAGTTGCTCGACGAAAAGGATGGCAAGCTTGTCAAAACGAACCGTGGACACATCAAGGCGGCCTCAGTTCTGATCACCACGGGTGGTTACACTGACGGTCTGGTGGGACAGATCCGGCGAGCTTATCTGCCAATTTCGACCTATGTGATGGTGAGTGAAAAGGCCCCCGAACTGATATCATCGGCAATCCACACTATGGCTGCGATTGGTGATAACCGTCGGGCCGGAGACTATTACCGCGTGATAGACGGGGGTCAGAGGCTTTTGTGGGGTGGACGTATCACTACAAGAGCGGCCGACACTCCCGGCGTGGTCCGCGAGTTGCGCCGCGAAATGGTCGGCACCTATCCCCAACTTGCTTCTCTCAAGACTGAGCTGGCTTGGTCTGGTTTAATGTCCTACGCGAGGCATAAGATGCCACAGATCGGCCAACTTGACCGCAACACGTGGTACTGCACGGCTTTCGGCGGTCATGGGCTCAACACGACTGCAATTGGCGGCAAGGTGGTGGCAGAAGCCATCTGCGGACAGAGCGACCGCTACAAACTCTTCGAAAAATTCGGACTTGTCTGGGCTGGAGGACACGCCGGCCTTGCAGCCGCACAGATTACCTATTGGAAATTGCAGATGCAGGATTGGCTTGCTGAGCGAAAGGCGAGCTAGCAGAGGAGAGAACATGCTCGGGAGGTTTTTTCTGACGCGGCCAGAAGCCGCCAAGCGTACTGTTCAGATAGCTTTTTTTGTTATCCTGACAGCACTCTTTTGTTTCATGAACATTCGGTTCTCAGGGATAACAAACTGGCTTGGTATAGACCCGAAGGTCGCGAAGGCAGGCTTCACCAAGTCGACCCTCATCTCCTCGGTATTGCTAAGCGTTATTATCTTTGCCAATTGGAGGTTTCTTAAGCTTTTCCCGCGTTGGGCGCAGATCTGTGGAATATGGCTGGAACTATTCCTTCTGTTGATGATCTTCTTCTACTCGTTCAATCTGTCCTTTGAATTCATTGCCCGGAAAATCGGATTTTTGATCAGTCAGGGCGTCGTCACAACGCTCTATATTTCTGCGGCATCCATTTTTTTCGCGACCATCCTTGCATTGGTTGGTGCTGTGGCCAAACTTTCTAAGAACGGCCTCGTCTACGGGCTGGCAACGTTCTACACTTCGCTCTTCCGTGGCCTGCCATTGTTAATGCAGATCTATATCATTTACCTCGGGCTCCCGCAGGTGGGGTACGTCATCGGACCAATTCCCGCAGGTATTCTGGCGTTGTCATTATGCTACGGCGCTTATATGACTGAGATCTTCCGGGCAGGCATCGAAAGCATTCCACGTGGACAACAGGAAGGTGCATTCGCGCTTGGCCTTGGCTCTTCGCAGACCATGTGGCTGGTCATTCTCCCGCAGGCGATGCGCATCATAATTCCGCCGACCGGCAACCAATTTATCGCGATGCTCAAGGACTCATCACTCGTCTCAGTCATTGGTGTATGGGAACTTATGTATCTCGCTCGTACCCAGGGACAAACTGAATTCCGACATATCGAAATGCTGATCACCGCCTCGATGATATATTGGGCCCTGTCCATTGTTCTCGAATATGGTCAAGCCAAACTTGAAACCCGCTTCAAACGTTCCCTCGCGCGCTGAGCGCGGCGGGCGTTCACGTCTGATTGTGTCAGCCAGCAAGAAGGGAGATGTGAGCGCTCTCCAGAGCCTTTGCTTCGCAATAGGTGCGAGGGAAAGCCATTTGCAATCCGTTAGTCGACTTAATCGATACCATGACCAAACTCCTGCACTTCTGTTAGGCATACCTGCGGCCCCAAGATTAGTGCCGGCTCACGGTACTTATCGCCGCCCGTTACACAACGGTCTTATGACGATTTTTGTATGGATTAGGATTTCAAATCCCGCAGTGCAGTATATTGCTGCAGCATAAACGATCGTCATTATGCTAACCGAAAAATAAATTGGTTTTCATTGGTCTGATTTCAGATTGGGTAGGGAAACTCTATTTAATCTAACAACCGCGGCAAACAAGTTGGACTAAGCTTCTTTAACGCCTCGGTCAGCAACATCACTTTCGGCAAACTTTCTTTGTTTTTCTGCCAAATCAGACGGAACGGCAAGCCGGTTGCAGTGTGTTCGGGAAGAACGTGAACTAGACTGCCGCTCAGAAGTTCATTCTGCACGAGCCAAGTCGGCAACTGAGCGATCCCGCATCCCGCAACGACAGCGGCTACTTTGCTTGCCGCGTCACCAAGTGCAATCCTTCCATCTACCACCCGTCGCACACTTGGCGCACATGGAGTATCCTGAAACAACCAAAATGATGGAGTACCATCGTTTTTTTTGTAAATCACCTTGTCATGAGCTTCGAGTTCAGCCACCGTATTTACAGATCCTGCTCGGGATAAATAACTGGGCGAAGCACAGAAAATTGCCGTTTCGGAACCGAGATGATAATGGCCGATCGTGGGAGGCCAGACATCGGGACCGCCGATCCGGACGACAATATCGACTTCATCCTCGATGAGATCGACGAAGTGATCCGAGAACGAAACATGTGGACGCAGACCTGGGTACGCAGCGGCAAACTCGAGCAATATCGGCATAACATGTAAACGGCCGTAGGAAGCTGGAACGTCAACTCTTAAGCGCCCAACAGGTTCTGACCCTTCAGCTGCTATTGTTACTTCTGCAGATTCGAGGTCCGCGAGAATTCTTGAGCAAGTGCGGTAGTAAGCGGCACCAGCGTCCGTAAGAGACAAAGTGCGCGTCGTGCGGGTGAACAGACGAACGCCAAGGCGCAGTTCAAGCCGAGCGATCGCTTTGCCTACCGCTGAATTGGTAATTTTCAACCGAGCAGCAGCAGCTGTAAAACTACCGCAGTCGGCAGCGGTGACAAAGGCGTCGATGCCTTTAAGCCTCTCCGGCGATGTCATTGCTCTTCTTTCATTATGGAATAAAATTCCATAGTAATAGGAATTCTTCGTCAGAGACAAGTATCATTTTCTACAATAGGTTACACGCATCTTTGTGGCTTATGAACGAGTAAAGCAATGGTGTCCTTTGATCGCCCTAAAATTCTAATCACAGGCGCTACCGGCCAAGTCGGCAGCAGAGTGCTCCACCTCAGCCTCTCCAACCCTGAGATTGATTGGGTGGCTGCCACGCGGTCACCCGTAAAAGCAGCCGCCTTGAATGAAAAGGGCATTGCAACAGTGATGCTCGACCTTGATGACGAAAGTACGCATCGGGCGGCACTAGAAGGTATCGATCGAATTTTCCTGGTGACCGGCTACACAGTCGACATGCTACGACAAAGCAAGGCTCTACTGGATAATGCAAAGAAAGGGGGTGTAAAGCATATCGTCCATCTCGGTGCCTGTGGCCGTGATGATACCACGGTCGCGCATTGGGCATGGCATCAGTTAGTGGAGCGCTATATTGAGTGGTGCGGCTTTTCCTTCACCCACTTGCGCCCAGAAGCCTTTATGCAAAATCTTTTGGGCTATGGTGGCAAAAAATCCGTAGAGGATGGGGTTGTTCAGGCTTTCGTTGGCCCCGCGCGAATAAGCTGGGTTGATATAGGCGATATTGCCGAGGTAGCGATAGAAACACTCTCGCGCCCTGATCTTCATGCTGGGCAGACTTATCGCCTTGGTTATGACGCCCTAACCTACGAGGAACTCGCCGCTCTTATGACGAGTATTATCGGCCAGCCGTTCCGTTATGAAGCCCGTCCGCCTGAACTTTTTTTGCAGGATATGATTAGTTCAGGCGCGGAAATGGCTTATATGGGCTGCGTTTACGACCACTATAAGCGCTATGCGGCGGGTACCATACCTGGCGCTGACGATACTTTCGATAATTTCCTCGCCATTACGGGCCGTCAGCCGACCCGATGGGTTGATTTTATCGCCAGGCATAAGGCCGACTTAGCCTATTAGTCTCAATAGATTAGCGACACCGATTACCACTGTGTGATCTGAACTGATCGAGCATCTGTTCATAAATTCTAATATTGCATAAGGGGCATTGCTCTCCTTCGCCCCTCTGCACACTACGAACTTTTTTGCCGACGATCGGCGCTACTGAAAGCTCTTTTGCAAGCGGCTGGTCAGTTGCAATTGACTGCTTCCCAGCAAATTGCGCATGCGTCAGCTCATTTCCGATCCCGGCGGCATTTGCCACAAAGCGTAGTTGACGAAAACCGCGCATTTGTGCCCCTTTTAACTAATGGACGAAACATTTTTTATAACACCGTGCTAAACAACCCTTTTAACAGGGAATTGCTGCATCGGCTCGCCAGCATGAAGCTGGGACAATGCTATCTGACGGCCGGTTGCCTCTTCCAAATTGTATGGAACGTTCCATCAGGCCGCGACCCAAATGGGAAATCAAAGATTACGACGTATTTTACTACGACGGTGAAGACCTAACTTGGGAAGCTGAAGATCGCGTCTATCGAAGCGTGTCGGACACGCTAGCTGACCTGCCAATTCGCGCGATTCATCTTAGCAGGCCTACTCCTTACGCTCTGTTGCCTTTTCCCAAATATACGCAAAATATGTCATGAACGAATTTCCATGCGGTTGAGCGGCAACTCACACAGCGACAAACTTGCCGCCCAAGCCAGTCATGCGATTTTAAAACTCACTTATCGAAACAAGACCGTTTAGCCCATTGACAGTTTTGTTATATCCATTATTCTGGATATATGGAAAACGAAATTGCGATCATGGCATTTGCTGCCCTTGCCCAACCAACAAGATTGGACACATTTCGCCTATTGGTGAAACACGAACCTACGGGTGTTCCTGCCGGTGAGCTGGCGCGCATGCTTGATGTTCCGCAGAATACGATGTCTGCACATCTGGCAACATTATCGCGCGCAGGACTTGTAAAAGGGGAGCGTCAGAGCCGTTTGATCATTTATCGCGCCGATCTCGACCGGTTTCGAGAACTGGCCCTTTTCATGATCAAGGATTGTTGCGGAGGCAATGCGGAACTCTGCGGGCCTCTCATTCAGAGTCTGATACCTTGTTGCGAACCGAAAACGACCACTGAATAACGCAGGGTCGATGAATTCGGCCTTTCACCAAATGGACTGATACAATGATAGCTAGGATTTATAACGTGCTCTGCTTGAGCACGGACAACGTCGTGCGTTCAATTTTGGGCAAGGCAATTTGGCATGTGGAGCAGGATTGATGTCCAAATTCGAACGATATTTGACTGTCTGGGTGGCTCTGTGCATCGTCGCAGGCGTAGCTTTGGGCCACTTCTTTCCAACAGTATTCCATGCAATCGGAGCTGCTGAAGTCGCCAGAGTCAACATTCCGGTCGCCATTCTTATCTGGCTCATGATAATCCCCATGTTGCTGAAGATCGATTTCAGCGCATTGAGACAGGTCGCTGAGCACTGGCGTGGCATCGGCGTCACACTCTTTATCAATTGGGCCGTCAAACCATTCTCTATGGCGCTTCTTGGCTGGTTGTTCATTGGCTGGCTGTTTCGCCCTTATCTGCCTGCAGACCAGATAGATTCCTACATTGCAGGGCTGATTATTTTGGCGGCTGCCCCTTGCACGGCAATGGTATTCGTCTGGTCCAACCTGACCAAGGGCGAGCCGCATTTCACGCTGTCACAGGTCGCACTGAACGATGCGATCATGGTTGTGGCCTTTGCCCCTATCGTCGGGCTACTGCTCGGACTGTCGGCAATTACTGTCCCGTGGGATACACTCGTTTTGTCGGTTGTCCTCTATATCGCCATTCCGGTGATTATCGCGCAAATCCTGCGCAAAAGCATTCTCGCCAGTGGTGGAGAACGAGCGTTCGATGCAATGCTCAAGACACTACAGCCCCTGTCCCTGGTAGCGCTTTTGGCGACACTCGTTTTGCTATTCGGGTTTCAAGGAGAGCAGATCATCGCACAACCCATGATCATTGCGGTGCTGGCCGTTCCGATCCTCATTCAGGTCTATTTCAACTCTGGTCTCGCTTATCTGTTGAATCGCATTTCAGGCGAGCAACATTGCATTGCTGGTCCCTCGGCATTGATTGGCGCCTCAAACTTCTTTGAACTGGCGGTAGCAGCCGCAATCAGCCTGTTTGGCTTCTCATCTGGAGCAGCACTTGCAACGGTGGTTGGCGTTCTTGTTGAAGTGCCTGTCATGCTCTCGGTCGTCTGGATCGTGAACCGCTCAAAGGACTGGTACGAACGCGGTGCAAATCAAAAGCCAGTCAATGAAGCCGGAAAACTCTGATGTCAGTTACGATCTATCACAATCCGAATTGTGGGACATCTCGCAACACATTGGCCTTGATCCGTGCCAGCGGCGAACAGCCTGTCGTCATTGAATATGTGAAGAATCCGCCTTCGCGAGAACGTCTGGTCGAACTGCTCACTGCAATGCAGATGACACCTCGCCAACTCCTTCGCGAGAAAGGCACACCCTATGCTGAACTGGGATTGTCTGATCCCAAATGGACCGATGATGAACTGTTCGACTTCATGATGGCGCATCCTATCCTGATCAATCGTCCAATCGTGGAAACGCCTCTTGGCACCAGACTGTGCCGTCCGTCAGAACTGGTTCTCGACATTCTGGAAAATCCGGTGTCGTCATTCACCAAAGAGGACGGAGAAGTCATCACCCATGAAAGAAAGTCCCGCTGACATGGACCTGCCGAACCTCGATCAGAATTCCTTCGCATTGCCCAACCTGGATGCACTACGCGCCGACTCTCCAAAGCATAAGCCTCGTATCCTCTTGCTCTATGGCTCACTTCGTGATCGCTCTTACAGTCGGTTTTTGACGCTGGAAGCGCAGGGACTTCTCGATGCGATGGGTGCTGAAACGCGTATCTTTCATGCCAATGGTCTTCCTTTGCCAGACGACGGTTCCGCAGAGCATCCAAAGGTTCAGGAATTGCGTGAGGCAATGCTGTGGTCAGAAGGACAAGTCTGGACTAGTCCAGAACGTCACGGAGCCATGAGCGCCGTCATGAAATCGCAGATCGACTGGATACCTTTGCCCGGTGGAGCAATTCGTCCGACCCAGGGCCGAACTCTGGCATTGATGCAGGTTTCAGGCGGGTCGCAGAGCTTCAACGCCGTCAATCAGATGCGTGTTCTGGGGCGCTGGATGCGAATGATCACCATTCCAAACCAGTCATCCGTCGCCAAGGCATGGCAGGAATTTGACGACGCTGGACGGATGAAATCATCATCCTTCTATGATCGCGTAGTCGATGTGATGGAAGAGCTGATGAAGTTCACACTTCTGACGCGTGGCATCTCGGATCATCTCACAGACCGTTATAGCGAGCGCAAGGAAGAAGCAGCCAAACTCGAAAAGCGCGTATCGTTGAAATCGATATGAGCAACGAATTACCCGCATGACGAAACCACAACCCGATCGGAGAACTGCGATGGAAAACAGACTTTAAACAGTCTGGCAGATCCGTGAAATGGAACTTCTGCCGACAGCGAAGCGCTGATGCCTATTACGCTTCAATGCGCGAGGGCATGTCATTTGAGACAAGTGAGGCAACCCGGCTAACAAGGATTACCAGATACGCATTCATATTCATCGCCCCGACGCTGTGAGCAGCACCCTGAAGAACTATTGTAGAAGTTCTCAACTAGCACGACGGCGCCTGACACCTCGTTGTAGAGAATGCCAGGGCCTGATTGACGAGCAGATTATTTGTCGAGATCAACACCGTCGAAACGGTGTGCGTCAGAAGGCTCAATGAGATAGCCCTCAACGTTTGAAGCCGTAACGACCGTAATGAGACCATTGGCCAGCGGTATCCAAGGTGCGTCATCCGCTGCAATCTGCTGAGCTTGCTGATAGAGTTCGGCCCTCCTCCCTTCAACAGTGGTATTGCGTGCTTCGCTAATCACTGCATCAAAGGCCTGGTTACACCATACAGCTTTATTGTTACCCCCTACCGATTTACAGCTCAGCAACGGCGTCAAAAAGCTGTCGGGATCGCCATTGTCTGCAGTCCAGCCCGCCAGAACCGCACCCTGATGCGAGGGGTCGTTGGAACGCTTTAGATACTCGCCCCATTCATAGGTGATGATTTCCGGCTTCAGACCGGCTGCCGCTAGATCCGCCTGCAGTAGTTCGGCGGCGCGCTTCCCATTGGGATTATACGGGCGCGAGACAGGCATAGCCCACAGTGTTATCTTCTGCCCCTCCAGTCCGAGCTCCTTGATCTTCTGACGTGCAGCATCCGGGTCATAACTGATAGTTCTCAGATTCTTGTTGAATCCGAACATATCCGGTGGAAGGACACTGTCTGCAATAATTCCACTACCCTGATAGACAGCGTCCAGAATTGCCTTTTTATTGACTGCCTGCGTAACTGCGTTTCTGACCTCTGGTCGGTCAAATGGCTTTTCTGTGGTGTTGAACGCCAGATACCCCACATTCAGCCCTGGTCGTTGAATAACTTTGAGGCTTTTGTCGTCTTTGAGAACCGGAATATCTGCCGGCGCGGGATAAACGGCGACCTGGCATTCTCCGGCTTTAAGTTTCTGGATACGGATCGCCGGATCAGTTGTGATGGCAAAAATAAGCGTGTCGAGAGGCTGCCTGCCGCCCCAGTATTCGCTGAAAGCTTCGTAGCGAATTACAGCGTCGGTCTGATAGGCGATGAAACGAAACGGTCCGGTGCCGATTGGCTTTTGGTTAAGATCGCTAAGACGTCCTGAGGCTGCGAGCTGATCGGCGTATTCTTTTGAAAGGATGGATGCAAAATCAAGGCCAAGCAGACCGAGGAAGGGAGCGGTTGGCTCTTTGAGGACAAACCGCACCGTAAGATCATCGACCTTCTCCAGCTTTTCTACAAGCTGAGGAATGCCCACATCATTGTAGTACGACCACACGGCATCTTCTGCAGAAGCCGTATAAGCCGCATCACCCGACTGCCTTAGAAAGCTGAAGACAACATCATCTGCATTGAGAGGACGCGACGGAGTGAAAATGTCATTGCTCTGGAATTTTACGCCTTCACGTAAATGAAAAGTATAGGTCTTGCCGTCTTCTGAGATTTCCCAACGTTCCGCAAGAGCTGGCACGATTTCCGTGGAGCCGCGTTTATATTCGATAAGCCGATTGTAGATGGTTTTCGACGATGCATCGAAAGTCGATCCTGCAGTATAGCGTGCTGGATCGAAGCCTTCCGGACTTGCTTCTGAACAATAAACCAGCGTCTTGGCCTGTACCGCAGGTGCAAGGGAACTCAGCGCGCAAAAGGTGGCGGCCGCAAAAAGAAGGGGTTTCATGAATATTCCATCTGTCAAAGAAAAGGCGTCCCATAAGGGACTGGGTTTAACGAAGGCAGTCCGTCAAATATTGACTGAACACGTCGCGGCGCTGTTCTTCTCTAAGTAACGCTGTTGTTTTTCATCTGCGATCTCTAGACCTTTAAAGGGGATGATCTGGGTGGTCGCAGGCTTGAGGGAAGTGGCGTTGAAAACGTCGCGTAGTCGGCCTGCCTCGTTCGCCTGAGCGCTCGAATGCACAAAAATTGCGGAGCGAACACCTTCACCGGTTTCCTCACCCTGCCTGTCCAAGGAGATCGGGTCATGACTGTCCCAAAAGAAGCGGATCAGCGCATCGTAAGAAAGAACCTGCGGGTCGAAATCGATCTGTACCACTTCGATGCGAGCGGCAGTGGTTGATCCGTCTGTACCACTTGAATGGCCAACACGTGTATCGATTACCCCGTCGATTTCACGGAAGAATGCCTCCGCTCCCCAGAAGCAGCCGGCTCCAAATGTTGCCTGCTCCATAATTTCTCTCCTTAGATGTCGTGTGAGAATAGACGGCTTGGTTTTTCCAGGATCGTCACTCCGCAATTGGCGACGGGAACCGCGAGGTCCAAAGCACGCAGATGAGCTTTCTAAATCCTGCGGCTCTGTTCCGGTTTGAAAGGTCCAATCAAGACAGCATCCTGGTGGGTCGAAATCCCGTGAAAGTTGAGTCGACTACATTTTCACCCAAGCAGAACCTCGGGAGGAAGGGTTTTACTTCGGCGATATATTCTGGCTGCATTGTTCAAGAGTCCCGCTATGAGGTTAGACTATATATCAGGGCGCGTTATCGCGACGAGGTAGAAATGCGCTGTGAGCTGTTAACAACGGAGAATAGAATTCTCCCGAAGGTTCATGAAGGCTGCACACCTCATCCCAATGCACCGCGCTATTACAACCCCTCACAGTACCCCAATTTATGGGATGCAACTTCAACGCGTTCCCGCGCATTTCAATCAAGCTGAAGGGTTAGGAACGCAGCCTCTATCAATCTGAATAAACTCAACAATATTGGCTGTTTCCGAGTATTAAAGCGGGGCACGAATGCCTCTACATCAACTCAGCCCTTTTGACCCTCCTCCACAACCGGCCCCTTTCCCTGGCTAATTCCTGATTTTGATTTCTGAGGAATTATCAACATTCGGCTCGCATGCACCGTTGTCCAACAGAGGGCAGGAAAGAATAGGATTTCGGTGCTATCGATGTTGGACACTTCGCACAACCGCATCGAGAACGAGAGCGGTTGGAACTTACCCTCCGCCAGACACACCGCGTTTAGGTAAGGTGAAGGCGTGAGCGCCCCCTTCACCCTGTTTCAAGTGTCGATCTTTTGCTCACCGAAACAGATATCGAGCAATTGCGGCATGACGGAGTGTCCCAGGGACAGACACCCGAGATCGCCTGAACGTAACACTTACCACTATAAGACCTAGGTGGCTTCACCCAGACTTCACCCAAGAATCAACCTCCAATTATCGGTGGTTATAAATAACTGAAAAATATGTATTATTTCGAATGTGGATTTAAATAGGTGACAAAAACAATGTTAAAATATTGTATCACGTTGATTATTCTAGCTGCTGCAACTTCCGCTCATGCGGATGAGGGAGAAGGGTTCGGGAGCAGTGAGACGGAATGCAAAACCTTTGCGGAGAGTGTTTGCCGCACTTCCGCAGGCGTCGATCAGGAGTGTTTTACCCGTATCTACGATACTTGCCGTACACCAGTCGACAACGACTAGAAGGCAGGCTCTCGCCGCCAAGCATTTTTTGCACCGTTCACCACAACTCCCGCCGATTTTACTCCCGTTAACTAGAAGGCTTCATGAAGGCTCGACACTTCAGCTTGTTTTGCCATGCGATCGCGTGACCCCATAGGTTCTAACTCACCCGCTAATCTCCACCCAAAACCAGTGTTATGGCCGCAGGATTGCACTATGCTCGTGGTCACGCCGGACGCATCCGTGGTGACATTGAAATTCACCGCAGCAAAGTCAATACGCAAACACTTCGATCAAGACCGAAGCATTCCTTCGTAGAAGGCTGTAACAATGGCCAATGACCATTGGAGCAATCTTCATGACCTTTATGCGAACTGCCAAAGCGGCGCCATTTTTCGGTTGGCATGTCGTGGCCGGGACCTTCGTCCTGGCAATATTTGGCTGGGGGATTGGTTTTTATGGACCGCCTATCTACTTGCAGATGGTGGTGCAGCGAACCGGATGGTCTGTGGCGCTCGTTTCAACTGCCACAACGCTGCATTTCTTGGTCGGTGCGGTGGTCGTTGCAAATCTTCCTCGGCTCTATCGGCTGGCGGGAGTTCCTGCTCTAACAGTCGCAGGAGCCGTCCTTCTTGCCTCTGGCGTCGTAGGTTGGTCTATAGCCGATCAGCCTTGGCATCTGTTTTTCGCCGCTGTTTTGACCGGAACAGGCTGGGTTACGATGGGTGCAGCTGCGGTGAATGCCATTGTTACTCCCTGGTTTATCAAGAGCCGTCCCGCAGCACTTTCCATGGCCTATAATGGAGCGAGCGTGGGTGGCGTCATTTTCTCTCCTTTGTGGGTGATGCTGATTGCTTCGATCGGGTTCGAAATGGCTGCAATTATTGTCGGAATTTTTATGGTTACGACCGTGATTGTTCTGGCTATTGTGGTGTTTTCCAAATCTCCCGAGGCCTTGGGGCAATCTCCCGACGGAGGACAGTCGAGTCAAGCAGCACCACTGACGGCTTCGCAGTCCCCTATAACAATGTCAGGCAGCTCATTATGGCGCGACCGACGGTTCGTCACGCTCGCTATAGGTATGGCGGCCGGATTGTTCGCGCAGATTGGACTGCTGGCGCATCTGTTTTCAGTTATTGTTCCAGTTTTTGGATCCCGAAACGCAGGTTTACTCATGGGGGGCGCTACCGTTTCAGCGATCGTTGGGCGCACCAGCATCGGCTGGTTTATGCCTAGTTGGGCCGATCGACGTCTCATCGCTTCGGCAAGCTATGGAGTTCAGATCATAGGCTCGCTAATCCTCTTGGCGACGGGTGGCGATAATGAAGCTTTGATGATCGTCGGAGTTTTGCTGTTCGGGCTTGGCATCGGCAACGCGACGTCGCTGCCGCCGTTGATCGCCCAAGTCGAATTCAATAAAGCCGATGTCGCTAGGGTCGTGCCTCTAATTGTTGCGATTAGCCAAGCAATTTATGCTCTCGCGCCCGCACTTTTCGGAATTGCAAGAGCAATGTCTCCGCTCACCATTTTTGCACTCGCCGCGGCAATCCAGCTCCTTGCAGTAACCGCGTTCCTTTCCGGACGGCGGAAATGACCGCCTTCTGATTAGATGCCATCTTTGCAATCAAAAGCCTACAACGCTATTCGCGGATTTCATCAAGGTATTGGCTTCACGCACAAATTGCTGGGTCGCTCAGCATCTCGTGAGCAAAAAGGAGCAAACGTTCCGAAGGTTTACAACGCAGTCGAGCAAAGCCTGTAGCAACGGCTCAGCAATTATAAGGGAACTATAAGGACGCCAGTGGGTTTCCAACACTTCTGCCCTGTTGTGTTCCTACGGGTCTAAAGTTGAGATTGTGCAATGGCAAAAGTAAAACTGTCAAAGTATCGCTCAAAGCGGGATTTCAAGAAGACCGATGAGCCCAGTGGCGACGCTGTCATTGGTCGATCCGATCGCCTTCGTTTCATTATCCAAAAACACGACGCAACCAGGCTTCATTATGATCTCCGTCTTGAACTTGACGGCGTGTTTAAGAGCTGGGCAGTCACCAGGGGCCCCTCGCTTGATCCACACGATAAGCGACTGGCGGTTGAAGTAGAGGATCATCCGCTTGATTATGGTGACTTCGAGGGAACGATTCCGAGCGGTCAGTACGGCGGCGGCACTGTCATGCTTTGGGATCGCGGCTATTGGAAGCCGGAAGGAAAAGCATCACCGGAAGAAGCTTTAAAAAAGGGTGATTTAAAATTTATTCTGCAGGGGAAGCGCCTGCATGGCAGCTTCGTGCTGGTGCGCATGCGCAATGATCGGGACGGCGGCAGACGCACCAACTGGCTCCTCATCAAACATCAAGACGAACATGCCTTGGAGAAGAATGGCGCGGCGGTGCTCGATGAGCACATGACATCGGTCGCGTCCGGCCGTACGATGGACCAAATCGCCAGTGGCAAGGGCAGGAAGCCTAAGCCATTCATGATGGATGATAGCAGTGTTCAGGCCAACGCCGTTTGGGACAGCAAGCAAGGTCTTGCGGCAGATCGTCGAAAAACTAACATGAAGCGACGAAGCGTTGCCGCTACTGATCTGCCGGAATTTATTGCGCCGCAGCTTTGTGAAACGCGTGCTCGGCCGCCATCAGGTGCCAACTGGGTTCATGAGATTAAATTTGATGGCTATCGTATTCAGTTACGCGTCTTGGCCGGAAAGGTGACGCTGAAGACGCGCAAGGGTCTCGACTGGACAACAAAATTCCCCGAAATTGCCAAAGCCGCCACCGGGCTTCCCGATTGCATCGTCGATGGCGAGATTTGCGCGCTCGACGACCACGGAGCACCCGATTTTGCGGCACTTCAGGCGGCCCTATCGGAACGTGCCACAGCGGATCTGGTCTTCTTTGCCTTTGATCTTTTGTTTGCTGATGGTGAGGATATGCGAGAAATGGCTTTGGTTGAGCGAAAGGCCCGGGTGCAAGCCCTCTTTTCTGAGGACAAGATGAAGGATCCTCGGTTGCGCTTCGTGGAGCATTTCGAAACGGGCGGAGACGCAATCCTACGCTCAGCATGCAGGCTGTCGCTGGAAGGCATCGTCTCCAAAGTATCGGACGCACCGTACATATCGGGCAGAAGCAACACCTGGGCAAAGTCAAAATGCCGTGCGGGACATGAGGTGGTGATCGGCGGATATTCTAAGACCAATGGAAAGTTTCGTTCGCTTTTGGCAGGTGTTTACCAAGGCGATCATCTCGTCTATGTCGGACGGATAGGCACCGGCTATGGTGCAAAAAAGCTCGAAACTCTTCTTCCCAAGTTGCGCGCCGCTGAAACAAAAACGTCACCTTTCACCGGAATCGGGGCGCCAAAAAGCGGAAAAGAGATTGTCTGGCTAAAGCCTGAACTTGTCGCCGAAATCGAATTTGCGGGATGGACCGGTGACGGTCTCGTCCGTCAGGCCGCGTTCAAGGGATTGCGCGAGGACAAACCAGTTGACGAGGTGACAACAGAGAAGCCGGCATCGCCGGCAAAACACGAAACACTTGAACCTGTTGCCACGCCGGAGAAGCGTTTCCCTCGCAAGGGCGGTAAGGCAGAGGTGATGGGAGTGATGATTTCCAATCCTGATAAACCGCTATGGCCTGACGCCGATGATAACAAGCCTGTGACAAAGGAAGACCTTGCGCATTATCACGAGGCCGTTGGGGATTGGTTGATCGAACATGTCAGAGGGCGACCATGCTCCATTATACGAGCGCCGGACGGCATAAGTGGCGAGCAGTTTTTCCAACGTCACGCAATGCCTGGCAGTTCCAATCTCCTCGAGCTGGTAAAAGTTTTCGGCGACAAGAAACCCTATCTACAAGTCGATCGGGTTGAGGGCTTGGTAGCCATCGCACAAATTGGCGGTATTGAGCTCCACCCATGGAATTGTGAGCCTGGTACACCGGAAGTACCAGGCCGCCTCGTATTCGACCTCGATCCGGGCCCCGATGTCGCCTTTTCAGCGGTGGTCACGGCGGCGCGCGAGATGCGTGATCGTTTGGATCAATTGGGCTTAATCAGTTTCTGTAAAACGACTGGTGGGAAGGGACTGCATGTCGTGACGCCACTTGCCGTGAACAAAAGAAAGCCTTTATCATGGAAAGAGGCAAAGGGATTTGCGCACGATGTCTGCGAGCATATGGCTCGCGACAATCCCGATCTTTATCTGATCAAAATGTCCAAGAGTTTGCGCAGCGGTCGCATCTTTCTCGACTATTTGCGCAATGATCGCATGGCGACGGCCGTAGCGCCGTTGTCGCCGCGCGCACGACCGGGCGCTAACGTCTCTATGCCACTCAATTGGACGCAGGTGAAATCTGATCTTAATCCAAATCGATATACTATTCGCACTGTTCCAGCCTTGTTGAAGACATCGAGTGCATGGCAGGACTATTGCGATGGCCAGCGTCCGCTGGAAAACGGCATCAAACGTCTCACTACAGTAAGACGGATGGTCTGAAACAGATATGTACAAATCAGTCGGTATTTTTCGATTGTTTAGTAGAAATATTTTTTTACGGTCAACTAAAGCAGACTATATTTAACATATGTCAGCTTTCGCTAGCTTGTATTGATTGTTTGTAAAGTCAAAATACTAAAAATATTTTCTTTATTTATTTCCATTCAACTGAGCGGAAAAACCGACCCCGATATTTTTCGATCAACCACGATGATAGAACGAAGCCGGAAGCCATATAAATTTTCTACATTGCGCTGACGCAGCATTCGTAAAGTTCATTTACCGCACAAAACCACCCGATGCTTGCATGAATGACCTTGATCAGTCTCCGAAGGCTGGGACTAAGGGCTGCAATTTTCTATGAGGCAAAACGAGAATTAATTTGGGACATTTGCGTCTTGAGCGCAACTCCTCCCCCAGGTTATTAAAGAGATGCGGGGGCCGGTGATGAAGTCGGCGTCTGAAGAGATGCCACCGGTCAATGACCGGCTTCATCGCCGCCAGTTTATTTAGTCTTTCATGACCGAAACTTACTTTCTTCGATAAACTAAAGCCTATTGTTTTATTCGTATTGACGATCATTTGCTCGACTTTTTATACCTTGCGTGTCGGGCGGCCACACAGGTAGTGGCTGCCCGAGAGGCGCGAGCAGCTTTAAAAATTTTCCCATTCAACGATTTAGGCACGAGTTTTTCAGCAAGCTACTGGCGGATTCGACACGATTCCGTGGACCAGTGGCCCGGTTTTTGAATTCACTGCACCACGCCGTGCTTTGGAAAAATAGCCGGATACACTGATTGCGGGGGGAGCAATGCGCATCCGGCCAAGTCTGGGAAACATATGCTTGCAAGCGTTGAAAACATAGCATTCTATCCGTTTAGTGCTACCGCAATTAACATCCCACAACTTAGTGGGTCTAACAGTGCGCTGCGCGCCAGGACATTCATTTTGTGCTGACTAACGTTCGATCTTGATCAGCCAGGAAGTTCTATTCTTCCATTTAGCAATAGTATTCTTTTCTCCCCTACCATCGGGAGAGCGCCATCGGGCTCGTCTCACTATTTTGTATTGCTTGAAGGACTGCCTCTGTCATGGTGGCGGCTCCATGTGAAACCTGAACCTTAGTCCTTTATTGCATTCGCGCGAAAAAATGCCCCCGTGAAAGTCCGGGTTCACACCTCAATTTCTGGTATGAGGGCGTTAGATATCGCCTTATTGTTCATGTTGCCTACCCATACAAGCGCGTGCTGGTTAAATTGACTGGCAATCACAACGATGACGATCTCGCACGGGCTCTTGCAGAAGTCAGTCGCTATTTTGATGACCCGCCGGATTCATTGAGCGACGTTGGAGTGCGCTTCGATATTCTTTCCCATCGCATTGAAGCATAGGACGGAAAATACTACGCCATCGACGCGACAGAACCGGTTGAGTCTATCAAGGCACACGGAAGGGACTGGGCGTCCTAAAAATGAATTGGCAGAGCTATTTGAAACGCGATCTCTAGCATTCGAAGTGCTAAACAGAAGCATGGCCTAACAGTCAATGTGCCGGAATAGTAAGCTTGTTTGCACGTGTCGTTATGCAAAGCACATGATCGCGCAACTCCTACATTAGACTGCGAGAATTTAGTTATTGACAGCTCGGTCCATAATGAATAGTTTGCGTGCATGGCGAGACCACGAGAATTCGACCGCGACGCGGCGTTGAAGAAAGCACTTGGAGTGTTCT
Organism: Ochrobactrum sp. BTU1; assembly: GCA_018798825.1. Classification (NCBI taxonomy): domain Bacteria; kingdom Pseudomonadati; phylum Pseudomonadota; class Alphaproteobacteria; order Hyphomicrobiales; family Brucellaceae; genus Ochrobactrum; species Ochrobactrum sp. BTU1. Next base: position 305,198 of record CP076356.1, on the reverse strand, counting down.
GGGCAAAAGGATTCGCCGCGACTTCCACCGATGACTTGCGTGAGGCTATGGGGATCGGCAGGCAGAGCCTTTATGGTGCCTTCGGCGACAAACGCACTCTGTATCTGGAAGCACTCGATACTTATCAGCAGATGTCAAACACTGGCCATGTCAGCAGGCTATGCGGCCCGATATCGCCTTTGAAGGGAATCGAGAATTTGCTTGCTGGCATCGTGGTGGATGACGATTCCGAGCGAGCGCTGGGGTGCATGGGGGTTGGATCCGTCAGCGAATTCGGTGCGACCGACCCGGACCTTAATGCGCGCCGCAGCGCCGCCAGCATGGCACTGGGTCGACGCATCGCTGAGAGGGTGTCAGAGGGCCAGAAATTGGGGGAGGTCAACGCTGCGCTAAATCCTAATGAGGCTGCAGCGTTCATCCAGATGACCATGACGGGACTGCAGATCGCCGCGCGCGGCGGCGCAAAAGCCGCCGATCTGAAGGCGATGGCACGCTTTGCAACGGAGCGCTTGAAGGCTTAATGCGTCCTCAGACAATACTGAGGCCTTTTCATTTAAATAATTATGGACTGATCTGTCAAGAAAAGGAGACCCCATGACGATCGACGAACGAAAGACTGCACTCGTATTTGGAGGAGCCCGTGGCATCGGCGCCGCTGCGGTAGAAAGACTGGCAAAAGAGGGCTACGACGTTGCCTTCACATACGTATCGCGGCCGGACAGTGCTGAGGCTCTCGTGAACGAGGTCAAGAAGAGTGGGCGCCGCGCCATTGCAATTCAGGCCGACAGCGCAGACGCTGAAGCCATCCGGGGCGCAGTGGCTAAGACGATCGATATCTTCGGGCCAATCGACGCTATCGTTGTCAACGCTGGAATTTTGCGGCTTAACACGGTGGATGCGGTTAGTCTCGAAGAGCTCGATCTTATGATTAACATTAATATTCGAGGCGTATTCCTTTCCATCCAATCCGCGGTGCCACACATGAAGGATGGCGGCCGCGTCATCACGATCGGATCGAACACGGCAGAACGCACTGGTATGGCGGGAACGAGCGTCTACCAGTTCTCCAAGGCTGCGGTCGCAGCAATGGTGAAGGGCTTGGCTCTTGATCTCGCTCCTCGGCGCATCACCGTCAACAACATTCAGCCTGGCCCAACTGATACGGATATGAATGCTGGCGCTATTGAGATGTTGTCAGACCGAAGCCCGTTGAAGCGCGTTGCCAACCCAGAGGAAATTGCGGGAATGGTGTCCTACCTCGTAGGTCCAGACGCCTCGTTTATGACTGGGTCGAGCCTGACGATAGACGGAGGCTGGACGCTGTAAATCTGCGCTTCGGATAGCCAGGGTCGCGTGCAGCGGCCCTGGCCACAGAAGTAACAATCAGCTCCGGATGAATGCCAGTATATCTGAGTTCACAACCTCAGGATTGGTGGCAAGCATACAACGCGGCCAAGCCGGGTCTGGATCGCGCCTGCGAGATTTTTGCGCCATCTTGGTTATTGCCGAAGAAATGGCCTGTGGCTCGGTCAAGATAGAGCCGCGACCTGTCGACCAATTCCTTGCGGAGATCGCAAAAGTCTTCAATGGCGGTACCGTCGGGATTTTTCGGGTCTTCAGCATGCCCAACAGGCGCCAGAAAACTGCGTGGTTCACGTATTGCGGAAGATTTTCGGGTTCATCGACGTCCCTGTGCCTACAGCATAACTGCGTCGATACGAAAGCGCGCTCCATGCTGACAGGCCTTTTTCTTGTAACTGAGCAGATCAAACACCTAAGAAATTGGCCACAACGTCTGCAAATTCTTGAGGAGCAACGCGCGGATAAAAATGGCCCCCTTGCATTTCCTGGATAAGTGAATGTGCAATGAGATGATGCAGTTCTTCGACATGATAATATGGGATCATGATATCGTCACGCGCGCCGAGTAAAAGCGTCGGCTGATTGATCGCTGTCAGCTCTTGCGACCGATCAAAGTCTAGCAACATAGCGATGCGCTGTGCGGTCACCGAGTATGGGATAAGATTTTCGGCCGCGCTGGTAACCGCCGTAAGAAGTTCGGCTTCATGTGCGGCTATCCATTCCGGCGTATAGCCGAACACATGCGTGAGGTTTTGATACGCCGTCACCTCACCCTTCCGCATCATCTCCAAACGCGACAAGAACAGCGCACGAAAGCGTGCATCCGAACGTGCCCAGCTTCCGCTTATGACCAATGACCTGGCACGCTCAGCCGCATCAAGCGCAATGGTTTGTACCACCGTACCGCCGGTTGAATGGCCAACCAGATGGGCGGCATCGATCCTTTCTGCATCTAAAACAGTCACAACATCGCTTGCAATTTGCTGGATAGAATAGCCTTTGTCGGGGCGGTCGCTTCTCCCCGCCCCTCGATGATCAATCGTGATGATCTTAAGCCCGTTGAGAGCCTTCTCGACACCCCGCCAGAAGCGGCCATCGCCCCCCAGACCGGGGATAAGCACGACGGGTTCGCCCTCGCCCGTCACCTCATAGTACAGACGGCAACCGTCATCAGCGAGAGCTATCGACATTTGGCGCTCTTTCTCAATTAATTGCCCGGCCAGGTGTCGCCAAGGCGAAACCCCGTCGAGAACGGATCTGTCGGGTCGAGTACATAATTATGGAAAGCAGTGATCCATGCCTGTCCGGTTATCGCCGGACGAATGGCCGCCTGACCGCCACATGTGGTTTCTTTAAGCACGCGACCGATAAATTCGGTACCAATGATCGATTCATGAATGAATGTTTCACCAACCGCGACCTGCCTGCGCGCATGCATCACCGCCAATCGTGCACTTGTACCAGTTCCACACGGTGAGCGATCGATGCGACCCGGCGATACAATCACAGCATTGCGGGAACGCTTGACACCATCGCGCTCCTCCAGGGGCCCCGCAAACAGCGTCTGATTAATCGTATGGATTTCCGGGTTTTCCGGATGAATAGCCGGAAGCTGTTCAGCGGCGGCTTTCTTGATCCTCTCACCAACTTCGACGAGCCTGGCTGCTTCGGCTTTGTCGACGTTAAAGCCGATTGATGCTGCATCGACCAGAACATAAATCATCCCGCCATAGGCTACATCAACAGTAATGGTCCCAAGCCCCGGCACGTCAACCTTTGCATCGAGCGCGAAAACAAAAGATGGAACGTTCTCAAATGTAACGCTTACGCATTTGCCGTTTTCACACTGCGCCGTCACCGGCACGAGCCCTGCCGGAGCTTCCAGAACCAGTTTTGTTTCTGGCTCCTTCATCGCGATCATGCCCGTTTCCAGCAGAGCCGTTACGGTGCAGATTGTGTTGGTGCCGGACATCGGCACATAAAAATCCGACTCCATAATGACAAAACCAGCATCCGCTTCGGGTTTTGTCGCTGGCAGAACAAGATTAACGCATTGCGTTACCCGACCACGCGGTTCGTTTAGCAGAAAATTGCGCAGATCATCAGCTTGGCTTTCAAGATACTGCATTTTCTCAAACATCGAAGAGCCCGGCACGTCGAGAACGCCGCCAGTGATTACCTCATTTAATTCGCCGGCAGCATGAACGCCGACGACATTGACCATCTTCGTAAAGCGCATGGCTTAATCCTTCAAGGAGGCGAGCTTGGCGATGGCGTCATTCACGACAGTTTCAACATGCACGCGCTCGTCTCCCACCAAAGGAAGACGCGGCTCACGCACCCATTCGGGTGCGCCATAGACCAGCTTTTCAGCAAGTTTAATATACTGAACCAGCTTCACATGCGTATCGAGATGGAAAGACGGCGTCAGCAAACGATATAGCTTGCGTGCTTCTTCGAAGTCCCCAGACCAAGCAAGGTTGAACAGTTTTACACATTCGGCAGGCCAGACATTGGTCATACCCGAAACCCAGCCAGTGACGCCCAATGCCAGACTTTCAACAATCAGGTCATCCACGCCACAGAACACCGAGAAACGCTCGCCACATGCATTGTAAAGATCGGTCACACGACGAATGTCGCCACACTCTTCCTTGATGCAAACAATCGAGGGGGTCTCCTCCAATTGTTTGAGTATTTCTGGTGTCACATCCACACCGTAAGCAATGGGATTATTGTAGATCATGATCGGCAAACCGCTGCTTGCAGCAAGCGATTTGTACCAGGCCACGGTCTCTCGCGGGTCGGTCTTATAGGCAAGCGATGGGAACGCCATCAGACCCTGAGCGCCAAGCTTTTCATAGTGACGAGCAGCAGCTCCCGCATCGGCCGTCGAGATCTGAGCGAGGCCAGAGAGCAGCGGCACGCGATCAGCGACAACTTCTTTTGCTGCCAGAATAACCTGATCACGTTCTTCGGCCCTCAGCGAGGCATTTTCACCAAGCATTGGCAGTACAATGACGCCGGAAACGCCATTGGTGATCAACCGCTCTATCGAAGCAGCAGTGGCATCGAGATCAAGCGCACCGTCTTGCTTGAGCTTTGTGGTAACGGCCGGAAATACACCTGTCCAACGTGTCATGCTTTTGTTCCCTTATTTGTGTTTTTAATGAAATTCTCGATAAACTTCGTCATCGTTTCGGGCGTTTCGCAAGGCAAAGCACCAATCGCCTCAATATCGGCTTTAACGTCTACCGGAAGCCCCGAATTTGAGTCTTCAGGGATCTCATTGAGCTTTCCACCAATCAGAACGGGCATATTGGAACCAGCCTCTTTGAGAGCTGCCAGCACATCACGAGCATAGCGCAATGCGATGCCGTTATACGTCGATATAGCGATGATATCGGCTTTTTCGGCAAGGGCTGTGGCAACGACCGCTTCCGGGTCCGCAGAGGTGCCTCCGTCAATGATACCGACGGAACTCATGCCAAGAATGCGCTCGATCAGGTTCTTGCCATGCTCATGCACGTCCGATGAGGCGATGCATCCTCGCAAACCACTTTCAGCAATGTCTATACGTGCAGGCTCCGGAATGCGTTCAACCCATCCATGTGCACTTTCTTCAAGCTCCTCGACCCACTCAGCCAACATGACCGAGCGACGACCACCCCAGGCAGTTGCATCTTCGCGGCCCGCGCCATAGAGGCTTTCCAACCGTTTCGGCCCGATACGACGCAAGGCAAGCATAAGCGCTGCCGCGTCATTGATATTGACGCCCGCTTCTTCAAGACCGGACAGAACATTCTGACTAAAACGCTGCCCGGCTTCGATCAGACCATCAGCAGCTTTATCCACCTGTGCTAGGTCGATCAGACTGGCTGTTGGGATCGCGTGTTCTGCCATGCGGGTGGCAAAAGTCTGTGCATCAATGATTTCATCAACATCGGGTATGCGCTGATTTTCGGTCACAGGTACAGGGTTGATTGCATGTCCTGTATGAATGCGCGCCAAGGCCCAGATATCAGCCTGCAAATAGCTTGCAAGACTGGCAAAATTACCTGCCGAGGTTGATTTATAACTCACCGTATTGCCGAATAGCATAGTGCCCGGTGCATCGCTGAATGTCGCCAAAGCCTTATGGAATGCCATTCGCACGAGTGGTGCTGTGTAATGGTGACCGAAGCAATGCGACATGCGCCCGCCGATCAGGTTTTCAACGATATGCCGCTCGATCAGCACCATGCCAAGCGCCGAACTCATATCTGAAAATAGCCCTGCAAAACCGTCGTCCAGATTGGAGTGAACGAGCACCTCCTCATCTTGAGCCGCGATCAAACCAAGCGCTGTGACAGCAGCTTCAGTCGTTGCAACATCATCATCCCAATAGGGCAAGCGGAAGGTGAAATATTGCCCCAGATTACCAATGGCAGTAGCCCCTGCGGCAAGCGCACCCTTGGTGTTCTCGATAGCACCGGGTAATCCGAGCATGAAGTCGCCAAAATGCGCAGCCGCCGGTGCGGCATTGGTGATGCGTGCAAAGTCCTCAGGCCCGTTTAGAACAATGCCTGTTCCCTTGGGTCGATCTTTGCGCAGTGCAACCGGGTAACCCATTGACCAGTCAAGCGTAATACCGAAACGATCGACCGTCACGCTGCGACTGGCACAGGTGCCGTGCACTTCGCCAATCGCTTCAACAGTCCGCTCAACGCTACGAAAGCCTATATGCGCATGTTGCATCATGCGGCCTTCGGAGGCCTTGCGTCGTTTATATTCCGCCTCGCAGGTAACATTATTCGCGTCGAGAAAGGCATTTCTACCAACCCGCCAGTCGCGAGAAAGCTGTCTACCTTCAGCTATAAGATCAGTTCCCGGCTTCATGCGCTCAGGAACAAGATCAGCAAGGGCAGGCAGAACGGATTTCATGGCTACACCATTGGTGAAATTGCAGTTGGCTTAAGAATGCGGATAGTCTGACGTTCAATCATGCCCTTGATCGCTTCGAGATAGGCTTGCCATCCTGGATGAACGAGCATGCGCGCGCGCTTTTCCTCGCGTTCGGCAATGTTTTCATAGCGCCACAGCGCTACAACATGGTTCAGTTCGCCAATATCGCAGACGAAATGTCCTACGAAGCCGCCGAGGATTTCTGTCTGGATTTCAAGGCCAAGCTTTTCATATGTCGCAATGAATTCCGCCATGCGACCCGGAACGATATGATAGTCGCGTTCTTCGAGGATCATGATCGCCTCACTTTACCTGGAAGCCAAAGGCAAGCGGATCGCGCTCGTCCACAAGGATCGTATTATAGCCTGTGACACGCGCCCAACCACCAATGCTCGGCCGAATGGCAGGCCGACCGCCAACTTCCGTGGCACTCTCCACCCGACCATGGAACAGTGTACCAATGATCGATTCATGTACGAACGTTTCGCCAACGTGCAGCAATCCTTTAGCGACGCGCTGCGCCATGCGGGCCGATGTACCCGTTCCGCAGGGCGAACGATCGATAGCCTTATCGCCATAGAAAACAGCGTTGCGGGCATCAGCTTGAGGATGTTTTCCCTTGTCAGCCCACATAACATGGCTGACGCCAGCAATTCGGTCATCTTCAGGATGGATCGGCGCCACAGCTTCCTGTACCAGCGTGCGGATCAGCGGACTGATTTTGAGAATATCGTCAGCACTCATATTATCAAGGCCGGCCCAGTTCTTCTGCGGTTCAATGATGGCATAAAAATTTCCACCATAGGAAACATCGACCACAAGCTCGCCCATGCCCGGAACGTCGATCTTCGCTTCGCTGGCATGGAGATAGGCGGGCACATTGTATATGCGGACTTCGTCAACGAACCGGCCGTTGCGCTTGTACTCGACCTCCACGCGACCAGCCGGAACTTCGAGTGCGAGTTTTCCTTCGGTCTTTGGAACGACAAAACCCTGTTCAAGTGCAACTGTGACAGTGCCGATCGTGCCGTGTCCGCACATTGGCAGACAACCGGATACTTCGATAAACAGTACCCCGAGGTCGCAATCGTCGCGGGATGGCGGATAGAGAACCGATCCAGACATCACATCATGACCACGGGGTTCAAACATCAGTGCCTGACGCACCCAATCATGATCACGCAAAAAAAGCTGACGCTTTTCCGCCATGCTGACATTCGGCAAAATCGGTGCCCCACCAGAAACAACCCGAACGGGGTTGCCGCAAGTATGAGCATCGACACAGATAAAAGTATGCGGATTCATAATACGCTCCAGGTCAGGAAAAGCGGCTGACGGAAAAAGGTGAGAGATCAATGGCAGATTGTCTACGAGCAACGAGGTCTGCAATCAGGCGAGCTGTGGTTGGTCCGAGTGTCAGACCTCCGTGGCTATGACCATAGGCATGGATAACGTCGTCGCGATGTGGCGAGCGTCCGATCACGGGCAGGCTATCCGGCGTTGTCGGACGATGTCCCATCCAGCGCGTTCCCTCCTCCGATTTTAGATCGGGAAGATAAATACGCGCAAGCTTTGCGAGAGCATTGCTGCGTGCATAATTGGGCGCAGTTTCAAGCCCTGCAAACTCGGCAGCGCCTCCGATACGCAATCCCATATCCATCGGTGTGGCCACGAATTTGCGTTCGGCGAAAATCACTTCACGCGTAAGCGATACGCCAGAATTAGGTATCGTGATGTTATAGCCGCGTTCGCTTTCAAGCAGCACGCGATCACCTATCGACTTTGCAAGACGTGCTGACCACGCGCCTGTCGCAATAATCAACTGATCAAAGTCGACTGCCTTACCAGTTGCCAAACGCAATTGCTTGCTTTCAATGGCTACAGCTTCGCCGCTTACAAGCTTTACGCCCTGAGCAACAACAAATTCACGCAGACGATCCACGACACGTTTAGGATCATCAAAATGAGACCACTGCGGCGTCATTGCAGCGCGAACGACAGCTTTTCCAAGAGCTGGCTCAAGCCTGCGTGCCTCATAACCATCCAGCTCATCGAAGACAATGCCGTAACTGCGCCTGAGGTCGCGATCAAACGCGTCTGCTTTGAAGGCTGCTTCTGTCTCATAGACCCACAATGCGCCAACCTGGTGGAGCTCATGGGTTAGTTTCAGCTCCTCCAACAACGGCATATAATCATCATAAACCGGCGCAGTTAGTGCTGCGAGAGCCTTGGTAATACGCAACATTTCCGATTGTGAGCTGCTATGCATAAAGCGCGCAAGCCATGGGACAAGCTTCGGGAAATGTGCAGGACGCACTGACAGTGGACCGAGCGGATCACACAACCAACCTGGTACTTTCCAGACAAGTCCCGGTACGCTTGCTGGCACAATCTCGGTGACACCAAGTCCGCCGGCATTACCAAAGGATGCCTTGTCACCTGCCGGGTCGCGATCAACAATCGTGACACTATGGCCCTCAGCCAACAAAGCACGCGCTGCGCTCAGTCCTATTATTCCCGCACCTGCAATGAGAACATTGCTCATTCGGCATTCCATCCATTCACTGCGCCGGAATTAATCGCCCGGCAAAATAACGTATGACTTCGGTTAAAAGGCTGGCAGCTGTTATGGCTGAGGTCTTGGGATTATCCGGCGAAGGCAGATTGGCGAACCGCATAAAGGCTTCACCAAATGAACTTCGCGCCTCGATCTCATGCGTATTGAATGAAACCGCCGGATCGGCCACGACTCTAACAACCGTGCGCGCCACACCGGCGGCCAGCGCAATCGTGAGACCCGCATTCAGATTACGCGGATAAAGCTCTGCTGCACGAATGGCATTGCCCTCATAAAGTACGAACGCTTCGCGCATATTTTCGGGATCAACCCCAAGTTCTTTGAGTTCAGTGAGCCAAGCGGAGACCGGCTTGCGTGACGTGTAAGTTACGCTGAGATCGTCAGCTTGAGTCACGACATCAAGATAATCCAGACCACCCACCGCACCTGTCGAAAATATCAGTTGAGCACCACTCTGCTCGCTTAGTTCTGCTGCTCTTAATTTGAAAGCGGCATCAGCAATGCCCCCCACCGAAGCAGCAATTACATCAATGCCAGCCTTTAAAAAAACCGGACAGAATGCCTTCAAGGCATCCTGTCCGGCGGCCTCGACAACAACAGAAGGTGCTGAAGCCAACAACGCATTCACATCATTGACAAACCGGATCCTGCGGGGTGGCTGATCCGGTGCCTCTACGCCTTCGCGCAGCAGCACAGTGATCTGACAGTTATAGGCCAGAAGCTTACTGCACAGATCCCTTCCGATGGCGCCGAAGCCAAGAAGTGCAATATGGGGGACGGGAGTATCTATCGTCATGCGATTACCAGGCCGACATGCCGCCATCGACGGTGAACATTGCACCTGTCGCAAAGGATGCTTCATCTGATGCGAGCCACAAAATGCAATTTGCGATTTCCTGCGGCTCTGCCCAGCGATTGATTGGCGAACGTGCTTTCAATGCATTCTTGAAGCCATCAGGATCGGGCGTTGTTTCAACCATTTTCTCGAAATAGCTCGACCATGTGACACCGGGCGCCACACAATTAACGCGAATTTTTTCCTTCGCGTGATCCAGTGCCATAGCCTTGGTAAGAGCCGCTACACCACCCTTTGATGCAACATAGGCTGCACGATCAAAGATACCTACAGTCGCAACATTGGAAGCAGTATTAACGATAGTGCCACCACCTTGAGCCGCCATCACCGGGATAGCGTGCTTACAGCAAAGATAAACGCCCTTGAGATTAACTGCCATCAGCGCATCCCAATCGTCCTCTTCCGTATTTACGACAGTGCCCGGAATACCGTAACCCGCATTATTGGCCAGAATATCGAGGCGTCCGAAAGTACTGACCGCCTTATTGATCATCGCCTTCACTTCATCGGAGCGCGAAACATCGACGGTGAATGCAACAGCTGCATCGCCAAGTTCCGCAGCAACAGCCGCAGCCTTTTCCCCATCACGATCGGCTACAATGACTTTAGCCCCTTCGCGAACGAAAATATGAGCGGCAGCCTTGCCGATGCCTGCACCAGCGCCGGTAATAATGGCGACTTTGTCTTTCAGACGCATTTTTTCCTCGAATATAATTAGCCTGCCGGCCCACAAATCTGGGGGTCGTTTCAAGCTTCTGGGAGAAGCCAGCAACGCTTGCTGGCAGGGGCGTATTTTAAACTTTGTAAGGATCCGGCGGCGGCGCCGCAAAAACAGTGTCGCGCTCGATCTGCAGCACATTCTCAGGTCGAGGGAACGGCTCGGGTACTGGCTCACCATCTACCCGATCGCGCCCGATCAAGCGGAAGAAATCTTCCAATCCATTTGGCACAATCAGCCAAGTCCAAACTATGTCGGTGTCACCTTCGTTGATAAACATGTGGCGACGATTTTTGCCGATAAAAAAGGCTGACCCCGGAATCATTTCATGACTCTCGCCATCGACCACCGCACGCCCTTTGCCTGACACGACAAAGATGACTTCTTCGTTCTGATCGTGAGCATGCTCACGTACATAGCCACCCGGAGGAACTGTCTGCGTCCCGAAACCGATTGGATGCTCCATTGGAACTCGATGAGGGGCGAAAATTACATCGATAGAACCATTGGCGGGCACAGGTTGCCAGTAGCTTTCAGCAGAACCCGGCTGGACGATAAGTACATCTCCGCAAGGACCCTCCCCTGCGACTGTCCGCGTGTCTTTATTGGTCATTTCAATTCCCCGATGCGAGCTTTTGCCCGTCAATATTGGATACAATATCCAACTTGAACGGAAATAATGCCGTCGTCAACGCTATAAATGAAATTATTTTTCTATTTTCGATCATATAGGGCATCATATTTCATTGTTGACTCTATTTTTTGTATATTGTATCCAATTTAGAAATGGAGAGCCTGATGACAAAAAAGATCGGGAGACAATCCCTTACTGACCAGATCGTGGTGGAACTACGCCGCAGAATTATTGCTGGCGAGCTCGCTGAAGGCACCCCGCTACGGCAAGAAGCATTGGCAACCGAGCTTGGTGTTTCCCGTATTCCTATTCGCGAAGCCATTCGTCAGTTGGAGGCAGAAGGCTTCGTCCAGTCTGAATTGCATAAGGGCACTATCGTCAAAGCGCTGTCACTGGCTGAAATTCAGGAGCTTTTCGACATCCGCATTCATCTCGAAACATGGCTTTTTGAGATGGCGATACCGCGCCTGTCTGACGCAGATCTACTCCGTGCGGAGCAGTTGACTGATGAAACCCTTAGTGAGGGTAACGTCGAAAACTGGGGCGATCTGAACTGGCAGTTTCATGAGACTCTGTACGCGCCGAGCGGACGCACAGTTGCGTTGAAGTTGCTCAAGAGCGTGCATGATAACGCCAACCGTTACATAAATCTTCAGATCGCGGTCGCTCAGGACGTAGAGCTCGAGCTTTCCGACCATCGCGCCATTCTCGCTTATGCGAGACTCAAAGATACCGAACGCGCTGTCGAAACATTGCGCAAGCACATCCAGCGCGTTGCAAACAATCTCATGAAATCCTTGATCGATAGCAGAACGGATCAGCGGGAGCAGGAGAGAGCTTAAGGCAGTAGCCTTATAGCAAAAGACGCCGGTGGATGGCGAGCAATCCACAACAATAAAAATAATACCGGCCCATGAAGGCCAGAAAAACCAAAAGAGGGTTACGATGAAAGCTTATAAGAAGTTTCTAGCGGCGACTATCGCAGTCGCCGGCCTGTCGGGTGCTGCCCATGCAGATATCGTCATTGGCGCAGCCGGCCCACTGACCAATGCAGAGTCGATCTTCGGTGTGACATGGATGAACGGCATGGAACTCGCCGTCCGCCAAGTTAACGAGGCGGGCGGCATCAACGGTGAGAAGGTCGTTCTTCAGCGAGATGACGATAATGGCGATCCGAAGCAAGGTACGCTGATTGCGCAAAAACATTGCGATAATGCTGCAATGCTTGGAGTAGTTGCAAATTTCAACAGTGGCGTGACGATCCCGTCTTCCGATATTTACAATCGTTGCGACCTGCCACAAGTCACAAATGCATCAAATCCCAAGGTCACTCAGTCGGGCTATAAGAATCTCTTCCGTCCAATTGCCAACGACCTTTCACAAGGCTCAGCTCCGGCCGACTACGCAGTCAACACGCTGAAGGCTAAATCAGCTGCAATCATCCATGACAAGCAGGCATTTGGCCAGGGCGTCGCTGAAGTCTTCCGCGACACGTTCACAAAAGACGGCGGCAACGTAACCTCATTCTCAGGTGTTACACAGACCGACGTAGATTTCTCGGCTCTGCTCACCAGTATTCGCTCTGAAAATCCAGATGTCATCTATTTTGGTGGCGTTATGCCAGCCGTTGGCCTCTTCGTGAAACAAGCACGCGAGTTTGGCATTAAGTCCACGATTTTTGGGGCGGACTCAGCATTCTCGTCCGACTTCATCAATGGCGCTGGCGCCGAAAATGCTGAAGGTGCAATCGTCTCTTTCCAGGCTCCTCCTTACGACTCCTCGCCGGAACTAGAAGCTTTCGCCAAATCCTATAAGGATGCTTTCGGAGAAGATGCTGGCCCTTACTCGGCCTATGGCTTTGTTGAAGCTTCGGTTATCCTTGAGGCCATGAAAAAACTGCCAGCTCCGCTCACACGCAAGGCTATAGCGGAAGAAATTGCGAAGACCGACCTTAAGTCCATGGTTGGCACAGTATCGTTCAAGCCGGATGGTGAGCTCACCAACCCTTTCATCTTCCTGTACAAGGTTGATGGCGGAAAGTTCGCCCTCGTGAAGTAACTCTGTTCGGGTTCAGACGGGTCTCTGGCTTATTGCCAGAGGCTCACTTCCCAAACTTGAAAATGGTGCGCTTGGATCCCCCCGAGCACGGTTTTGCCTTGCTCCTCCTGAGCGCGCCTCGGCAATCGAGGCTTCGCAAATGTCTTCCTTCCTCCTTCAGCAAACTGTCAATGCGCTGACAGTCGGCTCAATCTACGCCCTTATAGCGCTTGGCTATACAATGGTTTACGGGGTTCTGCGGCTGATCAATTTCGCACATAGCGAAATGTTCATGTCAGGGGCGTTCGTCGCCGTCTTTCTTAGCGGCTCGCTGGGAATTGCAGGCTTTCCGGGCGCTGCCGTCATTGTCGGTATTCTTTCCTTCGTCATTATTGGCATTCTTGGTATGTCGATTGAAGTTGCCGCATACAGGCCTTTGCGCAATAAATCCCGCCTCGCCCCAATGCTCTCTGCGCTTGGTATGGCCATCATCATCCAGAATGTCGTCATGCTTGTCGCAGGACGTCGTCCGATTATTTATCCGTCAATGCTCCCAAGTGGCGTGATCGAAATTGGCGGTATCATCATAACATGGAAGCAAATTACGATCCTCGCGATCGCGCTTGTTCTGATGGTCATGCTCGAACTGTTTGTCAATCGAAGTCGTATGGGAATTCGTATTCGTGCGGTGGCCGAAAATGCTAATACCTCTTCGCTCATCGGCATCAATCCGAATATTCCGATCTCGGTAATCTTCTTTATTGGACCGGGCCTCGGTGCAGTCGCTGGTCTTCTTTACGCCTCTTATTATGGCGTTGCGACCTTCACAATGGGCTTTGTGATCGGCATGAAGGCCTTCACCGCAGCTATTCTCGGCGGCATCGGCTCTATCCCCGGTGCGATGCTGGGGGGCATCTTGCTGGGCTTCATTGAAACCTTCGCAACAGCGCTTCTGCCGGGTCTGACCGGTGGCGTCATCGGCACGGAGTATCGCGATATCTTTGCCTTCTCCGTTCTTGTTCTCATCCTTCTGTTCCGTCCGTCCGGCCTGCTGGGCGCAAAGGTCAGTGAAGAAACGATGGTGTACAAAAGTGATTTCTAAAGCTCCTCTCCCGAGCGCAGACAGCGCACCCGCACCAACGAGTGGCGGCTTGGGGCGTACCATGTTGCTGCTTGCAATATTTCCCCTTGCACTCATCATCCTTGGACAATTCCTGCCAACCTATCCGTTGCGCGTACTCGACACGATCCTGCTTTATGCCGTACTGGCAATGGGCCTGAATATCGTCGTAGGTTATGCAGGATTGCTCGATCTGGGGTATGTCGCATTTTACGCAATCGGTGCCTACACATATGCGCTTTTAGCGTCCGACCAACTGGGACTGCACTTACCATTTCCAGTGATCCTCGTCATTGGTGCAGTTCTGGCAGGCATTGCTGGCATTCTGCTTGGTATTCCAGTTCTTCGATTGCGCGGTGATTATCTGGCGATAGTCACACTTGGTTTTGGTGAAATCATCCGTGTTCTGATGAACAATCTGAACTGGTTGACCAATGGTCCACAAGGCATTGCACGCATCGACGAACCGAAGCTTCTTGGCTGGACAATCTCGTCACCACTTGATTTCCTCTATCTTCTATTAGGCTTACTGATCATCACGTTCCTTTTTGTCTGGAAGCTACAGCAGAGCGCACTGGGCATTGCTTTGTCAGCAGTACGCGAGGATCAGGATGCTGCCCGCGGTTGCGGGATCAATACGACAAAGGTCAAGCTCGTAGCCTTTGCTACCAGTGCGGTGATAGGTGGGATCTGCGGCGTTGTCTTTGCATCTATGCAACGCTTCGTAAGCCCAGAAAGCTTCACTTTCTGGGAGTCGCTCACCATTGTTCTGGTGTTGGTTGTCGGCGGTCTCGGAAACCCCTTCGGTGCAATGCTCGGTGCAGCCATCCTTGTGCTTATTCCGGAGCTGATGCGTGACTATGCTGATTATCGTCAGCTCGTATTCGGCATCGCACTCGTCTCAGTTATCCTGCTAAGGCCAATGGGCATTATCAGCCGTCAATTTGGTCCTTCATGGCTCGCCGCAAAACTGGGGAGACGCTGATGCTAACTTTTGAACATGTCACCAAAACCTTTGGCGCACACAAGGCAGTTGATGACGCTTCTCTTATGATGAAGCCGGGTAAAATTACCTCGATCATCGGCCCCAATGGCGCGGGTAAATCGACCCTCGTCAATATGGCAGCAGGTTCTTATCAGGTGACGTCAGGACGGATCGTTCTTGACGGTGTTGAACTGCAAAAGCTTCCAAAACACGCCGTAGCGCATGCCGGGCTGGGACGCACATACCAGAATATTCGCTTGTTCGACGGTATGACAGTTATGCAAAATCTCGAAGTTGCGCTTGTTCCCCGCACCATCTCAGCTCTCATCGCAGACGCTCTCCCAGGCAGAAGTGCTGAAAGATATCGACGTGATAAATGCTACGCTATTCTACAAAAGCTTGGCATCGCGCATCATGCGCAAAGGCTTGCCGGATCGCTTGCCTATGGTCAGCAAAAGCTAGTCGAGCTTGCCCGTGCAATGGTTAATGATCCACACGCCATTCTTCTAGACGAACCCGCTGCAGGTCTCAATCACGGCGAAACGGAAGAACTAAAGCATCACATTGTTGACCTCAAATCGGGCAAGATCGCCGTAGTGCTCATCGAGCATGACATGAAACTCATCATGTCCATCTCGGACGAAATTTATGTAATGAACCGCGGTAGTGTTCTGGCGCATGGGTCACCTGCCAACATCCGCAATAATCAGCAAGTTCAGGAGGCTTATCTTGGCCAGCCAGGTGCAATCAGTGACATCGAAGCCGCTGCTCGCAGTCGAGCAAATCGAGTCCGGATACGGTCGGGTGAAGGTCTTGCATGGCATCAGCCTTGAGCTGCATGCTGGCGAAATCGTATCGCTGATCGGCCCGAATGGAGCGGGAAAGAGCACGCTTCTGCGTTCGATAAGCGGAGTTTGCCCTATCTCCTCTGGGCAAATCAGCTTCAAAGGCGAACGTATCGACCGTCTGAAACCTTATCAGATCGCTAAACGCGGACTTGGCCATTGTCCCGAAGGGCGCGCAGTTTTCCAACACCTTACTATTGAGGAAAACCTGATAGCCGGCTATCTGGAAGGACGCGGAAAGACAGAAGCCGAATTGTTCGACCATGTCTACACGCTGTTTCCTGTGCTTGCCGAGCGTAGAAAAAGTCAGGCAGGGCGCTTGTCAGGTGGGCAACAGCAGATGGTAGCTATTGCAAGATCATTGATGGGGAACCCAGAACTATTGCTTTTGGACGAACCTTCACTGGGCTTGGCACCCATCATCATTCATCAGATTTTTGAGATCATCATCAAGCTGGCTGAGGCGGGCGTATCGATTGTTCTTGTCGAACAAAACGTCGATCTTTCGCTTGAAATTGCCGACTATGTTTATGCTTTCGAGCATGGCCAGATTCACGTATCTGGCCCCGCTGAAAAACTTGCAGGTGATACTCGCGTACGGGAAATATACTTACCAGCCTAAAGATTGTGATTCAGTGGACGATCTCTTTCCTTAGCATCTCTAATGTCCTGGGAAGGGATCATCCACTCAACAAGAACCGTTTAGCAAACCTTCTGTTAGAGCCGCCATCGGCACAAATTATTTGGTGGATTTCTGATTTAGTGTATGACCTGACAACATGGGTTGCGCGTAAACGGCAACAATCAGGCGATAGCTT
The DNA here is from genome assembly GCA_018798825.1 of Ochrobactrum sp. BTU1. Lineage (NCBI taxonomy): Bacteria > Pseudomonadati > Pseudomonadota > Alphaproteobacteria > Hyphomicrobiales > Brucellaceae > Ochrobactrum > Ochrobactrum sp. BTU1. The sequence goes on along the minus strand of CP076356.1, from coordinate 288,301 downwards.
TCGTTCCGATTGTGGTGGTAGAAGATGAAATCTGCCACTATGGAACTCGGACTGACATCGTTGACCGTTGACTACCCCAAGAGCGATGTTGGAGCGCAACTGCACCGTTGCAGAAAATTTCCTGCACCCGACGTTCACACAGAAACCTTACCGCATGCAAGCACCGACCTACAAATTAATCCAACCGACGGAAGCTGCCGATGCACTATCAATTTTGGCAGATCGGCTTGGGCCGCTTCTAAAGGCAGTTTATTTGCACGGCTCCGCCGTGGGACGTGGTTTGCGCAAGCACAGCGATGTTGATCTGCTCGCTGTGGTGGAAGGGGAGCTCCCAGATTCCATTCGGTCGCATCTACTAACCGATCTGAAGGCAACGTCAGGATTGTACCCGTCTGATCATCTGGGGCGACGTCCGCTGGAGATTATGATTTTCCAGGCGGTAGATCTTGAGCGGCTTTCTTATCCTGCGCGCACCGAGTTCGTCTATGGGGAATGGTTACGCGATGCTTATACAAATGGTGAAGTTCCGCAAGCAGAATTCAGCCCAGAGTTTACACTGGTTCTTGCGCAGGCAAGACGGGAAGCCGTGCCACTATTGGGGCCGGAACTGACAAAATTTGTTGGAGATATTCCTTTTCAAACTGTACGCCGCGCAATCGGCGATCTTCTTCCAGAGCTGATTTCCTCTGCCGAGGGTGACGAGAGCAATGTTCTCCTGACATTAGCGCGAATGTGGAGAACTCTCGCGACCAACCAGTTCGTTTCCAAGGATGAAGCTGCGGACTGGGTCGGTCCCAATTTGTCAGATCAGGCGGCCTGTATTCTTTCGACTGCTCGGGATGCGTACCTCGGTGAGCGGAAAGATGATCTTCATCTTCGACCAAAAGAAGTATCGCGCGCCATTGAGGAGTTGAAATCGCAGATTATTGCCGTCCTGTAAAAGCAAACATTTGTTCGCAATAGCGTAATCACTGGCCGTTAAGCTTTGGCAAGTCGAAAGAAAGCCGTGTTAACGCTCTGAGCATCCATTCTAAAGGGCCATAACGAAAGATGGATAGCCAAAACCTGCTTATCAGCAATTGAATGAAGAAAATTATTCCATCGATCAACAAAACCTGGGCAATCGATAGCCGATTCATCAAACCAAGGCCATAACCGTGGAAAACTATGGCAAGCAGCAACGATTGTAACAGATAATTTGTCAGCGCCATTCGTCCTGCCGCAGCCAAGAGACTTTGCACATTTTTTGCAGCAGGAGACGACATTATTTTGATCATTCCAAGCACCATGGTCGCAGAGAGCAGTGGCGCGGTCACGATAGACACTGCCAAACCTAACGTTTCAATGTAGGTGCCTGGAACGAACGTCGTGCTTAAGGAGTATGCTAAAGCACCAGGCGCACCAACAAGCAACCCCAGCATATAGATGCGGCCGGACCAGTTTTGCCGCACTGCCTTGATATTCTTAAATAGCTCATGGCGGCCCGCCACATACCCCAGGAGAAACATTGCAAGGGCGGTGGGTGCTTGCAGCAGCACCAGCAATGGTAGAAAGTCCTTTATCGCGGTGAGGTGCCCGGTGATGATCTGCCTTGGCGTGCCCTGCCAGTTTTCTGCCGCAGCCAGGATGATAGTTCGCGCTATATCGGTCTCGTCATGCGTCGGCAGACCGGTTTGCCAAACAGCAATTGCAACCCATAAAAATCCCGTCACAACGATGAGCATCACCGCGAGCACAGTGAGAAACCGGTCTGTGCGGTTGCGCAGGGCCAGCAACACCAGCCCCAAAACTGCGTAGGTGGTCAGAATATCACCGTGGAAAAGAACAACGGCGTGTATTGCTCCAATAACGAAAAGGCCAGCTTGCCGGCGCAGCATACGCGGTATGAAGTTGCTTCCGGAGCGCTCGGCTGACTGTATTTGCAAAGTGATCGAATAGCCGAAGAGAAAAGAGAACAACAGATAAAACTTTAGCTCAAATACCGCCGAGACAACGCTCTCGAGAAATATATCGAGCCAGCTTGCGTCCGGTGTAGACAGACCCGTGCCATACCAGGTTGAAGCAAAGACCAGGCTGTTGACAACAAGAATGCCTGCAAGAGCAAATCCTCGAACTGCGTCGATGGTCTCGATACGTTCAGACATATTCGCGGCCTTATTGTTGACGCTGGAGAATTTCGAGCAGGTTGTTCATCGTCGCGAGCATCTGCTGCGGGTCGAAGGCAGCATCCGTCTCCGCACGACTAAACACGCCGTCGATCCAGGTAGACAGGAGTACGGTCATCTGATCATTGGGTAGGAGAAAAGTTCTCTTGTTGCCCGCAATGAGCGCCGTGATCGTCTGGCTTAAGGCTTTGTCAGCCTGGGCGCTCAGCCCTGCAATCTCTTTGTCACGCGAAGTGGCAGCAGAGATTTCGAGGATAAGACGCCTTTCTTCCGGATCAGCGGCGGCTTCGATGATCCCTTTCAGCAGTAGCCGAAGCGCCTTGTCTGCATCATCATGGTCTTCCAATTCATTCAACCACAACTGGCTACTACGGATGTGGTCCTCCACCACCGCCAGGATCAATGACTGCTTGTTTGGAAAATAATGAAACAGCTTGCCGGTGCTGGTGTTGGCCTCGACACGGACGGACTCGGTACTTGCACCGTCAAAGCCGGCGCGGGAAAAGGAGCGCCGTGCGGCCTGAATAAGATGAGCTCGTTGAATGGCATGACTTGCTGGATTGGGTTTTCGCATATTTTCTAAACCAGAGTATTTACTCTGCTTTAGACCATATCGCCCCCAAGCTCAACAGGTTTTCTAATTTGCATATCCAAGAGACGACAAAGCGGAAGCTTGTTTCTTGTCTTGGAAAGTAGCTAGAGCGGTGCAGTCACAGAAACTGTCTATTGCCAAGCAACTCCGTTAGTCGTGAACCGGGTTTCCACGCATCGCGACATCCGTTATGAACTAAAAGGCTTGGACACTTTTCGGAAAAGCGATTTGGTCAGTCGGTAACCGGCTTTGCGCTCGTTGCAGTTCGGCGGCTCCCGATCCCATGGCAGTCGTTTGTCGTTATGAATGGTTTTCCTTGAAGCCGATGCTACGATGGATTGAGTTCCCGTAGATTTCGTTGATTGACGCGGCAAGAGAGTCGAGAATTGACGGCAAAGCCAAAAGTTACATGGTCCTCAGGTACGGACAGAAAGAGAAATGATGCGGAAAATGGCGGTTATCCTCAGTGCGATTGTCTTGACGTCATCGATCCCCGCGATGGCTGACCGACTTATTTGTTCCGAAGAAGAACATTTGCGCTATATGACGATGGTTGGCGAGGTTGGCGAGATGGGGATCGACCTTGACCCTGTAGGGCAGGATCCTGCTGCGTTCGAGAGGCTGACAGCCGCCTATGAAGACCTCAATCCGAAGGGATCGAAGACCTCGCTTTTCGTCGCGCATGTTCCCACCGGTCAAATTTATAGTCAGATATGCGCTGAAGAGCGCTGCACAATGCAAGAAATGTCAACTCCTGAGCAAGCCTGTTTGATCGATCATATGAACCAATGTAGCTATGTTGCACTTCGCTTCAGGGGCGAAGCGTTCTGCCTACTCCGTTCTCCGCAAGATTAGGTGTTTGACCCCAACATTGAAGGGTTGTTTCTCCCTGTCATGATCGTCAAATTCGTTCGATATATAGCGAACTGCTCGGACGTTCTCAGTCTTACGTACCGACGTGTTGTCCGCAATCCGACTGAGCGCTACACACTTCATTTCAAACATTTACGGAGGCGCAGGCAGACTGTTTGCTCTTGGGTGTGGCCGATAGTAATGTGAATGTCGAACCTACGCGCAATGACGTCCGGCAGCTTCCGACTTTAGTAGCGATCATTCAATCTCAAATGAATAATGACAGTTTGGCACCCAACCCTGATCCGAAGCGCCACACTGGCTTCATTTAAAAGCAAGAAACGGATAGAAATAACTTGGGTTTTTGGGACATTTGGCCTGATTTCAGGAGGCCTAATGCCAAATATTAAATTTCTCCCGCTTCCGAGCGATAAAATAGCATTTTTGCGTCGCGGCGGGCACGATGCGTATGGTTGCGTAGCAGAGCGCGCGGTTTCTGACGGTCATGGAGATCCATGCCGGCACTGCCTTAACTTCATTCCAAAAAATGCAGGCATGCTAATTCTCGCTTACCGTCCATTTGATCGTCTTCAGCCATACGCGGAGACTGGTCCCATCTTCCTATGTGCGGACGATTGCACCGCTTGGTCAGGGAGTGGAATGCCCCCGATATTGGCCAGCGTCGAATATCTATTGAGGGGCTACACGACGGATCAGCGTATTTGCTATGGCACTGGAAAAATTGTGGCGACAAAGGATATTGCCAGCTACGCAAACGAGCTACTTGAACGCGGTGATATAGATTTTGTAGACGTGCGATCAGCAAGGAATAACTGTTTTCAGGTCCGTATTATGCGCTCAACTAACAAGCTTACGGAACGCAGCAACTAGTTTACTGGCCGCGCGAAGAGACCGATTTTATGTCCGGGATGTCTGGGGCATCCGGAACAACCACCGCTCTTGGTTGACGAGAAATCACTGTGACAGCACCGGTTGATGCGTTGCTTCGCCAACTGTATTAACGTCGGGTCTGACACTGATCTCCATTACGTATAGTGCAACGCTGGACATGGCGACACCGACCGGAATGGAATGGAATGGAATGGAATGGAGTTGGCAATTAATGACTTTAACGATGTTTATTCATTTAGCAGAAGTTTGATCCCAAACAGAATATAATTATTGCGATAATGAAGTACTCAGTTGAGAAAAGAACTAAGAATCATTAGAAACTTGGGGGAAGGAATTAATGCCCCAAGGCGCTATTTTAGACGAATTTAGGATCTTTCTTTCAGCTACACCCGATATACTGAAAATGAAATCGGACGCGCGGTAGGTCTGCTGCCAACAGTCGAATGCAATATCGTCAGCGGTGAAGCTTACACCGCGAATGCGTACCACCAGCTCGTCACTTCCGATTTGCAAGTTCGTTTGTTCAACTTTGTTTGGCTGAACAACTTCGAAGAACTGTTCGATATGAGCGTCGTTCAGCCCGTGGTGTTCTGCCAAAAAACGATAGAGCGAGCCGCCGCCCGCAAGTTCATCCTGCTGAAGGCTCGGGACGAGATTGAGCGGCAGAATGGCACGCTCTAAAATAGCCGGCTTATCGCGCAGGCTTCGCAGTCTGACAATTTCCCAAACCGGCTGTCCTTGAGGGATGGAAAGCGCATCTGCTGCACCCGGGCTTGGCAGGCCGACTGCAAGCTGAATAAGCCGCGTTGCCATTTCTGTCGGCTGTGCGGCGGCAAGGGTTTGCAGCAACTCGCCGGACCGGCTCGGCTCCATAACGATGCGGCGCTCGGCAACAAAGGTGCCAAGACCCTGATGACGTGTGATGCGGCCCTCCCGTTCCAGCTTTTCGAGTGCATGCCGGATCGAGATCGTGCTAACTCCTGAGAGGTCGCCCAACTCTGAAATGCTGGGCAGCTTATCGCCGGGCTCAAGACCATTATCCCGTATCAACGCGACAATTGTGTCGTAAGCGACCTGATAGCGCAACTTTCCGGGTTCGGCCGTGTCCAATCGTGCTGTTTCAGCATTCTTCTCAGTCAAAGCTATGCCAGCCTCTCGTTGGTATCAGTCATCCCTTTCGGGGTCTTAGTCTCTTTATCATACTGAATCACAAGTCTGCACGTATAAACAACCTTATCACAACACTCTATCCGCCGTTAAATCAGCTTCCAAACGAAGATAAGTCGCGCAAGACGGTCAAATCTGGGTGGCCGACCAGCGCAGTAACAGAACGATCAGGGTCGGGACGACCGGAGATAAGTGCATTCAATGCATCTTCCTTCCCCTGCCCGGTGACCAGCAACAGCAATTTACGCGCCGCTAGAACCGTCGCCACACCCATCGTCAAACCATAATTCGGCACATCGGCTGAGGCTTGGTATATTCCACTCTGCGCTTCGCGGGTCGTCTGAGTGAGGGCAACGCGATGTGTCCCAAGCCTCCAGTCATCCCCGGGCTCGTTGAATGCCACGTGACCGTTGCGCCCCAACCCAAGCACTGCCAAATCTAGGCCGCCGGCAATATCAATCGCAGCATCATAGGCACGACATTCAGCCTCCACATCCAAGGCATCGCCCTGCAACAAGCGCAAATGGTCTGGCGCAATATGCAGCGGCTCGAAAGCATGGCGCATGAGGAAGCCGGCATAACTGCCTTCGTCGGCCAGTCCTTTGCCCTCAAATTCATCGAGATTGAAAAAGCGGGCTGATTGGCAATTGATTGCGCCTTCACGCTGACGCGCAGCCAGATTACGGTAAAGACCAAGCGGCGTTTCGCCTGTGGGCAAAGCGATCACCGCATCCGGCTTATTTTTTACCAATGTGCTAATATAACTGGCTGCAGCGTCATCCATCTCGGCGCGTGTAGAGAAATCCAGGATTTTCATTGCAATCTCTTCTATTACTTGCGATCGCCGCTGCGTGCGATATGTGGATAAAGCGCCATGAAGCGCGCATGGACGGGCTCATAATCGCGCGCAGTGTCGGTGGGAACGATTACCGGGGTGTTGATGAGTTGGATTGTCAGAGACTCACCGGCAAGGGCGGCAGCGCCAATTGCAGCGGAAGAACCAAAGTCAAAGACCTGAATGGACCGACCAGTCATGTCGGCAAACATCTGCACCAATGCAGCATTACGTGCCAGACGACCAGACAATACAAGATGTCGGACTGGCCAAGTTTCCGAAAGCACATCAATGCAGCGGCGTATTTCGAGGATGACACCTTCGAGATAGGCACGCGCCAGATCGGCACGGGTTGTCGCGACATTCAACCCGTGAAAAACACCCGTTAAAGACGTATCCCAGAGAGCCCCCTGCTCGCCGCCGCCTGTCATATAAGGCGCGCATGTGGTGCCGTTTGCTCCCGGAACACTGGCGAGCGCCTCCGCCTCAAGCTCCTCCGGTGACAAGCCCAGAATTCGACCGAGCCACGCAAAGCCAATGCCTGTTGAAAGCAAATCCATTTCCCGCCCGTACCAGCCAGACGCAACATGTGGTGTCAGCAGATAGCGCGCTTGGGGATCAAGGTGTCGGGCGGGTGTTGCACCAAAAATAATCGCACTGGACCCCATGGCGACGCTGGCGCTATTGGCGTTGAGACCTGTCATCGCGAAGGCACCAGCAGCGGAATCCGCCGCGCCGTTATATACGGCAATACCTTCCGACAGGCCCAGTAGAATTGCTGCCGCAGCGTTCACCGTACCAACAACCACAGATGTTGATGCCAGTTCAGGTAATAAGGACATCGGCAAGTTCCAGATTTGACAAAGCTCCGAGTCCCAGCTTTCAGTTTCGAGGGCGTAGACCCCATATCCTGCGGCTGTCGATGGGTCGGTTACCATGCGACCTGTCAGGACATAAACGATGTAATCTTTTGCCGAAAGGATGCGGCAAACCTCATCCCCACGCTGGCGAAAATGTTGAAGAAATTGCGGAGCAAGATACCGACCATCCACGGGCATGCCAGTCTGAGCATAAACACGGGAATGGGCTTCACCATGCAGCTTTTCCCGCGCCATATTGTCGGCACGGCTATCCTGCCAGGTAATCGAGGGGCCAACACATTCGCCGCCTTTGCCAATACAGACAAGTGTTGGCATTTGTCCCGCGACAGAGATTGCGCCAATTTTATCAATTGTTCCGTCAGGCAGATCGCCCAACGCTTTTATCAGAGCTGCGACCCAGTCAGACGGATTCTGTTCAGCCTGACCGGGACGCGTTGAAAATGTGGGATGAGAGGCTCCGCTTTCGGCCCGGACTTCCCCAGAACTGTCCAGTACGACAAGCTTGACGGCAGAAGTGCCAAGGTCAATTCCCAACCGCCAATCCGTCATATCGCTTTCCTCTCTCATCCCTCATATGCGCCAACCCGCTTTAGCGCGCTCTGATCAGACGCGCGACTTCACGTGCCGCATCCAATGTGCGGTCTACATCATCATTTGTATGCGCAAAAGTAATGAAGAGATTTTCAAATGCGCCCGGATGAAACAAAATGCCACGTTCAAGCATGCCTTCCCACCAAATGCGGAAGATATCATGGTTGGCATAGCGCGCTGCATCGCGATAATTATGGATGTCGTGCTCGGTGAACCAGACCTGATAAACTGCCCCCATACCCACAACGCGCGTCGGAATCCCTGCACTGTTGAACACGTCGATCAGGCCAAAACGCAATCTGTCCGAAACTGAGTCGAGAGAGCCGTAAAAGCCCGGCTGGGAAAGGATATCGAGTGTGGCGTTTGCAGACGAAACCGCAATCGTATTACCCGCATAAGTCCCTGCGACAGACACACGACCATCCGCAACCATCGACATAATATCCTTGCGACCACCCATCGCGGCCACAGGGAATCCACCACCGATACCTTTAGCGAAAGTAGATAAATCGGGCGTTATACCAAGACGCGCCTGCGCGCCGCCAAGTGCCAGACGGAAACCAGTAATCACTTCATCAAAAATCAGCAGGATTCCGTGTTTCGCCGTTAGCTCGCGCATGGCTTCAAGATAGCCAGGCTTTGGCAATATACAGCCGGTATTGCACATGACTGGCTCGGTGAGCACAGCCGCAATATTGTCGCCTTCCCGCTCAATGACTGCACGTAAGGCAGCAATATCGTTCCACGGCAAGATGATCAGCCCGTCAGAAATGCCATCCGGCATACCAGGGCCTTGAGGAATTGCGCGCGGCGCATTATCCGGACCGGACGTAGCCGGATCGGGATGCTTGCTCCAGTAAACCCCGTCGGAGAAACCGTGATACATGCCTTCAAATCGGATGATCTTCTTGCGCCCCGTGAAGGCGCGAGCAAGGCGGACGCTATAAAGCACCGCTTCCGTGCCCGTATTGCAAAGACGAACCTGTTCCAGCGATGGCACTGCTGCGATCAACTTGTGCGCCAGAACCGTTTCCGGCGCGCTCGGCATGGCGAAAACGGTCCCCACTTCGCGAATGGCACGCACCACCGCTTCAGTCACCGCCTCTGGGCGATGTCCGAGCAGCATTGGCCCTAAACCTATGAGGTAATCGATATATTCATTCCCATCAACATCCCAGACGCGAGCGCCCTCGCCACGGTCAACGAAAAGCGGATGTGGCTCCCAGCCAGACCAGGTTGCACGGGCAGTCGAGTTCACACCACCGGGAATAACTTCACAGGCCCGCGCAAATAGCTCACGGCTTTTCTCGTAACGTTTGCTGGAATAAGCGGCGACCGACATCATTTCCTCCTTTGATTAATTCCCGGACACCTGTCGCCAACTACGGAACAGCGCGCCCTTTCTCTCTTGTTATACTTTGTATAATGAGTCTGCTCGCTCGTCAACCAGCTCTGCGACTTTGCATGCTTTTTGTCAGATCAGATTGGCCGCTCGGGGAATAATGTGCGGAATGGCTGCGATCAGATCCCGTGTATGCTGAGCGTGCGGCTCTCTTGCCACCTGCATTGCAGGCCCCGCTTCAATAATGCGCCCCTCATACATGACAGCGATGCGATCGGCATAGCTTGCTGCCGTGGAGAGATCATGGGTTATCATCAGCACTGACATTCCACCTTCTCGGCACAATCCAACAAGAAGATCGAGAATGCCGCTGCGGATTGATACGTCGAGCATGGATGTCGGCTCATCGGCGAGGATTAGTTTAGGCTTGAGAACAATTCCGGCAGCAATAGCGACACGCTGGCGCTGACCGCCAGAAAGTTCATGTGGGAAACGCCGCAGGAAATCGTCAACCGGCGTCAAGCCTACGCGCTCGAGGGCTTCACGCACGAGGCGAAGGCGTTCTGCACGATTGTGCCCAATACCGTGTATTTCCAAAGGCTCCATAATCGTATGTTCAACACGGAAACGGCTATCCAGAGACTCGTAGGGATCCTGATAGATCATCTGAATATCGCGACGCACACGGCGCAATGCCCGCCCTTCAAGCGCAGTAATATCCTGCCCATCGAAGACAATTCGCCCTCCGCTAACGGGCTGCATACGCATGACCGCCTGCAAAGTGGATGTCTTGCCGCAACCCGATCTGCCAACGAGGGCAACAATCTCGCCGGCCTTTACGTTGAGGTCCAGCGCTTTCACAACCTGCTTGGGCTCGGGGCGATTGGACGTCAAAATCTGCTTTAGACTTGGACGCTGAGAATAGCATACAGTCAGCCCCTCTATCCCCAGCAATTGTGAACCAGAGACCTCTTCAGCCAACGGTTTTTTAGAAACCTCTGCATCATCCCGAATAGTCGCAGGAGAAGCTTTTAAAAGCTGCCGTGTATAAGGATGCGCCGGTCGATGAAAGAGATCCGCTGTCGGCCCGGTTTCAACATTCCGACCATTGAGCATAACCACAGCTCGCGTACATGCCTCCGCCACAACACCGAGATCGTGGGTCACTAGAATAACGCCCAAATCCAGTTTCCGGCTCAGATCGACCAGCAGTTCCAACACCTGCCGCTGCACCATCACATCAAGCGCCGTGGTCGGTTCGTCGGCCAACAGCACTTTCGGAGAACAGGCAAGCGCCATTGCAATCATTGCGCGCTGTCGCATGCCACCGGAAAACTCATGCGCAAAGCCACTTGCCTGCGTAGCAGGTATCCCCACCAATTCCAGCAATTCACCCACGCGCTGGATGCCCAAACGCCCCTTTGCCATGTCCTGAACTTCCATGGCTTCAGCGATCTGCCAGCCGATACTGCGCACGGGATTGAAGGCGTTCATCGCCCCCTGAAATACCATGGCAATGTCTTTCCACCGATGGGGCGCAACAGATGCTTCACCTGATGCGAGAATGTCGCGACCGTTTAGAAGAATTCTCCCCGCAACCTCCGCCGACGGCTGGAGAAGCCCCATTGTTGCCAATGCAATCGTCGTCTTTCCAGAGCCGGATTCGCCGATGAGTCCGAGACGCTCGCCCGGCATCAAATCAAAAGAAACGTCATGCAGAACCTGGATGCGAACGCGGTTTGACCTTCCGCCCGCACCATACCAGACATTGAGCTTCTCGACGCTAAGCAAAGGTTGCGTTCTCAAAGCCGAAGGCTGCTCTTTAGTCATGTTCGAGTTCCTTTGCAGGCCGCATCCGCCAGTTGCGTGTCGACAGATATGAAACCGCAAGCCTTGGATTGAGCCGGTCTTCGATGGAGCGTCCAACGAGATAACAACCAATGACAAGCAGTGCGACGGCCATGCCTGCCGGCACAATCGCCCACCATGCACCGGCACTTACTGCCGACCGATTGAATGCATGTTCCATGATGGTGCCCCATGTGACCGCGTTTGAATCGGATAATCCAAGAAAGGCGAGCGCGGTTTCGTTGAAGATGGCAACAGTGATCGCCAGCACCCAGTTAGCCGCCAGCAGCGGCCCAATCTGCGGCAGGATATGACGTAAAATGATATGCAGATGCCCCGCACCATTCGCTTCGGCCCGGCGCACAAAAACGCGCTGCCGCATTGATTTCACCTGAGAGCGGATCAATCTGGCCACCGAAGTCCACATCAACAGGCCGATCACAAGCACCACATGGTCAATGGAAGGGCTCCACACCGAAGCGACCACAATCATCAAAACGATCTGCGGAATAACCAGTAGATAGTCGGTGATGCCCATGAGTGCGGTATCGACCGGACCACCGAAATACCCAGCTAAAACACCGACCAGCGCACCAACAAAAATGGCGATCAGACTGGCCGTAACTCCGACCATAATGGAGATGCGACCGCCATAGATCGTAAGGCTCAACACATCTATCCCGCCGTCGTCGCAGCCAAACCAGTGTGAAAATGATGGCGATTCAAAGACACCGCAACTGGGTTCAGTAATCGAATAGGGAATGATCCACGGCGCTCCCAGGGTAATTATTGCAAAGCTTGCCAGTATTAGTATGCCGATCAGCAGACCGGGTTTTTCCAACAAGCCGTGCGTTAAGCGGCCAAGGCTCTCTTTAGTCATGTTCACTAACCCCAACTATGTTCTGACGCGTGGATCGAGCACGAAATGCAGCAGGTCAGCCGCAAGATTGAGCACCGTTACAACCACCGTAATGGCGAGAAATCCGCCTTGCAGCATGGGGTAATCGCGATTGAGCACCGCTTCATAAAGAGTGCGTCCGATACCGGGCCACGAGAAAATCACTTCAACGAGGATTGCGCCCGACACGATAGAACCGAGCGAAAGCGCGGACATGGTCACAATCGGCAACAGCGCATTGCGTAGCGCGTGACGCAGAATGATCCTGCGGCGCGGAACACCTTTTGCGCGCGCGGTCAGAATGTAATCTTCACCAAGCGTTTCGAGCATAGCCGAACGCGTGATAAGCGCATTTTCCGCATAGAGAGTAAGGACCAGCGTCGAAACAGGCAACACCATGTGCCAAAGACGATCACGCATTACTTCCCACCAACTATCGGCGAGCAAAAACGGATCACTCATTCCGGCCGCGGGCAGATAGCCAGCGCCAAAGATGAGCATCATCAGGCCAAGAAACTGCGTTGGAAATGCGTAAGCCAGCACGGCCGAGCCGGTCAGAATATGATCCGTCGGTCCATTACGGCGCGTTGCAGCAATAGTCCCCACCACGAGGCCGAGGATCAACGCCAGGACCGTACCTGTAGCGACCATCGGAATGGTATTCGAGAAAGCCTCAAGCAAGTTGTCAAAGACCGGCTGACGGTTGGCGTAGGAAATACCAAGATTTCCATGCGCCATTTCACGCAGGTAAATGAGAAACTGCTCCCATATCGGCTTGTCGAGCCCGAACTTTATCTCAAGGGCACGGCGCATTTCAGCGGAAGCATTGGGAATGCGTGCGATATGGGTAACAGCATTGCCCGGCAAAACGCGAAACAGCAGGAAATTGAGCGTGACCGCAACGAGAATAGTTACAGCCGCTGCAAATAGCCGCCGTAGAAAATATGTGAGGTTGAGCAACCAGCCCTCCGGATGTTCCCTTGACTTTTGAACTCATCATAATAAGAATAATAAGTGCAAGTCAAGCAGGGATACACCTGTGTTCGAGGACGGAGGCGCATCGCGTTTAGTTGCTGATTTCCGTCTAATCTTTATACTGACTATATTAAGTTAGCGCAGTCTAACAATATGAGGGAACAATGAAATCAGGAGCTTTTCCGTCAATCGCCCGCAAAACCGGCGCAATGAAAAAAACTGTCAGAGCGGCCGCAATCGCTTTGTGTATTTCTGCGAGTTGGGCTGCACCACATCAAGCTCTCGCCGACGTACTACGTATCGGCGTCAGTCAACCCATCGACTCCCTTAACCCCTTCGTCTCGAGTTCTGATTACAGTAGCATCGCGTTTCAATATGGATACCCTTTTCTGACAGTCTACGACGCGGACCTGAAGATTGTTCCATATTTTGCAACCGACTGGTCTTCATCTGACGATGGCACGATCTGGACTTTCCACACGCTCAAAGATGCGAAATGGTCAGACGGCAAACCATTGACTGCAAAAGACGCTGCTTTCACCTATAACCTGATCCTGAAATACAAAGACAGCACGACTGGTAAACTCGCGGGTTGGCTTAGTCATCTGAAGTCAGCTGAAGCCACCGACGATAATACGGTCGTGCTAAGCTATGACGGGCCAGCCGGAGATGTTCCGGTAAAGATGCAGGCGGTTCCTATTCTACCTGCCCACATATGGTCGGATGTGGCAGGCGAGGACGGATCAGAAATCGACAGCTTTGAAAACGCCGCGCCGTGGGTTTCAGGCGGACCTTTCGTTCTTTCCGGATACAAGAAAAACCAGTTGGCGCTATTCAAGGCTAATCCCAATTGGTGGGGCGAAACCAAGCCCAAGATTGAAGGGTTTGGTCTGCAATTCTTCGCAAATAGTGATGCAATGGCATCCGCGCTGACGTCAGGGCAACTGGATATGGTCGGGCAGACAATATCGCCTACTGCTATCGAATCCTTGAAGGGCGCAGGGATGGTGATCGAGTCCGCCCCCAGCACCGGCTTCCACAATATGATCATAAACACCAACCCGGAGAAGAAAGCGCATCACGAGCTTCTGAATCCCAAAGTGCGTGAGGCGCTTGAACTGGCGATTGATCGGGATGCCATTATCAAGCAAGTCTGGCTTGGCTATGCAACCCCGGGCACATCAATTGTCGCACCTGCAACCGGCTGGCATGACGCCGATCTCAAATCTGTTGGTTTCGATATTGGAAAGGCAAATGCCATTCTCGATCAGTCCGGTTATGCGCGCGGTCCGGACGGCATTCGCGTCGCTGATGGCACACGTATGGAATATGAAGTGATATTCCCAACAGAAGTGGCAGGCGCGGGCGATAGGACCTTCAAGATTATTCAGGCTGGCTATGAGCAGATTGGCATTCGCCTCGCCCAGCGTAAATTGGATGCCGATGCGGCCAATCATGCGATCATGGGGGAAAACAGGGATTATCGTGATTACGATATCGCGATGTGGCTTTGGGTGCCGCCACTGGACCCGGATTTCATCCTCAGCGTGCTGACCTGCGCCCAGCGTGGCAACAATAACGATAGCGGCTATTGTAACCCGGAATATGATAAGCTCTATATGCAACAAGCACAGATCGCCGACCGGGAAAAGCGGGCAGAGATAGTCAATCAGATGCAGGAGCTAGCTTATCGCGAGCGCCCTTACATCGCTCTTGTCTATCCGCAGACACTTGAAGCCCACAGCCCCGATTGGACCGGCTTTGTGTCGTCGCCGCTTGTTGGTTCCGTCAATAATCTTTCAGTCGAAACATTGTTAAACGTCCACAAAAAGTAGGTTCGCTGTGCATCTTATTTTAGAAGCAACTGACGATAGTCTCGTTATTTCCGATAGATCACAGGCGGTTCCATATGGAACCGCCACTGCACATTTATGGGAAAAAGCGCCTGAAAGCGGAGGCGTCGAAACTTCCTGGATCATAAATCTGGATGGTCGAGCGCATCGGGCGTTTGCGCTGGGACTTGATACATCCGGTTCCCAAAGCAATTATCGCGACTGCGGTATGCGTCTCGGCCGACTGAATACCGATGTGCCAACAATCGCGGTTGATCTGCGTGCGCTTTCAGGCCTCTGTCCAAAAGATATTGGAGCTCTTTGCGAAGGCATAGCACTTGGCACTTTCAAACCCGCTAAACGATCAGATCAAACGTTACGCCTCATTTTGTCAAAAGACGTCGATCAGTCTGCGCATCAACAAGCGGCGCAAAACGGGCTCATCATTGCGCACTGGACAAATTGGGCGCGTGATCTGGTGGAGCGACCTGCGGCAGATCTTCGACCGGAGGCCCTTGCAAAGGAAATTGCGGAACGTGCTGCCGAGCTCAATATTGGTGCCGAGATATGGCACGAGCCGCGTATGAAGGCCGAGGGCTTTGGCGCGACACTTGCAGTCGGGCGCGGCGCAGATGCAGCCCCTCGAGTGGTCATTTTACAATTCGGCTCCGGAAATAGACCTGTAGGGCTTGCTGGCAAAGGGGTAACATTTGATACTGGCGGTCTTAACCTCAAGCGCGATCTCCAGGAGATCGGCTATATGAAAAGTGACATGGCCGGAGCTGTCGCGGTCGCTGGGGCGCTTTTTGCAGCCGTAGCACTTAAGAAAGCGCCAGATGTGTTAGCGGTATTGCCGATGGCGGAAAATATGCCCTCGGGCCGTGCCATGCGGCCCGGCGACCGGGTATACCACCCTGATAATTCCACGACAGAAGTGATGGATACAGACAGCGAAGGGCGCCTTCTGCTCGCCGACGCACTCAGTTGGCTCAAAAGACATAATGTTCGTGCGCTGATTGACGTTGGCACACTAAGCGATGGTGGCGGTGTCGGACCTGAGTTCTGGGGCCTGTGGTCAAATGAAGAAAGTTTGGCTGCAAAACTGACAAGGGCCGGTGACAGCGCAGGTGATCCGGGCTGGTATCTCCCCCTGCGTAAAGAACGCGACACTCTGTTGCGTTCGCGTATCGGTGACCGCAGCAATGTGGCGGCAGGCGAAACCGATAGCGGTCAGATTGCAGCCTGTTATCTTTCACAATTCGTGAGCCACACTGAATGGGCGCATATTGATAACGGCTCCACCGCGTGGTTGCTACGAGACGTAGGTCCATGGCCCGAGGGCGCAACCGGTGCCCCACTGCGCGCACTCACTCAATTCCTTTGCAACGAGACACCATGACCGACCTCCCATCAATCCTCGCACGTATTTATACAGAACTTCCCGGCCAATGGCCTTTCACCGGAGGCATACTTGGCATTGTCACGCGGGATGGCGACGCCCGTTATCTGCAATTTGGCAGAGATTTCGAGCATCAGGAAATCACGGAACGAACACCGTTCTTAATCGGCTCTATCAGCAAGTTTTTCACCGGATTAATGATCGCCAATCTGATCGAGAATGACGTTTGTGACCCGGACCGTCCTGCCTCTGACATTCTTCCCTGGCTAAAAATTGGTTCGGACTATCCCGAACCATCGTTGCGCCATTTGCTTCATCACACTGCTGGGCTCGTCAAGGGCGCTGATGATCCACCAGACGAACTGGCGCAGTGCTGGAGTCTGCGCGACAGCAAAACTGCCAGCCCTCCCGGCACGTTCTTCCACTACTCAAATCTCGGCTATAACGTCCTTGGTCTTGCCGTCAGTCGGCTGACTGGCATGCATGCCACTGACCATGCGCGAGCCAGCTTATTGGCTCCGCTCGGAATGACCGACTCCTTCGCACGGCTTGAGAGCACCACTCGCGCGCATGTTGCGACAGGAAGCCAGCCCGCACGCGATGATATTCCGTGGCGACCCGGCTTAGCACTTGCCGCGGCTCCGTGGGTCGAGGCCGAAGGCGGCGACGGAAGCATCGCCGCTTCCAGCCGCGACATGGTTCGCCTGATGACGGCGCTTTTGCATGGTGGCCGGATCAACGGAGAACAGGCAATTCCTGCCGCTGCACTGTTGCGCGCAATCACGGACCTCGGGCATGAGGGCGAGGGAAATGTCGACGACTTCGGCGGCCTTGCAGTTAGCGAAAGTCGGTATGGCTATGGCATCAATATCGAAACGGTTGGCGGGCATATCTGCCTCACACATGGCGGCGGAATGATCGGGCATTCGAGCTTCCTTCTGGTTGACCGCACCGCAGGTCTTGGCATCTGTGTCCTTACCAATGCAAATGGCTGCTATGCCGTTGGGGAGACGCTTGCCCGGCACGCACATGCGACGCTGGTAAAAGGCGCGGTGCCGGCAGCGCGGCTGGATCTGGCATTCGGCACCGATTGCAAAGGGTACAACTCCTCGATGATTGGCCGTTTCGCTTCTGGCGCAATTGGTGAAACTAGTCCTGACATTATCGAGATTTTTGAGGAAGACCAGCGCCTCTATCTGCGCAGTAACGGTATAAGGGCCAATATTTGGCGCAGTTGGGGATCGCGTATGATGACCGATCACCCGGACATGGAGCATTTCCACTTAACCTTTGATGCCAACCTAAGCCAGTGGGCGTTCGGTGATCGTGTTTATAGGCCAGAAAATACGCAACCGTTCCATAGCCTCACTCAGCAAAAACACCCTTACGCTGGTTTGACGGGACGCTATCGCAGCTATTCTCCCTGGTGCCCCACCTTCCGCATCGTCATGCGTGAGGACAAGCTATGGCTCATCTCGCCGGGCGGAGTAGAGGGGCCTGACCTTGATATGGAACTTGTCGCGCTTGAAGACGGAATATTCCGGATCGGTAGCGATCCGCGACTTCCCGAACGTCTGTTGCTTGACAAATTTTGTGAGGGTCGTCCGGTCACCGTCTATCGTGACAGTTGCCGTTACTCACGCATGTCGATCAAGTAGACATTCCAGGTCCCCGCCACCGCCAACGGACCAGCAGGACACCGCTTCGAGAAGGAAAATAATTGCCCGTTTGAACCGGTCAAAGTTACTTTGATGATGACTGCCACTAGTGATCTACACAATCACATGCTCAAAGCGCTTACGAAAAAAGGGGTAAGCTTAGAGCAGTATTTTCGCTAGCTTCCATCCTGGCCACGTTGATTTAAAGTATTATGTTTTTTGACGCGCCGACGATACGCGCGGGCGCTTGCTTGGTCCCCGCACGGAGACATAGCACACCATACCCGATTGCCAGCCCGCGACTTATCAACGAACATCACATGACAGCGAGGCGAAGCGCATTGCTTGATGCGCATGCGATATGGGCCGGTAAATACCTGGATAGCATCACGCGCAATCAAACCAAGAATTTCGTTCATTTCGGCTGCATCGGGCGGCTCAGTGCTGCAGCCGTCACAAGCAATACGCAAAACCGGCATACCTGAACGGGCATGAGCGTTGATCAAAGCAATATCAGTCACCGAAATCTCACGTTGATTGATACGATTGTCGGCCAGCCTAAATATCGCCTCTCGCAAAGCCTTTGTTTTTGCGAGTTCCTCGTCTGTCACACAACCTGAGAGCGGCGGTAGCTCTGCTTCACAAAGCCATCTGTCCAGCAATGATGGCTCTGAGAAGCGGTCAATACCCTTGGTTCTGTCTTTTGACGCCGCGACTGTGGCAACAAGATTGAGTGCAACACTGTCAGAGCGGAACAGGAAGCGCCAGCTTCCTTTTCGGCGCTCTTTCGGATGTCTGGATTTTGCGGCATTTATGTCCATCGGCTCACTCTTTGCGTGACAGGCCGTTCAGCTTTTAACGCTGAACGACCCTTATGGGATAAGTTCCAACAAAATCAACTGTTCGCCGAAGGCGTCGCCAGCTCAAGGTCGACGGCATATTTGCCAATTTCCTGTATTTTTACAGCGACCGGATCATGCAGCGTATAGATGCGGACATCACGCCAGTAGCGATCCAGTCCCTGCTTCAAAGTCGCAGAACGCGCGCCAACGGCCTCAAAAATGCGCGAAGTTACTGAAAGCGATGCCGCGTCCGATGCAACTTTGGCCTGAGAGATGAGATCGGCAATCTCGCCACGACGTTCCGGTGTCAGCCGATTTTCGTCAATGTCTGCGACCAGTTCGCCGAACGCTTTGTTGGCCACAGTTGAAAGGGCAAAGGACGCGTTGGCTGTTGTTATGGCACGTCCGATACTGTCTGCAATGTAGTCCGGCACAGATGAGTTTTGACCGTTTTTGCGCAAATGCAGTTGCGACAGGGTAGTATCAATTGCCCCCAACGCTGTCCCAT
Source organism: Ochrobactrum sp. BTU1 (assembly GCA_018798825.1). Taxonomy (NCBI): domain Bacteria; kingdom Pseudomonadati; phylum Pseudomonadota; class Alphaproteobacteria; order Hyphomicrobiales; family Brucellaceae; genus Ochrobactrum; species Ochrobactrum sp. BTU1. The sequence continues at coordinate 269,004 of CP076356.1, read as the reverse complement.
TGAGAAAATTAACGAACATGATCTGAAAGGCCAACGAGCCTATGGATTCATTGAGGGGTCGTTTTGTAGGATCGGCGGCTGATTTGCTGAAAATCGCGTCATCAGGGATAAATACATTTTCAAATACCAGACTGCCTGATGCCGAGCGACGCGCGCCAATGCCATCCCAGTCATCAGCATGGACAATCCCAGGCGTCGATGCATCAAGAACGAAAGTCAGACGTTGTTCAAGACCATCTGCAGAGCGATAGCTTTCGCCAATCACGAGACGATCCGCTGTTTGTGCAGCGGTTGCGAAGCTTTTCGTTCCATTGGCAATGTATCCTCCGTCAACCCGCTTTAAGTCTGCCGCAGGACCGTTTGGATTGTTGGCACCGCCCCAAAGTGTCGGTGTCCGCAACGAATCTTCCACAGCTTTCGAGAACACGGGCCCACGCCCGGCAATCTCAATACGCAGGAGATGCATATAATTGTAACCGAGAAGAGCTGCGGTGGATAAATCGACGCGTGAGATCTCCCGGATCGCAAAAAGGGCATGTTGCCATCGTGCTTTTATCGCTTCGCGGCGGCTATCAGCTTTCCGAAACAGCCTCAGACCATCATCGATCGTTAATGCCGGCAGACGAGACCAACGCAGAAGTTCTGCCTCCTCAGTCGGTGCGGAACCTTTACGGTCCCGCTCTACCACATGCGGAGCAAGCTCAGCTTTTACCTGATCGACCCGCGCTCGAATGTCGGCCTCTATTGGCGGATCGAACCATTGCGTGTGCCGGAAGGATTGTATATGTGCATTCATGGTTTCACATCCAGAACGGCTTTACCATGCAAACGCCGGTCAAGAAGGGCCGCAACCGCCTGGTCAAACTCGTTCCAGTCACCACGCCATTTCACTTCAGTCTTAAGCTTGCCCTCAGCCAGCCATTGCAGCAGTGCCTTGAGATAAGAGCCCACCCGGCACTCGGAAATCAGGAAGCCATGAATGTGGCGCCCAACCGGACCAACCGTACCCAGATTGCCAAAAGTGGCGTCTTCTCCTGAGGCCCAACCGAGGCTTTGTACATTTCCATGACGGTTAAGAAGTTTGAAGGACTGCACGAGCTGCGGCCCACCGACATTATCGATCACCAGATCGATACCTTCCTTCACATCATCAAGGCTGGTCACAACAAGATCCGCGCCAAGTTCCCCCAGACCGGTTGCACTAGCATCTGATCCCACAGAGGCGATAACGCGCGCGCCACCCAGCCGTGCAAGCTGAATTGCAAAGCGGCCTACGCCGCCAGAAGCGCCGGTGATCAACACCGTCTTGCCGAGAATTGGCCCACCAAGTTGTAAGGTTGCCAGCGCCGTGACAGCTGCTGTCGGCAGAGTTGCAGCTTCTGCAGGATCTACACCCTCCGGAATGACAGCAATATCTTCTACATGTGCAACGCGCTTTTCAGCCCAGGCACCAAGTGGGGCACGTGTCACAACCAATGTTCCGATGGGTGGCGCTTTGGTTTGTGGGCCAACGGCTACAATCACACCGGACGCATCCCATCCAAGAACCGTGCCATCAGCCTCAAGACCGCGTGCCCCCCGTCGAGTTTCGCCGAAATTCAAAGAGGTGTTTGTCACATTGATGAGTACTTCCCCATAACCAGGCTCAGGAGTCGCCCGTGTCGCGAAACGCAGACCGCCGGAACTTGCCTTATCTGTCTCGATAACTCGAATGGTCATACGCTGATCCTTTCTAGACGCCCTGCAATCGAAGCGCCGCGGGTAACGACGTTATAAACAAAGCTGTTAAGCTCAACGCGTTGGCGCAGGTCTTCCAGCTCGGCGTCAGATGCGGGAGATTGGATTTTCGCGGTGTATCGAAGTTCCAGATCAACGGGCTCGTTGGAGCCTGTTCCGATTTGTCCGGGTTTGCTGACAGCTTCGGCAACAACTTCCAGCGCATCAATCTCGATATCGAGCAGTGACGCCTGAATAAGAAAACCATGATTGAGGCAACCAGCAACGGCGCCAATCAGCAATTCACCCGGGGCCGGACCAAGATCAAAACCACCGCCGGCGGGAGATCCATCGGTGATAATCTGAAAATCACGAATGAAAAGACGACGGATTCCGCTGCGTCCTTCAGCAACGACACGGGCGGAAAGCTGGCCTGCGCCGGATGGCTTTCCCTGTCGTGCGTCGTGCAGCTTTCTCTTGTGTCGGATGTATTTCGTCAGACCACTGGTCATAGGTATTTCCTGTACTCGGTAGGTTGGAAGAATGGCTTATTCAGCAGGTTTGATTTCGTATGGTAGCGTCCAGTCATCCCGGCGAATGTCCCACACGACTTTCTTGCTGTAGGCATAGGTTTGCGGCAGATCCCAAAGAAAGACAGCGAGTGCTTCATCAGATGCCACTTCGGTTGCACGTTTGACCGATGCGAGCTCGGCCTCCTTGGTTAGTGCGCCCTTTGCCTGCTTGACCGCTTCGTCAAAGGCGGCGGGGACGGGTCCAATCGTCTGAAAATGCGTGCTGCCAAGATAGGTCAGTGTTTCGGCTGCAATGCTGGCCGTATCGGCGTAACCAAACCAAGTCAGGCCGGCTGCTTTATCGGATGCCGCGCGCTCGGCATGGGACGAAGCAGGCAGAATATTGAGCTGCGCCCGCACGCCAACGGCTGCTAGTTGCGCCGCGATAATTTGTGCTGCCTGCTCTCCACCGACATAGGTGCCTTTGCCAAACACCATCTCGACATCAAAGCCATCCGGATAACCAGCTTCCGCAAGCAGCGCTTTAGCCTTCGCTGGATCATAAGGCCACGGCTTCAGCTCTATGTTATAACCCTCATGAAAGCTGGTGATGATCTGGCTGTTGGCGGGGCTTACCAATCCTTTGAATAGGGCCTTGGTAATGGCTTCCTTGTCGATTGCGTAGTTCAAAGCCCGTCGCACCCGCGCATCATCAAGCGGCTTAATATTGGTATTGAAACGGATGATCTGTACGCGCGTGCTTGGACGCGCACCTGCTATCAGATTCCCATTGGTTTCGAGTTGTGCGAGATCCTGCGGTGCGATAACAGCTGCGGCATCGATCTCGCCGGATTTCAGGCCATTGATCTTGGCCGCAGCATCCACAACAACGCGGAACTGCGCCTTGGTGAATGTTGCTGACTTGCCGAAATAGTTTTCATTTGCTTCAAGGCGAACTTCGCCCTCGGGATTATAGCTGACCAACTTATAAGGGCCGGTGCCAAGTGCCTCAATCGCTGGATTATGTGACTTGGCCCATTCCGGTTCCAGATAGAAAATCCCTGCCAGCCGCTTGGGAAACTCGATGTCGGGTTGTTTCAGTGTAAAGGCAACCTGATGCGGTGAAAGGACTTCAACCTTATCGACTGCCTTCATCGACGATACGATCCAGCTTGGCTTATCTGACGACAGAATTCGCTCGATGTTCCACTTAACAACTGAAGCATCAAATGGCACATTGTTGGAGAAAGACACGTCGTCGCGCAGATCGAACACCCAACGCGTATCCGACTCCTGCTTCCAGCTCTTTGCCAGAACACCTACCAGTTTTCCTTCACCATCAAGGCGTGTCAATGGCGAATAGATCGATGCAATGATGCTCAAATCCCCACGCAAGTTCCCCCCAACGGCGGGATCAAGGGTCTGCAAAGCATAGGGCAACGCCACCACCAATTCATGTGTCTTGCCATAGTCCGCAGGTGCTTGTGCGTGGGTCGCCGATAGCGTTGCAGACATGACAATCAGGCTTGCTCCCATCAATCTCAATGCGTGCAATGATCGCTTTATAAACATGTGTCTTTTCCAGTTTTCGTGTTCAGATTCAGGAGTTGGGAGAGACAGGAGGCTTTCTGCCGGGAATGGCAGCAAGCAACTGTCGAGTATAAGGATGAGCCGGTGCCTGAAAGATCCGGCGGGTTTCGCCGCGCTCGACGATTTGACCGCCACGCATCACCACGACTTCGCGACACAAACGTGCAATGACTGAGAGATCATGAGAAATGAGCAGTTGCGCGGTACCATGCCGACGCTGCATATCTTCCATCAAGGAAAGCACGCGTTCCCGCGACGTGGAGTCGAGTGCCGCGACAGGCTCATCGGCGATGAGAAGTTTGGGGCTGGGCGCAATTGCCCGTGCGAAACCGACACGTTGGCGCTGTCCTCCGGATAGGCGTCCCGGCAACCGATGCCACAAAGACGGATGAATACCGACTTCTTCGAGCAAGCATTTGGAAATCCTCGCGGCTTCAGCTTTGCAAAGCCCTTTCGCAAGCAAAGGTTCCGCCACTGTCTCCAAAATGCTTATGCGCGGATCGAGAGACGAATATGGGTCCTGAAACACATATTGTACGTGGTCTGAGCGTGTCCGTGGAGGTCGCGCGTTACCGTCAATCAGGATATTGCCGTCATCTGCGCGCTCCAGCCCGGCAATAATCCGGGCCAGCGTAGTTTTTCCCGAGCCACTTTCGCCAACAATTCCGAGCGTCGTGCCAGCCTTGACCAAAATATCGACGCCATCGAGCGCGCGTGGACCGTTGCGAAATGTCTTTTGAAGAGCTTTTACTTCAACAAGTGGAGGTTGGGATCCAGCGTCGTAAAGCGTGCCACCTACAGTCGCAAAAGTCAGTTTACTTGCCTTAAGAAGTGATCGCGCAGCACGGCTCCTGGGATTTGCAAAAAGGTCATTCGTAACGCCGCTTTCAACGATCGCCCCGCCATCCATGACGGCAACGCTATCCGCTCGATCCCGGATCACGCCCATGTCGTGGGTAATCAGGAGAACACCGAACTCATGACGTTTTTGCAGCCGGGCAATGAGATCAAGAATTTGCGCTTGAACTGTCACATCAAGCGCAGTCGTCGGCTCATCTGCGATAAGCAGTTTCGGCTGCCGCGCCAAAGCCATCGCAATAACAACGCGTTGCGCCAGCCCGCCCGACAGTTCATGTGGCCACGCGGTCAGCTTCTTCACCGGCTCGCTGATACCCACCTCCTCCAAAAGTTGCAGGCAGATATTGGCAGCCTTGGCCTTTTCGCGGCGCATTGTAGGCGATAGGGCTTCAAACAGCTGAGCGCCAACGCTCAGCCGCGGATTAAGAGCAGTTGTCGGGTTCTGAAAAACCACACCAATCTGTGACGTTCTGAGATCGCGACCGCGTTGAGATCTTCCAAAAGCGAGGGGTATGCCATCGAGATAAGCCCGACCATCAGCATGAAGGCCTTGTGATAGAAGTCCTCCAACAGCCATTGCAGTCAGTGTTTTACCTGAACCGGATTCGCCAACGATCCCGAGTGTTTCGCCTTGATTAAGCGTGAATGACACCGGACCAACAATTGCCTCTCCACTTGCCCTGACAACCAGCCCTTCAACGCATAAAAGTGTATTCATGGATGTCATGCCTGCGCTCCTGTTTCACGCGCGGAAAGCCGGCCCGAAAGGGCATCGCCTAAAAGCTGCACGCCAAAGAGAAGGCTGAGCAGAGCAAGCGCAGGCATGAGCGATAGCCACCAGGCGGCGCCGAGCTGCGACTTCCCCTGGGCGATCATAAGGCCCCAATCGGAAGTTGGCGGTTGAATCCCCAAACCAATGAAGCTCAGACCAGCTTCTGTCATGATGATGAAGGCGGCACTTATCGTTGACGATGCAATCATCAATGGCAACAGTCCCGGAACGATGTGGCGCAAGACGGATTTCCACAACGGCACGCCTGCAAGCCATGCGGCTTCCATATAGCCCTGATTTCGCGCATTAAGGGTGTAGGATCGGGCGACACGAAAATGCAGGGGCCAGCTTTCAAGTGCCAGAATAAGGATCAAATTCTCAAGCCTTGAACCAAACAATGCCAGCGCAAGAAGGGCCAAAACAAGACCAGGAATTGTCAGCTGAATTTCAGCAAGCCGGGCAATGAACTGGTCTAACAAACGATTGGTCAATCCTGCGACAATACCCAGTACGCTTCCGATGAAAGCGGAAAGAAGCGTTGCAAGGGTTGCAACCAGCAGCACTGGCCTCGCGCCGTAAAAGACCCGACTTAAAATATCTCGTCCAAGATCATCTGTTCCGAGCCAGTGTCCGCTGTTAAATGATGGCTCTTGTAGAAACGCCATCAGATCACTTGTATTGGGATCAAAAGGTGCAAGTAGCGGTGCGAATATAGCGCCAAAGACCCAGAGAATGATGATCAGCAAGCCAAGTTTGCCTCGCAAAGCCAGTTTTGGCGTTGGAATTTCACCCGTGGCATCAACGATTTCCGGGCTCGAAATCTCGCTCATTTCGTCACCGCACTACGTGGATCGACAACAGCAATGAGAAGATCGGCTACAAGATTGCAGAGACTGACGGTCAAGGCGATCAGTACAATTGTGGCCAGTATGACTGGGTAATCTTTCATACCAACTGCACTTACTAAAACCGTACCAACACCCGGCCAACCAAAGACTGTTTCTGTCAAGACAGCACCACCCAACAGAGTGCCCGTCTGTGTGCCAAGAAGTGCAATCACAGGAACAAGGGCATTGATTGCGATGTGCCTGAAACGCACGCGGCTGAGTGAAATCTGTTTCGATAAAGCCGTGCGCACGTGATCTGCGCCTTGCTGCTGTTTGAGACTGGTACGAAACAGACGCGCCACGGGTGGTGCAATCAACAATGACAAAATCAACGCAGGCAAAACGAGATGACGCAAGCTGCCACTGCCCCCCGTTGGCAGCCATCGGAGCGTCAACGAAAACAGCAGAACAGCAAGGATGCCGGTCACGAACACAGGCGTGGACTGCACGACAGTCAGAAGGGCCAGCGGTCCTTCACGCAGTAACCTGCTTGATGAAGTGGCTGAAAGATAACCAGCTATCAGCCCTAATGCTGAACCGATCAACAGCGCAGTCAAAACCAGAAACAATGTCAGTGGTATAGCCGGTACAATGACATCGACGGCAGGGACGTCAAAACGAAGAGACTTTGGAAACTCGCCGCGCAGGCAATTAAATAGAAACTGTCCATATTGCTCTATCAGCGGGCGATCAAAGCCATAACTCGCATTTAAAGCGGCAATCTCGTCTTTCGTAGCTTGGCCGCCAGCGAGCAGAGTAGCGGGGCTACCGGTTGCGAAGATCAGGAAGAACACCAAAGAAACGGAACCAAGAACGGAAATTGCCGTCGCACCAAGCCTTTGCAGGACAAAAGACGGGCGAATATCGCGCCTCCGTTGTGGCAGCTTGCTTAGAACTGGTCTTTGAGCATTTGCGGGTTCAGAACCCCCATCTGCTTGCAGCCAGAACTCCTGTTCGCGCGATTTGACGGTCATAACCAGCCCTTGATAATTAATCTAGTATTTTTATAGATTATATATCGTCAGCTATTAAGCACCTGACGTTTCGTTTGAAATGACGACACGGAAACAAATTACTACCCATGCTGCGCTGATGAGCTCAAAAACATCATGGGTCTAGCACCTGACGCAATCAAAAGTCGTCGGAACAGCAGCGATCGAGCTCTGAAGAACCGCTTCATACCTCGTTTCTGTTGAGGGGACATTCGACCATCAAAAGGCGCAAGAGTGCCTTTCTATGCAATCGGTGTTCGTGGCCCGCGGAAGAGAGCGTGCTGGTTTTTAGAATATACTAAGTAAGGCAAATTGGTTGCCAACCATATATCAGCGGAACGCTTGGCTATTGAGAGAGAAGAACCGGCCCGTTGAACTAGTGTTCACCTTTGACTTCTTCTCGATCTGAAGGCATTTCGGAAAATTTGGCACCATGCGAAGAACTCGCATCATCAAATACGGCTATTATTTGCCTAAACTTCTCACCAACGGTAGATCGTCATACTGTCCTTCGCTTCGCGTCGAGCATCTCCTCAGCTTGCAGATTTTGAACGCAACACTTGTTGATGAACTTCTAAGCCTGGCGGTCCATCTTGATCTTGAAGGCCATGGTCGCTCGAGCGGAGATATGAGTCTGCATATCTATCGCCAGGAGGCATTGCGGAGGGAGCATGCAAAGGTTGCCTGGATGCCTGAAAACTATTTTCTACAACAAGGTTGGTTGACCTTCGAAAACTTGATGCAAAGGCAGTGCTTGTAGATTTTCAGGGAATCGTACCTTTATATCCCAATGACCAGGATACGCGTTGTGCAGCGCGTAAGACTGCATCAACCTGCTGAGGCACAACAGGAACACCTATATTCTGTATTGATCCGACGATAGCCAAAGCGCCAACCGCATTTGAGTTCCCATCAAAAATGGGAGCGGCTATTGCGTTGATGCCAACTGTATCTTCATTCGGTGAACTGGCAAAGCCACAGGCTCGAATGGTCTGGCATTCCGCTTCGAGTTGTTTGACATCGGTGATGGTGCTGGGCGTGAGGGCTCTTAATTCTTTGCGCTTTAGTTGTGTGAGAAGAGCACTTCCGCCATAGGCAATCCCTATTTTTCCCTGCGCCGTTGCGTGAAGCTCCAATGCGCTGCCGATCCGAACGCCTATTTCCAAATTTGACTTGCCCAGCAGTGTCATCAGAACTGTCAGGCCGCGAAGACCAATGGTTGAGACCACCACTGTTTCTCCGATTTCGTCCCGCAATGTCTTTGCAGGCTCCTGTGATGCGGAAAGGATGCTGATGCGGCCTGCCGCAGCCTGCCCAAGCAGATAGGAACGCACACCCATATGATAGCGTTGCGTTTCGTGGTTCTGTGCCAGATATCCACGCTCAACCAACGTTTGAAGGTGACGAAATACTGTTGCTTTGGTCGTACCAAGTTTGGCGGCGAGTTCGCTGACGCCAATTTCGCCATCCTCTGACGCGACAACTTCCAAAACATCAAAGGCAAGATGCAGCGATTTCACGCCATTTTCACGTTTTTGATTGTCAGTCACGAAAAGCGCCTCCCCTCTATAACCAGACACTGCGGACATCTGTACATCTGCATGCCTCCTAAGCGCATGTCACCCTGCCGGGCACATTAAATTTGCTTTAATACGGAGTATAATGTCACCCTTCACTACTTAAAGTTTAAGGAATTATGCTCAAATAAAGCGCTGCCTCAATCACCTCTGATAATCTGACGAACCCTCAAAAGCAACGGCGCCCCACTCTCCATTCAATCCACATAAGGCTAAAATCTTCAAGAGTTGCCTGTTCAGAACAAAAGAGCTGGGATGACCTGTCGGTTTGTGTTCAAGCATATTGTTTTTATTTGTGGCGAGATCAGAAATCAGTCCTGTGGACTGATTTCCTGCGAAGAGTATCCCGCTTTCCGCAATGCGCTTTAGCTGCTCATCATTGTATGGAAATTCGGCGAACTCTGGATCAGTTGTCGGGTGTAATCCTGCTTTGGAGAAGCTATAATTTCCGCAACAGTTCCAATTTCGACAAGTTTTCCGTTTTGAAGAACCGCTATTCGGTCGCAAATATCGGCGGCAACGCGCAGATCATGCGTAATGAACAGCATCGTCAGGCCGAAACTCTCCTTGACCTCCTTGAATAGAGCCAGAACCTGAGCCTGAACGGAGACATCAAGCGCCGAAACAGCTTCATCAGCCACAATAATATCAGGCTGCATAATAAGCGCACGGGCAATTGCAACTCTCTGTCGCTGCCCACCGGAAAACTCGTGCGGATAACGGTCCAGCGCATCTCGCTTCAACCCAACCCGATCAAGCAGACCTGCCGCGCGTTCACGCGCATCCTGCCCGGACATCCCCATTTGAACGGGCCCAGCAATCAACGCTTGCGCAATCGTCTGACGCGGATTGAGCGACGCGTAGGGGTCCTGAAAGACCATCTGAATGCGCGCGCGCAAGGCTGAAGAACGTTTACGGATATCGCTTGGAACATTTTCTCCTTCGAGAGACATCTCTCCAGTTACCCCACGAAGAAGCCCAACGATGCTACGGCCAATCGTTGATTTTCCCGAGCCTGATTCACCAACCAGCCCTAAAGTCTCCCCTTTTCTAAGATCAAAGGAAACATCATCAATTGCTTTCACCACATGAGCTTCGCCGAAAAAACTGCGACCAATCGTGAATATTTTTTTAAGCGACGTCACCTGAAGCAAACTCTTTGCTTGCAGAGGCTTTTTTGCTGGATCTGCAGCGCCTTTTGGAATAGCCGCAATCAGGCTGCGCGTATATTCGTGCTGCGGCGAACGCAGAACTTCGGATGCGACGCCCTTTTCCACGACCTTTCCCAGCTTCATAACTAAGACCTGATCGGCAATTTCTGCAACTACACCGAAATCATGGGTGATAAAGATCATCGCCATTTTTTTGCGGGTCTGAATCTCACGCATAAGCTTCAAGATCTGAGCCTGCGTTGTCACATCCAAAGCAGTGGTCGGCTCATCGGCAATCAGCAGCGTTGGCTCCAGAACCATTGCAGCAGCAATCATTACACGCTGACGCTGTCCGCCGGACAAGCGAAAGGGGTAACTGTTGGCAATTTTTTCCGGCGAAGGCAAACCAACATCCCGCAGAGATGAGATGATGCGCGCCTGTCTTTCGGCCCTGGACAGAGAAACATGTGCATCCAGAACTTCGCCAATCTGCTCCCCAATCCGCATGACCGGGTTGAGCGACGTCATAGGCTCCTGAAAGATCATGCCAAGTCGTACGCCGCGCAGTTTGCGAAACTCTTCCTCCGTCTTGTGGAGAATATCAGAGCCTTCAAAAATGATCTTTCCACCAGCCGGCGCCACATACGGCTTAGCAAGTAGGCCCATGACTGCGCTTGCAATCATGGATTTTCCTGACCCGCTTTCCCCGACGATACAGGTCGTCTGGCCTGCGAGAACGTCAAGTGAGACGTCTTCCACAGCCAAACTTCGATCGGCGCCGCGTGGAAGACTGATGGAAAGGTTTTCAATCTGCAGAATGGGTGAAGTGTTGCTCATTTCAGTCTTCCATCCAGCCGTGTATTTAAACCATCGCTTAAACCTTCACCGAAAAGATTAAGTGCAAGCACAGTGATCATAATCGCAATGCCGGGAAACACAGCAACCCACCATGCCTGTCTGAGCGCTGAGCGGGCCGCTCCAACCATATAACCCCAGCTCATCATATTCGGATCTCCCAGCCCCAGAAAGCTCAGCGCCGATTCCAGTAGAATAGCAGTCGCGACCATAAGCGAACCCATCACGATGATTGATGAGGCCGCGTTCGGGAGTATCTGCGTTACGATGATCCTGAGATTGGATTGACCCGCCAGCAGTGCAGCCTGAACAAACTCGCGCTGAGAAAGCGTAAGAAACTCGCTTCGCACTAGTCGCGCGACGGGAGGCCAGGAGACCAGTGCAATTGCAGCCACTATTGAGTAGACGGATGGCTGAAAGATTGCGACCAGAACAATCGCCAGAGCAACACCGGGGATGACCTGAAAGATTTCCGTAAAGCGCATCAGCGTCGTATCAACCCATGAGCCGTAATAGCCTGCAACAGCCCCAACGGTGATACCAATGAACAAGCTGGCAATCGTTGCTGACAAGCCAACAAGAAGCGAAACCCGTGCCCCATAAGCAATTCCAGCAGCCACATCGCGGCCAAGCGCATCAGAACCCAATGGCATGCCACTGATGGTGAATGGCTTGAGGAATGGTCGCTGAACCATATCCCAAGGACTGTGCTGAACCAGAAGCGGTGCAAACACCGCAATAAACACCATGGCGACAAGAAACAGGAGACCGGCAACGGCACCTCTATTACGTCTGAAACGGCGAATAAATTCGGGACTTATCATAGCTCGATCCTCGGATCGACGAATGTATAGATTACGTCGGTAATAATGTTGAAGACGATCGCAAGCGCTGCTGTCACAAGGAAGGTGCCAAGCAGAAGACTGTAATCGCGCTGTGTCAGCGCCTCAAACAGCAAACGCCCCATTCCTGGCCATGCAAATACAGTCTCGATGAGAACGGCCCCGCCAACCATAGCCCCTGCCTGAAGACCTGCAAGGGTAACAACAGGCAATAGTGCATTGCGTAGAACATGGCTGCGTAAAATTCGAGATTGCGACAAGCCTTTTGCGCGGGCGGTCTTCACAAAATCTTGACCCGCAACTTCAAGCATCGTTACACGTGTCATTCGGGCGTAGATAGCAATATAGAAGGTTGCGAGCACAACGGTCGGCTGAATCATGTGCATTGCAACATCACCCGCTCTGGCCAGCCCCGTATAACCGGAACCGATCGTTTCGTAACCAAATGCGGGCAACCATGGGTTCCAGACGGAGAAGACCAATATCGATACTATTGCGAGCCAATAAACCGGTGTTGCATAGAAAACGGTCACCAGAACACTCATGCCGGTATCTTTCCATGAACCGACTTTGGCACTCATAAACATACCGATGATGATACCGATCACGATCGAAAGTATGAATGCAGATCCGGTCAACAACAATGTTGCCGGAAGCCGGTCCAGGATCAGTTCAAGCACAGGCTTGTTTTGTCGATAAGACATCCCAAGATCGAGATGAGCGAGATTAACAAGATAAGACCATAGCTGAACAAGAATTGGCTCATCCAGACTGAAGCGTTCGCGCAACTGCTGCATGAATATTTCGTCCGCCGCCCCGGCTTCTCCAGCCATGACGGTTGCAGGATCACCGGGAGCCGCGCGGATGAGAAGAAAATTTATGATCGCGATGATGACGAGTGTAAAAACGCCAAGGAACAACCTTTGCGCAACGAATTGAAACAATTTCATGTCAGACTTCCGATCAGGATATAGAGGCTCTGGCCAGACTGTCGTTGATGCCAAGGCCGGTATTGATCGGGCTGTTGATTTTGCTTCGATACACAGTTGGATAGGTCAGGTCCAGCAACCATGCCTCAGCGACGTCATCCACCAATATCTTCTGCACTTCAGCATAAAGCTGCTTCTGCTTTTCAGGATCTGCCTCTACACGGGCGAGTGAAAATAATTCATCAACACGTGCATTAGAATATCCGCCAACATTATTGAAAGGTGACCCCTTCTTGATCTCGCTGGAAACGTAATTCCTGGAGACCCCCAATGCTGGATCGCCATTGGTATAGATCAGCGTGAAAGCAAGATCGAAATCCCAATTCGACTGCAGCGACAGCGTTGTTGGAACATCGGCACTGACCATCTCTACCTTGAAGCCTGCCTGTTGCAGGTTTTGCCTGACTGCTTCAGCCATTCTTACCCACACTTCACCAAATTGCAGCGGTAGAAGACGAATGGTCTCACCTTTATATCCAGCTTCATCAAGGAGGGCTTTTGCCTTGTCTGTATCAAAGATATAATTTGTCGTCTGGTCAGTATAACCAGCCGTGCCACGGCTGAATGGTCCAGTCGCAGGCTGAGCAAACCCCTGCCAGACAATTTGAGCCAGCGCATCGCGATTAATCGCATGCATTAACGCCTGTCTGACCTTGAGATTAGCGAGAACCGGATTGCGGTGATTGATCCACATAAAGCTGATCGGACATAGCTTTTCCCAGCCCTTGGTCGTTACCGTTACACCATCCATTTCCTGCAGACGCGTTACATCAAAAAATTCAATGGTGCCACCGGGCAGGACATCGACCTTTCCGGATTCAAACGCTACCGCCCGTGACGATGCATCCGGAATGATATGCCAATAAATGTTTTTGATTTTTGGCATGCCTGGTTCGTGAAAATCGTCATTGGCAGCGAGCTGGATATAAGCCCCTCTTTCCCAAGCAACGAATTTGAACGCGCCCGTACCGATTGGCTGAACCTGAACAGGCTTGCTGAGATCGACCCCACCGAGCTGATGCTTTGGCACGATTGGCAGGGTACTGACATCAAAAATACCGATAAAAGCGGGGAACGGCTGTTTAAGTTTAAACTCAACGGTCAGGTCATCGACAGCCTTGATTGACTCAACACTTGCCATAACCACCCGAACCCGAGGTCCGAGCGTGCGCATATATTTGTCGACACTGAAGACAACATCTTCCGCTGTAAACGGCTGACCATCATGCCACTTCACACCTTCTTTAAGCTTGAACGTATAACTAAGGTGATCATCGCTGATGCTCCACTCGGTCGCGAGGTTTGGGAGAGGTTGTAGATTCTCATCATACCGCAACAAGCCGTCATAAATATTGCCAATCACCATCATGGATGGCCCCGTTGTGCCTACACCTGCAACAAGCGAGGTCGGCTCCGGGAAAACAGCGATGTTTAAGACACCCGAAGCTTCACTATGCGCAGGAATTGGTAACCCGCCGTATAAAACAGCAGTAGTGGCGGCACCTGCAACAAGAAACTGGCGACGAGAATACAGCATAAATCGTTCCCTTTAGTTTTGGCCGTTTCGGCTGCAAAGCTTGCGCGCCTGTTGGTACAGGGAGCAAAAAATGTAACACAATACGAAACAGCGTTTGTCATTACGATACACAATTGATAGACTTCGTCAACATTCAAGGAAGATATTGAAGATGGGCTGGCTACTGAATTTCATCTAATGAAATTATCCTGCCTCCATACTATCACCCATTTATCATATAATGGGCAATCTGATGTGAGCTATTGACGAATGTCTTATAAAAATAGCCTTTCCTTGGAACTTTGTTTCAATCATTGAAATACAGGGGAATTAGATCAAGAATGAGTGTCGCAGATACGATTGTTAAGAATGCAAAAATCTACACCGTGGACGCACTTCGTCCATGGGCATCGGCCTTCGCTATTGCAGAGGGCCGATTTGTAGCGATCGGTAGCAACGAAGACGTTGCTCCGCATATTGGCCAGTCTACAAAGATAGTCGACGCGAAAGGCGCCGTTATTCTGCCGGGGCTTATTGATGGTCATGCCCACGCCTTTGAAGGCGCAAGATCAGATCTTTTTGAGCTGGAGATTTCACCATCTCATGACTTTGATCGGATAATTGCGGCGGTCTCCGATGCCGTACGCCATAAAAGGCCGGGCGAATGGCTAATAGGCGGAGGATGGAGCGCCGGAAAACTGTTACCACAGCTGGCGGAAGAGTCGTCGCTAGAACGACTGGATAAAGCCTCTCAGGGTCACCCAACTGTGCTTTACGACCTGAGCCACCATACGGCATTCGCAAACTCTATCGCCATGAAAATTGCGGGTATCAATGAAGATAGTGCAGTCGCTGGCGGAACAATCGTGCGTTACGCGGATGGCCGCCCAGCAGGGCTTTTTCTGGAAACAGCGTATTCCTTACTTGAAGAAGCAAGCCCTACATTGTCGGAGGATGACCGCCGACTGACTGCCCTTCATGCAACCAAGCTCTTCAACAAACACGGAGTGGTTGGTTTTGCCCAGGCCCTGACATCAGAAGTGATTATGAGCACCTTTAAGGCGCTTGACGAGAAAAATGAACTCAACGCCTGGATAGCAACCTATATTTCCATGGACACTATCCTTACACCGGCCAGAGATGGAATAGGTCAGCCAGCAGTAGAAAAGCGCGCGCAGTATAATTCAACACATATTGCGGTCGATTATGTAAAATTCTTCATGGATGGTGTACCTGCATCGCTAACAGCTGCATTTTCAAAACCATATGGTGGTATGAGCGAACTAGTGTCTTCGATGATTCAGGTCGAAGCGCTGGCAAAGCAGATTGAAACGCTAGATGCTCAGGGCATCCATGTAAAAGTGCACGCGATCGGCGATCAGGCGATTCGTGACACCCTGGACGCCATTGAGATTGTACGCAAGAACAATGGCAAAGACGGCCCACAGCATTCTATTGCGCATCTAAGCTACATTGACTGCAATGACATTCCGCGCCTCGCGGCATTGAATGTGGCTGCAGACATCTGCCCGCCACTCTGGTTTCCTAACATAACACTGGAAACCAACATCAGATTGCTGGGCGAAGAGCGAGGCAGCAATGCTTGGTCGATACGCGATATATTGACGTCAGGCGCCGATGTCACAGTCGGTACTGATTGGCCTGCCATTGCCCAATCCCCAAATCCATGGCCCGGAATGGCCGCACTGATCACACGTCAGGACCCTTCCAACAATTATCCCGGCACCTTTCGACCAGAACAGGCTCTGACGATCTATGAAGCACTACCGCTTTACACCATAAACGTCGCCAGGAGCCTCGGTTTTTCCGATCAGACCGGTTCAATCGAAGCGGGAAAATGCGCTGACTTTATAATTCTTGACCGCGATATTTTTGAAATCGAACCATCAGAGATCAAAGATGTAAGCATTCAAGCTACATATTTCGCAGGCAAAAAGGTCTATCAGGCTTAATTCGCAGCCGCGCACCATGCGCTTTCGCGCATGGTCGTACGAACGAAAAGGAGCGCCGAAAAGCGCTCCTCTTTATTGGGCATTTACAGATAATTTAAAGAGACGACGCAACCTCATCCAATGATTCACCAAGCGCCTTCAAAATAACATCAATCTCGGCTGGCGTGATGATGAGTGGCGGAGCGCAAACGAGACTATCGCCGAGCGCTCTCAACAATACTCCCCGTTTACGCAATGCGTCCGACACACGCTGCGCAATTTTCAGCGACGGATCGAAAGGAGCCTTGGTTGCCTTATCAGCAACAAATTCTAGCGCGCCCATAAGCCCAATCCCACGAGCTTCACCAACGATCGGGTGATTAGCGAAACGGCGCAACCCTCCCAGAAATTGCGGCTCCAGCGCCTTCACTTTGGCAGCTATATTCATCTCCTCATAGATTTTAAGGGTTTCCAACGCCACCGCAGCACCCACCGGATGCCCCCCATAGGTGAAGCCATGACCAAAGCCACCAAACTCGTGGGTCCGGTCAGCCATCACCTGATAGATCTCATCGGAGATGAGCAGTGCAGAAATTGGGAAATAGGCCGAGGAAAGCCCCTTGGCACAGGTCAGCATATCCGGCTTGATACCCATGGCATCGGAGCCCCAATACTCGCCCGTACGACCAAATCCGCAAATCACCTCATCGGCAACGAACAACACATCATATTTCTTGAGGACAGCCTGCACTTTTTCAAAATAAGTCGCAGGTGGAACAAGAACACCGCCGGTACCCATAACAGGTTCTGCAAAGAACGCGCCGATTGTCTCAGGTCCCTCACTAAGAATGGTCTCTTCGAGCTCTGCAGCCAGTCGGGAGGCAAATTCCTCGTCACTTTCACCCGGCTTCGCGTTGCGATATGCATGTGGTGCCGTAACCGTGATGAAACCATCAATCGGAATACCAAATCCTTTGTGCATATTTGGCAGACCAGTCAAGCTGGCAGCGGCGATCGTCGTCCCATGATAGCTTTTCAGACGGGATATGATCTTCCGTTTTTCCGGACGCCCCAATGCCGCCTGATAATACCACACCAGCTTAATTGCAGTATCCACCGCTTCAGAACCGGAACACTGAAACAGCACTTTCGACATTGATCCCGGCGCCTTGGCCAGAAGTGCATGCGCAAGATCAACCGTCGGCTGATTTCCGCGATGTGCAAAGATCTGCTGGTATGGCAGCGAGAGCGACTGCTTATATGCAGCCTCCACCAAACGACGCTCACTGAAGCCCAATGATGCACACCAAAGACCCGCCATGCCCTCGATGTATCGATTTCCTTCAGAATCGACAATGTAGATGCCGTCGCCTTTTTCGATCAGCATCGGGCCGATTTCCTCATGAATCCTTGCATCTGTCTGAGGATGCATATGCCCCTCAATGTCGCGTTCGCGGGCAGAATTGCTTTTCATAATCACCATCTCCGTACCGTTATAGGAAACACGGTACCGTATTGCGGAACATTAATCAATTGAACACGTCATCGGTTTGGGTTAACATTATCAAGAATAAAGTTAGTCCCATCTTTGACTGCAAGCTGAACCTGACAAAAATATCGGGCAATGGAAATACTCTCGAAGAGCCTTCCGATACCAACCTGCAAAACGCAGGCACTTCTTTTAGAGAAATTTCACTGAATGAAATTCTTTATGCAGGAAAATGATATGAAAATGCGGATAGTCCCAATTTTGAGCCCATACAGCGTGACAACGCATTAATTGTATGAACCACTGAATGAAACTATTTCCATATAAAGTGGAAAGTCTTCGACGTAACGGGATGGAATGCACGGATGGTCGCCCTGGGAACTCATACGAGAAGCAACAATTTGGATTTAGCCGCTGGAAGCGATCCAACGCCTTTTACACCGTCGATTATCGCGACCTTTCGCAACGTTAATAAGAATTATGGATCTTACATAGCGATCAGCGATCTTGATCTCGACGTTTACAATGGCGAGTTTCTGACACTTCTCGGTCCGAGCGGTTCGGGCAAGACCACCACGCTGATGATGCTTGCCGGTTTCGAAAAGCCGAACTCTGGCGACATCCATATTAACGGCGAGAATGTTACGCGGCGCGCACCCTATGATCGAGGCATGGGAGTGGTCTTTCAGAGCTATGCCTTGTTCCCGCATATGACCGTGGCAGAGAATCTCGCCTTTCCTCTGGCTGTACGCAAAATACCGAAGGCCGAGCGCGATCGGCTTGTCACACGAATGCTCGACCTCATTCAACTTCCTTCCGTTGGCGAGCGCAAACCGCAGCAACTGTCTGGCGGCCAGCAACAGCGCGTCGCTCTTGCGCGCGCACTGGTTTACGAACCCCGTATCGTACTAATGGATGAGCCGCTTGGTGCTCTCGATAAGGCGTTGCGTGAAACCATGCAAATGGAGCTGAAGTCACTGCATGCTCGGCTTGGCGTCACCTTTGTGTATGTCACCCACGATCAGGATGAAGCACTCACCATGTCCGACCGCATCGCAGTATTTAATAAGGGAAAAATTGCACAGATTGCGCCACCCGAAGTGATCTACAGACGTCCCTCGGACAGATTTGTCGCGGGCTTTGTCGGTGAGGCCAATCTCGTTGATGCCGAAGTTCTGGAAATTGCGGCTGGCCGTGCGAGTGTCAGAACCCGGGATGGCGCGATCCTTTCCGGGATAGCATCTAGCAATCTCACCATTGGGAAATCAGCCGCCATCTTCAGCCGCCCTGAGGAAGTGCGGATCGTTCACGCTTCTGAAACCGGCCTGCACGGTCAGGTAACTTCGGTTATTTTTCATGGCGATCATCTTCGCATTCACATCACCACGGACGCCGGACAAGTCATTCATGTCAAAGAAAATTCTGCCGGACGAAATGATAAAGTGCAGCCCGGCGATCGTGTCGCACTGCAATTCCCCGAAGAAAGCTCCGTCATTATTCCTTAATCGACAACTGCACCACACACAGACTACCGGGCGCATATAAGCCGCCTCAACTTTAAACCATGCTCTGGTAAATATCATAAAGGGAACCGAAAATGGCATTCATAAATGGGAGATTCCTTCTTGCCGCGACAATCGTTTTAGGATTGCCGGGCGTAAGCATCGCGCGTGATCTCACAGTGACATCATGGGGCGGCACCTTTCAGGACGCACAGCGAAAGGCTATCTTTGAACCGTTCACCAAGGAGACGGGCAAAAAGCTGATCGAAGATTCCTGGGACGGTGGTATTGGTATTTTGCGCACGAAGTCCGAAGCCGGCGATGGCGGCTGGGACGTTGTTCAGGTTGAATCCGAAGAACTGGAACTTGGATGCTCAGAGGGCCTGTTTGAGGAGATCGATTTTGATCGTGCTGGTGGAAAAGACGCTTATGTGGCAGGCGCAGTCAGCCCATGTGGCGTAGGCTCCGCAATCTATAATTTCGTGGTCGCATATGACACTACGGTCTTCAAAGACGGTCCGACCAACTGGGCAGATTTCTTCAATCTCGAAAAGTTCCCAGGCAAGCGCGCCTTGCGTCAGGGTCCGAAAGGCAACCTTGAAATCGCGTTAATGGCTGACGGTGTTGCCCCTGCAGATGTCTATGCAACACTTAAAACACCGGAAGGCGTAGACCGTGCCTTCAAGTCACTTGATCGTATCAAGCCTAATCTGGTTTTCTGGAAAACAGGCGCGCAGCCGATGCAGTTACTTGCCTCAGGCGAAGTCGCTGCCACATCGACATATAATGGTCGCGTCACCACTGCGATCAATGTTGATAAGAAGCCATTCAAACTGGTGTGGAACGAATCTCTCCAGACAACAGACAGCTGGGTTATTCTTGCAAACTCCCCTAATAAGGATGCGGCATATGAGTTCCTCGATTTTGCGTCGAAGGGCGAATATCAGGCAAAAATCCCATCCTATCAACCAATTGGTGTAACATCGAAGGCTGCACTTGACCTGATCGACAAGAAAATTCTCGCCGACCTGCCGACTGCACCGGACAATGCCGCAAATGTGCTAAAAATCGACGATGCGTTCTGGATCGACAACATTGATTCACTGAATGCCAAATGGACGACCTGGTCGGCTAATTAGATCGCATCCGAATACGTGTGAGGCCGTCTTATAAAAGTGGCGGCACTAGACAGATATTTGCGCTGTTTCGATCGATTTTATCCGGTCGAAACGCGCGGTACTTGAGCAGAGAGATCCAGCATGGCCACAAATCTTTCCAGAGAGCGCTTCGGTAGCTATGCCCTGATCGCCCCTTTGTTGATCTTTATGATTGCCGTCTTCCTTGTGCCGCTTGGTATGGTGATGTGGCGCAGCTTTTCCGATACAGAGTTGATAACAGCACTTCCTAAAACAGCTACGGCTCTCGACCAGTGGGACGGGATAAACCTTCCACCTGAATCCGCCTTCGACACGCTTGCAGATGAGATCAAGGACGTGGCTCCTGCTCGCTTAGCCTCTCTTTCACGACGCTTGTCTTACGAAAACCCGGGCGCACGCGAACTTTTCACAGGGACGAAGCGCAAGATTGGTACTGCAGCACCAGGTAGTGGTCGCGAACGCCTTGCTGCAACGGATAAGCGCTGGGAAGAACTCAGCACGTGGCAGATTATGAAGCGGGCAACTGGCCCTGTTAATACATATCATATTCTGTCCGCTCTTGATCTGAAACACGATTATGGCAACGGTATTATAGAAGCGCGCCCGGAGGGCGCTATTTACCGCGATGTGATGATGCGAACATTCAGTATTGCAGCCATCACCACAGTCGTTTGCATCATTCTGGCATTTCCACTCTGCGTCTTTCTCGCAGGGCGCTCAGACCGGACACGAAATTTTCTGCTGATCATCGTGCTGTTGCCGTTTTGGACATCAATTCTGGTTCGCACCACTGCATGGATCGTGCTGTTGCAGGATCGCGGTGTAATCAACATAGTGCTGCAAAATCTTGGCATTATCGACCAGCCGCTGGGGTTACTTTTCTCGAGAACCGGCGTCATTATTGCAATGGTCCATGTCATGTTACCATTTCTTATCTTCCCGCTGCTTGGTTCAATGCGGGCTGTTGATCCGCGTCTTATGCGGGCCGCCGCCTCACTCGGTGCTCGTCCGCTATATGCATTCTTCCGGGTTTATCTGCCACAGGTCGTACCAGGCTTAATGGCTGGTGCAATGCTGGTCTTCATCATCACGATCGGCTTTTATATCACGCCTGCACTACTCGGCAGCCCTGGAGATCAAATGGTCGGTTACTACATCTCGATGTTCACGACTGCTACCCTGAACTGGGGACTTGCCTCGTCGCTTGGCCTCTTCCTTCTCGTCATAACCGCCGTGTTGTTTACGCTTCAAAGACGTTTCTCACGCGGCGGAATTAATCTGGGTTGATAACAATGATAGCCGTACAAAAATATTCGCCCGGACGACTGCTTCTCGCCCTTATATCCGGTCTCGTTCTAGGCTTTCTCATTCTGCCTATTCTGGTAATCGTGCCCCTGTCATTTAACGACTCACGTTACCTTGCACTGCCATTTGAAGGTTTTACGTGGCGTTGGTATCAGGACTTCATTTCCTCACCAACATGGCGGGAAGCACTGATTAACAGTATCGGTATCGCGTTGGCGACCACCCTGCTGTCAACCATTCTGGGCACCGCCGCTGCAATAGGTCTGGCAAACGGGAAAGTTAGAGGCAGAAAACTCATTGAAACACTGCTTTTGGCGCCACTCATCGCACCCGCAGTCATTGTCGGTGTGGGTATCTATTTTATATTCTCAATGCTTGGCCTGACACAGACCATGATTGGTCTCATTCTGGCGCATACAGCGCTCGCAGCACCATTTGTTGTGGTCACGGTTGGTGCAGCAATGACCGCACTTGATCAACGTCTTCTCTGGGCTGCGGCCAGTATGGGCGCGCGTCCGCTGCACGCGTTTAGAAAAATCACTCTACCAATCATATCCCCCGGGATCGTATCCGGCGCATTATTTGCCTTCACAGCCTCGCTTGATGAAATTGTCATCACGCTGTTTCTGGCCGGACCGGGTCAAAGAACATTACCAAGGGAAATGTTCTCGGCAGCACGCGACACGATCACTCCGACGTTGGCAGCGGCGGCAACAACGATGATCGTCTTCTCGACAGTTCTGCTTGTAGCCTCGCTTGTCGTGAAAGGCCGCGCGCAAAAAAGCGCGGTAGAAAGCTGATAAGAGAAACCGCCTGAAGAACGTTGAGGTGTGACGAGTTCTAATATGTTGTGTCGGGATTGCGCTGGCGGACGACATCTTCATCGCCTGTGTTGAACGCAGCGGCAAGGGCAGATGTTGCGGTGGAGAGCAAACCTACATCTGTGCCGACAGCAACAAAAGTCGCGCCAAGTTCAATGTAACGACGAGCAAGACTTTTATCGGCGGTCAGAATTCCTGCCGCCTTGCCGGACGCAACAATTTTCAAAAGGGCATCTTCCACCACAGATTGCACCTCCGGAGCACCCGGACGGCCAAGAAAGCCGAGATCTGCTGCCAGATCTGCCGGGCCGATAAAGACACCATCGACGCCATCAACATTCAAAATTGCATCAAGCGACGAAATTCCGCGCCTGCTTTCGACCTGAACCAATAGGCAAATCTGCTCATCCGCTGTTTGTAGATAATCATTGGTTCGGTTAAATGCAGATGCACGCGCAAGTGCAGCGCCCACGCCTCGCACCCCATGGGGAGGATAGCGCGTTGCGTCAGCATGAGCTTTCGCTTGTTCTGCCGTTTCGACCATCGGAACAAGTATAGATTGCACACCAATATCAAGCACCTGCTTAATCATCCAGGTTTCACCAATCGGCAAGCGGATCACAGGATGGCTGGATGTGCCGATAGCCTGCAATTGAGCCAGCATGCTGCGAATGTCATTGGGAGCATGTTCGCCATCGATCAGCAGCCAGTCAAACCCTGCGCCCGCCGCAATCTCAGCCGTATAGGCATTGGCAAGGCCGAGCCACAACCCTATCCGAAGTTGTTGCTGTGCGAGCGCAGCTTTAAAAGCATTTGGCTTTACTGGCATTTTCACACCGATTGAAAGTGGCAGCTCACTGTGCCGAGACTGCCGTAATCGGCAAAAAACGTTGAACCGGGTAGCGCCTCGATAGGACGAATGAACGAACCCGAAAGTATAATTTCCTCAGGCAATATTGCTTCACCCACTTGCGCCAGACGGTTTGCCAGCCAGGCTACCGCAGTCGCAGGATTATTTAGAACGCCCGCTCCGAGCCCCGTTTCTTCAACGGCACCGTTTCTGGAAACAATCGCGCCTATCCAGCGCATATCCACATCAAGAGGCTTCACGCAACGCCCACCGAGCACAATACCCGCATTTGCAGCATTGTCCGCAATGGTGTCGAACACATTGCGAGTTTGTCTTGTCTGATAATCGACACGCACAATGCGCGTATCGAGGATTTCAAGTGCGGGCTGCAAGAAGGCCGTCGCATTGAGGACGTCGATGGCTGTCACATTAGGCCCTCGCAATCCATCCTTCATAATGAAGGCAATTTCTGCCTCAACGCGCGGCTGTATAAAGCGTCCTGCGGGTACGACACCGCCATCTTCAAACATCATATCGTCAAGCAGTATGCCTGAATCCGGAATATCAATATTTAGAGCAGATTGCATCGCCTTGGATGTCAGACCGATCTTGCGGCCAATGACCTGTCGACCCTGCGCATATTTCTGCCGCATCCATTCTGCCTGAATGGCATAGGCATCATCCATTGTCATAGATGGGTTTGCGAGACTGATCAGACCTGTCTGTATCCGCGCTTTTTCAGCATGGGCGAGGTTTTGGACGCAGTTCTCAATCTGCTCGCGGGTCATCATGTACAAGACTCCTCATCCGTCACTCGATTAGCTAGAATTCCGACACCCTCAGCCTCGACTTCAACGAGGTCTCCGGGCTTCAGCCACACCGGCGGATCAAAGCGAGCGCCGGCGCCCGTGGGTGTACCCGTTACGATAATATCGCCGGGAACCAGCGTCGTGAACGTGGAGATATAGGCAATCAGCTTTCGGAAACTGAATGTCATACGACTGGTGCGATCATCCTGCCGCAACTCTCCATTGACACGTGTAATCAGCCGAATATCTGCGATCTGATCCTCGTGATCGAATGGAATAAGCCATGGACCCATTGCACCGCTGCGATCAAAGTTCTTGCCCTGCGTGACATTGAACTTCGCATGCCTCACCCAGTCACGAACTGTGCCTTCATTGCAAAGGGTAATTGCAGCAATGTGGGAAAGCGCATCACGCTCAGCAATATGACGGCCGCTCTTGCCGATCACGAGCGCCAGTTCGCCCTCATAATCAAGCTGTTGCGAAACGGTTGGTCGCATCACCAGTTCACCATGACCAACAAATGAACCGGGAAAGCGAACAAACAACGAAGGGTTGATAGGGGCAGACTGTCCATCTTTGTATTCCTCATTCCGATCCGGATAATTCACACCGACGCAGATAATCTTCTGCGGTCTGGCAAGCGGAATAAGATAGGATAATTCAGCGAGAGAGTGGTCAATAGTCAAACCCGATAGCTTGCCGCGCAACTTACCAAGGCCCGAAGACGCAATCAGGCGTCCAAGGTCACCAAGTTCAGGGTAGCGATTACCAAGATCGATGAAACCATTCGGCGTTACAGCGCCAAATGTTTCGCGGCCATCAAGAAGTACACTGGCTAACTGAAGACGTTCTGTCATACGGCCACCTGATCTGCATTATTGAAGCCGAACAGCGCTGCTGGATTGTCGACGAGAATCTTCTGACGCTGTTTTGCATCAGGCGCGTAGCGAAACAGTAGATCAAACAAGTCGCCATCATTGGGCGGTTGCTTTTTTGAAAGCGGATGTGGCCAGTCGGTTGCCCAGAGCACTCGATCCGGCGCAGCCGCAATATAACGTTGCGCAATCGGCACAACATCATTCCATGGCGCACCGCTGCGAGAAAACTTGTGTCCATTAGAAAGCATGACCCAGAAATTTCCACGTTTGAGCAATTCTTCCGTAGCGCGTACAGTTTCGGAGTCCAGGCCCTCGGCAACATTCGGTCGACCCATATGATCTATGATAACCGGAATATCGATGTCACTGATCTGGGATAGCGCATCTGTTATGCCATTCTCGCTAGGCTGTATCTTAATGTACCAGCCAAGTTCCCGGGCGCGATCAACTGAACGAGCAAAACTATCCGCAGATGTTACAAGATTAACAGAACTCAGGAAGTTAAATCGCGCGCCTCTTACACCAGCAGAATCTAGTCGCTCTATCTCTGCATCACTTAATGATAGCGATGCAGCGACGGTACATCCCTTATATTCTGGTCCAGCGACTTTCAGAGCATCAAGCAATATCCTGTTATCGCTGCCATATGTGGTAGACTGAACGATAACGCCCCGCTCAATTCCAAGAACGCGGTGCATCCGCAAAGCTTCCGCAATGGTTGCATCCGGCATTTCATAAGCCGCACCCTGACGAACAGGATAAGTCAGTGGATCACCGAAAGGATGAAACTGACTGTCGCAACTTCCCGCAGGCGCCTTGTTTTCGGGGCTGCGCGGTTCGGGATCAAAAGGAAAGTAATCTGACATATTTTTCATCCGGATCAGTCTGCGTCGAGGATAGCGACAATGTCACACTGGATCAGCAATTCCGCGCGCATATGCCCCTGATGGGCATGCCGTGCTGGTCGGTTTAAAGGATCGGGAAACATCTTTTCCCATTCAGCATTCAGGGCGACCCGATCATCGGGATTTTTGAGCCATATCGTGAATTTAACAATGTCGCCGATATTGCCGCCTGCGGCTTCAACAATGTGGCGGGCGTTGTAAAACATTAGTTCGCACTGCTCTTCCAAAGTGGCCGGGGTCGCACCCGTACTGCTGTCGACGCCATTAATCACGCTCGACATCAACACCCCCCTCACCACAGACGCGTTCGGAATAGGGTTTCGGTGCGATACACCCTGGAGAAAAATGCTGCGCCTGAATTGACTGCTCATGATTGCACCAATTATTTCATCAAATGAAACTTCTTTTCCAGCAACGTATTCCCGAAGTGCGCGAAATCCAACAATATACTTTACTTTTGTGCGTCGATGCTGCGTACTATCGAAAAATATCGATGATTAGTTTCAATCAGTGAAAGCAGGTAGGCCATGCAGATTACCAACCAACAATTGTTGCGCACCCAGTGCCTTGTCGACGGAAAATGGCTCGGAGACGCGGTTACCCCTGTTTTCAATCCGGCTACCGCCGAGCAGATCGGCGCCACGCCGTCTCTTGATCAGAAGGATATCGTTGCAGCCGTCGAGGCCGCCGAAGCAGCTTTTCCCGATTGGTCAAATCGCCTTGCGAAGGATCGCGCCAAAATCATGCGGCACTGGTCGGACCTTCTGCTTGAAAATATCGACGACCTTGCGCTGATCCTGACTAGCGAACAGGGCAAACCAATTGCGGAAGCGAGGGGGGAAATTACTGCAAGCGCCGCGCAGATAGAATTCTTTGGTGAAGAAGCAAAACGCATCTACGGGACAACAATTCCTACTCATGTCGAGGACGCGCGTATCATTGTCAACAGGCAGCCTATCGGTGTCTGTGCGGCCATCACTCCATGGAATTTCCCTGCGTCTATGATTGCGCGCAAAGTCGCCCCCGCACTTGCTGCCGGGTGTACGGTTGTGTGCAAGCCCGCTCCCGACACACCACTAATCGCGCTTGCGCTTGCATCTCTTGCAGTTGAAGCGGGCATTCCAGCAGGCGTTCTTAATATCGTCACCGGCGACGCTAAAATGATCGGAAACATCCTCACCACACACCCCGCCATCCGCCTTGTCAGCTTTACCGGATCAACAGACGTTGGCAAATTGCTGATGTCTCAGGCAGCTTCCACCGTTAAAAAACTGTCGCTGGAACTGGGTGGCAATGCGCCCTTCATCGTTTTCGATGATGCTGACCTTGATGCCGCGATTCAGGGCGCGCTGGCAGTGAAATACCGTAATATGGGCCAGACATGCGTCAGCGCCAATCGCCTTTACATTCAGAGTGGAATTTATGACCAGTTTTCTGCGCGACTGGCTGAGCGTGTGGCACAGTTTACCGTCGGCAATGGTCTAGATACATCGGTCTCGCAAGGACCGCTCGTCAATGCTGCCGCTGTCAGCAAGGTCGAACGCCATATCGAGGATGCGCTTGCAAAAGGCGCAAATCTGATAGCTGGCGGGAAGAGACATGAACTGGGCGGAAACTTCTTTGAACCGACCGTTATGACCGAGATTTCGTCGGATATGCTTGTCTGTCGTGAAGAAACATTTGGTCCGCTTGCTGCACTAATCCGGTTTGAAAGCGAAGATGAACTGATCCAAATGGCAAATGATTCAGTTTCCGGCCTTGCCGCCTATTTTTATACACGCAATCTGGGTAGAGCGCTTCGTCTGAGTGACAAGCTGGAAAGCGGAATGGTTGGGGTTAACTCGACACAGCTTGTCGCTGAAACCGTTCCCTTTGGCGGCGTAAAACAATCAGGACTGGGACGTGAGGGCTCTCATTTCGGCATCGAAGAAGTCACCGAAGTCAAATATATCTTGCTCGGCGGCTTAAACGCACACTAGTTTAAATGGAAATATGCTCTGATCTTCAAATTCCAGAGCACCCATGCGCGCCGGAATAAAACCCGGCGCGTTGCAGCACATTCTGAACAATGTGGTGCGCAACGCAACTGTGAGATATTAGGGTGTATATTGCAAAGTCTGGATCGTTTCGCAAAAGTTCTGAAAGCGTTGGCGGGAGCTGATAAGTCCGGCTTGCGTCTTTCACAGGTTTCCCGCCTCACTGGTCTGGGCCTTCCAACGACATTAAGATTGCTTGAAGCACTGGTGGAGCAAGGTTTTGCCGAAGCTGATCGTGATCAGAAGTCTTTCAGCCTGGGACCGGAACTGGTCTTCCTCGGAATGGCGGCAACGCGGAGTTTTCCGGTCGCTCAGCTTGCAAGAGATGCATTGCTTAACCTTGCAGGCATGACAGGCGATACGACCTATCTGACACTGCGCAGTGCAAACCATACAATTTGCCTTGACCGTGTACTTGGTAGCTATCCGGTGCAGACCTTGACAATTCAGGTGGGCGATCAGCGGCCTCTGGGCGTTGGTGCGGCGAGTATAGCCATACTCGCAACCATGTCGGAAGATGAGACCGAAGAAATCCTGCGCCAAAATCAGGAAGCATTTAAACACTTTCCGGACATTACCACCGAGCGTATCCGTAATGACGTTAATGCGGCACGTTCACTAGGGTATTCGCACACGCAAAATCATGTTGTGCCGGATGTATGGGCCGTTGCTCACGCAATCACCGATCCATTTGGCAAGGCGATCGGAGCGGTAACAACTGCAGCAATTGCGTCACGTTTCAAGGATGACAGGCTTCAATTCCTGCATGAAACCACCAAAAATGCTGCCATCGAAATCGAAAAGCGAATTACGAGCCACCCACATGGTTAAAACGCCGACCTGATTGAACCAGACCGGCGTTTTAAAAGTGGTATTTCTTCTATCAGCTTTCTAGACCAAGCACTTTCGCTGCATTGGTTGCGACCATCTTGTGGATGTCTTCATCGGAATATCCCAGCTCCATCAGAATGCTAATGCCGCGTTTAAAGCCTTCCAGCGGATCAACAACGCCGACCTGGCCAAGATCGGAGCATATAATCGTTCTATCAATACCAGCGGTATCTACCAGTGATTTCATGTCCTCAGATGTGCAGGTTTTGAACTTTGAACCTTCCACAAAGAAAGCCAGTGAGTGCTCGACGTAAGCGCCCATCTCAGCAATGCCGCGCACATCCTCCAGCGATGCACCGACCACGTCTTCTGGATGCGTGAAGATGAGGCGCTCAACACCACGGCGCTTTGCTTCCTCGAAAACGATCCACGTTTCGCTGACATGGATATGACCACTCGCAAGCGTCATATTGTTCTTCGCAATAATATCGAGGATTTCCTTAAGTGCATCAACAACCTGCTTCTGCCCATCAAGAACAGGTACCGGCGATGCTGAACGCATCTTCTGGGTCGATGCTGGGTGCGCCCAACTCCCGGTCTTTTCCCACTGCAGGTGGTTCTCGGCCGCAAGTGTTGGCATCCACACAACCTTACCGCCCATTGCGGCTGTATGTTCAACGGCATAAGGGTTAAGACCGCCTACAACGTTGTTAAGCACTATTCCTGAATAAATTTTTGTCCTGAGATCAGGATAATGGTTCGCGATCAACTGAGCCGTCGCAACGCCCGCATAATCGTGATCCTTGGTTACGGCTGCGATAAAGCCCGCATCTGAATAGATTTTTGCCAGTTCCAGATGATCAACCATTCGCGGTGCGATCGAAGGCCCACTATGCACATGAGGATCCACTGCGCCAATCAGAATCTTGGCAATTCTGGCTTCCTGTTCGTCTGTTCTCATCCGAATGTGTTCCACACCAATTCCTCCCATTATTCAGCATCACTCAGGACTCTGCCTGATGTTCACCGCATGATTGAAGCAATCATCGCAGCGATCATGACGTGAACACAAAATTTTCATCTGGCAGATGACCAACGGCTCTCTGGTCGGGAAATACTATCTTGAAGCCTTCAAGAGACGGCCACCTTGTTCTCCCTGTAAGAACTCTGTTCTCTTATGCGCATTTTGCAGATCGGTGTCAACGCGTAAGAATGGTCTGTGAGGAAGTTGAACAGGGCAAAGTTTGCCTAAGCGTGTCCGGGCATTTGAGCGAGGGCGCTTAGACGAAAGCGCGTTTGCAGATGATGGCTTAAATGGACATCGGGCATATCAGCGAACAGAAACTTTACCCGAAAAGTGCCGGCCACTTTTCGGGATGCCATTTTAATTCACATGCCCGAAAGCACTTGAAATATCTCTCGTCAACCGAAGTAGCCGATTGACCAGCGCAGGATCTGGCACGTCTGGAATATGCTGAACAGAACCTACAAAGCCGATGCTGGCTATCAGCTTATTGTCGTAATTGATCACCGGCGCAGCCATGGCGTTTATACCCAACAAAGCCTCCTGCGGCGCAGAAGCGAACCCGTATTCACGTACCTTCTTCAATTCTTCTTCCAGAACGTCCCAACTGGTAATTGTATGTGGTGTAACTGGAGTTAGCGACGTCTTCTTCAACTCAGACAGGTTGCTACCCCCCATTGCCAGAAAGACCTTTCCCTGCGCTGAAGCATGCAATGCAAGATGGCTGCCGGTGCGCACACCGATCTCTATCTGATGCGTGCTTGGACAGGTTAGAACAACATAGGCAGAGGCTGGCATCGGCGTCGACAATACAACAGCCAACCCAGTTTCATTACGTGCTGCCAGCATAAATGGTAAAGCGATCGCCGTGATGTCATTCAGACTTTGTGCCTGCTGCCCGATCAGCCAGGCCTTGGGGCCAAGGCGATAGCGACTGGTCGATGGATCCTGCACAACAAGCCCGCGACTGATTAGCGTATGCAAGTGTTTGAACGCCGCACTTTTGGCAATTCCAAAGCTCTCAGCTATCTGCGTCACGCCGTCGCGTTCAGGGGAGAAAGCAACGTGTTCCAATATCCGCAGGCATAGTTCAGCGGCCTTAACATTGTCTGTTCCAGTCACGATCTCTCCTATTTCCAGTTTTACTACCCGCCTAGCGAATTGAATTTATTACACGATTTCTTCTTACTTAGATTTTTGATTCTTACGAATTACCAATTCACCTCATGAGTTTGCCATGTTGCTGTTGACAGATGCTAGCACGTCGTTTTTATTAAGAACAGAGTTCTCTATATGAGAACAATCTTGGGAGGGATTAAAATGAAAGCCTATTTTCTGGCGGCCATGTTGGGCGTAATGGCACACAGTGCGTATGCAGAACCGGTTACTCTTCGTTTGGGTCACGCAGTTTTTGAAAGTCATCCCAATCACGACACGGCCGTGCGTTTCAAAGAAGCGGTGGAGCGAATCTCGAACGGTGATGTCAAGATCGAGATTTTTCCCTCGCGGCAGCTTGGTGATGTGAGAGAGCTGATGGAAGGCGTCGAATTGGGAACAATCGACATGACCGTTAATTCCTCTTCAGCTCTCGCGACAATGATTCCAACTGTCAACGCATTGCAGTTGCCGGGGATCATCCCGGATTATGAAGGTTTTGCTAAGCTGGCGGTATCTGATTCCGCACGTGCAATCATGGATAAAATCGAAGACCACGGCATGATTGCGCTTGGGCTTTATGATGGTGGTCAACGTCACTTCTTGAGTGTTCGCAAGCCGGTTGAATCCTTGGCAGACCTTAAAGGCCTTAAAACACGGGTTCCACCTACTCCATTATTTATCGATATCTGGAAGACACTTGAAACCAATCCAACTCCAATGGCCTATGGCGAAGTCTACTCAGCTTTGGAAACCGGTGCACTCGATGCAGTAGAGATCAACCTGTCTTCAATTGACTCCGAGAAATACTACGAAGTCGCCAAAGGCGTCACATTGACCGGTCATTACTTCTGGCCCTCATTCCTCCTGATCAACAAAGATACGTTTGAAACATTGGATGCTGCCCAGCAGAAGGCCATGCGGGATGCTGTTGCAGAGACCGTTCATCCGCAAATCATGGCTGTCGCGGAACAGGACAAACGCGTCCTTGAAACACTGGCGCAACGCAATATCCCGGTAGTCAAGCCTTCAGCTGAAATGACAGAGCAAATGCGCGAAGTTTTTGCCCCCCTAGTTGAGAAATATAAGGCAAGCGATCCGCTGATTGCAGCCTTTGCTGATGAAGCTGCAGCCATCAATGGCGCACAGTAATCTCGACGCATCCAATCATCGGGATATGCAAAAATGAAGCGACTGCAACAATGCTACGTCATTGTGATCGAAAGCATCTGCCTTACAGGCATTACGCTGGTCACACTTCTTGGCGGCCTACAGGTCTGGTTCCGTTATGTGGCTGGCGATTCACTGGTCTGGTCTGAAGAACTAATGCGCGTGACAATGATCTGGATCGTTATGCTGGGCGCCGGTCTGGCATATTCACGCGGTCAGTTCCTTGGGATGCGGGTTCTGCTGGATTACCTTCCCTCCCCAATCCGCCGCGCCTGCGATTTTATATCATTAATAGGAATGCTGACTTTTCTCGGCTTCATCGCCTGGTACGGTTGGAAATTTGCAATGAAGACACAATTGCAGCTCTCTCCCACGCTCGGATTTTCTCTGTTCTGGGTCAATATTTCAATTGTTGTCGGATCGCTGCTTCTGGCGATCCATATCATTCTAGGTTCAATCTTTGGCGTGCAGGAAACGGAAATTCTGGAGGGGCACGAATGATTTGGCTCGGCGGTTTCTTCTTTTTCTTCCTGCTCATCGGCATGCCAATTGCCTTTGTTTTGGGAGCAAGTGCACTCGGCTATTTTGTTATGACCGAACAAACGCGGTTCCTGATCACGCTGCCACAGCGCATGATCGCAGGCATGGATATGTTCGTTCTGCTCGCCATTCCGCTGTTTATACTTGCCGGCAACGTGATGGACGTTGGTGGTCTGACAAAAAAACTGGTTGGGCTTGCCAATTCGGTGGTCGGACGCTTCCGCGGAGGCCTTTCATTGACCGCTGTATGGGGTGCGTTTCTCTTCGGCGGCGTGACGGGTTCTGCGGCTGCTGATGCAGCAGCACTTGGCACCGTATTGGTGCCGGATATGAAGCGTCAGGGCTATGATGTTGATTATTCCGGCGCTTTGATTGCTGTGTCATCACTGATGGCACCTCTGGTTCCGCCATCAATTGCGATGATCATTTATGGCGCTCTATCCGGCACATCGATCTCGGCATTGATGATCGCTGGTGTTGTGCCGGGTATTATTCTCGCTGTTGTGCTATCTGCTTACGCAATCTTCATCGCCAGAAAGCGCAATTATCCGCGTGCAGCTCCAATGCGCTTTTCTGAGATCATGCGCTCAGCAATCCATGCTATTCCGGTTATGCTGCTGCCAGTTATCATTGTTGTGGGCATTCGTGGCGGCATTTTTACGCCCACGGAAGCAGCAGCCGTTGCTGCTATCTACGCACTGATCGTGTCCGGTCTCATTTACCGGGCATTAACGCTGACATTTCTCAAACGTGCACTGGTTAATACAGCAATTCTCAGCGCGGCGATCTACGTGCTGATCGCAATGGCGAATGTGGTTGCCTTTATCTTCGCTGTTGAGCAGTTGCCGCAAAAAGCAGTCGCAGGGCTGACCACAATCTCAGACAACCCCCTGATCATTTTGTTGATGGTCAACATCATTCTGCTGATTTTAGGTATGTTCCTGGACACGATTGGCGTCCTCATTCTCACGGTTCCGGCTTTGACCGCCATCGGCACAACTCTGGGAATGGACCCTGTTCATCTGGGCGTAATGGTCGTGTTCAATGTCCTCATCGGCTTTGTAACGCCACCTGTCGGATTATGCCTGTTTGTTATTGCTGGCGTGACCCGAAGACCGATGGAAAAAATTGCACTTCATGCTCTGCCGATGATTGGCCTCGCCATTCTCGTTCTCGCACTCATCGCGCTTGTTCCTGAAGTTGTGCTGTCACTGCCACGTATGATGGGATGAAGGAAATATTATGAACCGCCTCGAAACCCGTATTGGTCGGCTGACGCTTAAAAACCCCGTTATAGCCGCTCCGGGTGAACATATGATCGATGCAGCTGGTATCCGATCTGCAATACTTAGTGGTGCCGGGGCAGTCGTGGGAAAATCCACGAATGAATCTGAGGCGGCCAAAGACCAGTTGACCCGAGCAGAATATGTTGCGCTCGGGGCTGACTGGCTGCCCGTACCATGGTCTGCTGATGCCCCACCAGCAACCATTCTTTCGCGCTCTGGCCTTCATCCGCTTGGCTTTGAAGACTGGCTGGCACAGTCGGTCGAAATGGATCAGTTGGCGCGCCAGAATGATTGTCTTTACGTAGCCTCGCTTATTCTCGCCCAGCCAGAACCAGCAGTAGCCATGGCAAAAGCGATTCAGGCTGCGGGATTTAGGGTTCTGGAATTTAATATAGGCACTCCTTATGCCAGTCAGGCCGCTAAGGGCGCTGTGTCTACAGAGCTTTCGCCTGAACGTGTGGGCGCACTGACCGCAATGATGGTTCAGGCACTCGATATCCCTGTCTGGATCAAGATCACAGGCCAAAGCGAGCGTGTACCAGAACTCGCTAAGGCAGCTTTTGCCTCCGGTGCAGAAAGCGTTGTTATGGCTGGTCGTGCGCTTGGAATGGTTCCGGATCTGGAAACGATGGCGCCGATATTGAGCACAAGCGGTGGTATAGGGGGGTTCTGGAACCTGCCCCTGACCTGTCACTGGCTGGCAAATACACGCACTCTAATGGGTCCTTCATCATCATTGATCGGTATTAATGGCGCTACAAGCGGCCATGATGTTGCGCGTATGGTACTGGCGGGTGCTTCGGCGGTCGGCATGTCTTCCGAAGTCATGCTGCGTGGTTGGCAGGTTCTTTCGGATGCGGTCAGTGAACTGGACGTCTGGTGTAAAGCCAAAGACGTGACTATCGCGGAAGTCATTGGCCGCGCGGCTGATGGGCGCAAACGATTTGCCGACATGCCGATACTGGATGAGCACTGGCGACATTTCATTCCATCGCCTTTGGATAACACGGGAAAAGCATCAGGAGATGTGTGACGTCGCGCACCGGAAATGATGAGCAATAAC
This sequence comes from Ochrobactrum sp. BTU1, assembly GCA_018798825.1. Lineage (NCBI taxonomy): Bacteria > Pseudomonadati > Pseudomonadota > Alphaproteobacteria > Hyphomicrobiales > Brucellaceae > Ochrobactrum > Ochrobactrum sp. BTU1. The sequence goes on along the minus strand of CP076356.1, from coordinate 233,974 downwards.
GCAAAAGTAAACAAAGGGCGGAACATATGATCCTGCGCGAACGCATTATGGCCGGGGAACTACTGGTTGGCCCGTTCCAGAAAACTCCCAGCCCACAGGTCACCGAATTGCTCGGTTTCGGTGGCGTCGATTTTATTATTGCAGATCAGGAGCATGCTCCCATCGGGATTGAAGCACTGGATCAGATAGCCATGGCCGGGCGTGCAGTCGGCTTGCCTGTTATGATCCGCGCAACCCTCGCATCGCCAGCCGCCATATGGCCTGCACTTGATCTGGGTTGTATCGGCATTATGGTTCCACATATTCGCAATGCATCCGACGCCAGTGCCGTTGCTGATGCAATGAAATACGCACGCGGACGTGGATTTTCCCCATCAGGCCGTGCAGGAGAATATGGTCGCATGCGCGCTGCGGATTACCGTGCTTTGTCCGACTCCCAGACTATCTTTCTGGCCCAGATCGAAGATGCCTGCGCGCTTGACGCACTCGACGAAATTGCTGCGGTACCCGAAGTGGACGTGTTGTTTATCGGGCCACAGGATTTATCATACTCGCTTGGCTGTTCCGCAGATGCACCAGAAATGCATGAAGCCATTGATCAGGTTATCGCTGCCGCTAAGCGACATGGAAAAGCATCCGGCTTTTTTGTTTCCGATGCGAGCCATATTCCAGCCCTCCACCATCGCGGCATGACCGTTTTTGTCTGTGGTTCCGATCAGGGACTACTTCGCAACGGAGCAAGCCAGCTGATGACCACGGTTCACAATTTCAAGGAGTAATAACATGAACATCCATCAGATCGACTGGTCTAAAATCGAGTGGAAAACTATTCGAGCCGGTGTCGAACAGAAAGCCTTTTCGGGCAACGCAGCGACTCTGGCTCTGCACCGCCTGCAGCCCGGTCACGAACCTAAGCCTCATAAACACACCAACGAACAGATCGCTTACATCGTTTCGGGCACCGCTGATTTCCACATTGGCGACACTGTCACGCGACTTGGGCCAGGTGGCATTGTTGTTATCCCTTCAGACACCATGCACCACGCAGTTGTGGTTGGGGATGAAGAGGTGATCAACATCGATGTTTTCACCCCAGCACGACCAGAATACGCACCTCTGCCCGAAGTCTAAAATCAAATCAAATCCCCCCAAGACGCAGCCTGAGACGGCTGCATGACTCACTTTGTGTCTGGAGACATTAAATGACACAGACCATGTTCATCGATGGAAAGTGGACTGCTGGTTCCGGCTCACGCCGCTTCCCTGTCGTTAACCCTGCAACTGGCGAGAAAGTAGCTGAAGTTTCTCTTGCTGAAATCGCAGATCTGGATGCCGCTCTCGAAGCTGCTGACCGCGCATTTGTCAACTGGGCGCGCACCTCTGCCTATGATCGCGCAGCTATACTCAAGCGTGCTGCATCCTTTGTGCGGGAACGTTCAGAAGAAATCGCTCAGGCTATTACGCGTGAACAGGGCAAGCCACTATCCGAAGCGCGCATGGAAGCAGGCAGCGCAGGCGATCATATTGAATGGTATGCGGAAGAAGCACGTCGCACCTATGGGCGGGTAATCCCTACCCGCCAGCCAGAGGTCATGCAGAACGTAATCCTTGAGCCGGTGGGTCCGGTTGCAGCTTTCAGCCCGTGGAACTTCCCGATTGGTCAGATTGTGCGCAAGATTGCGGGCGCACTGGCGGCGGGCTGCACAATCATTGCCAAAGCACCAGAAGAAACACCAAGCTGTGTCATCGCGCTGGTGCGTTGTTTTGAGGATGCGGGCGTTCCAGCAGGCGTACTGAACCTTGTTTTTGGCGTTCCGGCTGAAATTTCCGAGCATCTGATCCCATCGCCAATTATTCGCAAAGTTTCCTTCACCGGATCAGTTCCGGTCGGCCAACATCTTGGGGCACTGGCTGCAAAGCATCTCAAGCGTACAACAATGGAACTTGGTGGCCATGCACCTTTCATCGTCTGCGATGATTATAACGTTGCAAAAGCTGCCGCACTGGGTGCGGGTCTTAAGTTCCGTAATGCGGGACAGGTCTGCGCGTCTCCAACGCGATTTCTGATTCAGGAAGCCGTATTTGACACTTTTACAGAGGCTTTTGTCGGCCACGCGAAAGCATTGAAGCTCGATGCTGGAACAGTCGAAGGTGTTGGTATGGGTCCGGTTGCGCATGCCCGCAGACTGGACATGATGCAGGATCTCGTTGATGACGCAGTTTCACAGGGCGCAAAGCTTCTGACTGGGGGCGCACGTCATGGAAATATTGGGTTCTTCTTTGAACCGACGGTTCTTGCAGATGTACCGCCTTCAGCACGGATCATGAACGAAGAGCCATTCGGACCCATCGCGATCGTCAATCGCTTCGCCGAATTAGACGAAGCCATCAAAGAAGCCAACCGTCTCCCATATGGTCTGGCTGCTTTCGGCTTCTCAACCCGTAATGATCGCACTCATGCTATGGTTCGCGGCATTGAAACTGGCATGCTCTCGCTTAATCACTTTGGCCTTGCAGCCCCGGAAACGCCTTTTGGTGGGATTAAAGATTCCGGCCATGGCTCAGAGGGTGGCTCGGAGGGAATCCAGGCTTACCTGACCACCAAGTTTGTCTCACAGATGAATGGCTGATCTGATGGATAGCTTCGATCATATCGTGATCGGTGCCGGTTCAGGCGGTGCGGTTGTAACGCGCCGTCTTGTGGATGCCGGCCGTTCGGTGCTGCTGCTTGAAGCAGGTCCCAGTGATAAAACTCCTTTTGTACATATTCCAGGCACATTCGTGCGCGTTATTGGCTCGAAGCGAACCTGGCCTTACGCAACAGAACCGGAAGCAGGTGCGCTCGGCAGAGTGATGCACATCCCGCAAGGCCGAACGCTTGGTGGCTCATCCTCAGTCAATGCGATGATCTACATTCGCGGCGATGCGCAGGATTATGACGACTGGAACGCAAATGGCGCCAAAGGCTGGTCTTATGCCGATGTCCTGCCGTGGTTTCGCAAAGCGGAAGCAAACTGCCTGTTCGATAATGAGTACCACGGTACCAAAGGGCCTCTCACCGTATCGGATCCCGCACATCGTCATCCACTGGGTTATGCTTTTCTGCGCGCCGCGCAGCAAACAGGACTGCGGCTCAATCCGGATTTCAACGGCGAAGATCAGGAAGGCGTCGGCTTTTATCAGAGCACCACGAATGCCGGACGCCGGGCCTCAACCTCCGTCTGCTATCTGAAGCCTGTTCGAAAAAATAAGCTCCTTACGCTTCGTACCGGTGCACAAGTGCAGCGGCTGCTTGTTGATGGCGACCGGGTACATGGCGTCGAAGTGCGGATGCAAAACGGACAGGTGCTTCAATACACTGCCCGTCAAGACGTAGTTCTGGCGGCTGGTGGATTGGGCACACCGAAGATACTAATGCTATCAGGTATAGGACCTGAATCTTCGATCGTGCCGCACGGTATCAATCACATTCATCGTCTGGATGGCGTTGGCAAAAACTATCAGGATCATGTTTCAGCTTCTGTCTATGGCAGCCTAAAATCACCATTAAGCCTGTTCGGAGCAGATCGCGGGCTTAAAGCTGTCCAAAACATGAGCCGCTATCTACTCACCCGCTCTGGTGTGCTCGCGTCAAACGTCATCGAAACAGGTGGTTTTCTCGACACTTCCGGAAGTGGCAGGCCGGATGTCCAGATCCATGTCGTCCCGGCGCTTGTGGGGGATGCTGACCGCGCACCACCGCAACAGCATGGAATTTCTCTAAATCCGTGTTGCCTGCGCCCGACATCGCGCGGACAGGTGACACTCCGGAATCCAGATCCTGACGCACTGCCTGTTCTGCATGCCAACAATCTTACGACAGATGAAGATATACAAACACTGATGCGTGGTGTCAGCCTGTGTCGCCGTATTTTGCAAGCTCCAGCTTTAGCTGAGCACCTCAGCGGAGAGTTGGCACCAGGTACGGCAGGAGATACGGTCGAAGGGCTTGAAGAACACTGTCGCCGCTTTGCGAAGACAGTGTTTCATCCCTCATGCACTGCTCGTATGGGAACGGACGATCAGGCCGTTGTCGACCCGACGCTCAAGCTGCGTGGGCTGAAAGGTTTGAGAATTGCTGATTGCTCGGTAATGCCAGCGATTGTAAGTGGTAACACAAATGCCCCCACAATCATGATCGGTGAGCGATGCTCAGATTTCATTCTGAAGAGCAAATAAAAGTGCATCAGCAACAGCCCACCAGGAAACCTGTCTTAATACAATAGAAAATAGAACACCGATTTGAATGAAATCAGATCGGTGTCCTAAAGGCGACGGAAGTCACAAAAGAACTGCACTAGACTGCGGGATGACTACTAGGCTTCCAGACACATAGCCACGCCCATACCACCACCAATGCAAAGAGTGGCAAGACCCTTACGAGCATTTCTGCGCCTCATTTCATGAATAAGGCTAACAAGAATACGAGCACCTGAAGCACCGATTGGATGCCCAATCGCGATGGCGCCGCCATTCACGTTCACCTTATCAACATCCCAGCCCATGTCCTGATTTACAGCGCAGGCCTGCGCTGCAAAAGCTTCATTTGCTTCGATCAGATCGAGTTCGCTGGTGCTCCAGCCAGCCTTCGCAAGTGCTTTTCGCGATGCCGAAACTGGGCCGATCCCCATTACGGCTGGATCGACGCCAGCCGTAGCCCAGGAGGCAATCCGCGCGAGAATAGGCAGATTGCGCCGCTCTGCCTCAGCGTCCGACATGATAACAAGCGCCGCAGCGCCGTCATTTAAGCCGGAAGCATTTGCGGCAGTGACAGTTCCATTCTTTTCAAAAGCCGGACGCAGCCCTGCCATTTTTTCAGCACTGGCATCCGCCTTGATATATTCGTCGTTATTAACAACGATTGTTCCCTTCCTCGTTGCAATCGAAAAAGGCACGATCTCAGCGTCAAATCGCCCGGCCGCCTGAGCTGCCGCAGCCTTTTGTTGAGAGCGCAGTGCGAAGTCATCTTGTTGTTGGCGCGAAATCCCATACGCCTTTGCAACATTCTCAGCTGTAATTCCCATATGATACGAATTGAATGCATCCGTCAGCCCATCTGACAGCATGGTGTCAACGAGCGAAACGTCCCCCATCTTCGCTGCAACACGCAAATACTGACAATGCACAGACCGCGACATCGATTCCTGCCCACCAGCAATCATGATCCTTGCGTCGCCAGACGTGACTTGCTGCGCGGCCAGCGCCACTGATCGCAGCCCGGAACCACAGACCTGGTTGATGCCGAGGGCTGTCGTGCCATGCGGCAAACCCGCAAGAATACTGGCCTGCCGCGCAGGATTTTGCCCTTGACCGCCGGTAAGCACCTGACCAAGAATAACTTCGTCGATATTCTCTGGCGCTATGTCTGTTTGCTCAAGAATGGCCCTGATCACCGACGCGCCCAGCTCATGCGAAGGCGTCGCTGCAAATGAACCTAGAAAACTGCCAACAGCCGTGCGCTTCGCTGCGACGATTACTGCATCAGCCACGGCTCACCTCCCCAGCAGAAAGATGCACATCGAAGTCAGCCTCGGTTTTTGCCCTGATTTCGTCCAGTAAAACACCATCTGCCAGTTCAATAAGTGTCAGTTTCGGTGTACCATTTCTAACGACCGTGAAGACGCCCAAATCCGTGATGATTAGGTCTGCAACTCTTTTCCCTGTCAGAGGCAAGCTACACTCCTTTAGTATTTTAGGCTCGCCCTTTGCTTCGTGCTCCATGACTACGACGACACGCTTCACTCCCGCAACGAGATCCATGGCACCGCCCATGCCTTTTACCATCTTGCCCGGAATCATCCAGTTCGCAAGATCCCCACTCTCAGACACCTGCATAGCACCCAAAATCGACAAATCGATATGTCCGCCGCGGATCATCCCAAAGCTGTCAGCTGACGAAAAATAGCTTGTATTGGGCAGTTGCGTGATGGTCTGTTTGCCTGCATTGATCAGGTCGGCATCTTCGTCTCCATCAAATGGAAACGGACCCATCCCGAGCATGCCGTTTTCACTTTGCAAAGTGACTTGCACTCCATCAGGAATGTAGTTGGCGACCAAAGTTGGAATACCGATTCCGAGATTGACGTAAAAGCCGTCTTCGAGCTCGCGCGCAGCTCGTGCCGCCATTTCATTGCGTGTCCAGGCCATGTCAGGCTTCCTCCAACTTTCTTTCGACGACAGTTCGCTGCTCAATACGTTTTTCCACTTCGGGAGCAGCCACTATGCGCTGAACGAAAATCCCCGGCGTATGGATCATATCCGCATCAATCTCGCCAAGCGGAACAAGATGTTCAACTTCGGCGACTGTGACCCGCCCAGCCGTAGCCATCATTGGATTGAAATTACGTGCTGTCTTGCGATAAACAAGGTTACCTTCTGTATCAGCCTTCCAGGCATGAACGAGCGACACATCTGCCACAAGCCCGGTTTCCATCACGTAATCATCGTCATCGAACCGACGAACTTCCTTGCCTTCTGCAATCAGCGTTCCAACACCTGTTTTGGTGTAAAAGGCCGGGATCCCTGCGCCGCCTGCTCGGATACGCTCGGCCAACGTTCCCTGAGGATTGAATTCCAGCTCCAGCACGCCCGACAAAAACTGTTCCGCAAACAGTTTATTTTCTCCAACATAAGACGAGATCATCTTACGGATCTGCCTGGTTTCTAGCAAAACCCCGAGCCCAAAGCCATCAATGCCGGCATTGTTGGAAATCACAGTCAGGTCTTTAACTCCGGACAGGCGAACTGCTTCTATCAGAGCTGTCGGAATACCACACAATCCAAAGCCGCCGGACATGATCGTCATGCCGTCTTTGAGTACATCTGCAAGCGCCAGCGTTGCAGTTGAATAAACTTTTCTCATAAATCCTCCCGCCTGCCATCTCGTCTTCATATTAGGCAGGGCCGCATAAAATACGACTTGTCATGGGCCTCCGGTTAGCCGTATTAATACGGCACTTCTTCAGCCTTGAATTGCGCACGATTAGCTTTGAGGTCTCATGTTTTCTCTGCATGAAATTCCAGTTCCCATGGTCTACGCAACGTTCAGGATTATTAGGGATTGCAACACAGAGTTCCTGTCTCTCTTCGGCTACGTATCGTCCGATCTGATCGACAAGAGTTTCGCCCGTCTATATCCTAAGCATTCTGATTTCGTACGAACTGGCAAGATGTGGCAGGCACATATGAGCGGTGGTGACATTTATTACGACGAACGAATTATGACAGCGAGCGATGGCAGGCGGTTCTGGTGCAAAGTCCATGGACGCACTCGGTGTCCAGCCGATCCGTTTGCGGAGGCATTATATTGTTTCCAACCGATTAGCCGCCCTGTCGCCAGCCAGCGCATTCGTCTAACGGATCGCCAGAGGCAAATAGTAGCGTTGATGACTCAAGGAAAGACAAACGCGCAGATAGCAAGCGAGCTGAACATCTCGAGCAGAACTGTCGAGTCGCATCGTGCAAGACTGATAAAGTCATCCGGCGTAAAAAACACTGCTGAGCTCATAGCTCGATTCAGCAACAGCTGAAGATTTAACCTGGGCCGGAGCGGATTATTCTATTGGGCACGCGGATCGTCCATGCTTGGAGCGAGATGATGTCAGCGGAGAAGCGCCTACGAGCATCCAGCCTTGAAGTTGCAACAGTCTTAATTCCGAAAAGCGTATCGCAATCTTTTGCCGTCTGCCGTGGGAACCGCTAGCACCTTTAGAGGGAAACAGCGTGCCGAGAAGTAAAAGCAAACCTTGAGAAATTGCCGGAATGTCGGGCTTACTCTCTTACAATATTTCCTCGGGAATGCGCTGTTCTTCCAGTTATGGAGTTACTTTCAGCCTTACCAACTCCGGTTGTGGTGCCGGCGGTGGCGGCGGCGGGTAGTAATCGCCTTCAGCCATTTCGGCAATATTCGACTGTTACAGACCCCACTCCGGTGGGGTCTTTCGTTTCTTTTTCGAGACAAATTTTGTTTTTGAGACGTAAACCTGCAAGTCGCGTTTTGTGTCTATGGAGCAGAGATCATATCCAACTGATCGTTTGCTTTAGGTTTGGGTTTTATCGGGAACGTTCGGTGGAGGAGCATTCTCATAGCTTTGGTCTCTTTTTTGTCTGAACCTGCTGCGGTTCATGCAGATACTTAACGCCGGACTTTTTCAATTCACCTTAAATCTGAACTGCTTCAGCGAATGCACAAGGGACATGCTTGTGCTCACGCACCACGTGTTTTCCCCAACGTGTTGTCTCCTCGCCGCCGCTTCACAGCAAAACACGCTCAACCAAACCTTGACGCATCCGCCTTATCAGCTGTTCGCCTGATCTCTCACGGAGGGAATAGCCCCTTCGGTTAAGGAGTAAAACAACTTTTTCAACGGTACCAAACGGAAACATGTCTTAAGTCCATTGCTCTAGAGAGACCGCTGCCTAGCTCCCGCTGTTCAATGGTAGTGATCAGTGGTGCCCGATAAAAATCCGCCGAAATTATCGGCGGATTTATCACTGTCTTCAGTTCCTTGCAGCAACGACCACAACTTCAATCAACCGCTTCGGATCGCCAAGATCAGCCACCCCTATGGTAGCGCGGGAAGGTAGATCATCCCCATCGAGCCATTCAAGCCAGGCTTCGTTCATTTCCTCCTTTTTTGCCATGTCACTGAGATAGATGCGGGCAGAAACAAGCTGCGTTTTGTCGGAGCCACACTCCGCGAGGACTCCGTCCAACTTGGCGCATATCTGTTGGGTCTGTTCTTTCATGCCGAGCGAAATGTCGGTTGCCGCATGACCGCCGACGAAGATCAAGCCGTTATGTTCGACTGCCGCATGCATAATGCGATGCTTCCGGTAACGAGTTACCATGACTATACCTCTCTTACAGGTTCATTTGTTGGTTGGTGTGGATGTTACGCTGGCGCATAAACGCCTAAATCAATGCCAAGTGGTGCATCAGTCAGCAAATCCGCCAGCAACTTGCCAGCAAATGGTCCAATGGTGAGCCCTGCGGCACCAAGTCCATTACCAAGGGTCAATCCGGCAACATCCGGAACACGACCCAGAATAGGCTTCGCATTTCCGGATGCCGGACGGAAGCCGATCCGCGTCTCTATGTGCGTTGCGTTAGCAAGTCCGGGCGCCACTGCCAGCCCGGCATTCAGTACTTCAGCTTCACCACCTGCCGTCACACGATAGTCGAAACCGGAATTGTCCTCGCGCGTTGCACCGATAACCACACGAGAATCGTCGAAAGCCAACAAGTAATGGCTCCCCATCGGCAGAAGCACCGGCCAGTTCGAAGTCTGAACACCTGGCAGACGGAGGTGAATGATCTGCCCTTTCTGAGGCTCGACCGGATGGGTGAGACCAAGGGTGGCGAGAATCTGTGACGCCCATGCTCCTGCCGTCACAACGATTTCATCGGCCTCATACAAAGTGCCATCGCTTGCAATGCAGACAGGCTTTCCTTCCCTCAATGAGAGTGTGACACGGTCTTGACCGACTGTAGCGCCAAGAGAGACGGCCGCGCGCAAAATGGCTGCCGCCAACAACCGGGCATCCACGCGTGCGGCACCAGGAATGAATATTGCTTCCATCCCATCCCGCAAGGGTGGAAATTTCGCACGAGCAGCTGCTGAGCTTAGATGCTCGACCACGCCCGCTTCAGGAACATTTGCAACACGATGAGCAATGCGTTGAGCTGCAGCGTCAAATTCATGTCTGTCTTCCGCAACGACCAATGCGCCAACTTTGCCGTAGCCCAGGTCAGTTTCTCCAAAGGATTTAAGCCCGTCCACCAATGTTTCATAATAGGCAGCACCGGCGGCATACATGTCGTAAAATGCACCGTTCTCGAGCTTGGTTGCCCATGGGCACACGATGCCTGCCCCAGCGAGAGTGGCCTTACCTTCGTGCTGGGCATCAACGATTTCAACATTGATACCCTTCCGGGCGAGATGGTAGGCGGTACTGGCACCAAGTATACCCGCACCAATTATCAAAACTTTCATATTCGCTCCCATGCCAATGCGGTTCCCGACAGAACGTGTCCGGGAGCCACGAAATCTTGTTCTATTCAACCGTCACGCCTGAAAACCGGCTTGTACCGAAGATGGCAGGCTCAAAGCCCTTCACATTCTTGCTGACCGTTGTCAGCGTATCGGCTCCACCGAGAATGACCGCAGGCGCCTCCTCATGGAAACGTCTCTGCGCCTTCTCATAAAGTTCGATGCGTTTTTCCTTGTCGCTGACACGTCCAGCTTCATTCATGAGGCTGATAAATTCCTTGTCGCACCAGCCGCCCACATTGGATGGGCTTGGCTTGCCTTCGGAATCGCAGATAAAATAATTATTTGGAATCTGACTTGGGTCCGGGAAGTCATAAATACCGCCAAACATGGCAACCGGGGCTTCGCCTGCTCGGGCGCGCTGAACATACTCCCCCCATTCATAGGTAACAATTTCAGCCTTCACGCCAATTTTAGCCCAATCTGCCTGGATCATTTCTGCGGCGCGGCGGCCATTTGGCATGTAGGGGCGATAAACAGGAACAGCCCATACTTGTGTCGAAAATCCATCTGAATAGCCTGCTTCCTTCAGAAGTTCCTTGGCCTTTTCTGGATTATATTCGTGTGGTGGCAAGTCTTTGGCGTGCCCCCACAAGACAGGAGGGATGAGTGCCCCTGTAGCTACACCCATGCCGCTATAGACTGCGTCGACCAGTGCTGGCACGTTGATTGCTTCAGCGAGAGCTGTTCGCACGCGTTTGTCCTGAAACTTCTCGTCTCTAAAGTTAAAGTCAATGAACCCGGTTGAGGCCACCGGCGTTTGTCTAAGATCGAGGATGTCACTTTTCTCGATCATCTCGCGATCAGCGAGATTGGGGTAGAGTGCTATCTGACATTCGCCTGCCAAAGCACGCTGCAGCCGAACGGATGCATCCGTACTGATTGCCATGATAAGCGCATCGACCATTGGCGTGCGGCTCTTATCACCGATAGATGCGCCCCATGTTTCTTTGAATGGTATAAGCCGTATCATAGCATCCTGTTGATATGCTTGTAGGGCAAAAGGCCCGGTTCCAATGGGCTGCATATCAAAAGCTTGAGGCGTTCCGGCCTTTAACAAGACATCTGCGTATTCCGCTGAAGTTATAGCCAGCGATTGATGCGCCATAATTCCGATAAAAGGGGCCAGCGGCTCCTTCAACGTAAAAGTGACTGTGTAATCATCAATCTTTTTCACCGATTCCAGAATATCGGCAAGCTTGGTGTTGAACGTGACGTAGTTGCCGCCATTGATCTTGGCATAAGGATTGTCCGCCTTCATCATCCGGTCAAATGTGAAGATCACATCATCAGCGTTGAAATCGCGGCTCGGGTTAAATCCGGCGTTGGATTGCCACTTCACGCCTTTGCGAAGTGTAAATGTATAGGACCGTCCATCATCCGAAACTGTCCAGCTTTCGGCCAGCGAAGGCTCAATATCGGAGCTGGTCGCCTTCACGGATACCAGATTATCGTAAATGTTCGCGAGAACGTTAGACGTGGTGCCGTTGCTGCTCAGTTGTGGATTGAATATTTCTGGCGAACCTTCTACGCATACCGACAAGATGCCGGCATGGGCTGTTGTTGAAAGCGTCACAGCCATAAGGGCCGAACCCAGTGTGGCGGCAAAGACCGAAGTACGGACCAATGTCATGCTCATTCCCCTTTTTGGAACAAATCGCACCGGCGATCAGTCCATCTTGTTTTCAAGGAGAAAAGCGAGACAGGACATAATTGTCAAATATCAAATTATCCTATCATTATAACCAAAACTCATATTGCCGATTCATGATGAGAGTATCCATATGAATATCCGCCAGCTGGAAGCATTCCACAACACAATCGAAACCGGATCGGTAACGCATGCTGCGGAACGAATGCGAATATCGCAGCCAGCCGTCAGCAAGCTGCTTCGAAGTTTCTCGGACGCGTGCGGCTTCCAGCTATTTGTTCGAACAAATGGACGCCTTACACCGACACTTGAAGCACGGATGCTTGCAACTGAGGTTGCCAAGATGTTTTCAGGCACGGCACGTGTTGCTCGACTGGCCGATGCTGTACGCAATCAGGAGTGGGGCGAAATAACCCTTGTCGCTCCGCCTGCGCTGACCACTCGATTTCTGGCCCAATCCCTGGCACCTCTGCTTGCAGACCAGCCCGACATCCATTTTACCATGCGTAGTCTGCCCTCTCCGCGCATTATCGATCTTGTCGCGGCGCAGCAAGTCGATATCGGTCTGAGCGTATTGCCCTTCGAAAACCCCAATGTTGAAGCAGAGCGTCTCATACGTTTCGAAATGGTTTGTGTTTTGCCTGCAGGTCATCCACTGGCAGACAAAGCCGTTATCGATCTTGAAGACTTGAGCAGCGACCCATTCATTTCTCTAGCTCGCGATGACTGTTCACTAATGACGATTGACCGCGCTTTCCAAATCAAAGGTGTTCAAAAGAAAAACCGCATCGAAGTCCCGCTTTCCGAAACTGCCTGCTGTTTCGTAGCCAGCGGCGTGGGCGTTTCGATCGTCCCCTCGTTTGTCGGTTTGGATTTCGCTCCCGATATGTTGATTAGACGACGTATCGTTCCAGAAACAACGATTGATCTTTGGCTTCTTACGCCGAAAAATCACCCAAGATCTCTGGCTGCAAGCAAACTCATCGACTTTCTTCGACAGGTCATCGCACCCTTCGATGTGCGTCAATGACTGGGTAGCGGAAACGCTGGTTGATGTTGGAATTGACAAGATACCGATGTTCATGCATCCATATCCTTTATGAGCACCATACACGCAACACCGACGAGACAGGGCCGCAACCAGCGGACCGTTGGCGCGCGCGTGTTTGCAGGACGAGGTCTTCGCGTCCAGTCGTAAGCCGTGCTATCGCGCGACCGATTGGACGTAAAGCATTCACCTCATTCTTTTATGGCCACCATGGAGATTAGGCCATGCTCAGCATTTCGAACGTAAATTCTCTCGTGCACTGGGAGGAACGTGAAATCCTCCGGCGTGAAGAGTTCATCCGCCATTTCTCGGAGGAGGTGCGCTTCTTCCTTCGCTCCGTCAATCCAGCATGGGACATGCGTCGTGTTGAAGCGCCGACACTGATACCTCGGCAACTTATTTCCGATGCATATGAGAACGCTGACGTCTGGGTTCAGGAAAAGCTCGACCCTACTGAAACCGAACTTGTCCTTCGGCCCGAGACTACGCCTTCCACCTATTCCTATATGACGTATCTTCTAAACAATCACACTGGTACAAAATTGCCCCTCTGCGTATGGCAGGCTGGGCGTTCATATCGTCGGGAGCAGGAGCAAACGACTGCCCACATGCGGCTCAAGGAGTTCTGGCAGTTGGAGTTCCAAGCGGCTTTTACCTCTAACACCGGAATGGATTACCATTCCGCTTCTCTTGAAGCAGTGCGGAAGATGATTGCTAGCGTGATCAACCTGCCAACTCGCATCGTTGAGTCAGATCGCCTCCCGAGTTATTCGCAGATCACCATGGATATCGAGGTCGATAACGGGTTCAAATGGATGGAAGTTTGTTCAATCTCGCGCCGGACAGACTTCCCGCTAAAATTTTTGTCTCGAGCAAAAAGCGGCGAGGTTAGAGAGCATGACGTTCTTGTACTTGAGATAGCGATAGGCCTTGACCGCTGCCTTCATAACTGGGCAATTGCTGCGGAACGTGCCTGATTTTGCTGTCTGATAATATCTCGCCTCTGCATGAGTTGAGGCGAGATATCGGTATTTCCGACAACGGTTTTTCCCGGCAGATGGTTGAGTTTACTTACAATGTTGAGGCGCTTTCTCAACCCACATCTGCTGGACCTAAATGAGGTATACGACACGTAAAGGATAAAAGATTTAGGAACCTATTTACAAGACTTTCTGATAGTCCACACTAAAGGATAGATACAGGAACCCTTCGTACAATATTTCAAACCATTCCTTCGTGAGATTTTCCTTCCGGAGCAGACGTTGAACTAGCTCATTACGGACTGCGTGTCAGAGCGCTGAAGCAGTTCAAAACAGGCATCTGTCTGCATCATGCAGCTCAAGAACGAAGGAATTAGACCATGAAAGCTCTCACCGACAAGCTGTTGTCGCTTTCTGCATATTCGCATGACATTGATGTTCCGCTCGATCAGATCGATATTGCAGATTGGCTTTTCAATCTGCCTGAAGCAGAATACCAGCGTTGCTGCCCACCTGACCACATCGCTTGCGGCGCTACGTTCACCGACGACGGTCGCAAGATGTCGATCAACGTTGAAAAAATCGGCACCGGCTTGGTAATTCAGCATTATGTGGCAGAAGTAGCGACAGCTTCGTACTGTAAGATGAACTCAATTTCTGACGTGTTCACGCCAACTGGTGAGCGTACTCAGGTCAACGTTATCTGGGAACTGATCGGCGAAGCGATTGCGGGCAACCGCACCCGTTATACAAACAAGGTGACTTGTCATCCAACCGACGCGTTCATGACATTTATCGAACAACACGGACAAAGCTTCGAAGATGCCGCAGCAGCACGCCAAGCTGCAGGTGGAGATCACAATCATCGCGAAACGCCACTTTTTGCTGAAAGCATTGCTCGCAAGGCTCGCGAAAAGGCCCTGTCAAAATAAATACGATCGCTTTGGTCTTCTCAGGAAAGCGGATGACATTCGCTTTCTAGTTGACCAGTCAAGATTTTTGGTTGGAGCATCTCCTCACGGAGCTCTGGACCGAACAATGCCAGGATTTCACGATACGCTACGGGATTTTGACTGGCATGTTGGTAATAAAATTTGGAAACCAAACCGCAAGAACCCCACAACTTTATGGGGTTCTTGCGGAAGACGTGAGAACTACCTTGGAGCTGAACTTCATCGGCAGAACTATGCCGTCTGATGTCGTCAATTTTTTCGCATCAACGCGCCTGAAAGCCTGAACCTCATCGTCGTTGCATATCGGTTCGAAATCACTTGGAAGCACGATGTCATATGAGACTAGCAATTCCCGATGCATTCCTTGTGGACTAAAGTAAATACATGGGATGCGCTCACGTTGTATAACATCGGACATGAGTTCTGTAGTAATGCTGGCTTCTTCCCATCCCTCTTTAACAGCGGTTTCATGTAAACTTACATTGCTCGTTTTGCCTCCCGCCACCAACGTGTCCCAATGACCTGGCGCAGCGTTCGCGGTATCAGAACGTTGCGAAAGCCAGATTTGAACATTGGTGCTTTCAGATGTCTTTATGACGCCATTTACATGTACTTTCGTTGCCCGCAGCCCCAGAATTCGCAAGGCACTGCGGTCAATGGTGGCGACGGGTTCAGCATCAAAATGATAAAGAACGTCCATGACCTCATTTCGGTGGTCAACGATTAATCCGTCTGACCATAAGGCATCCCGGATCTACACCGACCGTTGCACCCTCACTTTGTTCCTTGTTTGGCGAGAAGTAAGACGAAGTAGATGCCGACGGGGAGCTGTGTTTGGAAGGCGTGCTGGGCTGCGTAATCGGCAGTTGTCAGCAACAGGCTTCCGGTGAGTGCGGATGGCATTAGGGTAACGCCTGCAGAACGGCTGATGCGGCGGGCAATCTGTGGGCTGCAAGCGCTATGAAGGCAATGGGACCAGCCGCAGCTGTGACGGTTGCGGTCAGGGCAACACCCAAGATCATCAACAGCAACCGCGTACGACTGGCATGCACGCCTGAGGCACGCGCTGCATCATCACCCATTTCCAGCTGTCGCATGGGGCATGCAAGCAACATGATCAGTGGAATGATCATTGCAAGAACAATATGGGCCCAATTCGCATCAGGAAATAGGCGTCCTAATTGGCTGCCCTTTCGACGGTTTCTGATCCTTCACATGCGCGATAGATGGCAAATCAGACAGGCGCGAAGTAATACTTGTGGAACCACAATTCGACAATGCACTAAGAACCGACGCCCGACTGCGCTGCCCGCCTTAAAGAATTAATCAAGTTCATTATTCTGACACAGAATGAACAAAAAATAATAAATTGGGATAGATCAGCCTTTTCTTTTGCTCTAGATTACAATCAGACTATATACCCAATATATATTGAATTAATAGAATTTCTTTTCTGTTCTCTAATAGCTTCTTCATATCGGATTTACATTGATTGGTCATAGAAATTATAGATATAAAACTGGTAAATATTACTATAATTGTTTTACTATAGAAATAATCGAATATGATAATATATTTTTCTTTTTTATTAATAATAAAGCAAGACGAAATTTCCGTTAAACAATTTCAAAGCGTAATATGTATTCTATGTCATCCTTATTTATCAAACGGCTGGAATCCGATGTTAATTTATAGAAAAACCAATACACGCATGGCTTAGCGATCCTTTAGATCATACGCCGGCCTGATAAACAGCTTGCACAGATATTACGTACCTCTGTCTTGCATTACAAAAGCGAAAAGGAGCGGCTGTGAAATCCAGAATGATGTTACTCTTTACTTCCGGCCTCGGTCTATTTTTATCTGATCCTGCAAATTCTGAGGGGCTGGTCCTACAGTTCAATATTGAAACCGGCGAACTGACCCCATTTGAACCGCACACTCAAGACGCGGATCGGGGCGCAATTCCGGCCAGTATTCTATCTCAGGCCGGAACTTACCGAGGACACCGGACTGTTCAGCCATCAAAATCAATTCTCGAAGCAATTGAAGCAACCGCCCAAAAATACGTAACCGCATCCGCCTTAGCGAAAGCCAATCTCACATCACATGAATGGATTGCTCTTTATCGCGCCAATATCGAGATTGAGAGCGGCTATAATACTGCTGCCGTCAGCAGAACGGGTGCAATCGGGCTTGGTCAATTAAGTCCGGAGACAGCAGCGCACCTCAACGTTGACATCAATAATCCCGCTGACAATTTACGCGGCTCTGCTGAGTATTTGGTAAGCCTACTTGATACTTTTGGTTCTCCCGATCTCGCCATCGCTGCCTATAACGCTGGTCCTGCTGCTGTCGTAAAAAATGGTGGCGTTCCACCGTATGGCGAGACCCGCGAGCACGTCCGTAAGGTCCTGGGCGTCTTTTTTCGATTACGGAAGCATTACGTTTAACCAATTGGAGAAATACTGCATGCATCGCACAAAGCGTATCACCGGGAAGGCGCAGGCTGCTGCTATTTGCCTGTCGGTCTTAGCAATCTATCTGAGCACGGTTGAGCCAACACTGGCAGCAAATATTGACCTTAGCCCTATTCAGCAGTTTCTCGATAGCATCGTGAAGTCTCTGACCGGACCTCTTGGAAAGACGGCTGCAACACTGGCCGTTGTCGCATCACTGCTAACTTGGTTCTTTGGCATCATCGATTTTCGCCAGTTGTTATGGATTGTGGTTGCCATCGTTTGCATCGGTTCTGCTTCGACGATCGTCAGCAGTCTGTGGGCTGGTGCTTAGCAAATCTCCGAATGGTGGAGGAGCTTTCCTTCGCCATTACATCGATAATTTATGGAGATGGATGTGCTTGAGCGTGACGAAATATACAGAGGCTTGCTTAAGAAGCCATCTTTTCTTTTTCTACCACTGCTTGATTTTGTGTGTTTTATTTCAGTCAGCGGGCTTTTGTTTATGTGGTTCCAGTCCTTCTACATTCTGATCGCGATAGCATTACTTTACGTCATTTTACTTGTCGCCTCTAAATGGGACCAGAACTTCCTGCATGTGATCTGGATCACCTCTAAAAATATCAAACGCAGCAAAAATGCCCGGCTTTGGGGTGGTGTGTCTTATGAACCATAAATTCAAACTTGCTTCACGCGGCTTTCGTGATCTTTATTTCTCATCGGCAGGTAAGAGGATTTTTCCCCGCGCCATGGCGCACGAAGAGCAATTCGAAGACTACCTGCCCTATGCGTTCTTGCTGGCAGATGATGTCACTTTACAGACAAAAGAGCGGAAGTTCATTCAATGCATTAGGCTCGATGGAATTAATTCTTCGAGCTCCAGCAATGCGACCATCGATGGCCTTAAAAAGCTGTTTGCTTCTGTCGTTGCCAATTCGGATGAACAGTTCAGCTATTATGTGCATAGCATCTCGAAAAACATCAAATATGCGCCGACAGAGATTCGTGGTAATCAGTTTGCCAGAGAACTGGATGACAAATGGCTTTCGCACTTAATGCGAAAAGGCCACAAAGACACATCCATTACGATTTCCGTCATTTCTTCATCCTCTCTGTTGATGAAGTTTGGCGGACTGGCTGAGAGTATCCGTTCCTTGCGCGGAGATCAGGCACTACCGAACCGCTATGATGCCCATCATGCCGACAGTCGCGAGCGTATTACACGCCTTGGTGAATTAACTGCGCTGATCTGTTCAGCTTTTGCTGCGCAAAATGCGCGGGTACTAAACGGCAAAAGCGGCGAATTAATTGGCTATCTGGAAAGCATCGGTTGTGGGATTGAAACCAGAGCCTATCCTCTGGAAGAATGCGCTATTCTGTCACGATCTATCGCCAATTATCGACCAACGCAGAACGGCACAATCATCCTGATTTCTGGTGGCTCGGTTTCAAACCGCATCGGCCGCATATTCACAATCAAGGATTACCCGCGGAGCTCTTATGCTGGTATTTTTGACGACTTGAAGTTGCCGCTCGATTTTGTCCTGACAAACTCCTTTGTACCGGTCGCTGATGAGAGTGCAAAGGAGCTTTTTCGGCGGACATTGGCGCAGCGCGTAAGCGTCAATGACGCGGCGGTGACTGATCAGCATCAGATGGCGCAAGGCCGAGATCGGATAGCGAGTGGCCTTGAACGTCTTGGATCGCATCATATGACAATCGCTATCTATGCTGAAACAGGTGATGAAATCGAGAAGGCCTCCGCCGAGATCCGCGCAGCTGCACAGGAAGCCGGGGCAAAAGTTGTTACGGAAGCATTTGCCGGTATGGGACATTACTTTGCTCAGTGGCCGGGCAATGAACATTTTCGTGCTCGCACCGGGCTTGTAACCAACCAGGTCTTTGCCGGTATGGCAGCGTTTCATCGAACTCCGACAGGCCTTGATGGTCATAATCTGCCATGGCGCGCACCGATTACTGCATTTCCCACACCCGGCAATGGCATCTATAAATTCAGTTTCCACCCCAAAAGCAGTCCTGATGCGGAACCACCGGCGGCCCATACCGCAATGTTTGGCGATATGGGTTCGGGAAAAACGGTTCTGATCAACTTTCTGACTGCGCAGTCGCGTCGGCTTGGAGTACAGACCTTCCTGTTTGATTATCGTCAGGGCATGGAAACCGCCATCAAGGCCCTGTCGGGCAGCTATACAAAAATTTCGCCCGAGCTGCCTACCGGTCTCAACCCGCTCTATGGGCAGACGGACCCCGAGGGTCAGGCATGGTTAACTGACTGGCTGATCGCGCTTTTTGATAGAGATGACAAGAGATTCACCGCCTTGCAGCGGCAGGCGATTTCCGATGCTGTAAGCGGCAATGCCAAAGCCCCCGATCATTTGCGCAATTTCAGAAACTTTCCGGACTTGTTTGCGCATATTGATGATGACGGAGAATTACAACAGCGCATTCGCGAATGGTGTACCGATGGCCGTTATGGTTGGGTGTTTGGTGAAAACAGCGTCGAAGAATTCAGCCTGAACAATCCGGTCATGGGCTTTGACATGACCACTGTGCTTGATAGCGGCCATGAGAAAGAAAAGACCGCTATTCTTGGTTATTTGTTCCGGCTGATTGAGCGCAAATTGCAGGATAAACAGCCGACTTTGATCGTCATTGATGAGGCGTGGAGTGCGCTCAATACCGATTACTTTGCAAGAAAGCTGCAAACCTGGCTAGTAACCGCTCGCAAGCTCAATGCCGTAGTGATGCTGGTTACACAGTTTCCCTCACAAATATCCGAATCCCGCCTTGGACCATCAATGTTTCAGGCAATCCGCACGCATATTGTCCTTCCGAACCGCAATGCCGATGCCAGCAATTACGACGCCATCCGGCTCAATGAACGCGAGTTGCAAACCGTACTGAACAGCCCTGCAGGCACCCGTATGGCATTGATCCGCAATGACACTGAATCCATCGCCGTCAATACTGATCTGACCTGTTTGGGCGAGCATTTGAGTATCCTTGGAGGTGGACCATCCGGACAAAAAGCGTTTCAAGAATACATTTCCCGAGGCTCCCATGATTAAACTTGTAGCCAGCCTTTTACTCATATGTGTGCTTGGAGGTTGCACCAGTGTAGCGCCCGCAAAATCCAAATGCTTTTCGTTTGGACGTGTGAACTGCAAGTTCACGCCGATCAACCAGTTGTGGGCATTAACCGATGAAACTATCAAGCTGTAGCCTGGCAACTCTGTGGACACTGTTACTGGCATTAAACGCGCCAGCCTATGCATTTTTCGGTAAGGAGGTGTTTGATAGCGAAAGATTTATTGAAGAAACAGCTAAGCTCGATCAATCACTGAAAGACCTTAAAACCCAATATCATAGGTTTGATCAATACACGAATATTTTGAAGTCCGACGATCAGATAATTTCAGAGCTGGATAAGTTAATTGATGCAAGCGCTTTGCCAAAAGACGCGACGCGCGTTTCTATTGAGAACTTGGAACGAGGCGCAAACGAAACAAAAGGTGTCGAAAGTAATCTCTATAATCCGCAGGACACAAATCCAGCGGCCTCCAAAGCTTTTGGGGATGCTTCCCTCACTGTAGAACAAGTAATTATTCAGGGAGCCAGAGAGACTTATAGCCTGTCTGGCGTTTCAATAGCCGGTTTATCACAACCACAGTGGCGAGCTCTGCTACAGGCGTTGATTTGGCAAGAGTCGCGGTTTAATCCATTTATTGGATCGAAAGCTGGGGCGTTTGGACTGACACAGCTGATTAGAGGTACGGCGCAGGAAATGGGCGTCGATCCTCAATACAAAACCGAACCACTGGCACAGGTGCGTGGTGGTGCGAAGTATCTGGCGAAGATGCTCGCCATGTTTAAGGGCAATATTGTTCACGCCCTAGCTGGCTACAATGCGGGTCCTGGTTCCGTCCTAAAATATGGTGGGGTGCCACCATTTGCAGAAACTCAGAATTACGTTGTTGTCATCCCGAAAAAGTACAATGAGTATCTCGCGAAAATCGGTGGCCTTGATGCGGAAGGCACGATTGAACCCGCACTTGCAGCAGGTGCCAACTATGCAATGGCGAGCGATGCACTCCGCTCTTATGGCGACAACAGCGCTCAGAGCGTCTCTCTGATTGCAAGACGTCTTAAAGACATCATTGAGCAAATGAAAGCTAATGAGAATCCGGCGCAAGCCTGGGTGTTGAATTCCTATGCGCGTGCTGAAATGGCGCGAATTATGGCGCTGCGGACCAGAATGGCAGCCATCCAGACGCGTCAGATCAGTGCGCTGGCGTTGCAAGAGGCTGCGGATCGCGCAGAAGAGCGCGAATTCTTTAATTTTGAGGGACGAGTGCAATGAAAGCAAAAGCTACTGTTCTAACAACAGGCCTAATTTTATGGTTTAGCGCCACATCTGCACACGCATTCTATTTGGTTCACGATTCCACAAATATTGCAAAAGCAATTGCACAGCTCGGCGTTCTCAAAGAGAACGTTCTCGTTCAGAATGAACTACTGAAGAATGCTTACGAGCAATACAAAATGCTGACGAAGCAATTTGACCAGCTCAAGAGCATTTATGATCAGTTTAGCGGACCGCGTAACGTTCTTGGTATGTTGCTACCAGGTGAATTGAATGGTCTTTTGGATGGAAATTTCAGCAGCACGAGCGGCGTATTGTCGACACTGATGTCGGGATCAGCGGGCCAATGGACAGGTTTTGCCTCGGGTAAATCGGCTCCGATGACGAAGACCGTTAAAAGAAGTTTGGAAGCCGCAGGCCTTTCCTCTGAAACATTGTCTAGATGGACCGCGTCTGGCGAACCCATCCAGCAACGCACGGCCCAACAAGCGGCGGGCGGAGCCATGCTAGCTGCAACTGCAGAGCAATCCTATAAGGAAGCAGGTCAGTCTTTAGATCGTGTTCAGCAGATACTGAAAGAAACGCAGAACAGTCCCGACATTAAGACCTCAATCGATAACAACACCCGCATGCTCGCCGAGCTTTCAATCCAACTCGCCAAATCCCTTGAGATCACTTCAACCGAGGCCGTTTACAACGGTCTGGCCGGGGTTAATGCAGCTGCAGAACGCGCCGAGGAACGCAAATTCTTCACATTCGGCAATGCGCAATAATCACGGCATCAGGATATTATTAATGCGAAAAATTGGTGCAATTCTTGAATACGAATTAATCTTTGGTGCGGTGGATCGAGAGCGCCGCTGGCGTAAAATTGCCTATTTCGCATCTGGCTTTGGCGTAACCGGCTGTTTGTTGGCCGGTATTGTTGCCGTTGCCGTTGATAAGCCGGCACCGGCTCTTGTGCCGTTTGATGTTCGAACCGGTGTGGCACTTCCAAATGTTAACGTCGGTTCGATCTCGATCACCCAGAAAGATGCGATCATTGAATCGATGATCTATTCCTATGTAAGTGATCGTGAGACCTACAATATCTTTGACAATGATCTTCGAATTGAAACCGTCAAAACCCGGTCAACCGGTCTTGCGCTCAAATCACTGATCGGCCTTTGGGACGGGTCAAGCCCAGACTATCTTGCCAGACAATATAGCGATAAAGCCCGCATTGATGTCGCGATTTCAAGCATTGCGCTTTTATCTGACAATCGGGCTCAGGTCCGGCTCAGAAAGCGCCTCACCTCAACAGACGGCATGAAAGACAATGCCTTTCTAGTTACACTCGAATACGAGCTCACACCATCCAAACAAGCCAGTTTAGAGGCGGTCTGGAAAAATCCGTTCGGCTTTGTCGTCAAAAATTACAGGGTTGTCACGCAACAATATGAGCAGAGCTGAAGCAATGATGAAACGATTGATTATCGCCAGTGTCATTGGCGCGCTTCCGGCATTTGCCATGGCTGAAACGGTGCCGAAGTCAAACCGCATGGATAGCCGTGTCCGCGAAGCCACTTACATCGATGGACAAGTATTTCGCGTGTACACTTCCCTCTTAAGATCAACCGCAATCGAGCTACCTGCCGGTGAGGTCTACAACTATCTTGTTGCTGGCGACACCGAGGCCATTCAGTACGCGGGCGCACCAGGAGGACGTGTAATTGCTATTAAGCCAATTCTACGCGGTTTGAACACTAATATTACGCTCTATAGCAACAAGCGGGCTTATTACCTGAACGTCGTAGAGAAGCCGAACAGCGCATATTTCGCAGTTCGTTTTAACGGCGGTTACACGCTCAAAGAACAAGTAGTGCCGGAAAGTAACCGGGGCCACCCGACCGGGCCCTACATGAACTACGGCGCCAACGTTAAAAATGCGATTACACCCACGAATGTCTGGGATGACGGCATTTACACCTATTTTGAGTTTTATCCCAGCTCTTCCCTGCCTGCGATTTTCAAGACTTTGACTGGCGAAGAAAGCACGG
Organism: Ochrobactrum sp. BTU1; assembly: GCA_018798825.1. NCBI lineage: Bacteria > Pseudomonadati > Pseudomonadota > Alphaproteobacteria > Hyphomicrobiales > Brucellaceae > Ochrobactrum > Ochrobactrum sp. BTU1. The sequence goes on along the minus strand of CP076356.1, from coordinate 210,369 downwards.
TCAACAGCACCGTGCTGGAGAACAGGGTAATGCGCGTTTCTGGTCTCTCCAATTACTGGGTTCTGCGCTCCGGCACATTGGAAACGGTTGTTAAACGGATGCAGCCCGGACAAGCGGTGAAAACTGCGCTCGGAGGCTCCCATGATCGATAAATCTCCAGAAGAAAAAGCCGCAGATCTGGCGAATGCGGTTAAATCATCTAAAGCCATGCTAAATCCGGGCATCAGCATCGGCCAGAAAGCAGGCATTTTGCTTTTTGTCGGAACCGTGTGTTTTGGCGTATTGGGCTACATCTGGTGGCCGACACGTGAAGTATCGGATTTGAAATCCAGCGAGAGCACTTCGTTTATCAATGGTGAAGGCGACGCCTTTGGCAACATACAGCAGCCGGTTCCTGTCAGGGCACCGGATCCCAATCCGGAACTGCTGGAGAAGATCAAATCGCTCGAAGGGATGATCGCGGATCTGAAAAACCGTCCTGTTCAAGCTGTCGGGGATGATACGGAAGTCAATAAGCTCACTCTAGCGCTTAATGACCTCAAAAGCCGTATGGAAAAGGCATCAGACGAATACAAGCGAGCGATCCGTGACCGTGATCTCGATATAAAGCGTCTGAATAACGAGCTGGACGCGAAGCGACTTACTAGTGGCGAAGGCGCTAAAAGTCCGGACGCGGGAAAGCTGGATGCAGAAGCATTGCTAAGGAAACGCGTAACCTCACCACTCAGCCCACTCAATGGCAGCAACAGCAATAGTGTACAGGCAAGTACTAACAAGAACTCACTTGAACAAAGAACGCTTAGTCAAAACGTGCTCTTTGCCAGAGATCAGGCGAAACCGATCCCGGTTGAACAGGCAAAAATCATTGCCAATCCGTCAAACACGGTTCTGCAGGGCACTGTCTTACAGGCATCGCTGGAGACAGCAATCAATACGGATCTGCCCGGCTCGATTCGGGCAGTTGTTGCTGAAGATGTCCATTCTATCGATGGCAGTCGCGTCCTCATCCCTCGCGGCTCTAAGGTACTTGGAAAATACTCGGACACGATCAGTCTGGGTCAGAAGCGCGTAATGGTGATCTGGGAGCGCATTCTGCTGCCAGATAACCAGACAGTGACCATTAATTCCTACGGCGCTGACGCCGTTGGCCAGGCTGGTGTCAAAGGTCATGTCGACAGCCATTTCTTTCAACGTTTCGGATCGGCCACACTTATCAGTGTGATGGGTGTTGCACCGACTCTCGCGACGGCCGCAATGAACGGGCACCACAACTCCAATGGCACCAGCTCCGTCACCACGATTAATACGCTCGCCGATCCTGTGTCGCAAAATCTGCAATCCTCGCTTAACGGGGTTATAGGCGATTATCTCAGGCGCCCGCCAACGATCGGCGTGTATCAGGGCGCTAACATCACCATCTTCGTTGACCGTGATCTGGAGATATTCTGATGGAATATCTTCAATATGCACTCGAGCCGCTTGGACCTTGGCTCATCGACGCCGAAATGATTGAAGTTTCTGTCAATCCGGACGGCAAGGTCTGGCTGATAAAGCGCGGTGACGTCACCATGAGCTTTGCAGGTCTGACGCTGGATCAAGGTGTTGCTGAACGTCTGACAAATCTGATTGCTGGCAATACCCATACCAAAACCGGGCAGAACAACCTCCTTGTTTCAGCAACTATTCAGTACCGGGACCGTCCTATCCGGGCGCAATCCGTGCTACCGCCAGCAGCGTTTGGCGGAGCTGCCCTATCATTTCGAATGTTCTCAACTATTCCTATCAACCAGATCGAGCTTGCGTATCTTTATGCAAAATCATGCCCTACATCGCAGAGGCGAGCGGAAAAACTGGCCACACTGCGGCAGCTTATAGAAGGTGCAGATCTTATTGACACGTTGCGGTTCTGCGTCGAAAAGCGTCTTAATATACTTGTCTCAGGCGGCACAGAAACCGGGAAGACAGTTGTGCTACGCAAGCTTGTGTCCTTCATTCCCTATGATAGCCGTTTGATAACGATAGAAGATGCACCAGAATTGTTTCCGGGGCATCCCAATCATGTCTCTCTGGTTGCAGATCGATCAGGAGATGTCCGCTCTGCGGACAAGCTTCTGGAAGCTTCGCTACGTATGCGCCCCGACCGCCTGATTGTCGGGGAGGTCAGAGGCAGGGAAGCGATGACATTTCTTGAAGCCATCAACACCGGCCAAGAAGGCGGATTTGCAACGATCCATTGCGAGACTCCTGAGCTCGCGCGTGACCGGCTTGCAATAGCAGCAAGTCGGTCTGGCATACCTATGACCTACGACAACTTTCTCACCTATATCGACCGCACCATCGACGTCATCATCCAGACCGGTCGCGACGGTGCCATGCGCGGGATCAGTGAAATCTATCTACCAGAAAAGGAGACAGTAGCATGAAGAAAATACTGTTGATCATCACTGCAATTCTATGTGCCACGCCAGGATATGCTGCTGCTGATGATGATGATGCCGCGGGCCGTGAGAGGGATCGGAATTTCTTTAAATTCAGCACCCCTCTGAATACAGAAAGTGATGAAACACGTATCACCGATAAAGGGTGCATAGAACACGCAATACCGGCTTCGTTTATTGATAAATATGGCAACGATAAAGGAATGGGAATTCTATGGGCAATTAATAACAACATTATATCGAAAGAGATATTAAATAGTAATCGATGCACATGTGAGATGTTGTATCCTAAATGGGATAAAGCTATCGAAATATATGAAAAAGACTTCGCAAAATTAGACGCTTGGGCGCCGTCCGGCACCGCAACGAATAAATATTTAGCTCAATACCGAAGTCATTCCCAAGAAAATATCATGCAAGCACGCCAAATCTGTTCGAAAATGGGAGTTTGGTAATGGAACCGTTTGTTGGAAATTTTGTAAAAACTAGCGATGGATTGATTGGTTCTGTTTCCCGGTCCGGCTTTTCATCCGTGCTTCAGGCTGTAAACGGTATTGCTGCTTCTTTAGCAATAATAGCTATTCTCACGTTAGTTTTTAATCAGCTCCTACAGTTTAGATACATCTCAATAGAACGCTTCTTAGGGCTTTTTGTAAAACTACTTTTGATCGCAATTATAGGGCTGAAATGGAGCAATTTTAGCGCCGTCGCGAATGCAATATATGGTGGTATGGATTCAATTGCCGCCAAATTACTGACCATGGCAGGGCCGAGTGAACAAACCACAGTCGCCGGTGCCATTGACGATCTAATAACAACAATGGCTGAAAAAGCTAATCAGGCTGGCTCTAAAACCGGTTGGGTCGCCGGTGCACTTTTATCGCTTCTAATCACATGGCAATTGAGTCTAATTGGATGTCTGGGAGCTCTAATAATTATATATTCCAAAATTATGTTTTCTGTCTACATGTGTATCGCTCCCATGTTTATCGCATGCTATATATTTGATTCATCGAAGGATTATTTTTATAGGTGGCTGCAAGGAGCAATCACCTATACTCTATATCCAGTCATAACATCTGCGATAATCGGGATGAGCTATAGTGTTATTTTCGCCTATATTAAAACAATTGATGGTTTAAGTATCGGCACCATTGCATCATTTATCCCATTCATTTCAATTCTTACAATGATGATCCTTCTCATCATCTGTATTCCTATTATCGTGGCCGGTCTCTCCGGTATGATACAGCATGTCTCTCCTGTACATCACGCGCGTGTCGTTTCAAATATCTATTCGTTCATGAACGGGCCAGCACCTGGTACTAACAACATGAACCCGCAACAAAGCCAGCCTTTGGCTTCGTCGCCAATGCAATCAAAACCATTTACAGAAACACAACCATCAGGCTCATTTCCAGGAGAACCTGCCCGAATGCTCGCAAGAGAGGAGCGTCTGAATAGGAAAGAATAAGCTGCCCTTCCAAACAAAACCTTTTGCGACAAATTACTGATTCGAAATGAATATTGCAGCCATTAATAAATAAACTTGCCGATTTGAGGAGTAAACTTCATGTCATTATGTGGACATTGCGGTACCCGGGTCAATGATGGTTTCATAGTCTGTACTGGATGCGGGGCTCGTTTGGAGCGAAAGTATAAAAGCCTATTCCTCACACTTTTCCTTCTTTTGCCGATCCCGATTATATGTATTGTTATAATGATTGATGGAATCGAACAGGAAAAGGTCGGCTTGACGGACTATATTACTTTTCTTCTAGTCTTCACCGTATCGTCTTATGCAACAGTATTGGCATTTAGAAAATCTATAACTAAAAAATGGGTGTTACGTTATCCGAGAAGATAATTTCTACATTATAAGCTCACGGAAATGCCCCTGATTTGATCGCGTTTTTCGATTATTTTGGCTTGCCGAAACAAGTCTGCAATCGCATACATCAAGGGTTCTACTTCATTTTTATCTGGTGATAGATCCTCAATTATTTCTGCAACAGGCAGGACAGAAGCCGCTTTTTTTGCACGATTCCTGATCGGCTTTTCCTTGGCCTCCTGTTGCATCACCTGAAACGCTAGCTTGTTTTGTTCATCGCTCTTAGCCTCAAGGGCTTTGCAATCTAAAAGTTTTGCCTCTACGCTACTGACACGGGCATAATCAGCTTCGGTAATCACGCATTCCGGCATTGGTGGTGGTGCTTTCATATCCTGAGACTGAAAGAGCGGCTTCAATTTTCTGTCAGCATAATATTTCAGACGCTTGGCTCTGATCGGCATATGTCCGTTGATCAAGATTATGATTTCATCATGTGGTAGACGCCGCGCATCGTCCCTGGTCAACAACGGATATTCTTCTGACCGCTCTGTAATATGCGATCCAAATACACCTTCCTTGATCGATCTGGATTTGGTTGTGACCTTCTTAGTGGTTGTGCCAACGGAATCCGATAACTCCGCAATTGTGTCCTCTTCGCTAGGTGTCAGATAGAGTTTAATTCCACTGTTTGCCTGAATGACCTTGCGGTCATCAACACCATAAATGCGGTCAATGTCAGGGATGGATTGGGTGACAATGGCAACGTTACCGCCATAGGCGCGCAGCAGCGACAAGCTATCAACAATGATGGGCATTTTTCCGATACGCTGGAATTCATCGAGAAGGATCATGACTGGAAATGGTTCGTCCTTTCCTGGCTCCTTTGCCTGCAGCGAGGCAATGAGTTCGGAGAAGAACATACGTACTAGTGGCGATATTGTCCGCAGATCATCAAATGGCACGGTAAAATAAACTGTCTGCGGTTTGCTTCTGAACGTGCGAAAGTCAAAGTTATTCTCTGCCGTTACCGCGCATGTATGCGGGTTCGCCCATGGTGAGAACCCGCTTGAATTTAAAACAGAAAGATAGGCGCTTAGAGTGTCTTTGGCCGTGTTGCCGAGCTTCTGGAACAGGAGCTTTGCGCTTTGATCCTGCACTTGTCTTGCGTAGCGCTTAAACTTGTTCTTGTTATCGAGCTCGCCGCCATAAGCGAGTTTATATATATCGCCGAGGGTGAAGCTGCCCTGTTCGAAGGCCAGAATGGCACAGGCAATAAATACGTCTTTGCTATTGGGTAGGAAGCTGGCTGCTTGAGAGCTTTCGGCTTGCAGAAACATGGTCGCCAGTTTGTCGATCTCTGCCATGCGCTGAGCGGGGTTTCGCAGCTTAGAAATACGATGTAACGGATTAAACCGGTGACTTGGCATGTCAAAGTCGCGCGGGCCGAATCGGTAAATCGAGTGTCCCATTCTCTCCCGAAAGCGCGCTGTCTTTTCAAAGCATTCTCCTTTGACATCCAACACCACAGCGCTCCCCAGATAGGTCAGCAGGTTTGGGATCACGAAACCTACCGTCTTACCTGCACCGGTGGGCGCAACCAGTAGACAATGTGGAAAGCGGGCCGAAACAATGTGCTGACTTTTGCTTTCCGGCTTTCCGGTTTTTCCCAACAGAAATCCAGTTGCCGGATTGGCAAAGAACTGACTTTTCTTCATGTCGGCTTTGGTTTGCCAATGGGTTGTCCCGAACGCGGTCAGATTAGGTTCCAGTAGTCGCGCACTGAGCAGCATACCTCCAATACTTGGCATAAGTAGCATGAGGGATGCGACGAGCCATTCCGGATAATTGCTCTGATAAAGCCTCATATAATTCATGAGAATGAAAAGCGGGCCGACATGCCAATCTTTATGCCAGACGCTCAGCACCATCAGTGCTAGAACATAGCCGAACAATGCGCCTGTCATAAGCAGGAACAAGGCGGTTAGCATCTGCCTTTTGCTATCCTGTGCAATATTCATTGCCGGATCTCCTAGAGGTTAAAGCCCGTAACTGTCGCGTTCGTTCAATTCCTCTTCCAAGGCTTTGTCGCCAATCGCGCGTTCTTCACGCAGCGCCGCGAGTTCGGCGCGGGTGTCCAGCAGTTCTGTTTTCGTGGCGATGGCCTGATCCAAAGCTTGGGTGATATAACCTTCTTGTTTCATGGCGGACGAATAGACAGACATCATCTGCAGGGCTTCGCGACTATCGATGTCAAAACCCGCTTCCCTGAACACTTCAGTATGGACGCGGTGGATCTCGTCCATGCCATTTTTACCAAGCACTTCATTCAAGCCCTCGATGATTTGCTTACTCTCATTGATATTCAGCGTGTCCTTCTTTGCCAGATCGCGGATTTCTTGCAGCGTATCCCTGTCCAACGTTCCAAAATAATGCGCTTCAATGGCTTGCAGGCCGTTTACCCGCCCGCTCACTGTAGTTAAGTCGACGCCATATTGGCCGGCAAGATCAGTGAGAGTATGCCGGTCTTCCCGCGCAACATAAGATTTTGGTTCCATATAGCGATGGTTTTCAGCGTGAGCTTCAATTTCCAGCGCTAGGGAGACAAGTTCAGCATGCAGTGGTGATTTTTGAGCATATTCATCGAAAGCATTTTTCTCGGCCTCATATCGATCAGGCCATTCCCGCTTTACGTTCGGACTGAAGGAATTATGATCCCCTTCCCATTCTTGATCTGTATTAGACGTGTTACGGACGCCGGCTTCATAGAATTGCTGGCGCAATGCGCTAAGCTGTTGCCAATCTTGGACTGTCAGGCTTTCATTTTCAGAGACGTCATCAATAATCTCGCTGTGCAGATCCGCCGCTAGGCGCATCGCTTCTTCGCGCCCTTCTTCTGTATGCGTATCAATGTTCAAGTGCTGCCCGATCGCCTGAATATCCCGTTCGATCCAGTGAGATTCAAGCGCATAGGAACAAGTCGCAACATTGGTGCGCGCGGTAAACTCGTCGCACGAAACCCCATATTGCTGCAGCCGCTGTAAAGTGCGTGCGGGCATTTTGTGCGCCAGTTTATGACGATGTTCATCTGCATAAACGGAATCCGCTGCTTTCTCGATAAACTCGCGTCGCCGCTCACCGACAAGTAACCGGTCCATGTCACCGACTGCACTGAAATAGCGTTCCTCGATTTGCGGGCGCTCGGCATCCGGTATGTTCGGCAGATGCTCCCACACAGCATTGAGCTGGTCACGTGCCTGTTCAATGCTTGAAAGCAATGCTTCACTGTCCCGGACAATATCCGCTTCACTTAAATTTACATCTGCGTTCATAAAATCCTCCTGAACATGTCTCAAATCATCAATTGTCTGCCCATTGTGTAGCGCCTCACTCGCCGCCTGAAACGCCAGGCTCAACGCGATCTGTGCTCCCTTGCAAAACTCTGCAAACCGGCGATAACGGCTAGCCTCCTGCAATACGAGGCTACGCCGTCTATCAGCGATGGTTTCTTCCTTTTCTGTCGATGTTTCAGTTTCAGGGCGACAAAATGTTCCGTATTCCTCACCGGCAAAATCAATGCGCCAGTCATTGCGGTGGGTGGTGATGATCTTGCCGTCCTGCGCCAGAACTTCGACCGGCTTTTTGCCTTCATGACGAATACGGATCTTATCACCGCGCGTGGCTCCGCTATCTTCCAGCACTGCTGCCAGACCCACTCCCCAAATGGTGCGCGCTCCGAAGCGGGTTTGTAGCGTCACATAAAAACTGTCAGATCCGCTCTCCTGATACCTATAGGCGGCTGAACCATAATCGAGAACAGCGCCTTCAAGCCCACGCATTGCCTCTTTTGGATTGCTGTCCAACGCATAATCACCAAGCCCTCGTGACAGACGCGACGAGTTGTTCAGCTCCACGCCATAAGAGCGCGCGTGTTTAACAAGTGTGTCTTTGAACAGATCGTATGTGAACTCATGATCGCGCGCGAGATAGAACCATTCACCTTCCCCATTGCGGCGATTGACGATGATATGACCATGCGGATTGTTGGTATCGGTGTGAATGGCCGCGATATAGTCAAACCGGTTACGCCCCTGCGATAATAGCTCGTCGCAGGTATCATAGATTATGCCCTCTACAGCACTCTGGGACGTTCCGTGCGGAAAGCTTGCTACCAGGTGCATCGTGTGTTTGCCGTCGTGTGCCGTTTTCTTCCAGCTATCGGCCCAACGCGACGCCAGACCCTGAGTGTCTTTGCGCGCAATATGATCCTCACCATCAAACTCCCCGCTCGGATCAATCACCCGTTGAGCTTTCCCGAGCACATAATTGAGTTGTGCCGACAACCCTATATAGCCGCTGCAATAGCCGCTCCTAACCGTGCGAAACATCACCTGTGGCAGGCGTTGCACATTGCGGGCATAGCGCGACATGTCGCTGGCAGCCTTAAAACCAACGCGTGAAAAACACGGGGCATGGCTCAAACCGCCGACATTCTTGAAATACTCATAACGATTGGTCACAAACACGCTGGCAGAACACATCATTTGCCCTCTTCTTCCGTGCCAATCAGCTGCGCCACAGTTGTTAAGCGACGTTGCCCGGCACGGACAAGCAAGGCGTCAACCTTGTCAGCTGCTACGAGAAAAGTGCGTTGCATGGCGCGGATTTCGGCCAGATATTGTGGCTGTGGGGCTGTTCTACCTTGCAAAAGCGCCTCGCGATTGATTTGATAAGCCACCTGATTGAGATTGCTACCAATCCTTTTAAGCTCCCTCGATAGCCCCACAGCGGCCTTTGCGATCTCAGTATCCGCATCAAAGAACCCCGCTGCCCGACGCAGCACACTGCGCGAGAGGGCAGAAACAGTCTGCCCACGCAATTCTGCAACCGCTTTCAGCGCCGCATAGTCTTCTGCTGACAGGCGTGAATACACCCGCACCGCGTATGCCGCGCCCGCGCGTGAAGGCTGACCACTCTCCAAAGCCCTATAGACCGTTGAGCGCGCAACACTGTGCTTGCGAGCGGTAGCTGCGATGCTCAAACCCGCCTTATGATCCCGCACAATCGCAATCGTTTCATCGCGGCTAAGCCGGCGAGATGGGTGGTTTGTCGAGTGTAGCGCTGACAAGTTACATTTCCTGCTTCACAGCCCAATCTTAGACCCCATCTTTATCATCCTCCCCCAGACGACACATCGCCAACTAAGAGTGAGCTAAAACTGTAAAGGAGAGGACAAACCATGCTTAGTACCAAAGCTTTTACTAGATGGGCTCCGCCGAACCTACGGCGTTCAATAAAGACGCGGTCCGGCTCCACCCAAGCCCAGCCAACGGCTGGGCACAGCACCGAACTTCTGACGTCAGAATCCTTTATCCGGGCACATGGCAGGTAGTGTGATCTGACAACATGTTAGCTAACGGTCTGATCGCTCAACTGTATGGGTGTACAACTGTTTAGATGTTTAAATGCTCAAATAACCGAACATTTTCACACAATTTACATCGCACTTTTTGTTCCGCGAATTATTTAACACAACATATTGCCGTTTCGGCAAAGCGTTCACCTGTTTACCGTTATCAGAACAACAAACAGGATCTGGATCTACCATTATTGTCGTACGATCCTTTTTTCGATGACCAGACTGCTTATTCAATCTCACTGGGTGCTCAGCCATCAATTTTTATGAGCGCTTCTTCCGTATTGCTTGGAATGGATAATGTTGAAAATCGTACTAGCTGGCCAAAAGGGAGGAGTGGGCAAGTCAACCATCTCCTGGCTCCTTATAAATGCAGCACTTGCAGCTTCCGATGAGACAACCGCTCTCCTCATTGAAACCGATCATCAGGGTTCATCCGCAATGTATCACCGTAGGGTGATGCAAAAATATCCGGACCTCCACACGCGCTTTCAATGCAAAATAGCGCATGATGAAAGCTCACTTTTAGCGGCTTTCGAGCAGGCGGAAGCAGATGCCATCGATTACATCATTATCGATACGGCCGGACAGCACGAGGAATTGACCCGCTTTGCTCTCAGCGTTGCAGATAGGGTGATTATCCCCTTCCGACCCAGTGTCAAAGAATATGAATCGCAGCTGGCAACCGTAACGCTCTACATACAACTGCGCGATGCACTGCAAGCAAAGGGCGTGGCCGCCCCGAAAGCAGCTCTGCTACTCAACGACTGGGCCCAAAACACACGTCTTACCAATCGGCAAAAGACAATTCTCAACACGATCCATGAAGACGAGATGCTGGCGGACTTCTACATTCCAGCTCGAAACGGCTATGACACGCTTGATCAGGGCATCATCTTTATTCGCGAATTGCAGGAGGAGAATGTGGTCAGTAATCCGTTTGTGCGCAAGGCGTTGCAAACAGATTTGCGTATTGCCGGCAGCACACTGAGAAGCATCGAGGCCCTGCAATGACTAATCTCAAAAAGCCTGAAACCAGTCTCAAAGACAAATTTGAAGTGGCTCGCGCTGTAGCACTTCCTCCCCCCTCCCCGATGACTGACCCAAAACGCGCTTTCAATGCTTCGGCTGCAAGCTTGTCAAAACATGCTGCTAAAATCGCATTCATCAGCATGCCATTCACCTTCGCTTTTAAGATCACAGACTACGAGCTTGCATTGCAGATCACGGCGAAAGTCGGTTGCAGCTTAGAAGATATGCTGCTGCTCATTGCCAGACGTTTCGACGACCAGGCGCTCGATCTCACTGTCACGACGTTTCCGCCACGCAGTAGCCCATCAAAACGTGTGATGTTGAAATTCAGGCAATCCACAATCGATGATATTCGGAACATTAAAGATCCGCTCAATATTCGTTCCGATGGTTATCTGTTGCGTGCACCTGTCATTGCAGCACTAGACCATCTTACAACTCCTGCGTTGAACGAACTGGAAGAACGCTATCGTTCGTAATCTGAAAACACTTTCTTGCGCCGGTCTGGTAACGCTCGTCAGCGTTTGCGTTAGTCGCGCGGACAGGCAGCAAACAATCAACGACAAATGATTGATGATTTATATTCTCGGCCGAAGTCAGACTGGCAAACTGGTGCTTGTCTGTTACCCTGTAAATCTATGGAGGTATCCGAAAGTGGGTAAGGCACAATAGCGCTATTGCATTGATTACAAAGATGCGTGGTTTCGTTGAAAGAATGTTGCACTATTGACTGGCAATGATCACGAGGCATTGACAATAATCGGCGGCCGTTATTTTCGTGACAACGCAGCGCATCCTTCTCATCTGGCAAACCGGCCGGTCGATCCGGGCTGTTTGTCACCGCCGAAGCACATGCATTGCAACACAAAACATTGGGATTTCATTCGGGGCTCGATTTTGTTAGACTGTCTTCGGAGTGGAAGGCAGGCTTTCGCCCACCTCCCTATTTCCTAGGTTATGAATCGAACCCGCAAAACAAGTGACCAGCTCGTGCGGGTTCTTTTCATTTCTAGGGTGATGCTAAGGGGTAAAAACCACATTGCATACACCTCCGAATTGAAAGCAAAGCCGTTGCCTCGGTCGCGGTGGCTCATCCTCCACGATAGCACTGGCTGGTTCAGTGCTGCTGCTCTCGCTTTCAAATACGAAATTTACGACGGCGCCGATTGCGTGCATTGGGGCGCATCGGCCATTTCTGTCAGGCCTTCATTGCCCGCGCGATTGTTTTGCTCCGACCGGCACAAAACCCTCTTTGGTGAGCGCACGCAGGATTTCGATTGTCGGAATTGGCTGAAAGCGGTGTGAGCGGCTTTCATGGGCAGTGAGAGCAAAAACTGACAGTGCAGTTTTAAGCATTTCGTCCTCACGCATCGCGCGGGTCCAATGGGCAGTCTCAGTGCAGATGGTCATGGGTTTGCTTCCGCCTTTTCCTTTGCCTGTCCCTCTTTAGAGGTCAGCAGCTCTGCGCTGCTGTACCTCTTGCCTCGTGGCGAACAGAGGGTGTGCAAGCGGAGGGGTGGTTTCGCGGGGAACCAGCTGCAGAGAGCAAAGCGAGCGAAGCTGGGCGGAAACCAATCAGAAGCGCGCTGAGGGCAGATGCCCTAAGCCCTTGAAATTCGACTAAAACAAGGAAAAGAGAAACTCTATACCGGACGACGCTCTGAGTGCATATCAAAGGCCTTAAGACACCGAGGCCTGTGCCGGGATGCACCGATCAGCTCGTTCGCTGGCGCGTCATAATCCTCTGCTTTGCCAGTGTCCTTTGCGCCTCCAATTCCCAGGAGAGGATTAGCTTTGGTTTGGAGTAGTGAAACAGTTCGTTCATGAAGAGTAGGCAAAGAAAAGGGTCATACTCTTTGCGCATGGGTGAGTTTGAGAGGTGGTAAAGCCTCTCTCATCTGGCAAATCGGCCGGTCGATCCGGGCTGTTTGCCACTGCCGGCGCACGTGCGCGGCAATGCAAAACATTGGGATTTCATTCGGGGCTCGATTTTGTTAGACTGTTTCCGGAGTGGAAGGCAGCTTTAACACTGCCTTCCGTTTCCTTACTTAATGAAATTGACCCGGATCGTCAGTAACCAGCTGGTCCGGGTTTTTTTCAAAGTAAGGGTAACACTCAGTGGTATAAACCACATTGTATTAGCCTCCGAATTGAAAGCAAAGCCGTTGCCTCGGTCGCGGTGGCTCATCCTCCACGATAGCACTGGCTGGCTCAGTGCTGCTGCTCTCACTTTCAAATACGAAATTTGCGATGGTGCCGATTGCGTGCATTGGGGCGCATCGGGCATTTCTGACGGGCCTTCGTTGCCTGCGGCCGTCTTGCTTGCTGTTACGCTTTGAGCTCCGCCATCTTCTGCGACAGCGTCCACAGTGCTTTGTTCAGCCTGATATCCTGATCGATGCCATTAACAGCACGGGACTTCACACGGCGCGGGCGGCCGCATGCGTCACGGCTAATGCCACGTAATCCGCCCTTTAAGCAGTTTTCTTGCACAGTGTTAAAAACCGTCCACAGATCGTTTGCCTTGTCATCATGGCGGCGCGGGATGAGAAGTTGAGCGGGTTTGATGGGTGTATGGGTTACGCCCTCTGCATTGCCAAAACGCAGCATGTGGGCGGCATCGGCAAAGATCGCCTGCTCATCTCGGTTCAAATGAATAGCTGACCAGTCCTGCGGGGCGGCGAGAACCTTTTCGGCTTCATTTAATACGCTATATGTGCCCTCTATCACCTTGCCCGTCACATCGCCTGAATGGCGAACCTTGATCGCTTCAATTGTGCCCACTTGGGCCACAAGTGAATTCATGCAGCGAATGCGAAACAGCCCTGCCATCAATTCATAAGCGCTTGTTCCGTCATTGGCGTTCTTGAGAAGGATTTCACAGATATTGTCACCGACGCTGTAGCTATTACCGTCATCGATACGGCGCAGGCGAATGAGGTGTTTGGTAAACTCGGCTTTGCCTTCAATCCGACTGCGCGATTGCTTTGCTCCGACCGGCACAAAGCCCTCTTTGGTGAGGGCACGCAGGATTTCGATTGTCGGGATTGGCTGAAAGCGGTGTGAGCGGCTTTCATGGGCAGTGAGGGCAAAAACAGACGGTGCAGTTTTAAACATTTCGTCCTCCCGCATCGCGCGGGCATTGTCGAAACTGGCTGTATGAGTGCAGATAGTCATAGGCTTTCTCCGCTTTTAAGTTCTGTCCCCTAAAGGGGTCAGCAGCATCGCGCTGCTGTACCTCTTGCCTCGTGGCGAACAGCGGGTGTGCAAGCGGAGGGGTGGTTTCGCGGGGAACCAGCTGCAGAGAGCAAAGCGAGCGAAGCTGGGCGGAAACCAATCCGAAGCGCGCTGAGGGCGGATGCCCTAAGCCCTTAAAAATCCGATTGAAACGAGGAACTCACGACACTGACGAACCTTCTTTGATCTCGCTATGAAAATGGCAAGAAAGCCTTGCTCGTAGACGATAGGCTAAAGATTAATGGGTATCGTGTGATGCCGGGCGCCTGCCGCCACGCTATCGTGCCCAGCATTTCATTTTAAGCGCTGAAGCCCGATAGCATAGCCGCTTCCATTCCGGAAAACCTGAACTCATTGCCAGCAATCTCTGGCAGTCCTGCTTACTCTTGCGTTCAAGCACATTTGCAACGGCAAAAAAGCCGACCTAACCGCGGTTGCCAATTTTATCTCCAGCTCTCACATCAAATAATTGCGGAGAGTTTTCAGAAGTAACAAGACTTGTAATAAGCACGCATTAAATTTGCGGCAGAACGAGTGCCATGGAAATGAATAAAGCCTCTGCTGTGTTTTGTGTAACAAAAGTCTCTAAGGGCGTCGCTTTTCTAGCGCCCTTAGAACGCTAATCAGGACCCAGTTTTGGCCTGAATTTCTCTAATCAACTTTTCTAGCCAGTGCAGACCAACCGTATAATATTGGAGAGGTTTTTGCCTCGCCCTTGCTCTCGGTGCTCGATGGTGATCAGTCCATGCGCTCGAGCTCTCCGCAATGCATTGCGGGCAGTTGTGAGCCCTACGCCTGCGAGATCACCGATTTCCTTGTTGGTGCGGCAGCATTTACCGGTCTTCTGGATATCGGAGACTATGATGTAGAGTACGGCTTGTTCACCTTCAGTAAAAATACAACTGATGTGGGGTGGCAACGCGCCTGCAGCAGCGAGAATTCGCTTACGTGCGACACGCTGAGGATTATGCTTGCCAGAGGCCGCTTCCACCCGACGTTGCTGTTTCTGCAACTCGGTTCGTCGCTCGAGCACCATTTCATAAAGCGCAAAGCTCATTGCGTCGAACCGATTGGTGAGCTCAATCAGCTCGCTCGCGATTTTGAAGACCTCGTTTACCTGTTCAATAGTCTCAGCGCGCTTACATAGCTCCACCACTTGCTTCTGCATGAACTCTATGCGCAAGCATAAGGTTGTACTCGTCATGTTGCCCTTTCTGAGAAAGGCACAAAAATCCGGCGCAGAAGCGCTAGAGGCCGGCATTGTTGCAGAGAAAGGAGAAAATATTGCTCTGCCGTGTGGAGATACCGACGGGATTGGAGTCCATCAGCCCCAATTCCGAAGAAACTGCCTCCGCGTCCGTTTTTTGTGTCCGTAATTCTCTCCATTAAATCTGATTGAAAATTGCATAAAGTAATCAATAAAACTGACCCAGATTGAATAGGAACACGTCCAAAATCAAATGGCAAATTGTTGGGGGCTTTGTTCAGAAAGGCTGCTCAATATGAATTGGCAGCTACAAAATTCAATCTGATAGCGAATGCCAAACACACGCCAGCGAAAGACTCCGATCAAAGACCTCCTATCGGCCCATTGGCTCCGGTCAATCAGTAGTGCGGTGATAATGCGTGCTGCTGCGCGCACGACCTTGAATTTTATATTTATCTTCGCCTGTCGAAAGATGCTAGCCCGCCTTTCGGCGGGCTTAAGTGTTTACCGTATGGTTCCTGGGCGGTTCCAGATGATGGTGAAGGTATTGGGATCATCCTGGCCGGTAGTCGGTCCAAGATTGGCGTGGATGCGGCGGGCGAGCTCAGGTGTATCGATCATCAGCGCGATATAGGTGTTACCTGTTGATTTGACTGTTCGGATCCAGGCAGCACCTACTTCGGCACGGTTTGACAGGATACGATAGTCCGGCGATTTCTCGCTGGTCTTTGTGATGGGCACCAGCTTGATGGGAGCGTCGATGGTTAGAGTGCGCAAGAAACCTTCGTAGGTGCCGTTTTCTTTGTAGGTGACGTAACCGATTGCAGACATTGTCTTACTCCTTAACCGAAGGGACTATTCCCTTCGTAAGAGATCGGTCGAACAGCTGATAAAGCGGATGCGCCAAGGTTTGGTTGAGCGTGTTTTGCAGCGTAGCGGCCGCGAGGAGACGAGACGTCGGGGAAAACACGCGTTGCGTCAGCACAAGCATGGCCTTGCGCATTCGCTGAAGCGGTTCAGATTTCAGACGAAGTGAATTTAGTCCAACGTTAAGAAGTTGCACCAACTGCAGCAGGTTCAGCCCAGGGAAACGGATCAGAGCTGTCGCTAAGGACTTGACACAAAAGACGCCAGATCCACGGCACGACGCCCTCGAATAGACCAGTTGCAGCAGGTCGTTGTAACAACATAGCGCTCAGGGGTTTCTAACCATGATGACCCGGTGCGGAAGCGCGACAGAATGCCATTGAGTACCATCCGATCACCAACGCGGTGCAGGAAGCTATCTTGCCAGAAATGTGTTATCAGAGCGCTATCGATTGATCTATTTTTGTATAACGGAAGGCAGATATTCTCCGCGTAGTTTCCTGTCAAATCGTCCAGCCACCATCAATGTTATAGGCTTGTCCGGTGGTGTAGGTCGCACCGGCGAGATAAACAGCCAAATCAGCGATTTCTTTCGGCTGCCCAATTCGTCCAATTGGCTGTCTCGCGATAAACGCAGACCGTGCCTTTTCATAGTCGCCGTGATCCCGAAGCCGTTGTTGCAAGGACGGACTATCTACTGTGCCGGGGCATATAGCATTACAACGGATACCCGCTGAAACATAATCTGCGGCCACTGATTTTGTCAGCCCTATGACACCCGCTTTTGTCAAACCATAGGCAAAGCGGTTAGGAACGCCTTTGACGCTTGAGGCGACAGACGACATATTGATGATCGCACCGTCTTGACGCGCGAGCATACCCGGCAGGACAGCTCGAATGGTACGGATCATTGACCGAATGTTGAGATCAATTGCCAAATCAAGCTCTTCATCACGCATATCTAAAATAGAACCGCCATGAACACAGCCCGCACAGTTAAACAACACATCCACTATGCCGATCTCGTTTACCAATGAAACGACCGCCGCCTCATTGAGTACATCAAGCTTTCTGGTGATGATGCGCCCAGCGTCTTCAAAATTCTTCAGTGCATCAATATTGACATCGGTCGCATATACCGTGGCACCGGCTGCTGCGAAAGCGCGGGCACTTGCATGTCCTATGCCTTGTGCCGACGCGGTAATGAGAACGATCTTTCCGTCGAGATTGTTAGACACGTCGAGGTCTCCGTCAGTGTTCTACCTGAAAACGAATTGTCTCAATAGGTGGTTCTGCCACCACTAAGATCAAATGTTGCGGCTGTGGTGTAAGAATTTTCTTCCGACAACATCCATGCAACCATGGATGCGACTTCGTTCAGCTCAACAAATCGGTCCCGCGGTATGCGCACGCGCATGTATTCAATAAACTCTGGTGTAAGACCGTCGAGGATTGGTGTTTTTGCAGTGGTTGGCGTGATGCAATTGACTGCAATGCCAGTTTTTGCCAGCTCTTTACCGAGCGATTTCGTTAGGCCAATCACACCAGCTTTTGCCGCACTATAGGCAGCGAGATTAGGGTTTCCCTCTTTACCAGCGACAGACGCTATATTGACGATACGCCCGTAATTATTCGCAGCCATCAGTGGAACAATTGCACGGCAACAGTTAAATGTGCCAGTTAGATTGACAGCTAACACTTTGTTCCATTCGTTCTGATCATAGTCGACGAGCGGCTTGACTGGGCCGGTGATACCGGCACTATTGACCAGGCCATCAACAGTTGAAAGCACTGCAATGGTTTGCGTTGTGGCATTCTCCACGCTGGTCCCGTCTGCAACGTCGACGCCAAAAGCGATACATTCAGCAGAGAGCCTTTTGGCCGCTCTTTCTGCCTCGCCGGCATTCAGATCCCAGATCGCAACAACAGCACCTGATTTTACCAAACGCTCAGCGATTGCAAAACCGATCCCTTGCGCGCCACCCGTTATGATGACGCGCTTCCCATTCATATCGATCCGATTCATCTCTATCCCCCTGCGTATAACAGTAAATTCAGGCTGCAGCTGTGACCTGGTTCTGCACGCCCAATCCCTCGATCTCAACACGCATTATATCGCCCGGCTGAAGATAGCGTGGTGGTTTCATACCCATCCCAACGCCGGGGGGAGTGCCCGTCGTAATCACATCACCCGGTTCCAGCTTCATGAATTGCGAAATATAGGAGACGATGAAAGGAACTTTGAAAATCATCGTACCAGTTGAACCGTTTTGAACACGCTCACCATTGACGTCGAGCGTCATTGCAAGGGCATTAATGTCTGCAATCTCATCAGGTGTAACAAGCCACGGTCCTAACGGACCGAAGGTTGGACATCCTTTACCTTTCGTCCAGGTTCCGCCACGCTCTAGCTGGTACGACCGCTCCGAAACATCATTACAAACACAATAGCCGGCAATATATTCTGCTGCTTCATCCTCGGTGACATAGGATGCAGTTTTGCCGATAACGATTGCAAGTTCGACTTCCCAGTCTGTCTTTTGCGATCCACGCGGAATAAGCACGGTATCATTCGGGCCAGCAATGCATGAAGGTGCCTTGTTGAACAAAACAGGCTCAGTGGGTATCGGCATTCCACTTTCTGCTGCATGGTCAGCGTAATTCAGACCAACAGCAATGAAATTTCCAACGCCGGTGATGCATGATCCCAGTCGCGCACCCTCAGGTGCAAGAGGCAGGTTCTCGATCTCGATTCCTGCAAGCTTCGATTTGATCGTTGTAAGCTCTTTGCCGGAGATATCACCTAGAATAGATGAAAGATCGCGAATGGAGCCATTTTCATCCACAACACCCGGCTTTTCAGCACCAACGCCTCCAAATCTGACAAATTTCATCTTTTTTCTCTCCCTTAGATTGATTGAGCCAAGCGTTTAACACCCTTACTGGCATAGTTTGCGTGATGCTCTTTCCAGCTCATTCCCATCGGTAAGA
Organism: Ochrobactrum sp. BTU1; assembly: GCA_018798825.1. NCBI lineage: Bacteria > Pseudomonadati > Pseudomonadota > Alphaproteobacteria > Hyphomicrobiales > Brucellaceae > Ochrobactrum > Ochrobactrum sp. BTU1. Next base: position 191,353 of record CP076356.1, on the reverse strand, counting down.
CTGGTGCGTCAGAGTAATCCTCTTCCAGCCAGATTGCGCATGAGATGGGACGCACCAAACGCCCATGGAGGACAGTCTGTTGATAGTTTTACCCGGTTTCTCAACGTGCCCAAGTGCTCGTTGGAAATCGATACAATGTCACCAACATGATGTGTAAAGCCCTGCCCAACTTCACCTCGATCTTCTGTTGGTGCGAACAGAGTTCCCATAAACAAAACCAGACCATCCGGATATTGATGATGCGCACCAATTGTTTGTAAGACCAGATCAACCGGATCGCGGCTGATCTCTTTCATTGAGCTATGCCCGCGAAGTAAAAAGCCATCGTCGCCTTCAACGGTCAGTGTCAACTCGGCAGCACGCACATCATCGAGATCGTAAGTTTCATCAAACAGCCGCAGCAGTGGACCTATCGAACACGAAGCATTATTGTCTTTCGCCTTGCCCAGAAGAAGCGCTGACCGTCCCTCTATGTCGCGCAGGTTGACGTCATTGCCCAACGTCGCCCCGACAATTCGCCCCTGACTGTTTACCGCCAGCACAACTTCAGGTTCAGGATTGTTCCACTTGGAAGCAGGATGCAACCCGACATCAGCACCATGTCCGACAGACGATAGGACCTGTGCTTTAGAGAACACTTCCGCATCCGGCCCAATGCCGACTTCGAGGTATTGTGACCACAAACCTTCTTCAATCAATGCCGCCTTGACCTGCTCTGCCGCTGCAGAACCGGCTTTTAGATCGCACAAGCTTTCGCCAATAACCGAGGCAATGCGACCACGGATACGCGACGCCAATTTGGGATTACCGGCGGCACGTTCTTCAATGACACGCTCAATCATCGAACGGGCGAATGTAACCCCACAAGCTTTCACCGATTGAAGGTCAATTGGGGCCAGCAAGTGGATCCGTCCATCAGACCCGCAATTGAGCAGGTCTGTTATATCCGCAATGGGCTCACCAACCGAGTGAGCGACATAGGCTGCCGGATCGCCCATTTCGAGAAGATCACGCATTGTTGGTACAACAGTGCTGGTGATATCTACAACCTTACCGTTGCGTATCGCCACAACAGCTGGTCCCTCAACATCCTCACGCCAGACCCGCCCTACAAAGGTTCCGTTTTTAAAAAAGTCCTGAAGAGACATAGAGCTTTCCTGCAGCTAAACCCTTTGAAAAAAATACGTCGAGAAGCGCCCTCTTGTCGGGCCACGATCACGCTTAGCGCTGGAGAAATTTTGCAAGACGACTGACACCGTCCATCAAGCGAGCTTCATCCGAAACTGCATGACACCAGCGCAGCCACCCATTGCCCTCCGGCCCAAATGCAGACCCTGGTGCTAGTCCAAGTCTTGCGTGGGAAACGAGGCGTTTGGCTGTTTCAACGGAATCCGAATGTCCCGCAATTCGGAAAAAGACATACATGGCTCCGCCAGCTTCGGGGACGTCGACACCGGGTATATCAAGCAAACCCGATACCAGCAGATTGCGGGTTCGCGCCAACCGGGAACGCAGATTTGCGATCTCTGCCTCACCTTGCTGAAGCGCAACCGTCGCGGCTCGTTGTATCGGTTCAAAAACACAGGAGAAGTTATATTCGATCAGCTTTGCAAGATCGTCAGCCATCGTGACAGGAGCCGTTATCCAACCGGCGCGCCAACCGGTCATAGACCAGGCTTTGGAGAAACTATTGACAGAGATAAGCCGTTCATCCGCGTTCATATGACGTAGAAAGCTGGGCGCCGACCGAGCCACAGGGTCGTAGATCAAACGTTCGTAAACTTCATCGGCAACTACCCAGATTCCAAGCCTTCTACAATGCGTAGCGATTGCATCAATCTGCTCATCGGAGATCGTCCACCCGGTCGGGTTATTCGGCGAATTCACGATCAGCATTTTTGTCTCAGATGTCAGTGCACACAGCAGCCGATCAAGATCAAGCGACCATTTTCCGTCCTTCACATCAAGTGAAACACGCTCGACATAGGCACCTGCAATGCGAGGAATTTCGGTGATATTCGGCCAAAGCGGGGTGATAACAACTACCCGATCGCCCGGAGAAAGCATCAGTTGCGATACGACTCCAAGACCCGTGACGCCGGAGCCAACCACGCTGATGCGATCAGTCTCAACGACGCGCCCATGTAGATCGGACATGTACTCGGCGATAGCCTTACGCAAATACGGGCGGCCGAGATTTTGGGCGTAGAATGTTTCGCCTGCTGAAAGCGACTTTGCTGCCGCGTCCCGGATGAACGCCGCCGTTGGCTGGTCGGTTTCACCGAACCAGAATGGAAGCACATCCTTGCGGCCCATGGCACTGTTGGCCACTTCTCTGATTTGCGAGCTGGACAGAGAGCGAACTGCATCGCGCGATTGTGTCGGTAACATTTGTTTCAGCAACATTAGTTGTCCTTTCTTGTATCAGGACGGAAAGCACTCAGGCATGGACAATTGAATTCAGGAAAAACCGCGCACGCTCGGTTTGCGGATTATCGAAAAAGGCATCGGGTGCGTTCTGCTCGATGATTTCGCCTTTTTCCATGAAGATGATACGGTCCGAGATACGACGTGCAAATGACATTTCATGGGTCACAACGAGCATTGTCACACCAGTGCGCGCAAGACTCTGAATCACATCTAGGACTTCCCCAACCATCTCGGGGTCGAGCGCCGATGTCGGCTCATCAAACAAGAGCACTTCCGGCTCCATAGCAAGTGCACGTGCTATTGCGACGCGTTGCTGCTGTCCGCCGGAAAGCTGATCCGGAAATTTATGAACATGCTCTGCGAGGCCAACACGCTGCAAAAGCTGGTGGGCTCTTTCTTCCGCCTCGGCCCAACTGCAGCCGCGCACTCGAACCGGAGCAATAGCAACATTGCGCAACGCCGTCATATGCGGAAATAGATTGAACTGCTGGAAGACCATACCGACTTCTGCACGAACTTTCACAAGCTCTTTGCCTTCGCGAACTGGAACACCATCAACGACGATTGAACCTGAGCTGAACGTCTCAAGAAGATTAATGCATCGAATAAGCGTCGATTTGCCGGAACCGGATGAACCGATAATTCCAACCACCTCACCACGTCGTACGGAGAGGTTAACATTCTTCAATGCGTGGAATTTACCGTAGTATTTTTCCAAAGCAGAGATTTCGATCAGTGTCTCGGAGCTCTGTTTGTTCGGTTTTTCGTTACTCATAATTTTTGCTCCCAAGCAACCGCTAACGACGTTTCTTCTGCCGCTTTTCCAACATGCTGACGACACGCACCAACGGGATGAGCATCAGCAGGTATAGCAAAGCAGCGCCAACAAGCGGTGAGGGATTGGCGTAAAATGCCTGCGCCTGTGTTGCCTGCTTCAGCAAATCTGGCAGTGCGACAACTGAAGCAAGGGCCGTATCTTTGATCAGACCAACTGCAACACCGGTTGCCGGGGGCACAACAAGGCGCATTGCTTGAGGTAGAATGATATCCACCATCAGCCGCGGCCACGAAAAGCCAAGAGCATGCGCTGCTTCAAACTGCCCGCGGGGAACTGCCTCAATACCAGCCCGGAAAGTTTCAGCCATATATGCAGATGCAACCAGTGAAATCGCTGTGGTCGCGGCCCAGAATGCTGACAGACGAAGCCCTACAAATGGCAGCGCATAATAGACGAGGACGAGAAGAACCAACAGTGGGATTGCCCTGAAGACATCAATGTAAGCAATCGCAAAGATTCTTATAGGTGTTGGCGCATACATCCTTATCAGTACTAGAATGAGCCCGAGAATGATCGAAGCAATCAAGCTCGTTATACCGAGTAGTGCTGTCAGCCCGAAGCCCTGCAACATTAACGGGGCAGCGTTCTTTAGAACCTCAAAGTTCAGAAACGTCGTGTAGAAATCCATAGGCGGGTCCAAACATCTAAATAGTGGATGACGATTTACTCGTCAGGAGAAACTGCCGGAGAACCCGCCGGCAGCTCACTGATCAACAATCGATTATTTGCCTGGGATTGGACGCACGCCGACTGTGCTCGAATCTTTGCTCGGCGGATTGCCAAACCATTTTTCATGAATGCGGGCGATCTCGCCGTCCTCTTTCAACTTGCTGATAACAGCGTTTAGTTCAGGAAGCAGCGGACTGTCTTTCGCCAGCATGATAGCGAACTGTTCGTTCGTCGGAATGGTGTCAACAATAGCGTATTGTGGCTTATCCTTTATGTAATATGCGTCAATTGGGCAATCATGCACAAAAGCAGCCACGCGTCCGGTGGCAATATCGAGCATAGGCTCGCTCACACCGTCGTAGCGATTGATTTCGGTGATACCGTACTTGTCTTTGTTTTCGGTTGCCCACATTTCACCGGTCGTTCCGGTTACGACAGCCAAAACTTTTCCGCTCAAGTCCTTGAGGCTTTTCACATCGCCGTTCGAACTCGTCGTCAAACAGGCGTCAGCATCGTAATATGGCTGCGTGAATGCAACAGATTCCAGACGCTTAGCTGTGATCGTGACGGTGCCAATAGCAATATCAGCCCGGCCGGACTGCACCGTCGCGAATATGCTGTTGAATGGCATCTGTGTGTAGTTGATTTTCTTGCCAGTGCGTTCGCCAATAAGGTTAACCAGATCAACCTCAAAGCCCACGAGATTGCCGGAGGCATCCTCAAATTCAAATGGCACATTTGCCGTGACAGATGCCACGTTCAAATCACTTGCATAAGCTGTACCCGCGAATATCGAAATGACACTTGCGAGTAGGCTTGCACGCTTCATCATGTTTGGAACCTCCCGTTTCCTACAACAGTCTTGAGTACTGCTGGCAAACGGTTACACTGCGAAAATTCGCGCCGGTATCACCCCTAGGGGGGACAGATCGTCGGCGGGCAATGAGCATAGATACAATGATGAAAATGCAGCATAGTGGAACGAACAAAACCCAAGATTCTGTAGTCGCTGAAATGATCTCGGCGATCGACAATCCAGAATATCCACGCCTTGCGATGAGAGCACTCAACCGGTTGGTTCAGGCTGATGCTACGGCAATGTACATCTATTCCGGCGATCAATTGGTCTATATTCTGGACGACGACATCGGCCATCTCGTGGACAGCAGGTTCGTCGATAGCTATCGGAGGACAACATATCGTCTCAACCCGTTTTACCAGCATCATCGGATCGGAATTGAGAGCGGTACGTACACAATGGGTCAATTGGCTCGTAGCCAATCCGTCAAAAAGCCCCTTGCCGAATATACCGGAATTGAAATCGATGACGCTGAAGAAATCGGGTATCGAACGCATGGCTTCCCCAAGCGCTGCTCCGAGCTTGCCATTGCCGTAAAATTATCCCCCCTACAAACGGTCCAGATTGCACTTTACCGCTCTGGTTATAATGCGTTTCAGGCACATGAACTTTTGACGCTTAAAGGGCTAAACCAAACGCTCAGTGCGCTCTACACCCGGTTTTGGCAACATCATCAACTCAGCCATGTCAGTGACGATAATATATTGCAAAGCGCGCTTGACGGCCTGTCTCGGGGCGCGCTCTCGAACCGAGAACAGGAAGTTCTGTTACTTGATTTGAATGGCAACGACGCGCGCCAGATCGCCGTGCAGCTCAAAATTTCCGAAGAGACCGTCAAGACCCATCGCAAACGGGCTTTCATTAAGCTGGGGCTAAATACCAAGTCTCAGCTATTTCAAACAATCTTGCGCAGAATTATAAATAGAAGAAATATCGATTAAGCACAGTATATGTTCATCTCAAAAATAGCAGCAGTAACAATATGCGAAAGACGGCTTTATCGTCGGGTTGAAGTAGTAACCAGTATCCCAGAAAGCTAATGCCGAGAACATAAATACCGACTGCGATCGCTATCTCCGGCAACCCGGGTGACCGGTTCACTTGTGCATGGATTGGGCGGATATCAGTCATTAGCAAGCCTCAAATCCCACAAATACTCGACCGCATCTTTGGTTGTTCGCATGAGTTATCACTCAAAGCGAGTAGTGTCGATGATCGAGCATAGCGAGCGAATCCGGTGTTACCTTGCGCTAAATTGGTGATGGACAGCGATATCGTCTGTGCACGGAAGTCGGCGGTTAGGGGAAAACTTGCAAATCGAACATGCAGGCGCCTCGCTTCTAGTCAACTCGCGGGGAGACAGCAGTTCAACTCATCCTGACGACAACTTTCTCCCCGGATAAGCCGGCTTTTTGTATTTCGATTGCAGTTTGAAGACTTACAAGACCATTTCCTGCAATGCGTGCGGCGTGGCTGAACGACATGAGGTGGCCTGGTTTGTGAAACGGGCTGCAATTGCCGCAGGCCTTCGTGGCCTCTCAGCGAGATCGAGCGCGATTTCAAGTTCTTTGGCCGCTCTGCGAGCAGGTCTCGCCTCCTCTACCGAGGTCAAACAGCGATACGTGCAGCGCCACCTCTTCCTTTCACCACATAGCTTTCGTCTCGCCTTGGTCGGCGCATCAGTGGATGCGCTGCAGCAGTTTTTCACGATAGGTATCGACAATCACAGCAAGTATGATCACGGCGCCAATAATGATCGGCTTGTAATTATCGCCGATGCCAAGCAATTGCAGCCCGGTCGCCAGAACCTGTAGAATACAGGCGCCCGCGAGTGTACCTACGATGGAGCCTTTTCCCCCAAAAAGACTTGTCCCACCGATAATGACCGCCGCAATTGCGTTTAGTTCGTAGCCGGTACCGGCGATCGGGCTGCCAATATTCAAACGCAGCAAATAGACGATTGCGGCGATACCTGCAGTGACGCCCGAGATGACAAATGCAGCAATCTTATACGTGTCGGGATTATGCCCTGACAGACGGACTGCCTCATCATTGGCCCCCACAGCATAGATCATGCGCCCAAAAACAGTAAACCGCAGAATGAACCAGCCCACAAAAATGACGGCCACTGCCACCAGAAAAATTGAGGGCAAAAAACCGCCGATGATCAGATTTCCGAAATCGACGAAGCCTTGCGGCAGTCCCGTAATGGTCGAGTTGTTGGACACCACACGCGCTGCACCAGCGGCAATATTCAACATACCGAGCGTAACAATGAAGGACGGGATCTTCCAGAAGGTCGATACCTTACCGTTTATGTAGCCGCAAAACCCACCAACTGCGATGCAAGCCAGAGCGGCAAGCGGTATCGATAATCCGGGTTCAAGACCTGATGTCATGATGAGCGCACCTACGACCGTGCAAAGCGCGAGCACCGAGCCAACGGAGAGATCAATGCCGCCGGTCAAGATGACAAAAGTCATACCTGCCGCAAGAACCGTATTGATCGCGATCTGGACGAAAATCTTCAACGCGTTGCCGGGCGTGGCGAAATAAGGTGCGGTAAAAGAAAATACCAGTGTGATCAGTAGAAGAGCCAGAAAAACACCAGCATCACGTAGCAGGAAGCGTTTCAACTTCTGGTGGTCTGCTACTGCGGATTTATCGGGCACAGGTGGCTTCGCGGTCATTGAACATGCTCCTGATATGCAAGCGAGAGAATACGCTCCTGATCAAATTGCGACCGAGGCAGTTCTCCTACCAGCTTGCCGTTGGAGAACACGATAATGCGGTGACACATGCCAATGAGTTCAGGCAAATCAGAAGAGATCATGATGATCGCTTTTCGACTTGCGGCCAGCATCCAAAGTAGTTGATAAATTTCGCGTCTGGCACCGACATCGACGCCTCGCGTCGGTTCATCCAGTATCAAAGTTGAGGAACCGCGAAACAGCCATTTTGCAAGCACCACTTTTTGCTGGTTACCACCAGACAAATTGCGCACCGCAGTGCCGATGGAAGCCGTTTTGATCCGCAATCGCTCGACCAGTTCGGTAACGGATTTCTTTTCTTCGCTTTTGTTCAGCAATCCGCCATGGGAGATTTTCTTCAAATCGGTGATCGTCGCATTTACGTCTACAGGCATATCCAGCATCAGCCCCTGCCCCTTACGATCTTCGGTCAGGAAACCAAGTCCATTTCTCACGGCATCTTTTGGATTACGAATATTTACCGGCGTGCCATACACTCGGATTTGTCCCCCGTCTTTGGGATCGGCACCGAAGATCGCACGCATGATCTCCGTGCGGCCCGCCCCTACCAGACCTGCCACTCCCAGAATTTCACCCTCACGCACTGAAAAGGAGACTGCAGTGGTCAGTTTCGCTCGCGTAACGTTTTCAACCTCGAGGGCAACCGAACCCGGCACGATATTCGAATCGAAGCTGTATTCGTCTGCAATATCCCGGCCAATCATCATGCGGACCAGATGGGGTACGCTCAGCCCCTCCAATGTGCGCGTTTCAACCAGACGACCGTTGCGCAAAACCGTGACGCGATCGCCAATTTCAAAGACTTCGTGCAAGCGGTGTGAGATATAGATAATGGTCACACCCCTGACCTTCAGTCTCCCAATGATGGCAAAGAGCCGTTCAATTTCGGGCGGTGTCAGTGTCGCCGTCGGCTCATCGAGGACCAGAAGTTTGCTATCATAGCCAAGCGCCTTTGCAATTTCGACCAATTGCATTTGCGCGATGCCCAATTCGGAAACAAGTGTGCTGGGATCCAACCCCAGCCCAACCTCGTCCAGCAATTCAGCGGCGCGACTGTTGAGTGAAGTCCGATCCACGATGCCGTAACGTCGCGGAAGCCTTTCCAGCATCAGGTTTTCCGCTATGGAAAGGTGTGGAAGTAAATTGAGTTCCTGATGAACAATACGAATGCCCTGGACTTGCGCGTCATGCGGCGTCTTGGGCCGATAGGGCTGATCATTCAGGACGATCTCGCCAGCGTCGGGTTGATAGATACCTGCAAGCAGTTTGATAAGCGTTGACTTGCCCGCGCCGTTTTCACCGAGAACAATATGCGTTTCGCCGCGCAACAGTTGCAGATTGATACCGTCCAGAGCGACCACGCCCGGAAAGACTTTGCCGACGTTTTCAAGCCTCAAGATCGCGTCGGCTGACTGCATCACAGCTCCTGCCTGTCCAAGTGACGGAAGGCCGCAAAGGAGTGCATCCGATGCGACCTCGCTATCTTGCGAGTTCCTAGAGGTCCTTGGCGGTAATCAGCTTGATATCCGTCTTGACCCAACCTGAGAATTTTTCTCCCGCCAGTTCCTTCAGGCCATAATCGATGCCCATTGCCGCCATCTGCGCGCCGAACTGGTCGATTGTGGCCAGCATTTTGCCGTCCTTGATCAGCGGCTGGACAGCGGGAATATTGTCAAAACCGACGACCTTGATCTGACCTGACTTACCCGCAGCATCGAGCGCCTTTACAACGCCAAGCGCCATGGAGTCGTTAGCTGCCATAACACCTTGAATATCCTGATATTGTGTAAGGAAATTCGTCATGAGCGTGTTGGCTTCTTCCGTCTCCCAATGTGCGGTCTTGGAATCCAGCAGAGTCAGGCCGCCTTCGGCCACAGCATCATCAAAACCCTTCTTGCGCTCCTTGGCATTGTCGGCCTCGGGATTACCTTCGAGGATAACTACCTTGCCGCCCTTGCCAAGCTCCTTGGCAAGCGCCATGCCGGACAGCTTTGCGCCTTCGCGATTGTCGGGTCCGAAAAATGCCAGATCAACACCGGCCTGCTTCTTCGCCTCTTCATCAAGCGCCACGTCGATATTAATGACCTTGATGCCGGCTTCCAGCGCCTTCTTCACCGGTGTGACCATAGCCTTGGAATCGGCCGGTGCCAGAACGATCACATTAAACTGCTGCGTGATGAAGTTTTCCACCGCATCGACCTGGGCAGCGAAATCACGTTCGTCTTTCATGCCAACAGCGGCAAAGGTAAACTTGTCCGTATTCTTGGCTGCGTAATCTTCAGCACCGGCCTGCATTTGCTTGAAAAACTCGTTTGCAAGCGACTTCATGACAAGCCCGACTTTGGGCTTGTCCGCTGCAAAAGACGGTAGGGACGGCAGAAGCAGTGCCCCTGCTGCAGCCGCACTGGACGTTAGAAACTGGCGTCGCGAAATTGAACCTAGACCCAGCCCATTAACAATTGAACCTTTAGTCATGAATTCCTCCCCTCGCTTCAGCATTAAGCTTGAGCGTGAATTCAAAGGTAGAGCCGGAAATGGAAAACTGTCAAGTCTATAGAACGTGGGAGATTATAAGTATCGCGCCCGCGCGATTACATTCGACCTTGCTTGCCGTTGCACTTTTCCGTTCCAAGTCGATTTACCAGATCGACCACGGAGAAGAAGCGGCCGCACGTGCTGTTGCGTATGAGCGCCCGGGCATTCGCGATAGCCAGGCGGCCCTTGCCGGCGGCGCCGCCTTAACCGATCAGTTTTGATCTGCATGGTATTGGGTTGCCATGACAACAGCCTCGACCACCGTTACAAGCGTCATCGCTTTTCAGCTGAGATCATCGCCCATGCGGTCTAGTTCTATTATCGATTTTCACTCAGCCTTCGTGATCTGTTGGCCGAACGTGGCACTGACGTCTCGTTTCAAACCGTTTCCCAGCGGGCCATAAAGTTCGGTGGTCAATTTGCCTAAGAGGTCAAGCGGCAGTCGCGAGGCAATTTTGCCGATAAATGGCACAAGGATGAAATGATTGTGCCGATCAAGGAGAAGAAATATTGGCTGTGGCGCCTCGATGACGCCAAAGCTACGTTCCTGATGCGCTTATGCAATCGCGCAGAAACAGCAAGGCTGCTCTCCGACTGACCGAAAAGTTGCTGAAAAGCCAAGGCGTCAGGACACGGGTGCTGGTGACCAATATGCTACGATACTGGAGCCAAGCAGGAGATTATGCCCGGCGTCCGACATCGCTCGCGCAAAGTCCTCCACAATCGAGGAGAGAATTCACATCTTCCCGTGCGAGGACGGGAGCGGCGGATGATGCGTTTCCAGTCAGCGCGGCAATGCAACGGTTCGTCTCAGTCCATGGCCTGATTGCCAATCTATTTCTACTTCATCGAGAACATCTGACTGTAGTGGACCATCGCCAATTTCGAACCCAGGCCTTCGCGACCTAGCGGCAAATTACTGTTTCAATCGGAGCATCAAAACAGTACCCAATGCTCTCTTACGTCCTTTGCTCGATGGTCTTGTTCGATGGCTTTGTTCATATATCTTCTGGGCCGGATAGCGATGGCCTTCCCATCTCTCGCGGCAGGTTTTCAACATCACACTGCATGATGGCAATTCGCCCCCTCGATCTCCAGTACTTCGCCGGGCGCTGCATGGCTAGCCCAGCTCGTCGCCGGGCCCTTTTCGTGTAGTGCGAAATCAATCACCCGATAACAGCGAGCTGCAGCGAAGTGGCCAAGCGTGTAGTCGCGCTTGCACAGCTCCGTCCAGCTTCCGGCCAAGAGAAAAACTTAAAGCGATCGTGATTTGCGGCACTTTCCAAATTTGCTGAGCGCTGGCGCCGTAAAGCCGATCCTCGAAGCTGATGAGGTGGAACGGCCGTTCTAACACGGCATCTGGTGCCTAACGTGGTCGTGTTGAAGCGCCACAAAGAAGAAGGGGCTCGATGGAGAAGATTAGTGCGGTAAGACCGAATGCCTTGTTGATTGTTCGGATGCTCATGACGCCTCCACATTGAATCTTTGCCTTGGTATTAAGGAGCCGGGCGTTAGTAAAACCGTTCATCAACTTCCTTCGTTGCCGAAATCCTGAACCTGCACGACGTTCGCAGTGGCGCGGATTCCGGGCCGTCTGCTGGCCTGTCTTGATGAGAAAATCAGGAATTGCGCGACAGCACCATAGGTTTGGCAAGCTATCGTGCCTCAGAGAACGGCCGAGCCTATCGCCCAAAGACCAAACGCGATCAGGACGAGACCGGAGAGGCGCGAGACCCATCCAGCAAATGTTTCGGGCAGACGATGCCTGGCAAGCGCAACTCCACCACTGAGGACGCTCCACCACAGCATGGACCCGACAAACACCCCGGAGACGACGAGAATAGCATCTGCGGGTCCGGTTCCGGACGCCAGCCCAAGACCGGCGAAAAGAGCTGCGAACGAAATGATCGTCATAGGGTTCGTAATCGTCAACAGAAAAGTCGCAGCGGTGGTGCCGATCAGATCGCGCGCGGAAATCTTGGCCGCTGTCCGGGGTGGGCTTGGTCTCATGCTCTTCCAGCCGAGCCACAGCATAAAAGCGCCGCCCACCAGTCTAAGCGGCATATCGATTATGCCTAGAACATTGGAAAACGCCGCGAAGCCTAATGCGGCCAGCGCCGCATAGACCCCATCTGCCAGCGCCGTGCCTAGGCCCCCGGCAACACCGGCGACAAATCCTCGTTCCAGCGTCCGGTTGATGCAAAGCGCCCCTATCGGTCCGAGAGGTGCAGCAATGGCCAGCCCGAGGAACAGGCTTTTGATAAAGAGCAGCGGTTCCATCAGCGGGTATCCTTGAACACGAAAGCCCCTGCAACCGGGGACGAGAGGGCGATCACTGTTTCGCTTCGGCCAAGAAACTTCCGCGCCTTGAGGTCGGTCAGAAACAGCTCGATTTCTGGCGTGGTGCTGACCCGGAGCTTGATAAGATACGACCAACCGCCCGTGACATGGTGGCATTCCAGTATTGCCGGCGTCGTCGCGGCGTAGTGGCGAAAAGCCGCCTCATCGGCATCTTCACGCAACGCGACCCATATGAAAACGAGTGTTTCAAGCCCGATCGCAGCCGGTTCCACGTCCACCGTGAAACGCCGGATGGCACCCGAGGAGGTTAAGCGACGGATGCGCTCGTTCACGCTGGAAGGCGATAGGTCCACGATACCGCCAATATCGGCTAGCGAACGCCGGGCATCCGACGACAATAAATCAATGATTTTTCGGTCAATATCATCCATTGCCGCATAATATACGGAAAATATTGATTATCAACCAAAATATACGGCTCTAAATAGCCTCTGAACATTAAAGGGGCTCGCCGAGCGTCAGCGCTCGGCACTGCTCGATTTGCCCACCGACGAATTGTCGCTGCTCACCATTACACACTGGCCGACGACGATCGGGAACACGTGAACGGCGTAGGCCGGACGATCGGCTCGGGTTTGCTCTACAGCTCTGCGCGCTTAGCTATCCCTGTCAGGCGCTGACGTCGGCGAGTTTCTCCCGCAAGAAATCCTTGCCTTTATCGGCACTCAGATCGGCATTCCGCCCGATACGCTTATCACTTCAGTACCAACAACGGGCCCATCCATCTAACCTCCCGAACGAGGCGGTTGAACCATTCCTGATGGCTGCTGAATTTAGTGTGACCAAAGCCGACCGCACTCATCCATATGCCCGCAGCGAACATTATGATCTGATCAACGTCTTGCACGCCACGCCTCTCCCTCATCAACGGTAGTTGAAGGTCTTCATCTTCAACTACCGTTGATGAGGAGAGAACAATTTTCGTCAACAGTCTTACTGCAACTGGACAGCGCAATTATTGTTTATCCATCACAACCCATGGCAGGCCTCTCGTCTCACGTGTAAAACACACATCTTGTTGCTGATCGTAGCTTGGAGCGTAAGCCTATAATTATGGTTATCGAAGGTTAGTTGACCAACACTTGACCAAATGCCGTCATACTGTTAATTTTTGCTTTTAAAAGCGGTGTTAAAGTCCGTCCAAACCATTCTCCAGCGGAGCATTCCACATGACCGTTTCAGTCAAGGTCGGTGAAGCCAAAACCCATCTCTCGGAACTGCTTGCGAAAGTTGAAGCAGGGGAAGAAGTTATTATCTCGCGGGGCAATACGCCCATTGCCAAACTGTCTCGCATTCGCCGTGAAAATAACGTCGAAGCGCTGATCGCCGAAATCAAGGCACAACGCCTTACGCGGCAGTCGACAACACAGGACGAGATTCGTGAGTGGATAGAAGAAGGCCGCCGCTACTGATGTCTTTTGTTCTCGATGCCTCCATTGCCGCAGCCTGGTTCCTGCCCGACGAACAACACGACGCTGCCGATCGATTGATGGCTGACCTGCGCACATCTATTGCTTTCGTGCCGTCCTTGTTTTGGTTCGAGACCCGCAATCTGTTCTTTGTGTCCGAACGACGCAAGCGGCTGAAACCGGGTGAAGCCTTGTTGCTGATGGCGCAGTTGCGCGCTTTTCCTCTGGAAGATTTGGGCTCAGGCGGCGACGGGGCTGTGCTCTCCTTATGCGAAAGATATGATTTGAGCGGCTACGATGCTTCATATCTGGCCCTGACACTTGCAGAAAAAGTCCCATTGGCAACCGGTGATCGAAAGCTTGCTGCTGCCGCCCGGTCGGAAGGGATCCGCATTCTCGGACCTTTAGAGAATGAACGCTAAGTTTTCCAGATCGGACGAATGATTTCATCTGCGAACGGCCGCACTCGACACGATCTCAGGGGTCTTGGCGATGAGCCGTCGCGACAGGCTGGCAGAGATTCTGACCGATTAGAATGTCGAATCGCTGCGTCATCTGGTCAAAGAAGGCATGGCTGAAAACACCCTGCGTGCACGGAACTCGGATCTCGCCGATCTCGAAGCCTGGTGGATGGCCGCAGCCGACAGACCGCGCCCCTGGCCTGCGCCAGAGCCCCTGCTCCTGAAGTTCATCGCCCATCAATTATGGTGGCCACAGCAACGCGAGATCGAACCCGATCACAGCATACCGGCACGTGTGGAGGACGATTTGCGCCAACAAGGCTTTCTGCGCGTATCCGGTTTGCACGCACCGGCAACCGTCCGCCGTTGTCTTGCCAACTGGTCGACACTGACCCGTTGGCGCGGAATGGGGGGTCGTTTTCGTCACCGGACGTCAAATCGGCCATCCGCGCCATCAAGTATGCAAGGCTTCGCGATGTGCCCCGCAAGACGACACTTCGTTGATGATCTTCGCCGATTGAGAGGCTCGCTTTCAGCCTCGGCGCGCTGGCTTGCAGGATCGAAGACATCGTTGACCTGATAATGCCCATCCGATGAAACGAACCCATCCTCCACGCTGAATGACAACCTCGAGCTTGTTTCCCCTCTGACGCATTGAGCCAATGTTCACCATCGCATCCGTGGGTGACTTGTCCCCACTACCGGAAACCCATTGGGTGGAACCAGCTGCGATCGACTTTTTGTCTACCTTCTCCACAACGCTGACATTAGCAACCAATAAGGCGATCAGGCGAGAGAAACACAGGATTTACGCATTAATAACCTCTTAAGTAGCTTCGTCCTGCCTGAATTTGCTCGTCACCATAAAGCCGGATTCCGACTTCTGCCGTATGCTGATTATTGTCAAAGGCATTCCATCGGATCAGTTGCAAAAAATGTCTTCAGCACAGAACACACTTGGCTCTGGACGCATATGTAGAATGGCCCTGATAGCAAAGTTTTTCTGCGTTACTGACCTATTGGACTGTGCAGTCATATGTCCGGCCTGTTTTTTTGCAAACTAAAAGTTCCGGGCCATGATGATAACCGCTATGCCGATTGCCTTATCAGTTATGCGCACACGAAGGTGCATTGCGTCGATCGGTCTAATCGGTATCTGGATTTCGTCCAGCTGGTTCATCACGCTTGGCACCCTGGTATGATCCGGCTACTTTAGTCGCAACATCTTGAGCCCTATTTTAGGTTTGCTCCATAATATCTGGTGCTTGATACGTACAACCTTTCACGAGAAGCGCCCAGATCGCACGCGCAATCTTATTGGCTAATCCTACTGCTGCCCCCTTATAAGGGCGGCGCGCTATCAATGTGATGACTCATTTCCGGCATCGACATACCAATCCGGGCTTGCTTAAGAATAGAGGTTGCGCCGACGATCAGCAGCGTTCGCAATTGCTTCTTGCCCCGTTTCGATATTCGACCGAGCCGCTCCTTACCACCACTGGAATTTGCTCGCGGTGAAATACCCATCCAGGCGGAGAGCGCGCGACCTGTTTTGAATGCGGCTGAATTTGGAACGTTCGCCTGAACGGTTGCTGCAATGATGGGGCCAACTCCCGGTATAATGGTCAGACGCCGCGCAGTATCATCTGCTTTTACCGTTGCAATGATCTTCCTCTCGAGTTTCTTGATACGTGTTGTCAGCATCTCTATCTGTTCAGCCATTTCCATCAGAGCCATCCTTGCAACTTCCGGAATGCTGTCGTCCTCGCAGCAATTAGCCTATTGTGCATTGTCTTTCTTCTTGCGTCGTAGGCTTGCAAGCAGCGACCCTCCCACAGTCAACACGGCGGACAATGCAACAGTAATATTCGACGATGTTTGCCCATTGGCAATTAGGATCGAGGTAGAAATCAACGGGGCGAGATACGAGAGGCCGCCAAGCAACGGCATGTTGCCGTGTTTTGTCGCATAATCCCAAGCCAGGAAAGCATGGCCGACAGGGCCGACCCCAAGAAGCAAGACTGCCTGCCATTGAGGCTGGGTGGGCCAAACAGTTTCCTCAAGAAGGAAGTGTACGCCCGCGCCAGCAATTGCAACCATCCCGCAAACGCCGACCAGCATATCACTGGATATGTTTGCAAACCGGCGATTTGCGACAGAGTATGCCGACCAGATGAGGGCGCAGCCAAAGGCAGCGATATAGCCGAGAACTGAAGTAGCCTGCGAACGCTCTCCCTGGTGATCCAACAGTATGACGGCGGTGCCAATGAAGCCGAGTGCCCCACCTGCTAGGTGCTGCCAGCGAAGCCGATCACCGTTCGGACCGAAAGTGGAGAGAATTACAATCAGCAGGGGCCAGAGATAGGCAATCAGACTGGCGCGGGCGGGCGGAACAGTCGAAAGTGAATAAAAGTATAGTGCGTGATAGAGGAAGATTGCGAAGAATGCCAAAAACCATGGTGCAACTGGTTGCCTGAGCCGCCTAAGCGCATGGAATCCCTGCGAAGCGAGCACAATCATGCCGCTGAGAAAGGCGACACCAAAACTAAGCGCTAGAAGCTCAAACGGCGGGATACCTTTTGCTTCGACGGTGAACAGAGCCAAGCTCGCCCATAATCCGATTGCGATTAGCCCAATAGTTGTCGCTTTGCCGCTTCCCTTCTCCACCAATTTCTCCTCCCTGCTCGAACAAGGCGTAATGGAGCACAAGCAACCGCGGTGTCTTGGTAAAAGCTTCCAGATTTTAGGCTTTTTGTTCAAATCGGCCGAGCAAGCTTTTGCGGATCGCAGCCGGTGTTACACCCCTCTCCCTCTGCATGATACGTGTCAACGCGCTCTGGTCAGAGTGTCCGCTGCGCAACGCGACCTCGGCGATGGAAAGGTGCGGATTTGAAAGCAGACTTTCAGCTGCGTCTAATCTTATTGCAATCAACTTTGCGTGAGGTGTCATCGCGAGACGCTTGAGAAAGGCGTCATGAAGGCGAGTTGGGCTTAAACGCGCTGCTTCGGCGATGTCGCTGTTGCGGATAGGTTGCGCCAGTCTTTGCTTCATGAACGCAATGGCTCGGTTAACTGCCAATTCGGTGAGATCAATATTGCCACCTTGTTTATCAAGTCGATCCAGGACAAGGCCAGCCCACATCTCAAGGAGTTGCGCCGAAGGCTTGGATTGCGGACCATCTGCTATTAGATAATCAATCAGCCCTCGAATGTCTGGTCGGATCGCGAAGAACGGGGCCATCGCCGCATGGTTTCTGATTGCCGACGAGAGACCCGCTGGCACGTCAAGAACGATGAAACGGCTTTCGGGCTTGGCAATAAAAGCATGATTGAATCCTGCTGGCACAAACGAAGCTATACTGTCCGTCACACGACCGGCTGAGCGGTCAATATCGATTTCCAGCATACCAGAGCACGGCAAGATCACTTGATGGAAATCGTGGCGGTGGGTCTCTGTGACACCGGAGTAACTTCTGATTTCAACAACCGTGCGGCTCATAATTGATCCAGTCGATTTCGTACAGTTATGACTAGCACAGACGCAGTTCGTCCATCAACGGACTCGTTGAGAGGCAACTGATTGCTTCTGGTCATCGCGAGGGTCCACATTTCATTGATCTTTTTGTGACCTTGCCTAGAAGGCCGGTCGCACCAGTCACAAAGGTAATTGAATTGCCCGAACTGACTAGCTACTCGTGGGCGAAGCGCGAGTGGGGCGCGTGGGGCAAGCTGGGCAACGAACCAAAACCTACCGACGGCACTTTTTGTTAACCCACCAGTCTATACACGATCCCATCTACAATCTTCATCATCTTCCCCGCAACCAGTTTAACGCTGCTGATCACCCTGAATTACAGGGCGCTGCTCCCAACATGTGGCGGGAAGCCTCAAGCCTGAAGTCCGCGTAGAAATGGTATCAACGAACGAAAGACATCGGCGCCCATATTTAAGAGACTGTGCCGAAAACTCATACACGACTGCCGCAACGTTTAACCTCAGTGATGGCAGGACAACCTATTGAGGCATTTCGTTCTCATATAGAGACCAGATGTTGCTGACGCTGTTGTGTTTTGACAAGGTGTCGATGTACTCACCATCATTTCTTGACAATCGGGGTTCAAATTAGAGCCATGTTAACTTTACAAGGCTGTCGAAATGCGGCACCCAGTTTCCGGCTGCAGCGTTGTTCCTCTTCGCACGAGCAACTTCAATACTCTGTGGCTATCCATGAGGGTTGTCTGCCTTCTCCTGGTATCAATCTTTAGTTTTATTGTGTTCCCTCTGTTTAATTTGGCGGTTACTTTCTTGCAAACGGGCACACCTAGCGAGAATGGTCATTCGAGCTATGACGCAACGGTCGTGAGACGGGAATAGGGAAATCAGTGAGCACAAAAATGTCACTACCGCGCGGCGTTGTTGGACCTAAAGTTAGGAACATCCTACGCGCAGCAGGATGTATGAAAATCGCACCGCAAGCCGGTCGAATGGCAGCGCCCTGCCACTCCCAATGCAAACAAGATATTTCTTCCCCAACCGGCGCCTACACATGGTGAATGGATCACCTATGACCTTATCGAGCGTCTTTTCTCGCAGGACGCTTTTTGATGCCGCACAGTTAGCTGTCCTATAGCTATGCTGAGGACGGGCACAACCTACAAAATCAGGAGACACGAATGTCTGAATGTACGGAAAAAACCCTAGGCGCAGCTGACATCTTGGAGGTGATGAAGCTCCTCCCCCATCGTTATCCACTTCTGCTAATTGACAGGATCATAGAAATCGATGGCGATAATTTTGCTATCGGAATCAAGAACGTTACGGTCAATGAGCCGCATTTCACCGGCCATTTTCCAGGTCGCCCAATCATGCCGGGTGTCCTGGTAGTGGAAGCTATGTGTCAGACGGCAGGCGCGATTTGTGCGCGCAAGCAGGATGGCGGCCGGTATCTAGTTTATCTCATGACAGTCGACAATACACGCTTCCGCAAACCCGTCGAACCCGGTGACCGGTTGGAGATCCACGTCATTAAGCAACGCCAACGCAGCAAAGTCTGGAAGTTTCATTGCGAAGCCAAGGTCGAAGGCGCTCTGGTTGCGGAGGCAGATATTGGTGCGATGATGGTTCCCCTAGCCCGCGATGAGTAAATGGCTTTGTCGCGAAAAGTCTACTTGTGCTGATGTGGCCACCGTTGGCGGAATAATTGAGCGAGGTGAGCCGGGATGAGATAGCTCAGCCGAAGTGAAATTTGAGAAATAACCCACCTTATCGCATTTGGCTTCAGATTTTCATTCTGGGTACGATCGTTAGCTTGTTATTTTTATTATCTAATGTTCTCTGTGTATTTGTTGCCAAAATAATTCTCCGAAGTACTTACAGGCTCTAATTGGGCTTAGCGACTCATGACGCGTATAGTCGGCATGGTTCTGATTGATCTCGGCGTCAACCTTGCACTGCAAAGAACGTAACGGGGATGCGCCACATAAATCCGGTTAGGACGCAACATGGTTTACCGCTGACCGCAACTAAGCAGTTAGTTCCTTGACTTGCTACCTGAGCGGGAGCATTCTTTCCTTTGGAAGGACGTCCCGCTGTTCATGCATTATGTGAACCAGTTAGATGCCGGAAAGCGTGATACTGGCGGCCTTGGACTTGAAGTCGAGCAAGGATCGAAATTACCGTTTGACGCGGCGATGATCCTGCTCGATGGAATTGTTCATGTATTCGCTGACACTATTAGCGCTGAAGTTGCCGGTGTGTAACACCCCAGTTCTATACGTCGCACTGCATAATTGCCGTGCGCTCACAGTTTGGCTGCCGTCAGTGGTGATCTGCTTCGCGCTGCCGTCACGGGTTCGGCCTTGTGCAGAATGCCCTCAATCGGTTTGGGACTGAAATGCGAGACCCGGCGATCCAATGTCGAAATGGCGGACTTTGAACATCGATTATGCTCTACTGATGTTAAGCCGACATTCTGCGTCTTCGTTGACGAAACGTTTCCAAAACATGCATCGTATCTCCTGAACTCCCCGCATGGATGCTCCCGGCGTTCAGCTTGCTTCTCGTCTAAGCAGGAATTTGCAGCAGACCCCTCTGCACTATAGACCTCTTCGCACGATAGCTTTATGAGGAACCCTTGCAATATTAACGAAAGCAGCCCAACCACCAAGGTTGCTTAGCAGCTGAAGGTGTCGCGGGTTTTGGAATTTTTGCGATGATTGGTGCCGTATCTGCCAAGCATAGTCCGCCCAGACGTTTCATGGTGACATTCTTGAAATTCTCAATTGTTTTACCAATCACCCTCCTGGTAGCATCTTTCGCTGTAGTTCCATCGAACGCGGCCGATCTGGTTTTGCCGATCACCTTCGATGAGCATTCGATACCTATGGTCAGCTTGGAAATCGATGGGGCGACACATTTACTGAACCTCGATACGGGTTCGGAGGAAGGGTTGCACCTTCGTCGCGATCTTCTCGATCAAATTGCAGGTGTCCGCTTCACTGGAGAAATGCAGAGATCCAGCGACATGGCTGGCATTGCTCAGGAGAACGCTCGGTTTGTGATTGACAAGCTTTCGGTAAATGGACGTCTCTTCCGAGATATCCGTGGCGTCGAACTTTCCCCTTGGGGGATCACCGTGCGAAAGGATAGCGAGCTTCCAGTGTCGTCAGTGCTAGGCCTCGGGTTCTTCAAAGGGCAGCGCATCCTGATCGACTATGTTTCCAAAGAGCTGACGATCTTCGATCCCGTGTCCGATTTTGACCCAAACAGAAAAGCGGACTGGATCGACGTACCTTTCCGCCATTCGGCGGAGGGGCTTATCCTGGAAACAATGATTGCCGGACGGCGCCACGACATGGTGCTCGACACCGGCGCGCGCGCCAACCATCCTAACTTCCACGTCCGAGGCTTCATCGAAAAGGGGACAACGACAACGCCATTCGATATGGCGGTTCTCAATGAACTGGATCGTTTTCATCTAGCGATTGAGGCGATAAGGCGTCTGCCACTAAATAGCGACGTTGCCCTACCTTTGATTGCCGAATTCGAGGAAAAACTAACATTGCATAAGAAATATGTTTGCGAGCATGGTGAGGACATGGCGGAAATCAGGGATTGGAAATGGTCTTACACCAGATGAACCAGTCATCCTCTAAACCGGTCAAAGAAAACCGTAACGAATAATAGATTTCTTGGACCCCAAAAAAAGACTAAGGCCATGATGAAGCGAGAGTTTCTTCGGGGATCCGGAACTCACTCATTCAAATGTGTGGCGTTCATTAACCCATACCGACGTCGATACGAGCTGGGTTATAGCAACAGCTAAGGAGCAGCGATGCTGAGCAGATGGAATTAATCATCGAAGTTTGATCTCGACTTTTTCATGTACGAACATGCCGAGCAACATCGCAACTACGAACAGAGCGCTCTGCGGCAGTCCTACAGATAAAGATGCAATGGCTGGCCCGGGACAGAAGCCACCAATGCCCCACCCCAGACCGAACAGAGCCGATCCAATGATAAGACGCGCATCGATCCGTCTGTGCGTCGGCACATGAAAACTGTCATCGAATGTAGGATGCTGCATCCGCTTCGCTATCTGTACGCCAATGAAGGCGACGATAACCGCGCCACCGAGAACAATGGCAAGACTTGGATCCCATGCGCCGAAAATATCGAGAAAGCCTTGTACGCGAATGGGATTGAGCATTCCAGATATAGACAGTCCAAAGCCGAAAATGACACCTGAGGCAAGCGCGCTGCAGAATTGACAAACCTTTAAGATCATATCCCTAGACCTCGTAGCACAGTGACGGCAATCACCCCTGTTCCCACAAAGGTAGCAACCGCTACCATTGATCGCGGTGACAGACGAGCCAGCCCCAGCACACCGTGACCGCTCGTGCAACCGGATCCCAGGCGCGAGCCGAAGCCGACAAGAAGTCCGGCGACGATGATCAGTGGCCACCCGGCAGTAATCTGAACTGTGGGCCAGGTGCCGAACACAATTAGATAAATGATCGGCCCGATTGCCAGCCCCACCACGAAGGCAAGGTTTGTTAACGGAGCGCTTCTGTGTAAAAGCCGTCCGACGATTCCGCTTATTCCAGCAATCCTTCCGTTAAGGATCAGAAGCATCGCTCCTGAAATACCGATTAGCATCCCGCCGATAAGTGAGGATAGATAAGTGATCATTCTACGTTCTCCACGCAAAAGATTTCATAAAGGGCGGCGACCAGTTGCGCCACCTTGTCTTCTGTGAGGCGATAAAAAATCTGTTTTCCATCGCGTCGTGTCTCGACTATCCCGGAGTTGCGCAACACCGTTAGATGCTGAGAAAGGTGCGGTTGATGCACCCCGGTTTTTTCCTCAAGTTCGCTTACGGAGTATTCGCTCTCCACCAGGCTGCATACGATCATCAGACGCGCTGGATGCGACAGTGTCTTAAGCAGATCTGCCACTTCGCCTGCGCGCAGAGATAGTTCTGCAGACGATAATTTAGCTTTCATCATTGCCATGCTATTCAAGGTCATTCCCATGCAGCCCCTTCCAGCGCGTCCAGTGGAAACCTCAAATAACGTTTACCGTTGGCTTCCGGCTCAGGCAGTCGCCCGCCGCATATGTTTACCTGTAGCGCATGCAAGATGAGCTTAGGCATTGGTAGCGTTTTGTCGCGCTCGTTCCGTAATGCAACGAATGTTTCTTCCGTGTTGCCAACAAGGTGCGAGTTGAAGTTTCTTTGGTCCGCTACAGTGCTCTCCCAACGTGGAGTACGGCCGCCCGGCTGGTAATCGTGTCCGGTGAATGTCCGCGTCTCATCGGGAAGTGTTAGGACATTCTGGATCGACTTCCATAACGCTCTCGCATCACCGCCAGGGAAATCCGCGCGAGCCGTCCCGCTGTCGGGCATGAAGATTGTGTCATGGACAAAAGCTGCGTCGCCAACCACGTAAGTGATAGAGGCGAGGGTATGCCCGGGCGAGAACATAACTTTGGCATCGATAGACCCAACCTTGAACGTCTCACCATCGGCATAAAGCCGATCCCATTGCGAGCCATCTGTGGCTAGTTCGGGCCAGTTATATATCTCCTTCCACAGCTTCTGGACGTTAATTACATGCTCGCCTATCGCCGTCTTTGCGCCGGTTTTCTTCTTAAGGTACTGAGCGGCGGAAAAGTGGTCGGCGTGTGGATGCGTGTCGAGAATCCATTCGACAGTCAGGCCACTATTACGGACGTAATCGAGAACTGCGTCTGCATTGATCGTCGCCGTAGACCCCGACTTTTCATCAAAGTCGAGAACGGGATCTACAATTGCGCACATGCCGGTTGTCGGATCGGACACCACGTACTGAACACTGGAGGTTCGCTTATCGAAAAAGCCTTTTACTCGCGGTCTTTGGTCAGTAAAGCGCTCAAGCCACGATGCCGCAACGCTGGTATCAAAGCCGAGCTGATGTCCGAATGGCACGACGTCTTCAGCAGACATGCGTCCGTCCAGTACCTCACCGATAAGATAAAGGCTGAGCGAACGGGCACCTGTTTTGCAGTGCGCGCGCACGAGACCTTCGGCTTCTTCGACCGCCTTCTGAAACGCTCGAACGTCGGCTTCAGTGATCGCATTCATCGTTACCGGAATGAAAGCATAGGAAAGACCAATCTTCTGGACTATATCGCATTCGGCCTGGTTTCCGGTTTGGTCTGCATCCTCATTGTCGGGACGGTTGTTAATCAGTGATTTTACGCCGCTTTGATCTAATAGGCTGAGTTCTTCCGAGCTTGGCTGTGATGATACCGACAACTTCTCGGAAATTTTGATGACGGGCATCTATGCCTCCAACATTAATGTTATATAATATACTATAATGTATAATGACAAAGTTTTCAAGTCTGCTCTAACAACGCCATTTTCTCCGGACGTGCGTTGAAACAATAACAAAAAAGACAAAAGTTCAATCGCCGGAGACGATCGAACTGCCGCGGCAGGTGGCAATACAACTGACCTCGCACAATCACTTTGAAAGCACATGCTCGTGACGAATTGGTGATCGTTGAAGACAAGGAACCTAGGCCAGTGCAATCAGGCGACGTTTTCGGTCGGGGCTGCCCTACCCTTATTAGCGGTCGTTTTCGCACCTGCATCGATCTTGTTTTACGCCGTTGCTATCTCTTCCTTGTTGTTTCCGGCGTTTCTAGGAAGAATTGGCGTCAATGCGGGAGGAGCCAGTGTGATTAAAGCGGACCGTGCGTGTTACCTTTTTGGAGTACTGGCTATGGCAATCACGGCCAGTATCGACGCTCTGCTCGGTATGGCGGTTTAACGGTGGCGTCTAATTATTGATGCAAGTTTCATGACCACAATTGATCGTAGTCAGTGTGAGGTGGGAGAATATCCTTTATAGTCCATTCATTCGACGCGCTGGGGAGACGTGAGCAATGCAACGCTCGGCCAAAGACAGATTTAAAGCCGGCCTTTTTATGGTTGCACTCTGCGGGCTAGGTATCGGGCTCAGCTTACATCTGTTAAATTACACGCAAAGTGCACGGATCGCTTGGACACTTGCCACGTTGCCCGTACTTTTGTCGTTGTTCATCGATATCATCCGCAGCTTATGGCGAGGAGAATTTGGACTGGATATCGTTGCTGCGATGTCCATGTCGGCGGCTCTTCTTGTTGGGGAAACACTCGCGGCTTCGATTGTCGCCCTAATGTATACTGGCGGAGGCTTTCTTGAGAGCTCTGCTGAAGGACGGGCACGTCGTGAGATGCATGCTTTGCTGTCTCGTGTGCCGCGAACCACAATGCGTTATATCGATGACCATCTCGAAGAGACTGACGTCGATGTTGTTCGTCCGGGTGACCGTCTGCTCATCCGGCAGGGCGAGGTCATCCCCGTCGACGGAAATATCGCTTCCGTAAAAGCCTTCGTAAACACGGCTGCACTTACGGGAGAGTCACTTCCGGTCTCACTTGCGGCAGGAGCAGATGTGCTGAGCGGATCAATGAATGCTGGTGACGCATTTGACATCATTGCCAGATACGAAGCAAAAGATAGCACCTACGCTGGCATCGTACACCTCGTAGAAGAAGCCCAAAATTCTAAGGCTCCAATGTCGAGGCTGGCGGATCAATGGTCTGTCGGCTTTATGATCATTACCGTCTTGATCGCCTTCGCCGCGTGGTGGTTTACTGGGGACCCAATAAGGTCAGTAGCAGTTCTTGTCGTGGCGACGCCATGTCCTCTCATCCTGGCGGTGCCCGTCGCTCTTGTTGCGGGACTGTCGCGCTCCGCTCATTTCGGTGTGCTGGTAAAAGGCTCTCGTGCATTAGAGAGTATGGCTCGTATAAATACGCTGGTGCTGGATAAGACTGGCACGCTGACCGATGGCCGCCCGCAGATCACCTCAATCCACGTCGAGCCTGGCTTCAATGAAAATGAGATTTTGCGGCTTGCCGCCTCACTTGACCAAGTGTCCAAACATCCGATGGCACAGGCTCTGGTACTGGCCGCTCAGAATCGCGGCATAGAAATTGTACTACCGACTGACGTTAGCGAACTGGCCGGTGATGGTGTGACTGGCCGGGTCGATGACAAAAGTGTCATTGTCGGAGGAACCAGCTTTGTTGAGAGACAAGTCAACCCAAAGCTTACAGAAATCCCCAGTACAGAAGCTGGCGCAGTCCTGGTTGCAGTCGCAATAAACGACAGACTTGCTGGCTATATCGTCATGGCCGATCCTTTGCGCGGCGATGTGATCGCCACGTTAGGCGGTATACGCAAGGTCGGCGTGAAGCGCATAGTGCTTGCGACAGGCGACCGCGCTGCGGTGGCCAGACGCATCACTAAGGGGCTGGGGCTCGATGCAATCTACTCCGAACTTTCACCCGGTCAAAAGGTACTGACCGTACTCAGCGAGCGCAAGAACGGTCTCGTAATGATGGTCGGAGACGGGGTCAACGACGCGCCTGCGCTTGCCGCAGCGGACGTCGGCGTTGCGATGGGTGCTAGGGGAGCAGCAGCGTCGGCGGAGGCCGCCGATATTGTTCTTCTTGTTGACAGACTAGAAAGCCTTCGAATTGGGATGGAGATTGCGAAGCGCTCAAGGCGCATTGCCATCGAAAGTGTTGTGGTGGGTATCGGACTTTCAGTGATCGCAATGACCGTAGCAGCGTTGGGTTATCTATTGCCTGTCCAAGGTGCATTGCTCCAGGAGGCGATCGATGTCACTGTCATCCTCAATGCGCTTCGGGTGTTGAGAATCTCACCAACCGTCAGTTGATGGTCGCGGCCGGAATACTGCACAACTGATCATCCTACAGTGCAAACAGTTTTATATTGCCAAACGCAATTTTTTGATCGGTTCTGCGGCTTATCAAGCTACGGCATGAAATAGATGTCACGTCGTTATTAGAAACCGACGCCCTATGAATTTGTCCGCAGCCTGAATGCTGATAACTGTTGACCATTACAACAACCTCACACGCCTCCCTACCCGAGGTCTGCAAAAGGCGGCGTGACGCGAAACGGCCAGTTGCGGGTAATCGGAGCAGATTTGTAGGCAGTGCTTTTGTGTTTGGTTTAAAGTCAAGAACCGTATCGATCCATTCCCAGCAGACACGACCGGCTCTCTTTCCAGATAACCGCCAAGAAAAATAATCACGACTTCAATGTTCAGATAAGGCTTCTTGCCAATTTTGGCCGCCATAAAAGAAACCTAGCACAACAACCTCTTGTTCAGTGGCATTGAAGGCTATCGTAACTCTGCGTTCAAAGTCAACGGTTCGCAGCCCTTCACGTATACCGTCATGCAAAGTGCCGCGCTTAGAAGCCTCGTCAAAGCTGCGAGTATAATTTTCCAGCCTGTCCATGGATCCCAGCGCAGTCTGAGGCGAAGCTCTTTCGGCTGTCCAGTCATAAGGACCCAAAAGATCTTCCTCCGCCTCAGGCGATAAGACAACTCTGCTACAGATCACTTTCGAACTTTCATGCGTTCAGCATGTCGATTGCGAACCGAAGAAAAAGCAGAACCGACACTCCGCGCCCCGTTACGCCGCAACCATAGCCATAACTGCCGCCCGACCGATATCTGCCGTGGCGCGTAGATCCTGCACAGTCGCTCCGTCCTTGGCTTGAACGGCAATACCTTGCAGGACAGCACAGAGGAAACGCGCAGCCTCTCCGCAACGGGCTGTTGGAAGCCAACGCCGAAGGTCATGATCAAGGCTTACGGCCATAGCGTGCCGGCGAGCGGCAAGCTCGTTACGCAATTCGCCGTGATCTGGGTGGCAGACCAGCAATCCCAATGAAACCATGCAGCCGCGTTCGCCCTGCTCGCCCGTCACTCTTTCAATTGCTTGGTTGAACAGATACGAAAGAGCCTCATCGAGGGTCAACCCTCGTTCGACACCACGCGAAAGCGTAAATTCGGCCGTCACCAAGTAACGATCCAAAGCCTCGCGATATAACCCGGCTTTGCTTCCGAAAGCGGCATATAGACTGGGGGGCGCTATTCCAACCGCTTCTGTCAGCATGGTAAGCGAAACTCCCTCGTAGCCGTGCATCCAGAAGAGATGCATCGCTATCTCAATTGCACCGTCACGGTCAAAGCCGCGAGGGCGGCCACCTTTATTCTTTTCCTGTTTCATATCGATCACTAAAGAACCATTGACCACAGCGAGTCAATGAGTTTAGATCTGTAGTGATTGTTAAAAAAGGTGAGAAATGATCCTCAAAACCTATGCACGGATGTTTTCGGCAGACTGCGATGCGACGCTGGCCACCCTCGAACGGCTTCACGGCCGCAAAGCGCATTTGCGGTTCCCCTTCGGTGAATGGGATTTGGCCGGTGTTGGGGATATGTTTATTGTCGCGGGAACGGAGGACTCACTCGCACCAATTCGGGATAGCCACGGACCCGTCATCGTGCGCGATATCGAGGCAATTGAAGCCGAGTTGCTTGCTTGCGGTGCAGTCATTACCCATCCGCTCGTTGATGTTCCTACAGGGCGGATGCTTTATGCGCGTCATGCAGACGGCCTCCACGTCGAATATGTGGAATGGACCGATGAACTCGTTGACCGATTTATCCGCGAGCCGCAACGCGATGGACGCTTGTCATCCGAACTGTAGAAGCGGTGCTGGCTGCCGCTGTTTTCCCAAATATGCATGTGGAATATCACCACGAGCCACGTGAGAATGTTGCCATATCATCGTCGAACGCTCGCAGTGTTAAGGAGATTGTATTGGTGTGACTCGGTGCGAAAAGTACTGCGCCGGCGTGGTGCCCAAGGCCTTCTTGAACATCGTGATGAACGCGTTCACTGACTCGTATCCAAGTTCGGCAGCAACATTCTGCACTGCCTCGCCACTTGCCAGTTCACGAAGGGCGACAACGAGGTGGAGTTGCTGTCTCCAGCGACCGAACGTCAGCCCAGTCTCGCGGATTAGCAGCCGCGCAAGTGATCGGTCGCTCATTGCAAGGTGCTTCGCCCAATCGCTCAACGTGCTGCGATCTGAAGGTTCAATCGTCAGTGCGTGTGCCATTGCCCGGATCTTCGGATGGTTTGAGATCGGCAGGTTGAACCGCTCATATGGCATCTGCGCAAGTTCGTCGAGGATCACCCGCGCGATCCGCGCGGCATGGCTGTCGGCGAGATAGTCCGCACGCTCGCGAGCAAGCCGATCGACCATCTCGCGGATCATTGGGGAGACCGACAGTGTGCAACTGTTTCCGGGCAGGTTCGCTGCGCCCGGCTCGACGAACAGATAGTTGAGCCTTGCATTGGCAGTTGCGCGCGCACTATGGGGCAAACCGCCTGGAATCCAGACTCCGCAATTGGGAGGCACGATCCAGATCTCGTTTCCTGCCACGCAGGTGACGGCTCCATGTAGAGTGAGGATTAACTGCCCCTTGCGATGTACGTGCAGAGGTACTTCCTCCTCATGTTCCGCGAAATCCAGCTTGTGAGCAACTGCAGGCAAAAGGGTAAGGTCGGGATCGAAAACGGAAACAGCAGATCGCACGAAAGACATCAGAATGACCATTTTTAGGTATTTTATGGCATAATACCGAATTTATATGCCTTTGAAAATGGGGCAAAACTGGCGGCATGAATACTGCGCCGTCCATAAATACCTTCTTAAACAAGGCTGTTGCAGCCGTGTTTCAAGCTGGAACAACCTTCCTGCGCACGCCGATCATCAAGGCGGACGCGGATGCGATCCTGTTTTCGGCCAAGAGTTTTGTCGCAGCAATGTTTGCCTACTACATTTCGTTGAGTATCGGGCTTCCCAAGCCGTTCTGGGCAATCATTACCGTCTACATAGTCTCGCAGACATCTGCTGGGGCGTCCTTAAGCCGTGGAGTCTATCGGTTCGCTGGAACCTTCGTCGGCGCGGTCGCGACGGTCACGATCGTCCCGAATTTCGTCAACGACCCGATGATGTGCAGCGCGGTGCTTGCAGGCTGGATCGGCATGTGCCTGTTTTTCTCGTTGCTTGACCGCACACCACGCGCTTATGCCTTCGTTCTTGCCGGCTATACCGCGAGCTTGATCGGGTTCCCGAGTGTTCTTGATCCAGGCGCGGTTTTCGAAACGGCGTCGGTGCGCGTCCAGGAGATCTCGATTGGGATTCTGTGCGCCGTCTTAATTCATCGCTACATTTTGCCGAAACGCATGACAGGACAGTTCACCGGCAAGCTGGCGGCCACGCTGCGGGACGCTCGTCGGCTGGCAGGCGATGCACTAAGTGGAAATGCGGAAAAAAACCGGCGCGACCGCCACCAAATCGCAGCGGACTTGTTAGCAATTAAGGGGCTTGCGACGCATCTACCCTATGATCCAGCTCCAACACCACCAATGCAGATACTGCATCATATCCATGACCGGCTTGCTCGTTTGCTGTGGCTCGCGGCCGAGATCGAAGATCGGGTTCAGGCCCTTGGCATAGTGGATGCACATGCGCTTGATGACCTCGTCGCATTGGTCGGGGACGTCAGGGCCTGGGTTGCGAGCGTCGAGCCGCAAGGAGGGGAGGCTACCGCAGCTCAACTCATCGCGCACGCACGATCAGTCCAGAAGTTGTTTGGCGCCAACGCTACGATGCCCGGCGACAGGCTTGCCGCCAACCTGGCAGGTCACCTCGCGGAAATGGTCGGTCTGCTACAGGACTGCGACAGGCTGGAGCGGAACATCGCAGCGACCGGGCCGTCCCGCGATGCCACGTTACTTCATGGGGCAAAGCGAGCGAAGGGATATATCTATCACCGCGATACCTGGATGGCGGGGCGCACTGCGCTCGGCGCGGTCATCGGCATTCTCATTGGCTGCGCCTTCTGGATCTGGACGGCATGGCCGGAGGGCGGAATGGCCGTCTCCATTCTCGGCGTCTGCTGCACCCTGTTCGGTAACGTCGATGCGCCTGTGCCCTTTGTCGTCAAGTATATCGTGGGCTCCATCTACGGGGTCATAATCAGCCTCATCTATAGCTTTATCATCTTGCCCCAGGTCTCGGAATTTGGGGTTCTTGTCGCCGTGCTCGCCCCGGCTTTCCTGTTTGCCGGCTCTTTGCAGGCACGCCTTCAAACAACATTCATGGCGCTCGGCATCACGCTGACCATTCCGATCCTCTCGACGCTCGGCCCCTACTACACCGGCGACTTCGCCACCTCAATCAACAGTGTGATCGCTCTGTTCGCGGCTGTGGGCTTCGGCGGCGTGAGCATGTCCCTGTTCCAGACGGTATCGGCTGATGGGGCTGTTAAACGCTTGCTTCGCTTGAGCCGCCGCGACGTTAGCCGACGCGCGCTTGGGAATGCGTCGAACGAAGCGCGCTGGACAAGCCTTATGATCGATCGGACGGCTTTGCTGCTGCCGAGGGTACAGCTGACCGGCACAGCCTATCCGGACGTGCTCGACGATGCTTTACACTATCTTCGCATCGGGCATGTTGCCGGACAGCTTCGCAAGACGGTCCCACAGATCAAGGGTGACGCCCGCGTCGAATTGAGAGAGCTTCTATCAATCATCGCCAAGCTCTTCAGTGGTGGGAAGCAGTCAACGCCTTCTGACTTCCTCGATATCGAGAAGCGGATAGAGATCTTGATCGAGAAGGTGGTGGACAGCGCGCTCAGGAATCGCCAGCAGATTGTCGACCTGCTCATCGACCTGCGGTTCGCGGTCGGTTCCCCGGCGGAAGGGAGGGCCAAGACCGATGATCATTGACCTCAATCTCGGAGGCGTTCTCATACCCGGTCTCGTGGTTCTCGCGTTCATCTCGCTGGTCGCCACCATCGCGGCGGTCCTCCTGTTCGCCGCCTCTGGTCTCAATCGCCTGTTCGCTTATCGGGCGCTGGTCGAAATAGCCACCTTTGTCATCATCTATGGTCTGCTCGTGCAGTACCTGTCATCAATCGGACCCCTGCCTTGAAACCTGTCCTATCCGTGCTTGGGCGCTACACACTGACCCTTTGCCTTGTAACAGTCTCGGCCTTTATCGCGCTGAAGGCGTGGAATCACTACGAGCGGACACCTTGGACCCGCGACGGACGGGTTGGCGTCGATGTCGTACAGATCGCACCGGAAGTATCCGGCACGGTCAGCGCAGTCTCCGTGGTTGATAACCAATATGTGCGTCGGGGCGACATCCTTTATGAGATCGACCCTGAGCGGCTCAGGCTGGCCGCAGCGTTGGCAGAGGCTGAGGTCGATGCCAAGCGCCAGGATATGATTGTTCGCCAGACGACGGCTCGGCGGCACAGTCAGCTAAAAGACGTCGTCTCCCGAGAGGCGGTCCAGCAATCGAGCGGCGCGGCTGCGGTCGCAGGCGCAGCCTATCGATCAGCGCTGGCAACGCTCGATCTGGCCAAACTCAACCTTGCCCGATCGACTGTCCGCGCGCCGGTCGACGGGTATGTCACCAATCTGAGGCTTCGGCCGGGCGACTATGCGACGGCTGGTGTGACGAAGGTCGCCGTCCTCGACGCCGCCAGTTTCTGGATCACCGGCTATTTCGAGGAGACGAAAATACGGCAGATCCGCGTTGGTGACCCCGCACGGATCATGCTTATGGGCTTTGATCAGCCCATATCAGGGCATGTCGAAAGCCGCGGTCGCGGGATCGACAACAGCAACGACGCGCCCGGCCATCTCGGCCTGCCCAATGTGGCCGCGACGTTTTCCTGGGTGCGTCTTGCCCAGCGCATCCCGGTGCGCATCCATATCGAAAAGGTGCCGTCCGGCATTGAACTCGCGGCGGGTATGACAGCAACAGTTGAAATACTCCCCTCAGATCTTGAGGCCGGAGCGAGCAAGCGACCGTGATGGCCATATCAATTGGCCACTACTGGATGAATTGCCGAACTCCTTTGAGCGCAACTATTGACTTTGTGTGGTTTGATCTTGGTAAGTTGCGGATGCCGTATTTACCGTAAACATGCGAAGAATTCTGACCCTCATAGTCCAACATTCGCAATCGGCGCAGGAGAGATGTCCTATGACTGCCAACGCTCCCAGTGACTCACAGGGCGTCCGAGATGATGAAGGCACCTGTTTTGGCCGCTTTAGGATATTTCCTCGCCTGCGAATTCTCATGCGCGACGGGTTCAAGGTTGAGATCGGCCCGCGTGCAATCGACATTTTATGGCTTTTGATAAGAGCCAATGGTGAGCTAGTTACAAAAGATTATCTCCTCACAACGGTCTGGTCCGGCGCTGTCGTCGAAGAAAACAACCTGCAAGCACAAATGTCTGCGATAAGGCGTGCTCTGGGTTCCGATCGGGATATGATCAGGACAGAGTTTGGTCTCGGATATCGGCTTGTCAAAAAGCAAAACCCCGAGGCAGCCGCGGAACGGGTGCTCGACAAGCCAGCGACACGAGCGCTTCCTATTCCGCTTACCCCACTGCTCGGCCGAGACCGAGAGCTGCTGGAACTTGGCGGATTGTTCGTTAAGTCTCGCCTTCTAACAATCGTTGGTTCTGGAGGCGTCGGAAAGACCAGATCCGCACTTGAGTTTGCGCAGCGCCTAGCTGATCGAGATGGTCATGATGTGCGGCTGGCGGAGATGGCCAAAATCTCCGACGCTCAACTCGTCGAAGCGTCACTCGCAAACGCACTCCTGATCCCT
Source organism: Ochrobactrum sp. BTU1 (assembly GCA_018798825.1). NCBI lineage: Bacteria > Pseudomonadati > Pseudomonadota > Alphaproteobacteria > Hyphomicrobiales > Brucellaceae > Ochrobactrum > Ochrobactrum sp. BTU1. Next base: position 157,893 of record CP076356.1, on the reverse strand, counting down.
AGTCTGGACATTCACCACATCAGGGAGGCTGTTGGTGGCAGCAAGGCAAGTCCGCTCACACTCATCGTCGACAATTGCGAACATTTGTCTGGTGCGATCGCGGAAGCAATCGAAGTGCTGCTGACAAATGCACCCCATATCAAGATTTTGACGACCAGCCAGGAACCACTAGGAATTAGTGGGGAGCAGGTCTACCGGCTAAGTCCGCTGGCCATGCCGCCGCAAAACGTCACCGATATCAAAATTGCTCTGCAATTCCCCGCTTTTGCTCTTCTCGTGGAACGCGCTTCGGCCAATGTTCCGGCTCTCCAGGTCGATGTAGAGTTGACCAACGCTATTTGCCATCGGCTTGACGGATTACCGTTAGCTCTAGAGCTGGCTGCAGCTCGCGTCCCCACACTCGGCCTAAGCGGCGTTCTGGCAGCCTTAAATGATCGTTTCAATCTGCTTACAGCGGGGCGAAAGACTGCTCTTGCCAAGCACAGGACGCTTCGGGCGACCGTTGATTGGAGCTATCATCTGCTAGATGCGGACGAGCAATTGATGCTCAGGCGCATATCAGTGTTTTCCTCTCCCTTTGATGTCGCCGCCGTTCGTGCCGTCGCCACACCAGAGAATAGCGATCCCTGGTATGCGATCGACGTTCTCGGACGACTGGTTAGCAAGTCCCTGTTGCTGCTGGATTTGAGCCAGACTAGACCGCAGTATAGATTTCTTGAATCCATTCAGTTTTACGCACTGGAAAAGCTAGCGGAAGATGCAGATCTCAATGGCATCATGAAACGATATGCCACCTTCATCTTGACTGCGGCTCGCCGTGCGAACGAAGATTGGAAGACGCTCCCGACGGATGAATGGCGGTCAACCCACGCAGGCGTCATCGATGACATCCGCGGCGCTCTTGACTGGTCGTTTTCCGCCAACGGTGACGTCCAAGTTGGAACCAGTATATTGGCATGCGCAACACCATACTGGGTGCAGCTATCACTTCATGCAGAATGCCGAAATCGCATTTCGCAGGTGCTAGAGAGGTTCGCAGATTCCCTGTCACCCAACGAGGAAATGTCTCTTCAAGCAGCACTCGGAACCGCACTTAGCTGGGCTGTCGGACCCGTATCGGATGCGGGCGACGCGTGGCAAAGAGCGCTTTATTTGGCGCAGATCCATGCAGCTTTCGAGATCGAACTCCAAGCAAGGTATGGTCTGTGGCTAGTCTGTTTGAGATCCGGTCGATTTCAGGAATCGCTATACCATTCCCGAGAAATGCTACGGTGTTCAATCAATGCCGGTGATCCCGAATCTACAGCGGTCGCGGAACGGATTGAGGGAGTTTCACAACATTTTTTAGGAAATCACGATCTCGCACTCGTGCTTCTTGAAAGAAGCCTTCATTGGTTCGAGGTGAACCTGCCACCACAGAGATTTAGGTTCGGGCTCGACCAAAGGGTCGCCGGGAGATCGTTCCTTGCGCGGACGTTATGGGTTTTGGGTCGGGTTGACGAGGCTAAGGATATAGCTGCTCGCGCTGTGTCGGAAGCGACGCAGCTCGATCACGCCAATTCTTTATGCTGCGCACTGGCAGAAGGCGAATGCACTGTCCATGGTTTTGAGGGCGACTTCGAGGCAGTGCAGCGCGCAACCGCTTCCCTAAGGCATGAAGCGCGCCAGCATGGACTAGGATTTTGGGACACCTACGGTGCGCTATTCGATACCTGGGCGGCCGTGGAAAGTGGGAAAGCCATTCCTTGGACTGAACTCTCATCCTTGGTCGACGCGGTCATCAAAGCTGGATTTCATCCAAAATACTCGAACCTTTTCAGTGACATCCTTCTCAACGCACACCGAAATGCGTGGGATAAAACTTTGCTGCTGCCTATATTAAATATCCTTGTGGAAGAAACGGATACTGATCCGTGCTGGGCGGATGTCGAATTCAGGCGCGCCGCATTTCATCTGGCTGGATCGCCGTCGGCGACAAGTGTTAACCTGTGGAACGAATTGAAGAATGCCCGCAGTCAGAATGCCCTGTCATGGGCACTAAAAGTCGGCATCGACCTTGTTTCCCTTAATGCTTCCGATGTGTCCCTCGACGAGGCGATCCGCGCGCTTGCCGACTTGGTCGAAGAACTGCCTAGTGCTTCTAGCGGCAGGCATGTCAACGTGGCACGTTCGATCTGCGAAAATCAGATGCGCGGTGCAAAAAGTTAGTAATGTTTACCATAGTCCGGTCTGGGGCCCGATTGCGGTAAGCTTTGTCGAGATTCATTTTAGTACATTTACTGAGTTCGCTCGGCGAGCCTGTGCGACACGCGGTGCTGGCACACAGTCTTGCGATCAAACTGGCCGTCAAAAAATTCAGACGTCTGAAATTCCTCACCAAAGCTTCTGACCAAGCCGTGCACTACGGTCCAAGTTAACAGAAGCATTTTAAGCGGGCAGACGTTGCCGCGCTATCGAAGAGGAGTAAGGCTTTGGCTGAACTTGTCGCGGTTTATGCCGTCCCACATACACCGAATTTTGTCGTTGACGCGCAGCTCAATGGTGAGAAGTCAGAGGCACTGCGTTACTTTGCGGAAATACGCGCTCATTTTGAGGCCTCCAGACCGGATGTGATTGTTACGGTCAACAACGATCACTTCAACACGTTCTTCTTCGACAACTGGCCGACTTTTGCAATCGGTATTGCTGAGGCGACAGCTGGACCAAACGATCAGACTCCCGGCATGCCGTGGTATGATGTCCGCGTCGATGCCGCTGCTGGGAAACACCTGTTGTCGAGTATGATTGGCGCAGGCTTCGATTTCTCATCCACGGTTGATTTCCAAATAGATCACGGCGCGCTCGTGCCACTCCATTTCCTGACACCAGATATGCATTTGCCGATCGTACCGGTCTTCATAAATTGTGTTGTACCGCCATTGCCCGTCGCGTCACGATGCCTTGCCCTGGGCCGTTCGCTTGGAAAGGCAATACGGTCCTGGGATAGCGATATCCGCGTTGCAGTTATCACAAGCGGATCCCTTAGCCTGGAAATCGGTGGGCCGAGAGCTATTGTCGACAAGACTTTCGGAGTTCCCGACCCCGCCTGGGCTGCCTGGATTCTTCAGGAAATTAAGACTGGCAATTATGATAACCTGATCTCACAGGCAACTGAGGATCGTATGCTAGATGCGGGCAATGTAGCCGGCGAGCTTCTCAACTGGATTGTCGCTTTAGGGCTTGTAGGGGATGAAACCCCGGCAATCCTGATAAATCAGCCGGAATTGGGCAACGCCTTCGCCGCCTGGGACGTAAGGAGTGCGCAATGAATATTTACCTTATTCACACCCTCTGCCGCCGTGTTCTTCACGAAAAGGAGTTTCGCAAGCTTATCTTGGCGTCACCCGAGGCTGCCGTGCAGAATATGCCTTTCACAGAGGAAGAGCGGACAGCGCTGCTATCTGGCGACGTCGGCCGTTTAAACCGTGCCGGCGCATCCGGCTTCCTGCTGCTGATCCTGTCCCGGTTCGAGGTGTTTGGCTTGGCACTACCAATATTCAATCGCCGGATGCGCACAGGCAAACCGGAATAGCTGCCTCGATTCGCCGGAATTCTCAAACATGGACACATGTAAACAGCTACTCGCGGAGGAAGAGCTGGAGAAAATCCTGTCGGCTGTAATTTAATAGGGAGGATAAAATGAGCGAAGGTACGTTTCAAGAGATAGGTCCTATTCAACGACGAACACTCGGCAGCAGTTTCATCGGCTGGATGTTCGACGGGTTTGAGACCAGCACCCTGATATTGGTTGGGGGTATCGCAGCGATGTCGCTGCTCAGCAATCCGACACCCGATGAAGTCCGAATTGCCGTTGGATATGCGATCGGTGCGACTCTTCTGGGTTGGGCAGCCGGTGGCACGATCGGAAGCATCATGGCGGATCGGGTCGGTCGCAAGCTGATGCTCATGATATCGATCGCCGGATACTCTGTGTTGACGGCGTTAACCGCATTCAGCCACACGTGGACGGTCCTGATCGTACTGCGGTTTCTTACAGGGGTCTTTCTGGGATCCGAGTGGAGCACCGGAACCGCGCTAGTGGCGGAGACATGGCCAGATCGAGCACGCGCTAAAGCACTTGGCATTATGCAGTCCGGCTATGGTTTTGGATTTTTTCTTGCCGCAGGTCTTTGGCTCTTTATCCAACCAAATTTCGGCCCGGACGGATGGCGCTTGATGTTCCTTATCGGCGTGCTGCCTGCTTTCATCCTCATGTATATCCGCAGGAAGGTTCCGGAATCGAAAGTTTGGTTGGAGGCAGTTAAGGAACCGACGCCAGGTGAGACAATCAAGTTTCAAAAGGAAACTCGCTTGGCAATGCTGTTCGGCGATCCAGAAGGACTGAAGCGTGCAGTTGCCACCTTGGTTATGGCAGCTGTGACTGTGTCTGTGTTTTACGGAATATCCGCGCTCATCGGCCCCTACATCGGCGGGCTCGCGGCAAAAAAGGGACTGACTGCAAGTTCTTGGGCGGCCATCAGTGCACTCGTGTACAACGGCGGCGCCATCGTGGGTTACATAAGTGCAGGCTTCATCGCCGACCGCATTGGTCGTAAGCCCTATATGTTTGTGATGTTCGGTGGAGCAATTTGCGCCGGCGCAGTCCAGGCCTATGTGCCTGAAACGCTGACGTGGTCGCTGGTGTCAGTCTTCATTCTCGGAATATTTACGCTCGGTGTTTTCTCCTGGATGCCGATCTATCTGCCTGAACTCTTCAAGACAAAAGTTCGATCGACAGCATCGGGCATCGTCTTCAATCTTGCCCGGCTCGTCTCATTCCCTCTTCCGATCATGACAGCTTTCTTGTTTTCGACCTTGGGCGGCTTTCATATGACTGTCCTCTCAATGGTCCTTCTTTATGTCGTGGCGATTTTTGCACTCTGGTTCCTGCCAGAAACCCGCGGCAAGCCTCTTCCCAAGTAACTACAATAATTCAATAAGGAGACGTGCAATGAACCTCGAAATCGAAGGTAAGGTAGCTATCGTGACCGGAGCAAGCGCCGGGATTGGCCTCGCAGTTGCGGAAGAACTTTTCACCAATGGAGCGCGCGTGCTGATCGTCGCAAGAGACCAGGCGCGACTGACGGATGCGGTTAGCAAGTTGGCGCCAAAGGCCGCGGGCCGCGACGCCGACATCGTTGCCTTGGCCGCAGACGTCTCGAAGCCGGAATCAGCTCAGCTGATTGTCGACCGTGCTATCAAGGCGTTGGGCGGGCTCGATATCCTAGTTAACAATGCCGGGCGGGCTCACGCTGGAGGATTGCTAACTTCAACGGAGGCTGACTGGGAAGAGATGACGGGAGTCAAGCTGACGTCAATGCGGCGGCTTTGCAAGGCGGCCATTCCCCATATGCAAACGAACAAATGGGGGCGCATCGTCAACATGTCCTCCATCGGTGGTATCTACCCCAATCCCAAGCTATTCGTTTCCCATGTTCTAAGTGGTGCCATCAACAATCTTACGAAATCGCTTGCTTTGGAAGTCGCAAAAGACGGTATTCTTGTGAATGCTATCGGAATTGGTGCAGTCGCAACCGACAACTGGGCGAACAACATGCTACCGGCTGTGCGCCGCTCGCGCCCGGAATTTACGGATCTGTCGGATGGCGAAGTTATCGCCCGCATCTCCGCTGAATGCACCCCAATCGGACGCGCTGGCTCAGCTCGGGAAATCGCTGCTATTGCGGCGTTCCTTAGCTCCAACAGGAATGGCTTCGTGACCGGCGATACAATTGAGGCATCCGGTGGTGCTGACCGCTTCATGTAATCCGATCGACTAAAGCAACTGCCGGTCTGAGCTCGGAACGGCAAAGGCGCGTTTTATCCAGCCTTGTTCCCGGCGATCAGCCGGGAACAAGGAAACCGTTTCTAATCAATATTCAAAAATTTGGAGTGCTGCGATGATCAAGATTAATGTCACCGCGGATGAGGCGCTTGCGTACCATCTCGAGCCCAGCCCTGGAAAATACCAAATGAATGCTTCCAAGCCGCTGAGGACACCGCGCGACCTATCGCTGGCCTACAGCCCCGGCGTGGCACACCCCGTTCGGGCTATAGCAGAATGCCCTAGTGCTGCTTACGATTATACCGTGAAGGGGAATATGGTCGCCGTGATTTCCAACGGCTCCGCAATCCTGGGTCTCGGCAATCTGGGTGCTCTTGCTTCCAAACCCGTGATGGAAGGCAAAGCAGCGCTCTTCAAGCTCTTTGCCGATATCAATGCTATCGATATCGAGCTAGACTCCGGAGATGTCGACGAGCTGGTCAAGGCGATCCATATGATGCAGCCAACATTTGGTGGTATCAATCTGGAAGATATCAAAGCTCCTGAATGCTTCCTCATCGAGGCGCAGCTCAAGAAAATAATGGATATTCCCGTCTTTCATGACGACCAGCACGGAACAGCAGTCATCGTGACCGCGGGATTGATAAACGCGTTGATGCTTGTCGACAAGAAGATCGAGAACGCCAAAATCGTACTCAACGGCGCAGGAGCGGCCGGAATTGCATGCTTGAAGCTTTTGCATGCGATAGGTGCTCGACCGGGCAACACTATCCTTTGCGACTCGCAGGGGATCGTTTGGGCTGGCCGGGAAAATAATATGAACTCCTGGAAATCTGATCTCGCAGTCGACACCCCTGCAAGAACACTGGCCGAAGCACTCGTTAACGCCGATGTGTTTATTGGAGTATCGGTCAAGGGTGCCCTGACAGACCAAATGCTTCGGTCCATGGCTAAAGACCCGATTATATTTGCGTTAGCTAATCCGGATCCTGAGATCACCCCTGAGGAAGCGCTCGAGTCGCGCAGCGATGCGATCGTCGCAACCGGGCGCTCCGACTATCCCAACCAGGTGAACAATGTGCTTTGCTTTCCATTCATTTTCCGGGGAGCACTCGATGCGCGAGCCAGAGAAATAAACAACGAAATGAAAATTGCATGCGCGTTCGCACTTGCTGCACTTGCTCGCAAAGCGGTCCCAGAAAGCGTCAAACTCCTCCACAGCAAAGACCTCTCGTTCGGGCGCGACTATATCATACCGTCGCCATTCGATCCCCGTTTGCTGAGTGAACTCGCCCCCGCCGTCGTGCGCGCCGCTCTTGAAACTGGCGCATCGCGAATTGCATTAGACTTTCGTCAGTACAAGAATACGCTTGAACTTCGCATACCAGGCACGTGGAACTCGTCGACAGTTTAGGGAATGCTGTTGTTTAGGTTGATGGGTACTATTTTCCCCGCACCGTGATCGGGAAGGTTTTGTCGCCGGTTTTATCCGATGTAAAAGGTGTGACAGAACCTGGACCTAAAAAAATTGAACAACTTGCAATCACTTTCAAGCGATTTGCTCGTCTCTTCAAGTTGGTCGAAGCTGCAATCGCGACACAAAGCGCTCTTACGTTCTCGACGTCCATGTCGTTCTGTTTGTAAGTGAGCATCATGGATGCGGCCTGGGCGAGACCTTCCTGCCATTGTTGAGCAAATCGAAGTCGCCCCGGATCGTAATGAGCAGCAGCGGGCTCAGCCAGCTCGCCGATGCTTTTGGACATCCGGAGCGAAACCTGGACTGTCGGATTTGTTGGATAAAGTGACTCAAAATCGGCGCTCGCCATGCTGACTGCCAAACTCGCAAAGAAGCTGGAGAGCGAGGGGATTAAAGTGAACTCTGTAGACCCTGACCTGACTCCCACTGACATGACCGGGACCAGCCCGTGTCAATCGCCCGAAGCATGTGCTCGCCTGGCAGTCGCACTTGCGACGATCCACGCATTCGGTCGCTCGACAGGTTTCTACGCTTATTCCTCATCGGGGGGCTTGTTCTGAGAAACTAGTGACTGGTGAAAGCCGCGACGGCGAAACACAGCGATGCAATTGCCCCTTGTTGATCCGTTTCATGGGTGCAGATCCATTCGGAATCGAGCGGAAGCAATCACGCCTCGGGTTACTCCAAGAAACGCGGATGATTGGGGGCGTAGCCGAAATTAATCTTATGATGACGGCTGTGTCCGAACGGTGAGCTTATGTCCATCCGGATCGCGAAGATAGGCGACGAAAGCTCCGTTCGGACGCTCCGTGGGCGGGCTCTCGATTGCTGTGCCACCATGTGCGGTTCCGGCCTCATGCCACGCTAGAACATGATCGCGGCTCGCTGCGGCGATACCGATCGTTCCACCATTTGCTACGGTCGCCGGATTACCATCGATCGGTGTCGTGATCATCAGCCGGCCGCCCGCGTGAGCATAGATAAGCCTGCCTCTGGTGTCCATCTCGCCGGGATTCCCGCCCAACGCAACGAAGGTGGCGTCGTAAAAGCATCTGGCCCGCTCCAGGTCATTACTGCCGATCATGACGTGAGTGAACATCTCGCGACTCCTGTGAAATACCTTATAGTCCCTGTGCTAACTTATTATGCCGAGCCATGGGGCAAGCTCCACAATTTCGGATGAAGTAAAGCCCGCTGCCTATTTGGCACCCTTTACAGAATACAAAATTCTGGATTGAAATCGACATTGTGTCCATAGCCTCAATTTGTCCAGAACCGTAGGAGTATTTTTCCACAACCAATATACCTCAGTCGCACGCGCCTTCCGGCGAAACGAGTTCGTTCCACGACCCCGCTTCGGTCATTGCCGATAACAACCTCTTCGCCTGAGCTGACCCTCGAAGCGAGCGTCCACCGCCCCAAGTCGCCTCGCTCGTCGGTTCAGTCAGCAATCAAGCGCTTTGCCAATTTGTAAACCTGTTGAACGCCGCGTGCAGTCAAATCCCAGCTTGCCACTTCCTGACGAACTAGTTCCGGGTGCTTCTTGCTGATGTCCCGCAACGCGTTACCGACGGATTTTCGCAAGTATTCACTTTCTTCCCCTCTTTGTGCCGAGAGTAGCCCAACAGCAACGTCAGGCCTGTCTCGGAAATAGGGGCGAGCCGTCCATATCCTCAGCCCCTCTGTCACAGCACGGCGTGTATTGGGAATAGCGGCAGACAACCAGTCGCGGATAATTGGAAGCGCCGCCTCATAGCCAGTATCTCGGCAGAACTGATCAAACGCCTTGGCAAGTATTTCCTGTACCCGCCAGTCATCGTCGTTGCTAACCCGATGTTTTAAAATGTGCAGGGCGTCTAGATCCGATGCTGCCAGATGTCCAAGTAAGAAAGTGCCCACGCATCTCGCCTGATGGAACTCAGAGCAGAGAAGCTCAAGCGAAATTTGCTTGGATCGAGCCGGATCACCAGACAAGATGATTTCATTCGCGGCGAGTTGCAAATCATTAAAGCCGTGTTCTGTTTTCCTTGATCTTTTGACAATTTCTTCGATGGTTTCCATTTAGCCCTACCGTTCTGGAAAAGAGGGTATCAGATGGCTACTGCGACCGAATAGCTACAATAATCACAAAAATCAGTGAATAACTTCCCCGATGACGTTTCCTTGCTGGAAGCTACCAGTTCGCCTTCGACCCCATGTATAAGGACTGTTGGGCAAACGTCGCGCCCCAAGCGGTCGGACGGCTATGCGCCAATGCGGTCGCGCATAGACTTGAGTGCTATTATCGAAATCAGTCCCTGCCCAAAGCAACTAGCGTGTTTCTGGGTTAAGCGGCCAAGCGCGAAATACGGCTCAGTCCGCACAGATAACCTTGCTCATATTGATACCTGTCACTTGGAAACCTGTGGCTTCATAAACGTGGCGCGCCCGATCATTGCTAGCGGCAACACGTAGTTTAAGCTGCTCAAACCCCAGACCTCGCATCCCATCCTCAAAGGCTGACAGGACTTGTCGGGCAAGTCCTTGTCCACGATATCTCTCAAGGACGCAGAAATCGTAGATGAACGCTGACCGTGTGGACAAATCAGGTTTATACCAGAGATATCCGATAAGCTGCTCTGCGGTGCTGTTTTGCTGCATAATGCTCTGCAAAACATGCCCCTCCGTTTGAGCACCATCTGGAAGGTTAGAGACAATTTCTGACCGAGCCTGAACGAGTGCGGCTTCCTCAGAAAGCCTGTAGTTCACCGATATCTCGGCAGCGTAATCTGGGACAAAATAGTCCAGGTAGGCCTGATAGCTCTCGGCGTCCATAGGTCTGAATACGATCATCGCGCAATTCCTTTGCCGGAAACGCTCGCTTGAGCAACGGTCTCCAAAGCTCCCCTTAAGGCTTAAGCACAGCGTTGTCACACCATTATCTTCGGACTGGCGGTTTGTTACTGGAAAGATACGCTTACGTCGGCTTCCACCTAATTATGAACGAATCCTGACTGTCAGCAACCCACCCCGTGGCAGACAGAGGCTCTCCTTGGGTTGATGACCCTCACTCAATTGATCGAGATTGCGTAAGTGCTGTTCATCCTCGTGAACTAATCGCCCTCCCCATGCAGTGCCTTATTCAAACCGAGCACGACAGCCTGCCAGGAACGCAAAATCTGTTCAGACGGCTGGGTGCGCGAATATCAAACCTCGATAGTAAGCAGGGCAGATTTGTAGGAGTGCTTTTGATTTTGGTTCCAAGTCAAGAAACTAACGCAACGACGCCACTTTGATACACGAAGGAACAATTCTGAATTGGAGTGAAGCGGCTGAAAAATATCACAGCCAGTCTCGCTAAGTACTGTCTCGAGAGCTCACTGATTTATCATTGATGGATCAGATAAATTTGCAGTTTCGACCCTGTGGCCTCTGCGTACCGACGCAATGTAGAAATGGATGGAGAAACTTTACCACCTTCAAGCGAGCAATGGCCGATTGGGTTGTGCCAATACGTTTCGCTACATCGGCTTGCGACATCTTTGCCTTGGTTCTCGCCCTCAGAAGAGCTTCGACAAGAGCAAACTCTGCATCCGCTTCTTCATATTCCTTCTGGAATTCGGGATCGTTCATAAGGCGCTTTTTTAGGTCTGAGATCTTGGTCATGGCTTTATCTGCTTCATTCGTTGCGTTGCGAGCAACCCCGCCTCATCAGGAACAGGGTGAGATGCCTCCATGATTTCTACCCGGTCACACCTTGCAGCATAGCCATAGCGTGTGACAACCACACCTTCGAGTGGTCCCTGCCATATCCTCTCAAGCGCTGCTGCCATTTGTGATGAAGCTTTCCCAGCTCCTATGATAATTGTGCGACCTTTTGGTCGTTCGGGCAAAAAGCTTCCAATGGCAAGTGCTGGGTCTGCTGCATTGTCAGCTGCACGAAACAAGCCGTCAAAGAATGCTTTTGTGTCGGCAATCATGCAAATGCTCATTCAGTTTTGTTTACGGCGTCATCAACGGCAAGTATGTAACCATCAGGGAGATCGCCAACCAGATTGCGAACACGCTTGTTACGAATTGCTTCAATAATCTGCAAAACGGCCTGCTTTGCGCCCGAAACGCGTGACGGATGATCAGTATCAGCGGCAATATGCGGATAAAGCTTCATTCTGCCACCCAATTGTCGGGCAGGCGCAACATAAGGAGCAAGTGGACCGCTAAGATGCCCTGTTTTCGCATCGCGGAAAATATCTGCGTCAATAAAAGCGTAACGCACCTGTCCACTCTGCATCGCATCCGACAAGGCTTGAACATCAACAACTTCGCCGCGATCAAAGTTCACCACAGTGGCGCCCGGTCGCATGACCTTTAACAATGGAGCTCCAACAATGCCGCAATTCCTATACGAGCCGCTAATCTCGTCGCGCTTGCCAAGACCAACATGCACACTCAGAATATCTGCATCGACACATGCGGCAACTAAATCATCGCTGTAATCAAAGCCCGCCGCAAGAATTCGCTCTTTATGGACAGAGCGTGCATAGACGGTCACATTCATGTGGAAGGCTTTTGCAAGCGTTGCGACCTCGCGACCGATATTGCCGAACCCAAGAACAGTAAGCCGCTTACCCTCGAGTTTTTCTGTCGGGTAAGCCTGAATATGAACTCCCGTGTCAAAACCGCCAGCGAGAACCTGCTCATGCAAATCATCAAGTGGCAGGTCAGGCATCACACTCAGAATAGCCTTCATCACCATCTGCGCTGTGGCACGGCTGTTACTGCCAGGAGTGTTCATCAGCGGCGCATTGCCGCCTATGCCCGTGCCCCCGCCCCATGAGGTCGAACCCATGTTTCCGGTTCCTGCACCAATACGTACACCACCGAGATTAAACAGAGCCTGTGATGGCACATGCGTCGCAGCAGCAATGACAGCGTCATAACCTCCATTCCCCACCCCCATCATTTCTTCAGCTGTAGAGAGATGCGGCAGATAGTAGAAATTGATTACATCATGACGCATTTTTGCAGCGTTCTCCAGAACGCCGCCAATATGAAATACTCCACCTTGCGCATGGATAAAATCGGCAACTTCGGAGTGATCGGGGCGCCCATTTTCATCGAATTTCAAACCGACGAGATCGCAAATAAGAACTTTTTTCAATGCAGAAACACCTCTCCGGTTTAAAAGAAATTGGTTGCCGTTTCGAGTGTTAATCTCTGTCCAGTCTCAGGTTCAATGACGCAGCTGATCGGGCCAGCCGTTGCCAGTATGCGGAGAACTCCCTGAGCATATATTGATACTCGTCAACTTTGCATGTTGAGAGCGCAACAGATAGAGCTGCAAGATTTTCCGAATGCTTGCGAAGTTCACGCAATTGATCTGCCCGCTCGTCGGACGACACAATATCTTGCTTGAAAGGCAAGCGATCTTTATCCGCCTCCACGACCATATATTGCAAGACAGCAATCTTCGCTCGATACCAAGCGTATTGCAGGTTTTCTAACAAAAGTACAATACCTTCTTTACTGCGCACTCCGCCAACCCATGCGCGGAAATCTCCCGGCGTCCCCGGAAAAGCATTAATTTAAAAAGCCGCACAGAGCCCTGCCTCGTGTCTACGCTGCCGGTTCACTTGTTATAAGGTTCTGCCAAAACCTTATAATGACAGTCGCCCAGAACTTTGTTATAAGGTTTTGGCAGAACCTTATAACGTCGTTGTGAAGTGGCTTTTTCGCCCCTCACCGGAGCCAGATCACTCGGGAGAAAAAGCATCGCCGATGAAAGATATCGACATCAGTTATCGAACAATGTTCGCTGAGTTAACCCAGCGAACAATCGATGCACAATTCGCGGCGGACTTTCCCCTCGAGGGATGGTTCGTAAACGTTACAGTTAAAAATCGTGATTACTGGTATTTCGACCTTCCTACCCCCGAGGGCATGGATAAACGAAGATACGTCGGCCCGGCGAGTGACGAAGCGATCAGTGAGCGGGTAAAAGCTCACAAAGAGATTAAGGACAACATTAGGGAGCGAAGGCGCATGGTTAGCTCGCTGCGACGCGCTGGCCTCCCCGGGCCTGATCCTTTCGCCGGCGATGTCACAAGAGCCTTAGCCGAGGCGGGTCTGTTCCGCTTACGCGCTATCCTGATCGGGTCAGTGGCATTCAGCACTTACGCTGGAATGCTCGGTGTCCGCTTGCCTGCTGCAGCAATGCAGACAGGCGATGCGGATTTTGCCCAGGATTTCGCGATATCGTCTGAGGTCCAAGACAGCCTGCCACCAATTCTCGAAATATTACAGTCAGTCGATCCGCAATTCCGGGCTGTTCCGCATCATGCAGATAAAGCCAGCGTAACCACTTTCGTGAATGGCAAAGGTTACAGAGTTGAATTCCTGACCGGTAACCGGGGATCGGACGAATACACCGGAAAGCCATCGCCCATGCCGGCTCTAGCTGGCGCCTCGGCGGAAAACCTGCGTTTCCTCGACTACTTGATCTACGAGCCTATCCGCACGGTACTTCTTTTCCGTGAAGGCATCAACGTCCTCGTCCCTGCTCCGGAAAGATATGCGATACACAAGCTGATCGTGTCTTCGCGGAGACTTACAGACACGATAGGGCGCTTGAAGGCCGACAAGGACCTTACACAGGCCGCTCTGCTCTTCGAAGCTTTGGTGCAAACGCGTCACGGTGATGAGCTAACAGATGCTTGGGAAGAAGCATGGGATCGCGGTGACGCATGGAAAGAAGGCATCGTCACTGGCCTTTCGAGATTGCCCAAAAACGGAGTTAAAGCGTTAATAACAACATTGGGCTCCGATGTCGTGGAAAGCCTGCTGAAAAAGTAATGGATGGATTGTGATCGCGTCAGATAGCAAGCTGTTCAAAGCCAAAAGCGAGCGAGTCCGAGTGAAAGGTCAAAGAAGATTAACTATGGGTGCCAGTCAAGAATCTTTGCGCTATATATTGATGGGACATGAACCTACGATCCGTCAGTGATGTGGACGTATTAAACAATCGCAGATCACCAATAATCCGTGAAATAGAGTTAGAAATTAGACGGTCCAGTCTTCTACCCTTAAACCGGGGACACGATCGAATTCTCGGCGATTGTTCGTAATCATAATCAACCCCCGTGAGCGGGCGTGACCAGCAATCAATTGATCGTATGGGCCAATAGGAGTTCCACTACGCGCCAATTCGGCACGTAATTGGCCCGTGTGGTTTGCTGCAGGTTCATTGTACGATAATACCTCAAGGCGAGCTGCGAACCCTGTCACCACTGCAAGGTTTTTTTCAGGATTGGCGGACTTTTCCGCCCCGTAAATCAATTCCATCAAACTAATCGAGCTGATGCACAATTGATCGTGGAAGCGGTTAAATGCTTCTCGAACTTGCTGTGGACGATTCTTGATCGTGAAAATACATATATTCGTATCCAGCATGTACTTCAGCATTACAACGCCTCGCGTTCCTGCGACGCAGGCTGATCACGGTCACTCATAAAGTCCGATGTCGGCTCAATACCTTCAAACCAGCTATCCCACGCCTCACCAGCAGGCGCTATAATTCGAGTACGCCCCACCGCAACAATATCAACACGCTTCACATCGGCAGGCAAAGCTACTGCCTTCGGCAAGCGGATAGCTTGGCTTCGGTTGCTCTGAAATACGGCTCCCTGTTCCATCTGCGTCACTCCTAATTGTATCGACGATGATATGACGTAGATAGCGTATCATTTGGGATATGTCAATGGGATATACTTACGGAGAACGATGAGATGACCAGTCGATTAGATTGTAAGAAACTTAAGTCCACCGGACACATAATTACACACGCGTTGGAAGCCAAAAAGATAGCTGCACTTGTACCATGCCGCATCCGTAGTACTCAGACTGCCAGTAAAGACCGCGATGCAGAGATAGTAAAGCTTGCAGAGTAGATCAGGCTGCACGAGCCATCGGGTTAATCATTTCACAATCAGGACCACCCTGAAATCGTTCACATTCGTACCGGTTGGCCCCGGCATGAACAGATCACCGATTGTATCAAATGCGCTCCACGCATCATTGGCGTTTAGCCGTGCAGCGCCATCTTCGCCAGCCTTTTGCAGCCGCGAAACCGTTGTCCCATCTGCAAACGCGCCGGCATTGTCTTCCGAACCATCGATGCCGTCGGTATCTGCAGCCAGTGCGTGAATATTCCCATAGCCATCAATATCAAGCGCAAAGGACAGCAGAAACTCGCTGTTGCGGCCACCCTTGCCGCCTTTGGCGCGGATGGTCACAGTGGTCTCACCACCAGAAAGCAGCACAACCGGTTTTTTGAACGGGCGATCACGATCCGCCACTTCACGCGCGATTGCTGCGTGAACATGCGCCACTTCGCGTGCTTCCCCTTCCATTGAATCGGACAGGATCACCGCCTCGACCCCATGACGCTCGGCTTCCTTTACGGCTGCTTCCAGCGAAACAGCAGCGGACGCAATCACCCGCACTTCGTTATCGGCAAAGATTTTATCATCGGGCTTTGGTGCATGAGCCTTCTCGCTTTTGATATGCGTGAGCACGGCATCGGGCAGTTCAAGCTTGTAACGTTCGATGATTTTGAGCGCATCATCGCGAGATGTTGCATCAGGCACGGTTGGGCCTGAAGCGACAAAGGCAGGATTGTCGCCGGGAATATCGGAAACCACCAGCGAGAAGACTTTTGCCGGATGTGCGTGCGCTGCCAGCCTCCCGCCTTTAATGGTCGACAGGTGTTTTCGCACCGCATTCATGGCCGAGATCGGCGCACCAGAAGCCAGCAAAGCTTTGTTGACCGCAATCTCGTCGGCAAGCGTCAGACCTTCAGGCGGCGATGGCAGCAAAGCAGAACCTCCGCCAGAAATAAGCGCCACAACAAGATCATCTTCGGTGAGGTTAGAAACTGCATCGAACAGCCGTTTTGAGGCCGCAAGCCCGGCATCATCAGGCACCGGGTGCGATGCCTCAATGATCTCGATGGTCTTGCAAGGCGCGCCATAGCCATAGCGCGTGACGACGATGCCTTCGATTGGTGCGTCCTCGCCCTCATGCCGCTCTGCCCATGCGCGTTCGAAAGCGGCTGCCATCTGTGCCGAGCCTTTGCCCGCACCAATCACAATCGTCCGGCCCTTGGGCTTGGCAGGCAGATTGGCGCGGATAACCAGTTCGGGATCAGCAGCCGCAACCGCCGCATCGAACAACGACTCCAGAAAAACACGCGGCTCAAACTTGAATGTCATACTGTTTAGAAGAACCCCGATGAGATTACCAAAACTTTGCATATACGTGGAAATCTTGGTGGCGCTTTATATTGCGCGCCACCATAGCGTGATGCTATTTTGCGATGCCGGATATCGACTTCAAAATGGAAGCTCCAAGTGTGTATTTTGGATCTACCATATTTCCAAGGCGGACACGTCCCGCCTGCGTTAAAAGCATATAGGCGTCGATTTCATCGAAACCGAAATCGGTTGCCATCCAGCGGATCAACTCCCTGTAGGCCTGTCGAGCCGCGTCTTCCATCGGGCGGGAAGAACCAACTGTCATATAGAATTTATCATTCTCCAGACGAGGAGTACGGATAGTCCAGTTTTTTATCAAATCGACCTGAATGGTCGTCACTGTTGGATGTTCAACGGCCACACCGCAAAGTTCGCCATCACCTTGCGCAGCGTGACAGTCACCAAGAAACAGGTAGGCACCCTTGGTTTGCACGGGCAGGTAAATGATTGCGCCCGGCGCAACATCAGGCAAATCCATATTGCCACCATAATAATCCGGGACCAGAGCACTGATAGCTTCAATTTCAGGTGCAGTCCCGATTGTACCAATGAATGGTTCGTATGGCAGTGTGATACGATCGTTCCACTTGACGCCTTTTTCAGCATCGATGTGCAACTTCTTGACCACTTCCGGCAATGTTGGATTCAGCATCGCTGTATCTGCTGTCGGCACGAGACCGCCAAATTCAGGCATGATAACGGTGGTCCCCGACGGTTGCTCACCTCGCGGACGGATTTCCTTGATATATACCGCCAGCGTGTCGCCTTTCTCTGCACCCTCGACATAGATTGGCCCATTTTGTGGATTGAGGAATGGAAAATTCAAAATTTCTGATGGCTTGTCAGTTTCCTTGCGGATTTTCCCTTCAAATGCGTCATGCGTCTCGGCGGAAATCACCGAGCCTGGCTCTACATGTAGAACCGGCTCAACATAGGAACCATAGACATATTGATACTTGCCCTGCACTTCCTCACTGATGTGATGGCTTTTTCCAGCGATACCCTTTGCAACGCCTTTGCGGACCATGATCGATTCATCAAACCAGGACATAAAAGTCTCCTTTAATCATTTTGAGATGGTATAGGTTTCCGAGCTGCTCCTGACCCGGAACAAACGAATATTGGGACTGTTCAAAACGTGTAACTACGAGATTGCCATCGTCAAACGGCGAGATATCTGCGCACCGTGTCGCGATCTTCCAACATCTCGGCTGTGAGAGTTGCAACGATACTTCCCTTGTCCATAACATAGCAGCGCTGGGCCATGGCGCGGATCATATCGATATTTTGCTCAACGAGAATGATAGACACTCCAGTTTTCTGGTTGAGTTCCACCGATAGTTTCGCAATATCCATCACGATGTTTGGCTGGATCCCTTCCGACGGCTCGTCGAGAAGAATAAGAGATGGACGTCCTATCAAAACACGACCAATTGCCAATTGTTGTTGCTGGCCGCCCGACATTGTTCCCGCGCGTTGATGCCGTCTTTCTGCGAGGATTGGAAACCGGGAATAAATATCGTCATAAAGCTCTTTACTGGCACCTGGAGTGATAGATTCGCCAACTGCCAGATTTTCTTCAACCGTCATACGGGGGAATACATCCCGACCCTGCGGAACATAACCGATACCTTGGCGTGCCCGCTTGTGCGGAGGTAGATGCGTGACATCCTGTGCGTTGAAACCTATTGATCCCCGGTCAGCCGGCAAAAGCCCGATAAGCGACTTCATAAGTGTCGACTTACCGACGCCGTTACGACCGATGACTGCTACGATTTCTCCCTTGTGCACATCGATATCGACACCCTGCAGCACGGGCTTACCACCATATCCAGCCCACAAACCGCGTGTTTGAAGTAGAATTTCCTTATGCATCGGCCTGCCCCAGATAGATTGCAGCGACCCGGTCATCCTTAACGATGTCGTCGATCGAGCCTTGCGCGAAGATTTTACCAAAATGCAGGACTGTAACCTGTTGTGCGATTTGCCGAACGAATGCCATGTCATGTTCAACGGCCAGAACAGTCACTCCCTGCGCATTCAATTGTTGAACCATTTCTCCGGTTGCAAATGTTTCGTCCGGGGTCATGCCTGCAGTGGGCTCATCGAGAAGCAGCAGTTCTGGTTCAAGACTGATAGCCATACCGATCTCCAACCATTGCTTCTGGCCATGGCTGAGATTACCAGCAAGTTTTGTGGTGGAATCCTCAAGCTTCAGGAAACCTAAAAGACGCTCGATTTCGCGTTTGAGCTCTGTACCGCGATGCTTTCGTTGAACGGCTATTTCGAGGTTCTGGTAAACACTCAGCTCCTTAAAAATACCCGGCACCTGAAACTTCACGCTAATACCGCGGTCGATCCGATCAAACGATTTCAATTGCGTAATTATTTCACCTTTATAAAGAACATCACCTTCGCTTGGCAGATATTTACCCAGTATGAGCGCGAAGAGGGTACTTTTACCTGCCCCGTTGGGTCCAATCAAACAATGAATCTCCCCCTTCCTGAGTTGAAGGTTGACATCATTTGTTACATGCAGACCACCAAAGCGCTTATGCAGGTTGCGTGTTTCAAGGATATTCATGATGCTGACCTCTTCTGTTTGAAGATCAGAACACGCCCGACCAGATTAGCTAGCCCCAGTACAATACCTTGCGGCGCAATAAGCACGGTGAACACAAGCAGAGCACCCATAACAATCAGTGCGTATTGTGCGCCATAAATTGTAAGCGCCTGAAATCCTGCAAGCACCAGAATTGTTCCAATAAGCGTCGCTGTGATGTCGCTGCGCCCACCAACTGCAACCCAGACAATCGGTAGTGCTGCAGCCGTAATGCTCATGCTTGATGGCGTAATATATTGACCCCAGGCCGTATAAAGAACGCCCGAAAGACCGGCCAGCATTGAACCTATGATAAAGCCCCCCCACTGATAGAGGCGAACATCATAGCCCAGCATCTCGGCTCTTTGTGGGTTTTCGCGGATGGCAACGAGAACATTGCCAAATGGCGAGTTCAACACAAGCCGCAATCCCAGATAGACGACCAAGACGAGGCCAAGAACGACATAATAGAGTCCAATATCGGGATAGAGAGCAATATCGCCACCAAACCAAGGAATAGTGATTGGCGGCATACCACTCATGCCGTTGAAACCGTTAAGGCGGGCTTTTCCAATCGCCCATTCCGGGCCGGCGGTCTGCGCCATGAAGCGTTCCAGAACCAACGTAACCGAAAGGGTGACGATGCCCAGAAACACACCCGTTATCCGCCCATAGAACAAAAAATAGCCAATGATTGCAGCAGTCAGACCGGCAAGGAGAATTGCCAGCACTAGCGCGATAAGGGTGAATCCGAAAGCATCACCGATATTGATCGTCAGAACGCCATAAGCGTAACCCGCAACGCCGAAGAATGCTGTTTGGCCAAACGACAATGCACCGCCATAACCCCAGATGAGACTGAGCCCCATGGCCATGAATGTCCAGATCAGAAAGTAGACGTTGTTTCCAATTGTGTATCCGTCTGAAAACATTGGATAAATGATTGCGAGCAGGACAACGGCTAAAAAGCCACTCCAGAAAACTGGGCCTTTCCCCTTGGTTTGCGGGCCTTCAAGATGCCCGAATAGCTTGAGTGCCATTAACCTTTTCCTTTTATGAAAAGCCCTGAAAGGCCATTTGGCAGCACCCGAATGACGATGATCACAGCAACGAGCAGCCCAATCTGTCCGAACAGCTGGCCATACATGGAAGTGAGACTTGCCTTAACGACCGCGAGGATGGCTGCGGCTGGTGCAGTGCCCAAAAAGACGTCAGCGCCACCGACAACAACAGTTACGAATGACTCCACGATGAAGCTTGATCCCATTGTCGGCACCAGGGTCATGGTGGGAGCATAAAGCCCGCCGGCGAGCCCTGCCAGACCGGCGCCCAGACCAAACGTCAGCGCATAAATGTAGTTCGTGTTCACACCAAGCGTTCTGGCCATGTCCGGGACCTGAATGGTCGCGCGAGCGAGGATGCCGAAGCGAGTCTTGTTAAAGACAAGGTAGAGACCTGCGAGGATAGCCAGCGCAGCCAGCATCAGGACCATGCGGTAAACTGAGAAGGAAAGAGCACCCAGAGTGAATGAGCCCAATGGCGTGCCGATGCCCTGCATCGTTGAACCCAGAAGAATGAGCGTTCCCTGTGTCGCAATCAAACTAATGCCCCAAGTCGCCACGATTGTATCAAGCGGGCGTCCGTAGAGATGGCGGATCACAAGCCGCTCGAGCAGCATACCGATGATACCTGCCACCAAAGCACCCGCGATTATCGCCAATGGCAACGGCAAACCGGCTTTTGTCGTCATTACGGTGACATAGGCACCGCACATGATGAACTCTCCATGCGCGAGATTGATGACCCCCATCATGCCGAAAATAATTGCCAGTCCGCACGCCGAGAGAACGAGAAACGCAAACGCATCGCCAAACTGATAAAAGGCAGCGAAAAGAGAACCCAATAGCTCCATCATAATAATCCTTAATCGGGAGACGTCTGGTCTTCCGGCACGCAACAGGTGCGTGCCGGATCAGACCCTTACTGCTTCGAAGGTGGATTAGATGGTGTGTACTGTTCTCCCGGATTACTTCTCGTCAGGTCGCAACCCGCATCACCCAGCCAGTAAGGCTTCACATCGTTCCAGACTTTCGGGAAAGAAACGCTATGGTCATCGCCAACTTTTGCCAGATAGATGGTATGCGACATATGCTGGCTCTTGGGATCAAGGCAGGTTTTTCCCGACGGGCCATCAAAGCAAACATCACCTTCGGCGATTATCTTGCGCAAATCATCCCGCTTGGTTGAACCACCGGCACGCTCAACCATCTGCTTATAGAGGTTGACTGCAATATAGGAGTTGGCAGCTTCCTGATTGATATAGGGTTCATTCGGAAACTTGGCGTGGAAGCGTTCTTTAAAGTCCTTGCTCGCAGGCGTATCAACTTCCTCGATATAGTTTGTCGTCACATGCATATTGGCGAGGCTGGGCGGTGTAAAGCGCTTGTGCTCATAACCCTGACCGACATTTACCGATGAAGCCATAGGCAATTTCAGATTGGCAGATGCAGCCTGTTCGTAATAGGAGGCCTGCGCGGTTCCAACCAGCAGAGTTACAACCACATCGGGCTTGGCCGTTTGGATATTCTGAATGGTCTGCGAGAATTGCGAAACACCGAGCGGAATGAATTCCTCTCCAACCATCTCGCCACCATTTTCCTTGACGATATTGCGTACCCATTCAGCAGAAATCTGGCCGAAATTGTAATCCGCGGCGATGGTGTAAACCTTCTTCCCATAAGTTTCCATCATCCATGGAATGAGGGTCGAGAACTGCTGTTCCGGCACAGCACCCGTAATCACCATATTGGCATCACAGACACCGCCTTCATACTGATTGTTATAGAAGGCAAAGCCGTCAAACTGTCGCACGATCGGTCGATAGGCTTCGCGGGAAGCCGATGAAAAGCCGGCGAAAATCACATCAACCTTATCGCGTTGCAGAGCGCGTCGCGTAAATTCCTGAAAGCGCGTATTGTCCGACTGGGTATCATAGACGACTAGCTCAATCGGGCGCCCGGCAATACCACCTTTGGCATTGATTTCTTCGGTCGCAAGCTGAATTGCATGAACCTTGCCGATAACAGGCACGACAAATTCGCCAGATTGATCTTCCAGAACACCGATCTTAATCGGCTCCTGAGCAAGTGCTACACCAGAAAAAAGTGCAAGCGTTCCCGTTACCGCAAAAGCTGCGGCTTTTTTAATAATAGACATTTTTTATTCTCCTCGGAGGTTAGTTCGCGATCGTTGACCTTTGAGTGGTTTCTGTTTCGCGGTCGTCCACCTTCATCACTTCGCTGATGAAGTATTCTGCGTATGTTTCAACATTCATTCGTGATTTCATGCTTTCCCTGCGAAGAAGGTTGTAAGCCTCATCATCACAGACATTGTGACGACGCATAATCTCGACGATTGCCTTGATCAGACTGCGGCGCTGCTGGCGACGCATTTCATGGAGAGCAATTGTGGTCTCCATCTGTTGTCGCTGCTGGTAGGAGTTGATGCCAAGGACAATAGCTGAATAGACAATTGATCCATAAACGGGTTTGCGCAGGAAGGCCGTCGCGCCTGACTGCACAAGTCCTTTCAAGCGGCTAGGGGCTTCGACACCAACCAGGCCGACAATCGGAACACAGGCCAAGCCACTGACCGGACTGACTGGAAGAGAAAGTGGATTATCGAGATCACCATCCACAAACAACACGTCACGCTCGGCATTGAGCTCAGATTCCAACAGTTCCGCCCTATCGGCTTTAAGCGGTACATAGGATGCACTCAAGCCTAGTTTTGGGAGAGTCGAATCCAAAGCGCCAATTGCTCTGAAATCACGCGAAACAATGATCCCGCGGCGGTTCCTGAAATTCTGTGTGAAGCGGCCGCTCATTGTACAACCCTCAAACTAGCCTGACCAATTGAGGTTATAGCTAGGCTATCTGCAGAAACGAGATAGGGGTCGGGTCGCACAGGCGCTGGCGCCTCGATCAGCACTTCAAATTCGGCGTCCCGGGTCGATAGTCCGATCCGCGGCGTCAGATATGCATGGTGTGTTTCCGGGTCAATTGTCACCAATCCCTGCGGTGCCTTTAACTGCATTCCGGCGACAGCGTTTCTAACCAGCATGGGATCGGTGGAATTGGCCGCGGCAATAGCCATTCCGAGCATGATAGTAGCGATATAGGCGGCTTCACCTTCTGCCGCTGGAGGGGGACCGTCAGGAAAAGCCTGGTTATATTGGGCCACAAAAAAACGGTTTTCGGGATTGGTCAGGGTCGAGAAATAGACGGACGAGCTGATATGTCCATTTCTGCACTCCGGCATTATTTCAGTAAGATCGGGTTCAGAAAGATTGCAGCTCGCTATTGGGAAGCGTTCGGTCTGATTGATACCGCGCGCTTCACATGCCTGTCGAAACTGCTCGAAAAAGGCGTATGAAGAGTCACCAATCAAAGCATTGAATATAAAATCCGGCTGCTCTTCAAAGATGGTTTCGATGATCTTCTGAAAGTCCGTTTCACCAACGCCGAGATAACGCTCGGCCAGAACACGTCCCTTGCGCACATGAATATATTCGCGCAGGACACGGATGCTTTCCCAACCCCAAATATAGTTGGAACCAACACAAAAGGCTTTGCGACCATATCGGGTTAGGAGGTAGTCCATCAATGGTGACATATGATGGTTTGGCGAGGCACCCGTATAGATTACGTTTGGAGAGCTTTCAAAACCTTCATAATGGGATGGATGCCATAGCTGTGCATCATACTTTTCAAAAAGTGGAATAACTTCCTTGCGGCTGGATGACGTATAGCACCCCACGACATGACGATAACCGGCGTCGATCATCTTTCTGGTCGCCACTGAATACTCTTCCAGATCACCACCGGGGTTGTAATGCACCGGCTCGAGAGCGACCTTCAGCTCTTCGTCGGCATTTATCTGCGCACATGCCAGCAGGGTTCCGTTCAAGATGGCACGTCCAACTGCCGCATAAGCGCCAGTTGTTGAAATCAATATGCCGATCTTGCAGGTTAGCTCACCCATTCCACCTCACAAACGACAAAAATCCCGCCAACACGAAGTGTTGCGGGCTTCATTGCCACCACGTTCCCTTAGATTATTTTCTACGCATTGACGGGCTACGTTGCCCCCGCGTTCGAATATACAACAAGCTTTTCCACACTCTGTCAAGCGTTTCGTCAATGCTGAATTGATGGCATCCTGGAACCACGACTGCATCGCTGTAGAAAGCGGCCCTGACCATGTGATAAAACCGATCTCCCAAGTGAGATGGCTGATTGCCAGTCAACAAATGTTGCTTACTCGTATCCTACTACATCGCGAAGGGATGACTGCAAATTTAGATGATGATTCAATAACAGGCTCGACATGCCTATTTTTGAGTGGACATGGATCAATTCAAAAGGCCTGGCGCTTACTCATAAAAGACAGGAGCCAACAAAACTGTAGATTTGGATGCAATATTTTCACGGCCAATCTATTACATCAGCTATAAGCTGGGTTTCACCGAATACGATCAAACGGGTGCCTCTTGGATCAAATACTCGCCATTCGAACATTTGTCCGGGTTGCTGAAGCCGGATCGTTCGCCAAAGCCGCTGACATGATGAATCTGCCCCGATCCTCGGCGAGTAAACTTGTGCAAGATCTTGAAGCACATCTCGGGACAAAGCTCGTAGAACGCACCACACGCTCGGTCACAATGACATCCGAAGGTATCGCCTATCACGAGCGAGCGCTAAAGCTTCTCGCTGACCTCGATGACATGGACGGTACTGTCGCTGGCTCACGCAGCGCACCGAAAGGCAAACTGCGCGTCGACATTGGATCGGTGCTCGCAAACCAGATCCTGATACCCACGCTCTCCGATTTTCAACACCAGTATCCTGATATTGACCTTATGCTCGGCGTAAGTGATCGCCCTGCCGACCTCATCAGTGAAGGGATCGATTGCGTCATTCGCGGCGGCGCTCTCAGCGACTCGGCAATGAAAGCGCGGAAATTATGCGAGCTGGATTACGTCATTTGCGCGTCCCCTGCCTATCTGAATGGTCTGGAGCTTCCGATGAGGCCAGACGACATCCATTCGCATCGGATCGTCAGTTATTTTTCGGCGTCATCCGGAAAGAGGTTTCCGCTGCGCTTTCAACGCGCTGATGAGCGGACTGAATACCACCCCACGTCCAGTGGCATTTCGGTGAACGAGAGCACTGCGCATTTGAACGCGCTGCTTGCTGGCCTTGGGCTAGGCCAAAGCTTCGGGTTCCTCGCCAGACCGCATATTGCGAGCGGAAAACTGATCGAACTGCTGCCTGACTGGAAGCCTGAAAATCATCCGCTACACCTCATCTACCCGGCAGATCGATTCCCCAACCCGCGATTGCGCGCATTCACGGAGTGGGCTGCAAAAATATTCGCAACAGTCGACGCGAGACGCGATGTGACTTTGTAGACTATCCATCCATATGGATAATGTCTCCACGCTGAGTGGCTTCTCACCAGCAGCGTGACGAACTAATTTCTCCTCATCGGACAGCGACGAGCCCAACGGCCAACGTCACCTCCCGTACAGTCTCAGAATTTCAACAGGCCGCACATTCGGGCTGAACCCTCTCGTGCGCCCGGCATCAGGAGAATAGAATGACCAACAGGCTTAAAGACAAGATCGCCGTCGTCACCGGCGCTACCAGCGGCATCGGCCTTTCCACGGCCAAACTTTTTGTTGCAGAAGGCGCACGCGTCTACATCACTGGCCGTCGTAAAGAAGCCCTCGACAAGGCAGTTATCGAGATAGGCAACGGTGTGATCGGCATTCAAGCGGACTCTTCCAGCAACAACGATCTGGACAGATTGTTTGCTCAGGTGAAAGCTGAACAAGGACGCGTTGATGCTCTTGTTGTCAATGCTGGTGGCGGCACCATGCTGCCACTCGGTCAGATCACCGAGGAACAGATAGACGATACCTTCGGGAGCAATGTGAAAGCTGTCATTTTCACTGTCCAGAAAGCGCTTCCGTTATTGGGCAAAGGCTCGTCGGTCGTGCTGACCGGCTCTACCGCTGGCACTGAAGGCACGGCTGCATTCTCAGTCTATTCTGCTTCCAAGGCGGCAGTTCGCAATCTGGCCCGTTCGTGGGCGCTTGACCTGAAGGGAACCGGCATCCGCGTCAACGTCGTCTCGCCCGGTGCAACGCGCACACCCGGTCTTGTCGAATTGGCCGGTGACGACAAAGGACAACAACAAGAGCTTCTGGACTATCTTGCTTCGCGCATTCCACTCGGTCGCGTCGGCGAGTCCGAGGAAATCGCCAAGGCGACCCTGTTCCTCGCTTCAGATGACGCAAGCTTCGTCAACGGTTCCGAACTCTTCGCCGATGGCGGACAGGCTCAGGTCTAACCCGGAACCGCAACAGCTGATCGCCCCCAATTCTCAGTTTAAGGAGAAACCACAATGCGTGCCGCAGTCTATTTCAATTATGGAAAGCCAGCGGATGTTCTTCAAGCAGTCGAAGTTGAGGAGCCCAAGCATCCCGAACGCAATGAAGTGCTGATCCGGGTGCTTCTCCGGCCGGTTCATCACGGCGACCTTCTCGGCATATCAAGGCGGTATCAATCAGGAGCGACAATCCCAACAGAGGGTGTGCGCGTTGGCTTCGAGGGCTACGGCCTCGTGGAGGAGATTGGTGATGGTGTGAACTTAAAGCCGGGCGACCGCGTCGCCTTTTTCCCCGGTAGCGGTGCGTGGGGTGAAAAGATCACTGTATCGGCCGAATATGTCACCAGAGTTCCCGATAGTGTATCCGATGAAGCAGCAGCCCAGCTTCACGTCAATCCGCTAACGTCAGCACTTCTCCTCCGAGCTGTCGAAACCGCTGGCGCAAAACCCGGCAGGGACGTTGTTGTGTTGACTGCCGCCGGATCAGCCGTGGCCCGGCTCGTAATCGGATTGCTTCTCGATCGTGGTTTCGATGTGGTTGGCATTGTCAGACGTGAAGCTGGTGCGGAAGAACTCAACGTGGTGTTTCCGGACCTGCCAGTTGTCTCCACAGACAAGCCGGGCTGGCAGAACAGGGTAATTTTCTCGGCAGACGGGCGTCCCATAAGGGTCATACTCGATCCCGTTGGTGGCGAGATAGCGAGTGATGCGGCCGGATTTCTGTCTCAGGGTGGCAGTCTCGTATCTTACGGCGACCTTTCCGGACTGCCAATTTCGATCCCTGCCCTTTATTTTTCGACGCGTGACATCCGGATATCAGGCGTGACGGTCGGACGATGGGCCAGCCTGCCCCTGGAAGTCCGCAAAGCTGACCTCCGCATGGCTATCGAACTTGCCGCAACAAAACCGGAGCTTTTTTTAGGCGGAAATACCTTCGATCTGGCAGATGCTGGCAAAGCCGCAGCGCTTGTTGAAACTGCGGGTAAAATCGGCACGGTTTTTCTCTCTTCGTATCAGGAATAAAAATACTGAGCCGTAACAATCCATTCTCCGGTCAGATCCAATCAGATCGAAACGCGCTCTAAAGAATTAACGACAACACTTCATCATCCAAGCAATCTATGAGGAACTGCCATGGCAGACCATGACAAGACATTGCCGACCGGCGTCGTTGTAAGCGCTTACTATCGCGTTCATCCCGACGACCGCCAGACCTTCATCGACGCCGTCATCCCCGACATGAAGGCCGCGGAGAAAATTAAAGGCTGCAGATTTTATGCGTTTGCACAGGACCTGACAGACCCGAACACTTTTCACTTGATTGAAGGTTACGACGACGAACGGGCCTATGAGGAGCATGAAAATTCCGAGACCTTCCTCAAGGCGCTCACCCAAGTCGTCAAGAATGTCCGCATTCTTGATCGGCAGGGCGTGCGCTAAGATGTTGCGAAGTTGCACATCGATGATCCTCGTAGCCGCGTCAACAGCTGAACCCGCTTGTCTAAAGAGTTCGGGGCAGCACTACGGAGCCGTAGAAAAAGCTTGGGTTACACGCAGGAAGAAGTCGCAGACATGATAGGAAGCAATTGACGTTTTATCGGTGAGTTTGAGCGAGGAAAGGGGAGAAGTTATCTTGGGTCGTCTCTAGCAGCCGCAGAGACACTTGGTTTGCAGATTTGCAGGATTTTTCCCGAGAAGAAAATAGGGGCTGGGTTAAATCTCCCTCCATTCAATGGGGTAGGCTTATGCAACTATACTACGAGAATTACGTAGCATGCGAAAATCATAGAGCAGAATGATTTCCCGCCCCGATTCAGGACCAGCAGTCTTGCTGTCTCCTCAAGCTCCTCGGCGGCGTGAACCGCGAACGAGATATCTCTGCCCTCGACCACCAGGCCGTGATTGGCCAAGATAAAGGCAGCATGACGACCAGCCGGGCCCCTAATTATGCCACCCATTCTCTCGTCACCCGACTTGACGTAGGTCAGCAATTTCACCTCTCCCACGTGCATTACGACGAAGGGCGTCAACGGCGGGACACAGTCGTCCGGCTAGGTGTTGGCGAGGAAGGATAAAGCGGTCGCAAAAGTCGAATGGAGATGGACGACCGCCCCCGTCTGTGGACGCGTTTCACCATACTAGCAATAATAGTCCTCTCTGAGTGGCATCAGTAAACGTCACGCAGATAGCGCTTTTCACGACGCAGGCTACCGACATAATCCGTGGCTCTGGGCAATGTTCTAACTGCGCTTGCGCCAACCTTTTCCATCGCGCTGGCGGGTCGCATTTTAACGGCGTTCAATCATGGTACATTTTTCGGCATCGGGTCTTTAATTGCTGCCTCACTTGTTTCAAAGGACAGACAAGCAAGCGCCATCGCCTTCATGTTGGTGTACCCGCGGGAACATGGCTTGCCCAATTTTATAATTGGCGATTGGTGTTTTGGGTAATCGCTCTGCTCGTACCACGTATCGGAGCTGGCAAAGCGGTCGCCATCAAAGCTGAATTGCGTGCGTTCGTTGATCCGCAGGTTCTGCTTGCCATGGGCATCACAGTTTTCGGTCCAGCAGCCTTTTTCACTTCCATCACGTACATCGCCCCTATGATGGCCGAAGAAGCTGGGTTTTCTGACATAGGCGTCGCATGGCTGATGGTCTCGGGCTGGCTGTTGGTAACTGGATGGGCGGCCGTTTCGCCGATAAATCTCTATTCGGTACACTGTTCGTGACACTCGCGGCGCAGGCTGTGATCTTGCTAATATTCTGGATCGGCGTCAACAGTAGTATCGTGGCCTTCATCTCAGTCTTCCTGATGGCAGCATTCGGTTTTGCCACCGTTTCACCGATCCAGAAACTTGTGATGGAACGCGCAATACGTGCCGGTGCCCCTACGATGGCAGCGTCAGTGAATATCGGTATGTTTAATTTGGGCAATGCAATTGGTGCATGGGCGGGAGGAGCGACCATGGCAGCTGGATTTGGCTTAGCATCTCCGAATTGGACGGGTACGATCTTGTCGCTTGTGGCGCTCGCCTTAGCGCTCATTGCTTGGGCGAGTTCTCGCAACGAGTATTCTGTGGTGGCGGCTGAATAGAAGCGAACTCACCACCCGGGTTTTCCGTCCTTTAAACCACGACCTTCACGAATGGCGTCTTACAAAAATCGACCTCTGAAAGTCGCCGTTCTGCTCTCCACACCTACGGTCGCTAGTAGTATGCAAAGTGAAATGACCGTTTTCGGTAAACGTTTCGGCGGCCTGAACGACCGTCTTGAAGGCGCTTAATAGTCCGGCGACTTTCGACCTTGATGGCCGCCGTTCCCGAGACTACGAGTTACAACCAAAGCCTGCCGTTCGTCCAGGAAGACCGCCGGTACAGCTTGGCCTTTCCTCAATTGGTCTGCACATAGTTGCTTCCCCACCGACAAGATCATTTTTTGCGACCCGGTAACGATTTCTATAAAACAAGGGATGACATTGTATTTCTCTACCCACGGTGCCGCAACGCATCCACAATGACTTTGAATGCCGGCAGGTTCTGGCGGCGGCTGGGATAATAGAGGAAATAGCCATCGAAAAACGGCGACCAGTCGTCGAGAACCTGGACCAGTATGCCCGAAGCGATCTGCCGCTCCACAACGTTCTCCGGCACATAGGCTATGCCATAACCATTCAAAGCGGCGTCGATCATGGCGTAAGAGTTATTGAAGGTGAGCTGGCCGTCGACCCGAACCCGTAACTCCTCACCGTCTTTTGCAAACTCCCACGCATAGAGACCGCCTGCGGTCTCGTGGCGCATGTTGATGCAGATATGCCGGACGAGATCCTTCGGGTGTTCTGGCACGCCATGCGCATCAAGATAATCCGACGATGCCACCGCAACCAACCGCCAGTCCGGTCCGATGCGGACCGCAATCATGTCCTTCTCAACACTTTCCCCTAAGCGCACGCCAGCATCGAATCCTTCTTCAACGATATTGCGGAAGGTGCTGTCCAGCAGCAATTCGACACTGATGTCGGGATAAGCTTTAAGGACTGACTTCAGCTTCGGCCAGACAACACTTTCTAGCGCATGGTCGGACAGGGTTAGCTTTATTGAGCCTGACGGCTTGTCGCGAAATTCCATCAGCGCGCCGATCTCCTCCTCTATCTCGGCCATGCGCGGCGTAATCGTTCGAAGCAGGCGCTCGCCCGCAGCCGTGGTTGCTACATTGCGCGTCGTGCGGGTCAGAAGGCGGATTCCCATCCGCGCTTCAAGCTGCTTGATCGTATGACTGAGCGTCGATTGCGCCACGCCGATCCGTGCAGCGGCCTTCGTGAAGCTCCGCTCCTCGGCCACGATCCGAAACCAAGTCAGATGGTTGAAATCGGTTTGCTCCATTTGTTCCACCTGCCCCATCCATGAAAACATTAATCGACCAGGTCGATTGATTCATTCGGATTTTAGCGGGTAATCGCTTGATCGCAAAGCCGCTAAGCTGCAGGTCAACAAAAGCTTCAGGAGAAAACGGATATCATGGATACCGCCACAGCAAATGTAAGCAGCAGGCCCGTTGCCGCTTGGGGCGCCGTTCTTTCGATGGCGCTTTGCGTGGCGATGCTGATCGCATCGGAGTTCATGCCAGTCAGCCTGTTGACGCCGATGGCCGAGGGGTTGAACGCGAGCGAAGGACAGACGGGGCAGGCAATCTCGATCAGCGGGCTATTCGCCGTAGTGGCCAGTATGTTCGTGACCACGGCTGTCGGGGGACTGAACCGGAAATGGGTTCTGATCGCGCTAACTGCCTTCATGTTGCTGTCTCTGGTTCTGGTTGCCGCCGCGCCAAATTTCACAGTCCTGATGCTCGGGCGCGCATTGCTCGGCATTAGCATCGGCGGCTTCTGGGCGCTGGCGACCGCAGTCATCATGCGGCTCGTTCCGGCTGCGGAGGTGCCACGTGCGCTGGCGGTGATGTATGGCGGCCAGGCAATTGCCGCCGCCTTCGCCGCGCCTGTCGGCAGCTATCTCGGTGGCCTGTTCGGCTGGCGGGAAGTGTTCTGGGCGCTGACGCCGATCGCCGCTATCAATCTCGTTTGGCATGCGGTTGCGCTTCCGTCCCTGCCTGCCGGTCAGAGGCAGGACTTCCGGGCGATGTTCGGCCTGCTAAAACGCACTTACTTTCTGCGAGGGCTCGTGGCCTGCATGCTTTCTTGGGGTTCAGCCTTCACAATGTTCACCTATCTGCGCCCGTTTCTCGAA
Source organism: Ochrobactrum sp. BTU1 (assembly GCA_018798825.1). NCBI lineage: Bacteria > Pseudomonadati > Pseudomonadota > Alphaproteobacteria > Hyphomicrobiales > Brucellaceae > Ochrobactrum > Ochrobactrum sp. BTU1. Next base: position 126,009 of record CP076356.1, on the reverse strand, counting down.
CAGGTGACGGGCGTGGATGTGACCATTCTTTCGGTCCTCCTGCTGCTTCTGGGCTGTGCGGGCTTCATCGGCACGTGGGCCGCAGCCCGCTTCATCAAGGGCAATGTCGCCCCCTTCCTGAAGCTGCCGGCGCTGGTCATGGGCGGCGCCACAGCTGGGCTTCTGCTTCTCGGCTTCTCGGTCGCCGCCGTAGGTCTGTTCATGGCGATTTGGGGTGCGATGAACACCATGTTCTCGATCATCTGGATGACATGGATGTCGCAGAATGCGGACGACGAGCCGGAGGCCGCTGGCAGCCTGATGGTCGCTGCAATCCAGGCTTCGATCCTGCTCGGCGCAGTAGTCGGTGGCTTCCTGCTGGATGGCATCTCCATCCAGGCCACCTTTATCGGAAGCGTGTTTCTGGCCGTTCTCGCCCTGATGCTTATCGGCAATGGCCAGCGCATGCTCAAGCCGGAGGTGACCTGACATGACGACGACTTCTCGAATTTCCCGACGTTCGCTGCTGTCTGTCGGTGCGGCCAGCTTCCCCTTTCCAACCCTGATCGCGGCGCTGACGGGCAAAGCCCAAGCGCAGGAAGAAGCCGCCATGCGCTTCAGATTCACCTTCGCAAACCAGGAATTCACGGCAACGCTGGAGGATACGGCGTCCGCCCGTGAGTTGTTCGCCATGTTGCCGCTCGCTCTGAAGATCAGCGATTACGGAAACAATGAGAAGATCGCCTATCTGCCGGGCAAGCTGAGCGACGACGGCAGCACCCGTATCAACAACGAGGCGGTCGGCGACCTTTGCTACTACGCACCCTGGGGCAACCTCGTGATGTACTACGCCACTTACCGCTGGTCGCGCGGCCTGATCCGCCTCGGTCGTCTGGATGGTGGCATCGCACCGCTCATGGTGCGCGGCGAATTTCCGCTGCGCGTCGAGCGAGCGTCCTGATCGCGTGCACTCATTCACCATGTTGGCCCTCATCGATCGAAGGCATCCCGAAAATTGCAAGGAGAACCTGCTATGAACCAGAAAATTACTCCCCAAAACGCAGCCGAACAGGACATATATGACACAGGCCGTCGCGATCTCCTCAAGCTCGCCGGCGTCAGTGTAGCAGCCATCGGCGTAGCGTCGTTTCTCCGCACTCCAGAAGCAAAGGCGCAGACGATGTCTCCGGACTGGGATAAGGTTTTCCCGAAAAGTGAAAAAGTCGATCATCAGAAGGTGTCGTTCAAAAACCGCTACGGCATCACGCTGGCGGGGGATCTCTACCTGCCGAAGGACAGGGCGGACAATCACCTGCCAGCCATCGTCGTCGGCGGCCCGTTCGGCGCCGTCAAGGAACAATCGTCCGGTCTTTACGCGCAGACCATGGCCGAACGCGGTTTCGTTACCCTGGCGTTCGATCCGTCCTACACTGGCGAAAGCGGCGGTGAGCCGCGCAATGTCGCATCCCCCGACATCAGCACCGAGGATTTCATGGCCGGCGTGGACTATCTCGGACCGCACGATGCTGTCGACCGCGAGCGTATCGGCATAATCGGTATCTGCGGCTGGGGCGGCATGGCGTTGAGCGCCGTCGCCGTCGACAAGCGCGTCAAGGCCGTGGTCGCCAGCACCATGTATGACATGACACGCGTCATGTCGAAGGGCTACAACGACAGCGTAACTTTGGAGCAACGCGCCCAGACGCTGGAGCAGTTGAGCCGGCAGCGTTGGGCGGATGCTGAAGCCGGTACACCGGCCTATCAGGCAGCGTATAATGCCAATGTCGCGTCGGACTCGCCGCAGTTCATGATCGACTATCACGACTATTACAGCACGCCGCGCGGCTACCATAAGCGTGCGGTCAATTCCGGCAACGCCTGGACGCAGACTACTCCCCTGCCGTTCATGAACCTGCCGATCTTGACCTACATCGCGGAGATCTCACCGCGGCCGATCCTGTTCATCCACGGTGAAAATGCCCATTCGCGCTACTTTAGCGAGACCGCCTTCGCGGCGGCTGCAGAGCCGAAGGAACTGATGATCATCCCGGGTGCCAGCCATGTCGATCTCTACGACAAGGTCGACTTGATCCCATTCGACAAGCTGACCAGTTTCTTCAATCAGCATCTCGCCGCTTAACCTGCGTTGGCGCCTTCACCTATAGTGCAGGCGCCGTAATTGGTCGGGAAACATCAGTGGCAGTTTCTCAAAAGGCAGCATATCTATTGCGCATTCCAAGAGCTGTCGGATTGATCAGCTTTTCACAGGCACTTACTGAGACGCATGTAGAATGTCCGCTGTTGGGTGTGCCCCGCGAAAATTCCAATGACGGGAATAAAGCGCAAAGCTGCAGTTGCAAGCTTGACCGCCGGCAATCCGATACCCACACCATAGCCAACAACGACGATTTCAGGTGGGGGCGGCTTTACTGATGATCGCGAGCTTCATTCCAGTGATTGAGATGGCGTGAGTGCTGTGCACCGTCGTGAACTCATCGCCCTCCCCAGCATAATCATAAAGAACCAAGAGATCTGCCTCCGCTTCAGGTGATAACATGACCCTCCTGCAGATCACTTTAGGCCCTTCATGCGTTCTGCATGTCGATTGTTAACAGAAGCAAAAGCAGAATCGACGCTTACCGCGCGGCGCGGGTCGGATTTCATCGCATCAAAAGATGCAGAGACTTCATTGTGTAGCCAGCGTTCAATCACTTCATCGCGCTCTTTTAATGCGCGGATGCCAGCACGAACAACCTCACTAACTGAGGCGTAATCCCCATTACTGACTTTAGAGTCAATGAACGCAGCCTGTTCACTTGGCAGACTAATCGTACGTTTTTCGATATTGGCCATTCTACTTCTTCTCTATTATCACTTTGAGTAGGGTGTGAATAAATCATACCTTTACTTAAGGTCAATGCAAAGGCTTGTTATTCAAGTGAGTAAATTCAACGACGGCGATTCCGAAGTGGTGCTAAAAAGAAGCTTATCAGAATGGTCGCAGCGTCCGCCCGGCGCTCTTTCCCAGATGACCAGTCAAGATTCTCAACGGGCGTCCCTCACTGACGCCGACATGGCCTATTTTATATTGATGGGAAACGAACCGTTGATCCTTAGTTTTGGCCGTATGAACTCTCGATAGAACCGCTAGTTAATGGAACGGAGGATTTTAAATCATTCTCCCGGTTCGACATGTGACAGCGCTGGCAATAGCCCTGGCGAACGTGGAAACCTGTTCACGGTTTCCCTAACTTTCCTGTGAAATGTACGCATTGTCTCACGCTGGTGAATGGTATGCCGCTTTGTCGCTATTGGGGCGTTGCCATCGAGGAGTTGGTCATCACAATATTATTGCCTCTCGATCGTCACCATCTGCCAGATCGCCCAGGCACTTGGTGTGAAAAACCATTGAGATTTGTGCTCCAGACGATCAGCCCTGGGCGGGACGTCTCCAAATATTGACGCACAAACCAGTCTATATTTCGATCAAAATAACGACTTTTTTTGTATCTAAAATGGTTAAACAGAAAGAGTAAGAAGAAACCCCACGCCGCCTCAACTGGAATACCCAGGACGGCCTGCATGGTTTGCCCGAAGGGATGCAACATAAACAATGGCACACATACAAGCAGTGCGCGCTGACCGGGCTGTTAGTGTTTCTGAGCTGAAAAAGAATCCCAGCGCCATTATGAGCGATGAGGACGGCTCCCCAATCGCCGTACTCAATCATAACAAGGTCATGGGATACTTTGTTCCTGCTCAGCAGTACGAGCAACTGCTGGACTACGTTGAAGATCTCCGTCTTGAGCTGACAGCTATCGAGCGGATTGAAGGCCAGGTGGACATGATTGAAATGTCATGGGAAGAACTTGAGCATATCGCGAACGGTTAGCGCCTTTTATCAATAGGCAGGCCAATTTCTAATGGACGACATAATACCGGAATACCGACTTTCGTTGTTGAAACCCGCGCTGAAAGAGTTTGAGACGCTTCCAAAACCGCTGCAACAAAAAATCGCAAAGAAGCTCCTTGAACTTCGTTTGATGCCAAAAATGCCTAAGAATGCGCTTCGGGACAAGCTGGCGGGTTGTTATAAAATCAAACTCCAAAGTGCGGGTGTGCGACCCATTTAGAGAGTCGATGACGGCAAGCTCGTCATTCTCGTTCTCGCTGTCGGGAAGCGCGTAGACAGCGAGATATACAAGATTGCGGAAGGCCGGAAATAATCGCGGCATTTGGCTTATGTACTCAAACCGATTCCGCAACCAGATTGTATGCGAATTTAGGTGCAACGTGCGTTAAATTACTCCCTAACGCCTCCCTGTCAGATTCGCAAAAAGTAAACGGGGCAAATTGTGAGGCGTCCGCTTGTCCAGTATAGGCGCTTACAGGAAGTTTTCTGATCAGGCGTCAAGAAATCCACTCGCGGTGAACTGCAGCAAAGGGGCCGTTCCACATACGCGTCTAGAGATGAGGCCACTTATGCACTTCTCAAAACTCTGCGACGCTGGTCTGTAAATTTCCCTTCTGTCACCTTCCGAGTCAGAGGTCGCAGGTATCCGCCAATAGAATTGATGTGGTTGGCTTGTTGCAGGATACATGCGAGTGTGACAGCCGTGGCTTTGCTCTTCCGTTTTAGCCGAGATGCCTCAAAGCGTACTTGTTCAAGCTGTTCTACTTGGACCAGACCGCATTCTCAGCGTCTAGCTGTCTGAGAATGCGTTTCCCGCGCTTTTGGACTTCATGCGAGACTTGGTTCAATAGATCATGACCGCCAACTGAGCTAACTGAGATTTCATTGGCAACCATCTCAGCGTTCTTCAGTACGCTCTCAGCCAAGGATTGCACTCTACGAAGAGTTTTAGCCGGGCTGAGGTTTACACTGGCCGCCAATTCTTTCCAATCGGCTGCGAGCAACTCGTTGGCATTCGTCTTACCAGCAATTGACTGGGCTAACGACTGATCCACATTTGAGTAGATGGCGGAGCACATCAGATCGTAGAGAGGTGCAAGTTTAGCCGTGCCTCGTTGGCCGATTAGGATAGAGTAGTTTTTAGCGTGTGCATCGGTATTGCAGATCAACACGTTAAAGATTACGGCATCAAGAAGCTTCTCTCGCTCACCAGGCGAAATGAACTCTTCAATCGCTTTAAACATGTCGGCAAGTGTTGGGCCATTTCGCCCACCGAACCTAGAGCGCTCATACTTTTGAGCGGGGAAGTAACCAAGGACCTGACAGAAATCTTCCTGATGGATACGGCGAACAAAGCCTTTGCCGTCCCGAATGCGATCGTAGCGTTCAACAAGAAGATACGACCGACTTCCAGCTACTCCCGTTGTCACGTTCGCAACATCAAGACCGCAATGTTTAGCGAGACGCATGCAGAAGGCTTCGTTCTGAACACTTGCAGGAAGTCGAGTTTTTAGAGCATTAGGTTTTAAAATATGCGTTGACGGTGTTCCATCGGTTGGGACCCCAAGCGATCCACTAACTAGCATATAGACAGGCAGTTTATCTTGAACTCCAGCAAGAGACATGGAGACGCCTTCCGTACCAATCAGAAACGGCTTCTCTGGAAGCTCATTGATGATTTTCTCCAGGGCTGCTTCATCAGTGATAGGTATGACTGTCGTGCTTCCACTTTTGCGTGGCGCACCGACCGATATTGCGCCAGCGGTGTCTCTTCCAAGGTGTTCCAACACACCCACGATATCTTGCGGTGAAACTTTGAGTTTCTGGCCGATTTCGCTTAGGTGGCTTTCCGGCAACAAGTTCGCAAGCCATGGAAGGATTTTTTCGGGACCATATGATATCGTATTTGTTGGCATAGTCATTGAGAGAGGGAAGGCTGACCGACGATCAGCCCATTCGCCCAGATAAGAGAAATTCAAACTCTCTTCGGAATGGAGTTCGCCTACTACAAAATCTTCATAAAACAAAGTCGTCATTTCAAATGGCCTCGGCGTTTAGTATTTTGGCAAGTATGACAACTCGTCGTCTGCTTCCGTTTCCCCTTGTCGATTTTCTATAAACGAATTGGCATCGACGAGATGAATTCCGACTTCGCGCGCAACCAATAGAGCCTTCCCCAGTTGGCATGTCGACTTCCCGCTTTCCAGGTCGATAATAAAGCGATCTCCCGTGCCGGATCTCCCCGCGAGGTCTGTTTGCGTCCATCCGCGAGCCTTGCGCTTTTCGCGAACCAATGCTCCTAAGTCTGCAGCTGATTTAATCAATCGCATTCTCCTTTGCATATTTTCGTAAGGGATTATTCCGGCCACATCAAGGAAAATCATACCGATCGGTAAGATCCAATACATGCGGACACAAACTTACCGCTCGGGAAGCCATAAGCCAAATCTATAAAAATATTACCGCTCAGCAAGATTCAACCGTCGCGCAGCGATCATCAGATCACAAACCGGATTTAGAAAGCTGGCAACGTCATATGTGCTTCATCGACTCGCTATGAGTTCAACATCGGTGGGTTACTTCCGATTTAGATTTTGAGTCAAGAACGACGATCACGATTTCAGTGCTCAGATAAGGCTTCCTGCCAATTTTGGCCACCATAAAATAAGCCAAGCACAATAACTTCTTGTGCAGTGTCATTGAACGCGATCGTTACTCTGCGTTCAAACCCAACGGTTCGTAGCCCTTCGCGTATATCGTTAAACAAAGTGCCACGTTCAGAAGCCTAGTCGAAGCCGCATATATAGCTCTCGAGCCTATCAATGTATCCAAGTGCGGTATCAGGCGATGCTCTTTCGGCTATCCAATCATAAAGAGCCACAAGATCTGTTTCCGCTTCCGGGGACAAGACGACGGATCTGCAGATCACTTGCGAACTTTCACGCGTTCAGCATGTCGATTACGAACTGAGGCACATGCATTTCCAGATTGCTGGTCAGAATCGGGTCGATGGCTCCTCACCCTTAGTAATATAGCTCATTGGGCACCTTGAGTTGATCTGAACCCATGAACCCGACATTGAGCAACGTCACAGTGCCGACCCAAAATGCAGCTCGAGTTCAATTATGTCCACCCCCTCTCCGCAGAGTTGGATGGACAAGAACTGCAAAACTACCCCCACGGTATATCCTCATCACGAGCTTGATGCACTTCAGATATGTTTTCCAAGCGGAGACTATGAATGATGGTTATCGGTCTCGCGCACGAAGTACTAAACAGGGCTTGTACTGCGGTTATAAATGCTTGCGACTGCCGTTGTGACTCTTGTCGGAGGTAAAGGTGGATAGCTCCTTGTCCCGATAATCTACAGAATTTACCTGCGGGGTATTTTGGGTGCTCGCCATTCGCGTCAGAATGATCTTGGTGAGTATCAATGCCGGCGAAGCGAAAACGAAAAGCAAGGCAACCGTGAGAAATGCCGTATCGAAAGCGATTACCGTAGATTGGATTGCGACAGCCTTGCCCAAAAAAAACCTGGACGCCTGATCTGCAGCCACAGTAGTCATCCCGCGGGCCTCAAGAACTGCCGCACTAGTTCCTAATCGTTCACCTACAGCAGAATATCCAGCTGTAATATGGCTGCCGAGCACCGATACATTGCCTGCAATATGCCGCGTCATTAGAGACTGAAGACAAGCTACACCTAGGAGACCGCCGAACTGGCGACCAGTGTTGAAGATTCCAATCGCAGCAGGGAGGCTGCACGCGCTCACCGTACTGAATGCGATCAAGGTAATGGAAAGAAATAGAAAGCCAAGGCTCAAGCCCCGCAGGAGAACGGCGTTTCTCATGTCGCCTATTCCGCTATCGATCGCTGAGCCTGACAAGAGCCACATAGAAGTCATAAGCATGACAATTCCGAAAGGTACGGTGGCAATTGGAGAGACACCGAGGCCCTGGATGAAAAAGGCAGATAAGAGAAGCGAAAATACAAAAAAAATGCTACTGGCAAGCAAAAGAACACCGGTATCCGTTGGCGTGAAAGCCAAAACGGAGACTGCGAAATTCGGAATCAAATAGCTGCTTCCAAATAGCGCTGCACCAGCTACAAAACTTACTATGAATGCGAACGTAAAATTGACTGATCTGAAAACGCTCAGTTCGAGCAGTCCGTCATCCTCAGGCCGGCTCGCTTGTTGACCGACAAACATGCAAAGTGTCACAACACCTATTCCGGTCAGCCACCGGATGCGGCGTTCATCGAACCAGTTCCAACGGTCGCCTTGGCTGAGCACATAGACGAGGCAGAAAAGCGTGATCGATGCGAGTAGAAAGCCACTCCAATCAAAGCGCCTATAGGGAATATGGTTATCGTTGGGTTCTTCTGATAGGAGCACAAGCCCGGCAGCCAGCAGTCCGATAGGAACTACTGAGAGAAAAATCCATGTCCATGAATAGTTGTCCAATAGCCATCCCTGGAGGGCCGGTATGATAGTTGCTGGTGCAACGACAGCCCCTATTGCAAACAAGGCTTGCAGCAATGGTTGGCGAGAAGCGCGAAAATCTCGGAAAATTACTGTTTGTCCGATAACCAGTAAAATTCCTCCCGAAAACCCCTGACATGCGCGCACAACAATCAGCAAGTCCAGTCGGATCGTCAGAGCTGTGACTGCACTTGCCACTGTTATTGTCAAGGTTGCTACAACAACGATAACGCGCATATTGACAGTCCTCGCTATCCAGGACGCTGTCAGGAACCCAATCATTTTCGAAGTCGTATACCCGACATCGAGCCATGCAAATTCATCTGGAGTTGCATATAGGTCACCGATCATGTCACCTTTGCCAAGTGTCAAAGCTGTACCCGCAATCGCGTCAGTCAAAGTGGCAATCACAATGCCAGCGAGGAGGAGGCATCCTGTATTTTGCCTGGTCTGGATCGAGACGTTTCGGCGAGAGATCATCAGCCCTCGCTCCCCATAATGATCTGAACCCGGGCAGAAAGCCCGGGAACCAGGCGACCAGGAATTGGGTTCTGAACAAGTTTGATCTTGACTGGAACACGTTGCACGACACGGACAAAATTGCCGGTTGCGTTATCAGCAGGAAGAAGACTGAATGTGGATCCGCTACCCGGCGCAAAACTATCAACTTTTCCGTCGATAATTATTCCTGGATAGGCGTCGAGCGTTACTTGAGCTGACTGGCCGGGTTGAATGTTCTCGATCTGTGTCTCTTTGAAATTTGCGACGATCCATACGTCCTTGATTGGCACCAGATCGATCAAGGAGGCTCCAGGGGATACGAGGCGTCCGACGCGGACCTGACGGTTACCAATAACACCGTCAAAGGGAGCGCGAACGACTGTATTGTCGAGATCAATTTGGGCCAGATCACGCGCAGCCTTGGCCAGAAGCACAGCAGCCAGGACAGCTTCCTTTTGTGTTGTGAGAACTTTTATGCGTGCTTCTTGTGCCTCGTACGCGGCCTCTACACCTAGCAAAGCGGCTTCTGCTTTTGATCTGGCAGCATCGCTTTCGTCGACCTGCGCCCTGCTGACCGAATGTGTTCGAACGAGTTCACGCTGTCGCTGGGACGCTTTGACAGCAAGAGCAAGATCTGCTTGTGCCGCCTGCTTCTGCGCCGTCGCCTGCTTGACCAAAATATGCTGCAGCTGGATCTCAGCTTCTACATTTTCGATATGAGCCTGTGCGGCCTGCAAATTTGCTTCAGCTTGCGACAGACGGGCGCGGAAATCTAAGTCATCGATTCTGAACAAGACGTCATTAGCTCGCACCGTCTGATTATCGGCCACCTCTACGACGGTGACATATCCGGTTACCTTGGGTGCTATAGAGGTTGTATTGGCACGTACGTAGGCATTGTCAGTCGTCGCTCGCTCAGTCGAGCGCGTCCACATCCAGCCTCCTGCAGCGGTTGCAATCGCAATGAGACAAAATACCAGGCCAACGATTTTCTTCTTACTGGTCGACATGTTTGCACCAATTGGTAATTGCCATTACCGTTGACAGATACGGTAATGGCAATTACCAGTCAAGCAGCAATATTAAAAGGGCAGATATAAGTGACCGCTACGAAAAGCGAACGGACACAACTTCGACGGCAGGCTATACTTCGTGCCGCAGCTCAGCTTTTTTTTGAGCAAGGCTACGCAACCACCAGTATCGATGCGATCATTGAACGTACAGGTGGATCAAAGCGAACAATCTACAGCGAGTTTGGGAACAAGGAAGGATTGTTCCTGGCTCTGGTCGCCGACAGTGCTGATCGCGCAATCTCAGCACTCTCTCTAGACTACAATACCCAAAATGACTTGCCCAACACGCTGACGGTTTTTGGAACTCACTTACTTGCGGTTTACATGAGCCCTCCAGTCCTGGGTATTTATCGTATCATTATCACTGAAGCTGGTCGAATTCCCGATCTTGCGCGCTTGTTCTACGAAAGAGGTCCGGGGCGTACTACGGAGCATCTTGCTAAAGTTCTACAAGCTGCAGCCGATCGCAAAGAAATTCGGATAGGTGATCCTTTGCTTGTTGCCGGGCATTTTGTTGGAATGATCCGCGACAATCTTCATTTGCAGGTTGTGCTTGGATTGCGACCTCCCCCTACCGAAGGGGAGGCGCAGGCCACTGTCGCCTCTGCAGTAACGCTGTTTCTTAATGGTGTGCGGCCTCGGTGAGGTTATCACGCCCAAGCCGGAACCAGAACACACACATTGGGCGAATCAAGCCTTGGCTGCCACCGGAAGACGGAACGGCGCCCCGAGGCGATTGAACGCGTTCATCGCGGCGATCGTAATAGTGAGATCGACGAGGTCCTTCGGTTCGAAGGCGGCTGAGGCGGCGGCATAAGCCTCGTCGGAGGCATGGGTCTGGCTGACATTCGTAACTTCTTCGGCCCAAGCGAGTGCGGCCCGTTCCTGGTCGTCGAACAGATGGGGCACCTCGTCCCAGACCGGGAGTAGAGTGATCTTGTCTACTGACATCGTTTTGCGCAGATCGCGGCTGTGCATGTCGATACAGTGGGCGCAGCCATTAATCTGAGAGACACGCAGAAAGACGAGATGGATCAACTCTTCCGGTAGATTCGTCTTGGCTGTGACGTAGTGATGGATCCCGTAAAGCGCCTTTGCACCTTCGGGTGCGACTTGGGACCAGTTGATTCGGGACATGTTGCATTCCTTTCTTGAGGGCGCGACTCTGCGTCCGCCGGAGAGCCGCCATTACTTATTCAAAGATTAAGAAGGATCAGGAATCGTGTCGTCCGACTACGGCTTGCGCGGGGTCGTCAGGTCGGTATCGTCGGAATTGACGACAAAGACCGCGAGGAGTTTCGCTGGCTCTGTCTTGCTGGCATTGGCGGAGACGTCGTGCAGGTCGCCGGGAAGTTCCGTGAAGCTCTGGCCAGCAGTAAAGGTTTTCACCTCGCCACCGTTCACCGCACTCAAAATTGCCCCTTCGAGGATCGTTGCGTAGATCAGGGCAGACTTCGCATGTGTGTGCGCGGAGCTATAACCGCCGGGGCCATACTCCACTAATGCAGCTTTGATGCTTTTGCCTGGAACGTCTGGAAGAGGATGCTCGTAGACCAGGGTCACCTTGGCGTTCTTCGTATCATATGCGAGTGCAGTCTTAGTGACGTCATGAGCCTGAGCTGTGGCCAACGATGCTGCGAGCATAGCGGCAACATAGATGAACTTCTTCATGATTTTCTCCTGTTTTGCTGTTGGTTAAGCGGTAAGCCATTCAGCGATCGTCACCCGGCCTTCAATGTAAGCTCCGCTTGGGACGAGCGATCCGTTGATGACAGGGGCGCCGAAGTAGTCGACTTCCGCGTTCGCTTCGACGGCAGGAACGTCCCCCTTTGCCTCGAGATACGTCCGGATAAAAGATTCGAACGATGCCCGTTCCGGCCCAGCAAGATCGATAATTCCGTTCTTCGGTTCGCCTAGTGCAGTCTCCACCAGAATGGCGGCGACGTCGTCGGCCGCGAGTGGCTGGAAGTCGATGTCAGGCACCTTCACCCCGCCGTCGACTGTATAGGCGCCTGCCAGCGTCTCGATGAACTCATGGAATTGCGTCGCCCTAACGATGGTATAACCTTGGCCTGAGGTTGCAACGCTCTCCTCCTGCACCACTTTGCCCGCCATGTAGGGATTGGCGGCAAGACCATCCGCGTTGACGATCGAGAGGACGACGTGATGGCGCACGCCCGCGGCCTTTTCCGCGCTGGTCAGGTTCCTGCTTGACGTCCCGAAGAAATCGACGAGTGCTTCCTTGTCAAAGGACATTATGTTCGACACATCAATGACGGCGTCGGCGTCGGCGAAGGCTTCTACCAGTCCTTCTCCCGTATAGGCGTTGATGCCGTTGCGGGAGCTTGCGATGACGGCGTTTTGGCTGGCGTCCTGCAGCAGCTTCACTACCTTTGATCCGATTAGACCCGTGCCACCGATCACGACGACCTTCTTCATCTTGGTCATGATATTTTCTCCTATGACGAGGCGCGATTGCCCGTCTTGCGTTCGTGGAGTTCAAGGAAGGCGCATCCGCGAGCGGCGATACCGCCGTCGTCGTCAGCACCGAGACCCGCCAAAAGGTCCGCGACCGACACCTTGGCGAGCTCTGCACGATAGGCCCTCTCGGCCTTCAGCATCGCAGCGTTGATCTGGCAGGGCTTTGTGAAATAGCGCTGCGGCAGAGGGTTCGGCCCCCGCTGGCGGATCTCGGCGCACCGAAAGGCGGGGGCCGGCCCCTCGACCGCGAGGACGATGTCCAGGAGACTGATGTCACCAGGCGCCTTTGCCAGCCGATAGCCCCCTTTCGGCCCCGGTGTCGTCGCGACTATCCCGGCGCCAGAAAGCGCTTGCAAATGCTTCAGCAGATAGCTCGTCGACACGCCGTGGAGTTCGGCCAGTGCTGCCGCCGACAGGACGCCGTCGTCGGACAGCCCCGCCAGAAATGCCGCACAGTGGATGGCCTGCTCGACGCCTTCGCTCAGTTTCATGTTGCATCTCCTAATCGTAGATATAATTTATCTATGATTAGGCTCGTTGTCAATACCTGTTTAGATCGAACGTGTTGATCATTGAATTACCCGCCTTTCGGATAGTAGCGAGTATGATGATCGGTGCCCCCAACGTATATGCAACCTTCTCGAAATGAAGCTGGGCGCCGTATTTCCAGTAGGTACTGACGTTGTGGTGAAGGTTCCGGGAGATGCGTCGGTCATCCGAGTAGCCTTGACTGCATCTTGAAAAAACGCCCATACGCAAAACCTCCGCCCCTCCGATCATTCCACGCAAGACGAGAAGGGCAGCACGGGGTGAGATATCGAGCTTGCGGCGATCATGCTGGCTGAAACCAATGGCCTCGCCAGCACCAGTTCAATGAACCCGGCAGACTTGACGAGGCGCGACGGCCGGTAAGCCGCCGCCCTAACATCTGGCGCGCTAGCAACAACTGGTCATGTTCTTTGAAACCGAGGTCGATCCCGGCAATCAGCCCGTCAAGACTGGCGCGTAGCTGGGTTTCGAAATCGCGGTGCCCCCGCCGATCAACACGAAGAGTTTTCAGGCAGCCCATATTGAACGCCAGCAAATGTGTTTGGCTTGTCAACCCATCGCAGGCAATAGTCAGGGCGTGATCGGTTGAGCGGATATCGCGCGCACCTTCTGTAGTACCAAGTCCTCGATCTCAACCAACTCCTCATTGAACCACAGCGATGAAAAGGTCTCGACAAACCAGAACTCTTCGATGTTCCCTCTCTCCACTGGCGACTGCTCAAGTCCCTCATCGAGACGCGCGAGAGCAACACCGACGTCGAAAGACGGTCGCATAAGTAATTGGGCGGAATATTTGTTAGCGGCTCATTTGTTTTTGACGTGGATTCAGAAATGCGTGACATAGTGTGCAGCAATCGTGGGACTAATCTCCGATCAGTATACTTTGAACGGCTAATGAGCGCGGGCAATTGTAAATCCTAGGCGACTTTAACGACCGCTTCCGACCTCATTCCGGCCCTTTCGGTTGCGCCACCGCCTGCTCAATAGCGGACGAGCTAAATGGGCTAGCTGCTAAAGAATGCGTCCTCAGCCTCGTAATCGAATAATGGAACTGTATAGCCAGCCAGAACCGGAAACCGCTTTTGCCACTTTTCGTCTGCCGAGTTTCTAAGCCACTCGCAGGTGGCAAAAACTGAACGCGCATAGTCGGTCGCTGGCGTGTATCCAATCTGCCGTGCGGCTTCAGTGCTCAAAGTGAATGGGGCGGGCACCGACCATGGTGTCCAACCAATGGGGGAGCCGAGACGTGGATCGCCCATGTTAATCGGGACCAAAGTCCCATTCCATCCCATGGCTGTGGCTATATGAGAGCCAATTTCATTTACAGTCGGAGCGATAGGGTCCGCGATGTTGAGTGCTGCGGTCGTATGGAAACGACTTTGTCCATTGAAGCAAAGCGGTATGACTACGCGCCCATCCATCATGCGTTTCACAAACCACCATTCGCGGGGGTGGGTGGAATGGGTGCCGTGGATAGCAGCAGGACGCAGGATCGTGACAGGTTGCTGTGCAGCGTCGAGAAGTCGTCTTTCTAAAGCGACCTTTTTTGTCGAGTAGTTTTCGAGGCCTGGCTCGACTGTGGGCTGTTTCTCCGTCATTCCGTCTGGAAGATCGGGAAAGCCGTTTTCCCGGGCTTCATCAAGCGTCCTGCCCGCTCCATCGCGATAAACGCTGGAGGACGAGATCACCACGAATTGCCCAACCGACGCCTCAATGTCGAGCAGTTGGTTTGCGTGGGTCTCGTCGTATGCCACGGTATCGATCACGGCATCCGCACCTTGGCCAATGGACTGCGACAAGGCACCGGGTTGATCTCGGTCTAAAACGATTGCCTTGGCATTGCGGCCTAAAGCGACATCGGGAATATATCCACCTCGACTCGCAAAGGTGACCGCCCAGCCTTCCTCCAGGAGCTTCAGGCCAATCGCACGGCCAATCTGTCCGGTTCCCCCTATAATGAATGCCTGCTTTGCCACGTTGGTCTCCGCAAATTAGGTTGGTTTCGGATACAGTAACAACAGCAGCTTTGCACCGAAAGGTCTACAACCTGCCAGTCTGCAATCCACCCTCTGGCAGACATCCTACCAGGGACGCAAAATCTGATCAGACCGTTGAGTGCGCGCGAATTTTAGCCTCAACAGTTAACGGCGCAAATTTTTAGGGAGTGCTTTTGCTTTTGATTCCAAGTCAAGAATCCGGAGCGCGCGAAATTGGTGTCCGTCTGCCAGGTTACCAGTAAGGTCGTTAGCGATCGCACCCTGACTATGACAAAAATACTCTGTCATACGTTGAAGGGACCGAACCGTCGACTCTGCAATCAGAGCATAGCTATCGCACTGCATTTCCTCACAAAGGACCTAGGTTGGCTTTGTCGCAAAAATTCAGTTCTGCCGAGTTATGTCCCGATCGGTGCATGTAACTCAATGAGGTGGAAGCGGATGACGGTGAATTTCAAAGGTGCTCACTTTCCCAAAAGTGTCATACTTTACGCTGTTTTCTTCTATGTCCGTTATTCAGTTTCCTATCGTGATCTGCAGGAGATTTTGGCTGAACGTGGTGTAGACGTTGACCATGCAACCTTGAACCGCTGGGTTGTTCGTTACTCGCCACAGATCGCAGAACAAGCACAGAAGCGTAAACGTCGAACGCTTGGATCCTGGCGCGTTGACGAGACCTATATAAAAGTCAAAGGCACATGGACCTATCTATACCGGGCCGTTGATCGTGACGGACAAACTCTTGATTTCATGCTTTCCGAACGCCGAAATCTCGGCGCTGCGAGACGTTTCTTTAAAAAGGCCATTGCAAGCAACGGCGCTCCGCACAAAATAGTCATTGATAAAAGTGGAGCCAATCTGGCCGGAGCACAAGCTGTAAACACAATCCTGAAAATCACGGTCACGGGCAAGATGATCGAAATTCTGCAAGTCAAATATCTGAACAACATTGTTGAACAGGATCATCGTTTCATCAAGCGGATCACCAAACACACATTGGGCTTCAAGGCGTTTGACAGCGCATCAGCAACGATTGCTGGCATCGAAGTGGCTCATATGATCCGCAAGAAGCAATTCGCCAACAACAACCGCTCGCCATTCGAAGTGTTTGCCGAACTCGCAGCATAATTGCGCCCACAGATAAGGCCGTCGTTAATCAGCTAAAAAATTTGCGACAGAGCCCTCGCCGGTCGCCCGCCTGCCTGAAGCAAAACGGTCCTGGTTGCTGAGCGAGATCGGACGCATCGTGGACGAGGAATTCGGCGCGCACGTTCGCCGGAACTTTGTCACGGCGATTTACCTCGCCCGCAAACCTGAAGAAATGTCGCGGAAATTGTGACTTTTTACTGTAAATATCGTGAACTGAAGTCACTCTCAAATTGGTGTCGCAAATATCGGTCGCAAAAGCAAGACTGAAGGGGGTATTTTTGCGACAGCATTTTGACGGACATCACTTTTGGGTCTACGCTATAGAGACGGTGCAAAGTTACATCCAAACTCCTTCACAATAGGGTCGGATTTTATCTAAAGTGACGCAACCAAAGCACAGCCACCCTTTTGTTACACCGTGATGGCCATTTTCGCAGCTTCGGGCCGACTGGGCCAACCTGTTTCATTATTCCATTGGCAAGTTTAGCAGGTTGGCCCAGTCAGGGCCGGTTCTGTTTGTGAAACCCATTTTAATTAATTGATCCAGTGCTAGTCTTACTTCGTATGGCATGGTTTGTTCTATTTGGAAGCCCTTTGATGGATATTCTAAGATACGAATGGTATCCCCAACTAAACCATGAATGAACTTTTCAAATTTGATATCTTCGATATATTCTTCAAAACTTATCGACTGTCCACTAACTAGCCAGGACACTTCGTCCCATTGTCTCTGGGCTGTCGCTAGTGAGCGGCGTTGCATACTCGGTGTATGAACGAGTTGTCCTGAAACAATCACAATCCCAAGTTTATCAAGTAGTATTTTGCTTTCTAGTATATTTGCACCGGTGTTTCGTGCGCGATTTTCCACTAAGATTAAATTGTCTGGGCAGCCAAGTTCAATCATTATGCGACGAAAAACCTCGGCCTCAGTGCCACCAAATGGCTCTGCTCTATTAGAGACTTCATGGCTTACGCCGCCTGTTACGATAACCCATCGATACTTATACATCTGCACCAGTTTAGCAGCATACCTTGGAACTCCAAGATCATTGGTTCCCATAACAATGAGCGCATCTGCACTTTTCGGTTTTACGCTTATATTATTATAATCCCAAAGTATTTTAGCCAGATCGTAAATGTTATTGTTCATGGCAATTATCCAGGCGTAATAGTAATTAAACGATCATCAAGCCAATTTACACCAGAATAATCGCTTTGCTGTCTCAATAGTTTCGTAAAATTCATCTTCTGTTTTCGTCATAATAATTGCTACAATGCACCAGTTATTCCAAGAATTGTGTTCAAAGAATTGACCTAATTTACAATGAATATCAACATCAACAACCCCAGGTAGCATCAACAATTCTGCTTTGGAGATATGGTCTACAATAACGCCGGAATCAAAAGGCCTTAGATCGACATAACCAGTAAATGCCCCTTCGATTATTGTAATTACTGGTGCACCATCAAACTGATTAATCGCCGCTCGTAATTCAAGTTGTTTAGTCCCCTCGCCCAATACGGCCTTAATAGCGCTACTGCCCCCCCCACCTGGAGGGCGAGCGCCAACCTCACCTAAAATAAATTTATTATCATGGTGAAAATATGGTATTGTCACATTGATTTTTCGTCAATCGATTTGCGATAGTCGGGTAGGATGAACAGCTCGTCGCCGACCTACAAGAATCATCGCTTCCCTATTGAAATCGTCGCCCGCGCAATCTGGCTATATTTCCGGTTCAATGTGAGCCTGCGCGAAGTCGAGGAAATGATGCTGGAGCGCGGTGTGGCAGTTTCGTATGAAACAATCCGCCGATGGTGTAGGTCGCACGGTTCCATGTTCACAGCGCGGTTGCACCGCAAACCGCCTTCTTCCAGCGACGTGTGGCATCTCGACGAGGCCGTCGTTCGGATCGGAGGGAGAAAAGTGCTGGCTGTGGCGCGCCGTGGATAAAGGCGGGCGGATACGTCCTGGATGAAATCGTTCAGGTTAGCCGCAACGCCAAGGCAGCCAAACGATTGCTGGTCCGTTTGCTGAAGAAGCAAGGCTTGGCGCCCAAGCGCATCATCACCGACAAGCTGCGATCCTATGGCGCCGCCAGGCGTCAGGTCATGCCCGCCGTTGAGCATCGCTCTCATAAAGGCCTGAACAACAGGGCCGAAAATTCGCATCTGCCCTTTCGAAAGCGTGAACGAACCCGGCAAGGATTTAGGACGATCAGATCGCTGCAACAATCTGTCTCGATCTTCTCAGCCGTCCGAAACCATTTCGTTCCCGCCAAATCAAATCGCCCCGCTGCCCAGATCCGATCCTTCCGTCAAACTGCAACTGCCCAATGGAGGATGGCCGCGCTGCAACTCGCCTGAAATCCACCTTGCGGCTTCCACGCGCCCGCATGGCAAACAACGTGACAGCACCCCCGACGGGTATTCAGAGGTGAACCTTTGCCGCACCTATTCCATCTCCTGCCGAAGCATTTACCTTAACACGGAGTGCTATGAGCAATGCGGCAAGCAGCATCACCAGGCTGCCACCTATGAACACACCAACAATGCCGCTCAAGCCGAACATGAGGCCTCCGGTTGCAGCCCCGGCAGCGATCGCCCCTTGCACCGAGGCAACCACCATTCCACCGGCGCTTTCCGCCTGATCTGGAACAGAACGAGCAACCCAGGTCGACCAGGCGACGGGTACACCGCCGAACGTCAATCCCCAGAAAGCCACGAGAAGGGCCAGCCCAAGGCCCGAGACAGGCAGGAAGACAAGAGCGAGACCCGCGATGCCAACAAGCATTGGCATGAGCACAAGCGTCAGGTGCAAACTACGCTCCATCAACCAGCCTCCTAGAAGAGTACCAGCAAAATTTGCTATTCCAAAGCCGAGCAGCATCAACGCCAGCGCATCCGGACCAACGCCAGCGGTGCTTTCAAGAAATGGCCTTATATAAGTGAACAGCGCGTAATGCCCGGTGTGCGCGAGAATGCAGCCCAGCATGCCAATCGCAATGCCCGGACGCAGCACGACGTCGACCACCGTTCTGAGACGAGCCGTGGTTTTGCGAGGCGCAAGCCGCGGTAAGGTAAAAAGTTGAAACAACAGTGTTGCGACCCCAATAGCCGCTGCTGCATAAAATGCGCTACGCCACCCGAATAATTCTCCCAGATAGCTGCCCAGCGGCACCGACACAACGGTCCCCACAGCAATGCCGCTAAAGACGATAGAGAGAGCACGTGGAAGGAGTTCAGGAGGCACAAGCCGCATTGTGACAGCCGCGGCCATAGCCCAGAAACCACCAAGAGCAACGCCCAGAAAAACTCGCATGATCAATAGAATTGTTATGCTAGAGGAGACAGCCACCAGCAAGTTGGAAGCAATCATCAACGTGGAAAAGGCCAGGAGAACCATGCGCCGGTCGACCCCTCTTGTCAGAACCGGTACAAAAAGACCGGAAAATAGCGCCACCACTGCGGTGACCGTAACGGCTTGCCCTGCCAAAGCCTCAGACACACCAAGCTCGGCAGCCATGGGTGTCAGCAGGCTCGCAGGCAAATACTCTGCCGTAAGCAGACCGAATACGCCCATTGTCAGCGAAAACACTGCAAGCCACGAAGCAGATACCTGGTCTTCATGGGTTAGGCCATCAGGCCCTGTGCTTAATGCTGAGCAGCAAGTGATATCAGACATCTAGGATCTTTCCATTTTCAATCAGTTTGAACCGGAACCTAGACATCAATCATCGGACGATCTATGTCTAACAGACCTGAATATTTGATTGAAACTCCTGACATGACTTTCCAAGACTCCTTCGCGTTATCCTCCGACCTCGTAAGCGAGTTGCTGTCCGGGATGCGACTGCGCGGGGTTCAATATCGCCGCATCCAGACCGGGCCAGAGTTCGGCATGAGTTTTGATGCCAGACCCGGTTATGCCTATTTCCACTATCTCGCCATAGGAACAGCACTGCTAAGAGGCGCAGATGGACGGCTTCAAAGGCTATCGGCAGGTAACGCCGTTCTCATGCCTCAAGGCGGAGAGCACGCGTTGCTGTCCTATGATAGTGTCCCGGTGCAACCTATCGACAGCTTTACCACAGCCCCTCTTGGCGACACGGTTAGTGGGGTAGACACCTGCCCGAGTACCAGCACGATACCCAGCGCCATTCTATTTTATGGCTGTATGGAGTTCGATCTGGGCGGAATGCAGGGGCTTGGTCCGCTGATGCCGCCCTTCATGCTGGCGGATGCTCATAATGGCCGTTATCCCGGACTGGAACCCATTTTCACCAGTATGAAGAATGAAATCTGCTCAGGCCGGATCGGATTTGCGGGCGTACTCGCACGACTGGCCGAAGTTATGGCCGCCATGATCGTGCGAGGCTGGGTGGAATGCGGCTGTGAAAATGCCTCAGGTCTCGTGGCTGCCTTGCGTGATCCGCGTCTGGCGCGCGCTATTCTTGCACTGCACCGAAACCCTGGTCATGACTGGTCGGTAGAAGAGCTGGCGGCTGAATGCAACATTTCCCGATCTGTTTTTGCTGGGCGCTTTCAATCTACCATCGGTATTCCGCCGCTTCGCTACGCTTCCGAACTTCGGATGCGGCTTGCCAGCCAATGGCTGAACCGCGACAGGTTGTCGATCGACACTGTGGCGCACAAACTTGGTTATAATTCTCAAGCTGCTTTCAGCCGCGCATTTAAACGTATCACCGGCCATCCGCCAGGCGCGAGCCGACAGCTAATGGCGAGCTCTAGATAGATGCGTCCCAAACGTTTTTTACCAGTGGACACATGCACAATACGGCCAGAACCAACAAATACAAAATCAACTGGATCATGTCCCCTCCTCACTGTTAACGTCATGCCAAAGGGGTTCCATTCTCGCAACCGGAATGTCGCAGCTGATTAGCTCTTGCATACAGTTTGGGCATATTTCGACGAACTCATTTTTCCGTCAAAACTCGTAGCACATAACGAGGATTAGAAGACCCCATCAACTTAAAGGCAGACTTCGTGCGAATGCCAGGGCGCCCAATCAATACGGATGTTTACGCCTATTAAACCCGATGGATGAGCAATGGGGTTTTAAGAATTCATGTCCTAATTTTTTTCCGCCGTTGATTAATTGCCAGTCAATAATCATGGCTCTAACACACACGATACATATCTTAACGCGCCTAAAATTGAGCTACATATATTTTGCCTTGGGCTCCTCCCGCTTAATTTTCCCGTCGCGAAACTTTCTGTAAGTTTTTTTAACTATCGTTCGTGTGTCCCAAAGCCAGCGCTTAGTACGGTTTTAGCTCGGCATACTCGCCTGATGAATGGGAAGTATGGGCCTTCTGGGGTGGTGTTATTCGGAACCACACGGCGTACAGCGCAGGCAGGAAGAGTAGGATCATAACCGTTCCCGCTGCCGTTCCCCCAATCAATGTGTATGCCATAGACCCCCAGAACACTGAGTGGGTCAGTGGTATGAACGCCAGGATCGCTGCTAGCGCAGTCAGGATAACTGGTCGTGTCCGTTGCACTGTCGCCTCAATGACAGCGTGGTAGTCATCAAGCCCAGCCGCTTGGTTCTCCTTGATCTGCTCCGTCAGGATCAACGTGTTGCGCATCAGAATGCCAGCCAGCCCGATCAACCCGAGAATGGCGTTGAACCCGAAGGGTTGATTGAACAGAATCAATGTCGGAACCACCCCGGCAAGACCAAGCGGTGCCGTCAGCATAACCATTGTCATAGTCGACAGACTGCGAACCTGCATGATGATGACGATCAACATTGCAGCAATCATCAGCGGGAAAACCTGAGCGAGAGCGACGTTGGCTTTTAGTGATTCCTCGATGTTGCCACCCATCTCGATACGGTATCCAATGGGAAGCGATGCTATTAATGGCTGCAGTGCCTTCATCACCTGTTGCGAAACTTCTGGTGGCTGCGTTGCCTCGTTGATATCGGACCTGATGGTTATCACCGGGGTACGGTCACGACGCTTTAAGATCGGCTCCTCGAAGCGGATCTCGGAATGCCCGATCTGATCAAGCGGAACTTGTCGACCATCTCTGCTCATCAACGAAAAGTCAGCAAGTCGTGAAGGATCAAGGCGGTTCTCGCCAGCACTGCGTGCAACGACAGGCACGTTGCGGATGTTGTCGCGCACCTGGGTGACAGGAATGCCGCTCAGAAGCAACTGCATCTGTTGTGCCGCCTCCGATGGTGAGAGACCGATCAGACTGAGCCTTTCCTGGTCGGGGAAAAAGCGCAGCACAGGCGTGCGGTTGCCCCAATCCCTGTTGGCTTGGCGTACATTTGGAACAGTCTTCATGATTGCCAGAGCCTGCTCGGAAATCTTGTAGAGCTCAATTTGGTCGGGGCCAATGATGCGGAACTCGACCGGGAACGGCGTGTAGGGACCGAATACAAGCTGGGTCACACGCACGGATGCCTCGGGAACGAGGCCCTCTGATACGGCCCCCCTCAAGCGGTGCTTAAGTTCTTCTCTAGCGTGGGCATCGGGCGTGAGCACAACGATCTTGGCGAAGGCTGGATCGGGCAATTCCGGGGCCATGGCGAAGAAAAAGCGCGGGGCTCCCTGCCCTACATAACTCGTGACAATATCTGTCTCGGGCTGAGACTGTAACCAGCTTTCAATCTTCTTCACCGCGGATGTCGTCGCCTCGATGCTCGTGCCCTCTGGCATGCGCACTTCAACCAGCACCTCCGGGCGATCTGATGTCGGGAAGAACTGCTGCTTTACACCACCCATTCCCACGATCGAAACGGCCATGCAAATGCCTACCACCGCACAGACCACAAATTTGTGGCGAACTGCGAACTCGATGATAGAACGCAGACGACGGTAATTGGGCGTGTCATAGATAGCATGATGACCGCCCTCGACGGGCTTGATATCTGGCAGCATCTTGACGCCAAGATAGGGTGTAAATGTGACGGCGACGATCCAGGATACGATCAAGGCGAAACCGACGACCCAGAAAATATTACCAGCGTATTCGCCGGCGGTTGATTTTGCGAATCCCACCGGCATCAGTCCGATGATCGTAACCAGCGTGCCGGACAGCATAGGGGCTGCGGTATGGCTCCAGGCATAAGCGGCCGCCTTGATGCGGTCCATGCCCTCCTCCATCTTCACCACCATGACTTCGATAGCGATAATGGCGTCGTCAACAAGGAGGCCGAGGGCGAGGATCAAAGCGCCGAGCGTGATGCGGTCGAAGAAACGTCCGGTTTCCAACATGATCAGGAAAACAACCGCGAGGGTTAACGGCACAGCAAGCGCCACCACGATGCCGACACGCCAGCCCAAGGCGACCAAGCTGACGAACAGCACAACGCCGAGCGCCATGGCGAACTTGAGCATGAACTCGCCGACGGCCTCGTCAATATTGACAGCCTGATCACTTACCTTGGTGAGGGTCATGCCCAGTGGCAGTGTCTGTGCAATGGCGGCAGAGCGAGCCTCCAGTGCCTTGCCGAGATCAAGACCATTCCATCCCGCCTGCATGACCGCGCTTAGCATGATCGTCGGTTCGCCCTCGTGGCGGATGACGTAAGTGGCAGGGTCCTGATAACCGCGCCGAACCTCCGCAAGGTCGGAGATCTTCAATGTTCGTCCAGCAGCGACAATCGGCGTGTCGGCAATCGCCTGAACGCTGTTATATGCTCCGTCGAAACGGATAAAGACCTGTGGTCCTTTGGTGTCAATCGATCCCGCAGGCGTGACCGTATTTTGTCGCTGCAACGCAGAAGCAATATCCTGCGCAGATATCCCGAGAGTTGCGAGTTTCGAATAGGAAAACTCGACAAAAATCTGCTCGGGGCGCTCGCCGACGATGTTGATTTTCTTCACGCCTGGCACGTGCAGAAGATCCTGGCGAATGGTCTCCGCTTGTCGGACAAGATCGCGCATCGGCATGCCCTTTGCCTTCAGGGCGTAAAGGCCAAAACTCACGTCTGAATACTCGTCGTTGACGAACGGGCCCATGACACCTGGCGGCAGATTGCGCGCTTCGTCGCCAAGCTTTTTGCGCGCCTGATAAAACTCTTCTGCGACGGCACTTGCAGGCGTATTATCCTTGAGCGTGACTGTCAGAAAAGCGTAGCCGGGTCTGGTCGTCGTTTCGACGCGGTCATACCATGTGAGTTCCTGAATACGCTTTTCGAGAGGCTCCGCGACAAGGTCCTGCATTTCACGCGCAGTGGCACCTGGCCAAACGGACGTGACCGTCAATGTCTTGATAGTGAACGACGGATCTTCGGCTCGTCCCAGCTTGATAAAAGCGTAGGCGCCAGCGACTGCCAGCAGCACGATAAAGAAAAGAGTTATGGCGCGCTCACGCACTGCGATAGCGGAGAGATTAAAGCTCATTATTTTTTCACCTCGGGCTGCGAGGCAATCCTAACGCTCCCACCATCATCCAGAAGATGCGCGCCTAGAGCGACAATCTGTTCTCCAATGTCAATACCAGTGACAAATGCCGCCTCCTCACCAATTTGGCGGACCTTGACCGGTGTGAACTTCACCGTGGATGTGGAGCCGTTGACTACCCACACGCCTGTGCGATTTCCGTTGTCGAGGATTGCTCCGACTGGTACGGCGACTTCCTGCTCGCGGTCAGTATCCACAATTTTTATGGTAACGGTCGAGCCAAGCGGGGCTGACGCCGCATCGCCCTCAAGAATGTAGCGCGCCTCGTAAGTCCGGGTTTGTGGATCGGCTGAATCGGAAATCTGTCGCAGCGTGGCCTTGCCACTGAGACTTCCGCTGCCATAGATTCTCGCTTGAGCTTGGGAGCCGGGAGCCGGTCGCTGCGTCTCAGGAAGCCAGACGACGGCCTCGCGTGGCCCGGACTGCGCCAGTTGAACCACGCTCTGTCCGGCTGCCACGACTTGTCCCGGGTCTCCTAATGTCTGAACGATGGTTCCATCCGAACCCGCGAACAGGACCGCGTAAGCTACTTCGTTTTCCGCGACCTTTGCGGCAGCTTCAGCAGCTGCGAGCTGCGCCGTTGCCGTATCCAGAGCCGTCTTCGCCTGCTCATAACGCTGCGGAGTTGCCGCAAGACCATTTTTTACCAGCACTGCGTATCGTTTTTCGTCAGCCTGCGCCTGAATCACAATAGCGCGCGCTGCAGAAACCGTGTTTCGCTTGGCGGTTAGCGCTAGCTGGAGGTCAGTTTCGTCAATGCGCATCAGCGCCTGACCCCGCCGGACCTGCTGCCCCACGTCCACCATCCGCTCAACGATCTTGCCGGGAACGCGGAAACCAAGATTGCTCTGGACACGGGAAGCGACAGTGCCTGTGAAGGAGCGCTCGGCCATTCCGGTGGCCTTTACCTCAGCAACCCGAACCAAGGGGAAAGCCGTCCTTGGATCAGCGGCCTCCGCTTCCCGCTTTGGTACTTCCAAAACCACAAAAAAAGCCGCGGCAGTGGCTGCGGCCACAGTGAGACCCGCAATGGCCCAGACTTGTTTGCGTTTCATTTCTTGGTTTCTCTTCATAACCAGCAATCCAGACAAATTAGATTGCGACCTAACTCTATTTATGATATAGATGTCAAACGAAATCTAATAGGAGGCCGTTATGAGAGTGAGCCGCGTACAGGCCGAAGAGAATCGCGAAACAGTGATCAACGTGGCCAGTCGACTGTTTCGAGAACATGGTTTTGACGGGATCGGCCTGAAGGACCTCATGAAAGGTGCGGGCTTAACGCAAGGTGCCTTCTATAAGCAGTTTGCATCCAAGGATCACCTTGCTGCACTGGCATCTCGACGCGCTATGGAAAGCGCCACCCGCAGGTGGTCTACAGCTGCGGGTGAAAATTCAGACCCTCTGGAAGCTATTATTGAGTTCTATCTTTCGCGCGGACATCGTGGCGAAAAGGCTGACGGTTGTCCTTTGGTTGCATTGGGAGCAGACGCGGCGCGTCAAAGTAAAGATGTTCGGCAACCATTCGAGGACGGAATCAGGGCTCATTTTGAGGTTTTGGACGAATTGATGCACGAGACCGACACGTCAAATCCGAGCAGCAAGGCAATCGCTATTTTGTCCCTTATGGTCGGTGCTGTCACGATGTCCCGCCTCATTGAGGATGAGAACTTGTCGCAAAATGTTCTCGATACAGCCGCTAACGAAGTGAGGCGCCTTGCAGGTGGCAAAGGGGATGACGAAGCTTGCTCCCATAAATGAGAGAGGGCTCCATTATTCCGTTCAGCTCATGAGCCGCAGTAGCGCTGCAGATCGGATACCGCTCCAATAGCGCTCTTGCAGCCCGAACTAACGCTGCATGTTCTAGGGCACGCTCCCGGGCCGATCTTCCCCCGGCAGTAAGAAAAAATGCGAAAATCAAAGAAAACAAAGGCGGAAAACCTATGCGTAGGATCGTTGTAACAGGAATGGGAGCTGTCAGCCCCCTTGGAGCGACTGCTGATATTTCCTGGTCGCGTCTACTTGCAGGACAGAGCGGAATCCGGCGACTGGGAGATGATGTCGTCGCTGATCTTCCGTCTAAGATCGGCGGGATAGTCCCCTCAATCGCGGATGATGCTGAAGGAGGCTTTGACCCGGATACAGTCCTCTCTACCAAAGACCAACGCAAAGTCGACAGGTTTATCATCTTCGCACTCGCCGCAGCTGAAGAAGCGCTCGCTCAGGCGAGATGGAAGCCGACCTCAAATAAAGAGAAACTACGGACCGCGACTATCATTGCGTCCGGCATAGGTGGGTTTCCCGCGATAAGCGAGGCAGTCCGTACCGTCGATCAACGCGGTGTCCGCCGTCTTTCGCCCTTCACTATTCCGTCGTTTCTCGTCAACCTCGCAGCTGGGCAAGCGTCGATCCGTTTTGGCTTTAAGGGCCCCATTGGGGCACCTGTGACGGCGTGCGCTGCAGGCGTTCAGGCTATCGGCGATGCTGCCAGAATGATCAGGGCAAATGAAGCAGACATTGCGCTCTGCGGCGGAACTGAAGCCTGCATTAACACTGTTAGTCTCGGCGGTTTTGCCGCGGCACGCTCTCTTTCGACCAGCTTCAATGACACGCCGGGCAAGGCATCGCGGCCCTTTGATGCCTCTCGCGACGGATTTGTTATGGGCGAAGGAGCGGGCATGCTGGTTATTGAAGCACTCAGCCATGCACTTGCTCGCGGTGCGACGCCAATTGCAGAACTCATCGGGTACGGAACAACAGCCGACGCACACCATATCACCTCTGGCCCCGAGGACGGCAATGGTGCACGCAGAGCCATGGAGATCGCCATTGCACAGGCTGGAATAAAGCCCGGCGACATCGGCCATCTGAATGCGCATGCTACCTCGACATCAGTTGGCGATTTGGGCGAAATCAGAGCCATCAAGAGCGTTTTTGGCTCTAACAATGCCATAGCTGTCAGCGGGACGAAATCGGCGACAGGCCATCTCCTGGGCGCGGCCGGGGGGCTTGAGGCCATTTTTACAATTCTGGCGCTTAAGGATCAAATCGCACCACCTACCCTCAACTTAGTTAACCCGGATCCAGAAGCCAGTGGCTTAGATTTTGTGGCAAACCAATCACGCCAGATAGCCGCTGAATACGCGATATCCAACGGTTTCGGCTTTGGTGGAGTTAATGCCAGTGTAATTTTCAGACGTTGGGGAAGTAGCAGCCACTAGGTTCTCATATGACCTACCTTAATTAGAGAAGAGGTAGTCTATATGCTTTGATAACCAGTCGAGAACGCTGACTCTCGTGCAAATCTGTAGAAACAGGAAGCAGCGTAATCAGATACCGTCACCAATGGCATGATGCAGTTGGGATAGCTTCTCCACAAAATCTTCATAAAACAAAGTCGTCATTTCAAATGGCCTCGGCGTTTAGTATTTTGGCAAGTATGACAACTCGTCGTCTGCTTCCGTTTCCGCTTGTCGATTTTCTGTAAACGAATTGGCATCGACGAGATGAATTCCGACTTCGCGCGCAACCAATAGAGCCTTCCCCAGTTGGCATGTCGGCTTCCCGCTTTCCAGGTCGATAATAAAGCGATCTCCCGTGCCGGATCTCCCCGCGAGGTCTGTTTGCGTCCATCCGAGAGCCTTGCGCTTTTCGCGAACCAATGCTCCTAAGTCTGCAGCTGATTTAATCAATCGCATTCTCCTTTGCATATTTTCGTAAGGGATTATTCAGGCTACATCAAGGAAAATAATACCGATCGGTAAGATCCAATACATGCGGACGCGAACTTACCGCTCGGGAAGCCATAGGCCAAAGCTATAAGAATATCACCGCTCAGTAAGATTTCACCGGAGCGCAGCGATCATCAGATCACAAACCGGATTTCGAAAGCTGGCAACGTCAAATGTGCTTCATCAACTCGCTATGAGTTCAACATCGGTGGGTTACTTCCGATTTAGATTTTGCGTCAGGAATGCGTGACATAGTGTGCAGCAACCGCGGGACTAATCTCCGATCAGTATAGTTTGAACGGCTGATGAGCGGGGGCAATCGTAAATCCTAGGCGACTTTAACGGCCACTTTCGACCCCACTTCGGTCGTCTGTGGTCACATAAATATAGGCCGAAAGCCGCCCTAATTCTCATCGAGTTTCCAATCGGCAGACCTGTGCCCTGATCCGCAACTTTTAGGTCAGATCGCAGTGCAGTCTCAACGACGAGGCAGTGAAGCCGATTGTTTTGTAGAAGGCCTGGGCGTCAGTCCGGCGGAGTGCCGTCGTCAATTCCAGGACCTCACATCCAGCGTTCTTTGCCAGCGTAGCGCCTGCTTCTACAAGTTTCCGGCCAATACCTTTTCCTCGAGCTTGCTCGTTGACGACAAGCGTCGTGATTCTAGCGACCGGCGCTGGAGAAAAGAGCATTGGCGTCACATGGAGGGCGATCAGGCCAAGAACGCCTGCCTCATCTAACGCCAATAAAATCGGATCACGCGAACTTTTCGCGAGCAAAAACATCCGGTCGCGCAACTGCTTCGGCTCGACCTCGTACCCAAGCTGCATAAGCAAGATTTGTATTGCCGGATCATCACCCAGTTGCGGGGGGCGTATCTCTATCAATCTAGAACTCCGAAATTAATGCGACTGATCAGCAGCGGCTTGCCCAACGTAAAGAGGGACTAAGTTCTGATCATGAAGAGATTTTAGTCATAAGCCGCCATTCCGCAACCCACCCCATGGCAGACAGCCTGCCCGGGACGCAAAATCTGATCAGACGGCTGGGAGCGCGCGAATTCCAAACCTCGATAGTTAACGCGGCAAATTTGTAGGGGGTCCTTTTGCTTTGGGTTCAAAGTCAAGGACATGCGTGTCTTGTCTCCAGCAGTTATACCGGGCCGAGATTGCAGATTGCCAGTCTGAAATTAAGTAATGCAGATTTTCTAACGTCTTTCTGATTTTGACGTAGAGTCAAGAACAGTCGTGATTTAAACCAATAATTTCAAGATCTTCTGGTTCCACACCGCCAGTCAAAATCTCGTCAGTCTGAACGAAAATTTTTTCCGCAAGAACATGATCTGTAGAGAACATACTAAATAGTCGATCTTATTGTTTTGAGGTGTAAATATAAATTATGTAACCTTGGCTGTTGAGGGTCGCATTTCCGACTTAACCGCGCAAAGTTCATCAAGATATCTAGAGACGCCTATGTTAACGCTTTAATGCCGCATTCCGTGGTAGCTTCAGACGTCGACGCCCCCGGTTTATTTCGATAGTTGACAGGATGCGTTTTGAGCTTGTTATCGAGTTTGATCGTTATAGCAATAAAGTAGCCGATTCAAATAACTAGATGCTCACGCGCTTTTGTCCGAGCACTTTATTGAACCAAAAGACTACGGACCACTGCAAGCCAATAACTAACACCGAATGGGATAGCGTCGTCATTGAAATCATATTCTGAACTATGGAGCGGTGCGCTGTCTCCATTTCCAATAAACATGAACGCCCCTGAAACTTCCCGCAATATGAAGCCAAAGTCTTCAGCTGCCGTTGTGGGTTCGAGATCGACTGTCACATGCATTTTAGCCGATGCCAACTCAGCAGCTTTGATGGCAATTGCTGTTTCTATTGGATGATTGATCGTCGGTGGATAAGGAATACAACCTTCTGGACGCAACGCCTCAATCCGCAGATCGAAACTGTTGGCGACTTGATGACAAATGCTGTTGATTTCACGATGAATGGTTTCAGCCACGGCATCAGAAAACGTTCGGATATTGCAGCGCATCTGAACAGTGTCAGGAATAATGTTCCACGCCTCGCCGCCATTTATGGAAGTGATCGAAATAACAGCAGGTGTAAGAGGATCGAGCTTTCGGGAAACAATGGTCTGCAATAAAGTTATCAGGTAAGCGGCCGCTGTAATCGGATCCCGCCCACGGTGGGGTTGCGCTGCATGGGCGGCTTTGCCTTCAATTGTTATGAAAAGCGCGTCGGCCCCCGCCATCATGGCTCGCGGCGTGATACCGAACGACCCAATCGGCATTCCGGGCCAGTTATGCAAACCGAATGCTGATTTAACCGGATACCTTTCCAACAGACCTGCGTCGATCATGGCTTTCGCGCCGGCCCCGCCCTCCTCGGCTGGCTGAAAACAGAATATAATCGTTCCGTCAAAGTTACGACTTTCCGCGAGCAATTTTGCAGCTCCTAGAAGCATGACAGTATGGCCATCGTGCCCACAGGCGTGCATCTTTCCCGTCGCTTGAGATCGATGCGCCACATTCGTCTTTTCCAGAAGAGGAAGGGCGTCCATGTCCGCGCGAAGCAAAATAGACTTATCTTTACAGCTTGCCGGGCCCTTGTAACCGTGCAAAACACCGACAACTCCGCTCGGTGCGAGATCCCTCTCGATCCTGTCAAAACCAAAGCGATGTAACTTTTCCTCTACGAACCCAGCCGTTAAAGGAAGATCGTACATGAGTTCTGGATTGCGGTGCAGATGATGGCGCCATTGGGTCAACTCCTCAACCAAATCAGGATGATCCGCTATCACATTTATAAACATGAATAGATACTCCCGGTATCAACCGCCATATTGCTGTACCTGCGTATGTCTGAAGTTCCGTCCAGATCGCGAAACCCCACCGACACCACTATGCAGCGTTTCATTCAGCAATCTATGACGACATCGCCAAGCGGTGTTGCTTGGCAGAGCATGACGCGTCCACGCGCGAGGATCGGTTCCTCGCCTATAAGATAATCAACTTTGCCTTCGACGATACGCTGCACACAGGATTGGCATTCCCCAGTGCGACATGAGAACGGCACATCAATTTCATGCGCGAGAGCGAGGTCGAGCAGAGTTCCGCTTTCCGGTTTCCACGTGAGCTTCTGGCCCGAAAGGGCAAATGTCACTGAACAAGGAGCGCGTGTGGCGACAGTTTGCGACGCTAAAAGTGTGGGGCCGCCATTTTTTTGCTCAAACGCTTCTTTCTTGATGCTGGCAGGTAATGCGCCTAAAGCATTCAAACCTTCACTTAATTCAGACATGAAAGTATCAGGACCGCAAATATAAAAATCGGCTTTTGCGACAGGCGTCAATTGCTCAATGATACTGGCATTGAGCCGACCGTCATGATGACAAACGTCGCCTTCTTCCGGTTTGGAATACGCTGTGAACAGACGAAGCGATGGGTTAGCGTCTGCCAGACGCTCTATATCCTCTTTGAGGGAATGGTGTTTCCCGCTCCGCGCTGCATGCACAAACCATATCTCGCGACCCGACTGCTCCCTTGCAAGTTTTTCGGCCATTGGCAAAAGCGGCGTTATCCCAACCCCTGCACTAATCAAGACAACCGGACGCAAAGGCTCGCTCTCCAAAACGAAATGTCCCGCCGGCGGCCCCAGCAACAATTCGTCGCCAATGTCTATCTCGTCGTGAAGCATATCTGAGACACCATTATTTCCGATCCGGCGCACCGTAATACGCAGTGAGTGAGCTTCCGGTGTGCCCGAAATCGAATAGCAACGCTGGCGAGCTATCCTGTGATCACCGTCCCTGGGTAGCGAGACGGTTACATACTGGCCCGGCGCCACGTGACCGATTGGAGCGCTATCGACTGGTTTCAAGACGAAAGACTCCACATCTGCGCTTTCACGCTTGCGTTCGGCACACCAAAACTTTCGCTTGCCGGTCCATGCGGTGGGACGGGCATCCGCCCATATCCGAGATCTGGTAAAGGCAGCGGAACAATGAAAATAGATTTCCTCGGCAGATATGCTCAGCGCTCGTTGTTCATCGATATCATTGTTTGTTTGTCGATAAGCGCCATTCAGCCTTATATTCTCGCATCGACCCGGCTCCGCGGCCAGAACGGCATACTTGCCTGAATGGAGTATTGCTTTTCCTTGTGTACCATGACGGCCACTCATATCGAGCAGGAAAGATTGTCGATTGGTGGTGTAGTCGGCATGCAGAGGCGCGCCACCGACCAGTTCGATCACGATCTCACCGCTTTCGGTCTCATGAGCAAAGACGATGAAGGTCGCCTTGTCGATAAAGGACATAAAACCGGGGCCTGCTATATTATAGGCCTTGGTCTGCACAATTGGGCTCGGCGTCCCGTAAAACTCTCGTAACCCGGTTTGAGCAAGACGATGCTCGGATTCGGTGTCTCGAATTATTGGTCCGTTCCCGTTCTCCATCTGCCATTTGCTGTCACGTGTATAAATATCCAACACATCGAGCGGCGGCTTCCGTTCGGTTGGGTCAGTCCAGAATCCACTCTTGCGAAATGCATCGCTTTGAATGAACTCCATTCTGGACGGCTTCAGCACCATGATGCTCAAGGGGCGATTGTCGTCAGCAGGAAACGCTGCAATATCGTCCTCACTTTGCGAGAAAGTGGCGTGGGCAATGACGTGTAGGTAAACATCCGTTTGCTTGTTGAGCAGCACAAGCGCCACATTGGGATTGCTCAGTATGTTACCGATAGTATCAAGTCGTTTATTCCCGACGTAATCAGGAAGCAGAAGGCTTCCATCCGCACGTATCCTGACAACACAAGGCTGGCCGCCACGGGGAGAGACGTCCATCGCCCCCTCAGCACTGCGGGAAGCGATGAAAAGCAAAGTGGCTTTCTCGATAAAGGAGCGCTCAGTGTCGTTCATATTTGTGTTCTCCTTTTTTCGTCTTCGATCGGCCTGTTCCCGACCGCGAGTAGCCAGTGCTCGTGTCAATCAGGCTACAGAGCTGCTTCGCCCACACTGCGACGGTCGAAGAAATCTCGTCCGGGAACCGCATCCAGCAGACGCCGTGTATAATCGGCGCGCGGTCTTTCGAAGAGGTCCAATGCTTTAGCCTCTTCGACTACACTGCCTTTTTGCATGACCACGATGCGGTCAGCGATTTCCCTAGCAACCCTCAGATCATGCGTAATGAACAGCATTGTCAGCCCCATTTCCGCCTTCAGCTCGGACAAAAGCTTGAGGACTTGAGCCTGAACGGAAACGTCGAGCGCGGAGACCGCCTCGTCTGCAATCAAACAGACAGGATCAAGCGCCAGCGCGCGTGCAATACAGATTCTCTGCCGTTGCCCACCGGAGAACTCATGGGGATACCGATCCAGCGCATGCGCTCCCAATCCCACTTTTTCCAGCCAATGTGTAGCGGTAGACAACGCCTTTGAACGAGGGGCTCCGAACGCCATCGGGCCGCGTATAATGCTTTCGCCGACCTTCAATCTGGGGTCCAGTGACGCATACGGATCCTGAAACACGATCTGTACTTTGCGCCTGAACTGGCGCAGATCTTCTCCACGCATTCTCTGCACGGGTGCGCCGTCGAAAATAATCGAGCCATCATCCGGCTCGATCAAACGCAAGACCATTCGTGCGAGCGTGGACTTGCCTGAACCGCTTTCACCCACGACCGCCAGCGTATCACCTTTGTTCAAAACCAAATTGAGATTATCTGCAGCGACTACGCGTCGAGGTGGTGCAAACATATCCTGTTTGGTCACGAATACCTTTTGCAGGCCATTGACCTGCAATAGCGGCTGACTTTTGCCCTCTACTGAACGCACCGATCCACGCCCTGGAACAGCGTCCAGCAAATCTCTTGTATATGAGTCATTAGGCGCATTCAGAATCGTGGCTGCCGGTCCCTGCTCAACGACTTTGCCATGACGAAGCACAACAACACGATTGGCTATATCGGCGACCACGCCAATATCGTGCGTTATAAACAACACTCCCATGTCGCGCTTTTTTTGCAGGTCGACGATCAAATCCAGTATCTGTCGCTGCGTCGTCACATCCAATGCGGTTGTCGGTTCATCCGCGATCAGCAGCTTCGGGTCATTGGCGAGCGCCATAGCAATCATCACGCGTTGACGCTGCCCGCCGGATAACTGGAAGGGGTAAGCGGATAGAAGCTGTTGCGGATCGGGCAAACCAACCTGCCCAAACAGCTCCAAAACGCGCGTACGGGCTTTATTCGAGGGCATCGGCGTATGAACACAAACAGCTTCCGCGACCTGCGCCCCAACGCGTTGTAGAGGATTGAGCGCAGTCAGCGGTTCCTGAAACACCATAGCGATCCGGTTGCCTCGCAAGGTCCGCATTTCCTTCGGCCCAAGGTCAAGCAGATTGCGGCCCTCAAACCTGATCTCGCCTTGCAGAGCCTTTACCTTGGTCGGAAGCAAGCCCAAGATCGCGTGGGCGGTCATCGATTTACCGGAACCGCTCTCACCAACAAGACATACGATTTCGTTTTTGTTGAGGTTGAAACTAACGCCGTCGACAGCATGGCTGCGATCGGCGCCCGTAGGTAGACCGAGCACAAGGTTTTGAATGGATAGCAACGGTTCGCTCATGCTCTGGATATCCTCGGATTGAGTGTATCGTTCAGCGCTTCCCCGACGAGATTGATTGCAACCACGGTTAAAAGGATTGCAACACCGGGAAAGACGCTCATCCACCACGCCTGCCGAATGACGGTTCGACCGGCGCCAATCATATAGCCCCAGCTCATCAGATTGGGATCGCCTAACCCCATGAAGGATAATGCAGCCTCGATCAGGATCGCCGCCGCTACTGTTAGCGACGCGGCGACTATGATAGGCGAAACGGCATTTGGAAGAATATGCCGGACGACGACAGACAGCATGGACTGTCCCTGGCACCGGGCGGCTTGAACGAATTCACGTTGTGAGATTGTTTTCACCTGCGCTCTCGTCAGTCGCGCCAAAGGTGGCCAACTCACCAAGCCAATCGCAAAGATGATTGTGGAGATCGAAGGAGTTAGAATAGCGACAAACAAGATTGCAAGCACGAAGCTTGGTATGGTCTGAAATATCTCCGTGAACCGTACAATAGCCGTATCGAGCATACCGCCAGCATAACCCGCGACACAACCGAGTATCACTCCAATACCAAGTGCGGTTAGAGTGGAGGCCAATCCTATCAGAATGGAAACGCGTGCCCCATGTACGATGCCTGCCGCTACATCCCGCCCCAACGTGTCGGAGCCGAGGAGCATGCCGTTCTCTCCGGGCGCGCTGAAAGGCACACCAGCCATATCCCATGGCGAAGCCGGATAAAACCACGGTCCAACGACGGCGACCAGACAGATAAAGCCTAGAAGTATGAGGCCAACGAGGCCTGCCGGCCTGCTCATGAATGTTCGTATGAAATCCCTCATAGCGTTTCTCCTATCGGCCTTTCACACGAGGATCGATAACCCGATGCAGAAAATCGGTCAGTAGATTGGTCGCGATAACCAGCATCGACATGATCAGAAACAATCCTAGCAAAACGGGATAATCGCGCGCGGTCACCGCATCGTAGGTCAATCGCCCAAGACCTGGCCAAGAGAATACTGTTTCCACAACCACGGACCCACCGATCAGCGCGCCCGCCTGCAATCCTGCGAAAGTCACGACGGGAACGGCGGCGTTGCGCAACATATGGCGAGACAGGACTTGTGCTTCATTCAGACCTTTTGCACGTGCGGTTCGCACATGATCTTCGTGTGAAACTTCGATCAACGAGGAGCGCATCAGTCGGATGTAGACGGCCATATAGATTGCGGCCAAAGTAACCACGGGAAGAATGGCGTGGCGCGCCACATCAAACACATATTGACCCGTGGTGAAACTCGAAGCGCGAATATTCGCATAGCCAAATGCCGGTAGCCATTCGAGTTGAATCGAAAAGACCAGTACCAGCATCAGCCCGAGCCAAAAGACCGGCGTCGCATAAAGAAGCAATGAAACCAGCAAGATCGCAAGATCACCCCACGAACCATTCCGCTTTCCGGCGATTGCACCGAACAAGACCCCGCCAATCAACGAAAGGAAGAAAGCGGAAAGTGTAAGCAGCAAGGTTGGTCCCAACCGCTCGGCAATCAACTGACTGACGGCTGCCCGCTGCCGATATGAGTAACCCAGATCGAATTGCAGAACCTTACCGACATAGGTCACGAGCTGGTTAAAAAAGGGCTGATCGAGACCATAATCAGCTCGGATCTGCGCGATGAATTTAGCGTCCGCAGCGCCGGATTGACCGGCGATCACCGATGCGGGATCTCCCGGCGCTGAATGAATGACGGCGAAGTTTATTATCGCGATAACGAGGATCGTAAACACGATCCCCGCCAGTTTCGCCAATAATCGGGAAAGAACGAACATTAGCTTGTCTTTAGGGTTTCTGTTGGCTTTTGGTGCGTGGAACCAAGCAATTGGTCGAGAACACCGAGAAATATTCCCGCCCCCTGGGGGATCAATTCATCCGGAAAATCATAATCCGGATTGTGGACCATGGGATGATCCATTCCGGAGCCTATAAACAATAACGCCGATTTTGAACAAGATCCGAACAATCCGAAGTCTTCCGCGCCCCTGATAGGCAGGTAATCCGTCACCCGGGACAATGCCATGCGTTCGACCGCATTGTCGAAAATCGCTGCGGCGTCCTGATCATTCACACAGGCTCTAAAGAAATTGTGTGTCGAATAATCCAGCATCAGTCGCTCCTCGGCGGCAATCTTGCGCGCCATGTCGAGCGTTTCTTCCAGAAGCCCCATGATGGCGTCGCTTTCAGGCGTGCGAAGGGTGATGCGTATCTCTGCATTGCCCGGTGTAATGCCGAAAACGCGTTTACCCATTTCTACGCCAGTCACCGTCAGGCGCCGGAAGCCCGGCTCGACAGTCTCCCCGGCTTGAAGCCGTTGAAGAGCCGCGATGATACGCGACACCGCCATTGCTGGCGAAATGCCCGCTTCGGGCACGGAGGCATGAGAAACCTTACCCGTCAGCTTGATACACAGCCCCATCGACGCACAGGTGATTTGCCCCGGAGCTACTGCGATATGCCCCAGCGGCAAACCCGGCATGTTATGGATAGCGAAAGCATAGTCCGGCTTGATTGACGCAAACTTGGGATCGGCAATGACCGCCTCCGCGCCATGTGCGGTTTCCTCTGCCGGCTGGAAAAGCAAAATGGCCCGACCGTGTAATGGCTTCTTCCGGTGCAACTGACGGGCAACAGCTGCCATCATTGTCATATGGCCATCGTGCCCGCACATATGCGCCTTTCCATCGTTGCGGGATTTGTAGGGAAGATCGGAGATTTCCTGGATCTGCAATGCGTCAAGCTCGCAACGCAGTAACACCGCTGGCCCGCTTTGCTCACCCTCATAAACCAACGCCACACCGTGACCGCCCAAGTCAGTTATCACCTGATCCGGCTGGGTGTCGGACAGGAAGGATACCACCTCTCGTGCTGTTTCGACTTCCAAACCCGAAACTTCCGGGAACTGATGCAGCTTATGACGCCAGTCACGCAAAACAGCGATTTCTTTATCGTCAATAGGGGATAACATTGACAACAGCCTTTCATCTGGCGGCCGCTTACGACCACCCTCAATCTGGAATCATGTCGAGAACAACACTGGCGGTGTGTTCCGCTCAGGCTCTCAACGGGCGACTCTAACGGTTAGCTCGTGGCGAAACTGACCGTACCGAAATTGGAATTGACGCCAGTGGCTGAGGCCGCCACTTCTTTCAATCGATTATCATAAATCGTCGGGTATCTTTGTTCCGCCAGCCACAGGACGGGCATTTCTTCTACAAGAAGTTGTTGAACCTCGGTGTAATAGGCTTGGCGTTTTTCGGAATCCAGTTCACCTGCCGCAGCCTCGAACAATTCATCAACCTTCGGGTTGGAGTAACCCGATGTATTGGAGAACATGACGCCTTTGCGGATATTTGACGAGATGTAGGTGCGGGCTACTCCCAGTGCGGGATCGCCATTTTGATAAAGCTGGTTGCCGCTGATATCGAAATCACCATTGCTGACGCTCTCAACCCAACCCGCCAGATCGTTGCTCTGCAACTCGACCTTGATACCTGCCTTGGCGAAAGACTGTCGCACATATTCCGCGATGCGGGTCCACGTCTCACCAGCAGGCACCATTGTGAACCTGAGCGAAGCTCTCACGCCGTCCGAACCTGCCTTCAGACCCATTTCATCCAACAGTTGCGTCGCCTTCTCGACCGATGGTTCATAAGTCGGCACATCGGCGCTATAAAACCGCATCGAAGATGAAATTGGGCCCGTGGCCGCTTTCGCAAGCCCAAACAGGATGCGGTCGCGCACGAACTCCCGGTCGATCAGATGCATCAGCGCTTGCCTGAAACGCTTGTCGTTCATAGGTGGACGGCGACAATTCAGTTCGATCCACAACATCGGCGAGAAATACTCGTAGCCGTCAGTCGTCATCTCAAGATGCGGCAGCGCGGCCAGACGCGCCACATCGAAGGGTTCAATGTCCTGCCACTGCGCCAACTGAGCATCACCCTGCTCCATTGAGACGCCACGCGACGCGGCATCAGGAATCACACGGTAATAGATTTCGCGCAGTTTCGGTTCGCCTTGACGGTAATAGTCTTCCACCGCAGTCAGGTGAATATGTGAACCCCGCACCCATTCCGAGAAACGGAAAGGACCTGTGCCGATAGGAGGTTGTTCCGCGCCTACCTTGCGATAATCCGTTCCCTCAAGCTGATGACGCGGCAGCATTGGCGCTGAAGCTGTCTCGAATGCCATCAGAAACGCAGGAAAAGCCTTCTTGAGTGTGAAAATCACCGTGTAGTCGTCGGGTGCCTCAATGCTTGCGCAGCGGCTGAAAACATCGCGCGCGCGTGGATGAACCTCCGGCAGAAACGTCTTGCAGGAAAAGACAACGTCTGCAGATGTGAACAGCTGACCGTCGTGCCATTTCGCATTTTTTACGAGATGAAAGGTGTAGGTCAGACCATCCGGCGAAACATCCCATGAATCTGCCAGCAAAGGCTGCGGTGTCAAGTCCCTCGAATAAGAAAGCAAGCCTTCATAGAGTTTTCCAGCTACCACGCCGGTGGGGGTCTGCTGGTTCAATCCAAGGTTCAAAATAGGCGGCTCCGGATAAACAATGGAAGTAAGCGTTTCGCCGTTCGCCTGGGCATAGGCACTGCTGCCCGTCACCGCACAGGCGATCGTTGCAGCCAAAAACAGATTAAACTCTCGCCGGTTCATGTTCCCTGTCACTTTATTTCTCCTATTGAGCGGCTATTGAGATGTTGCGCCAAATCAGATGTCGGACGTGTTCTGCGCAACAGGTCCTATTTCGTCACCAACGGGCATTGCGAGTTGACCAAGGGCTGAAATGCCTTGTCAGCGGAAACTCTAGCCAGCAATTTGTAGTAGTCCCAAGGCTCTTTGGATTCGTCCGGCTTTTTGACCTCAAACAGATACATACCGTGCATCATGCGACCGTCCGCACGGATGGAACCATCGTGGTAGAAAACATCGTTGATCGGCAGTTCCCTCATTTTGGCAACCACCTGTTTGGTATCATCCGTACCGGCTTCTTTGACTGCCTTGAGATAGTGGAGCACGGATGAATAAACACCCGTCTGCAGCATGTTCGGCATTGCCTTTCTTTCCTCGAAAAAGCGCTGCGACCATGCACGTGTTTGTTCGTTCAAGTCCCAATAGCTGGCCTCGACAATCGTCAGACCTTGCGCTTCTTCAAGACCCATTCCATGAATATCGTTGATGAACCCACCAAGCGTGGCGAGCTTCTGTCCCGA
Organism: Ochrobactrum sp. BTU1; assembly: GCA_018798825.1. NCBI lineage: Bacteria > Pseudomonadati > Pseudomonadota > Alphaproteobacteria > Hyphomicrobiales > Brucellaceae > Ochrobactrum > Ochrobactrum sp. BTU1. The sequence continues at coordinate 85,806 of CP076356.1, read as the reverse complement.
TTGGGTCAGCCCGAATTGCGCAGCCTGCTTGACCGAGTTGATCGTATCTGCACCGGCATTCGCCAGGGCTACCACGTTGGCGCCTGACCCTTGCGCCGTAAGAAGTGCTGACGCAAAATCCGCAGTCCCGATAGGCAGACGGATACTACCCACAACTTCACCGCCCCTCGCCTTGACGAGATCGCCTGTCTCCTTTTCCAGACCGTGACCGAAGGCGTAATCGGCAGTGATAAAATACCAATTCTTCAGCCCCTGATCGACGAGAGCCTGACCTGTTGTATGCGCAACCGCGTAAGTATCGTATGCCCAATGCACAACGTAAGGACCGCACGCATCATTCGTTATGCGCAACGAACCGGGAGAACTCAGGACAATAAGCTTTTCCTTCTGCTTCGCGACTTCCAAAGCCGCAAGCGCCGGTGACGATGACGCGACATCGAGAATTGCATCAACCCCATCTTCGTCGAACCACTTTCGAGCGATCGCACCACCGATGTCAGCCTTGTTCTGGTGATCTGCTGAAACAATCTCGATTGGCATTCCCAAGACGGAACCACCAAACTCCGCAACAGCCATTTTTGCAGCTGTGACAGCACCCATGCCGGTAATGTCGGCATAGACACCACTCATATCCTCAATGAGCCCGATACGCACGACCTGATCGCTGATCCGATCTTTAGCGAAGACGTTGGATGCCGCGAGTACTCCCGTCAGGAAGACTGCACCATTTGCAAGCTTCTTAAGTCTATCAACGCGCATACTGTTCCTCCCATATTCTAGTTATTAATCGGCAACACACATCGAAGTTTTTCGGATTTTCGTCGCAAGCTGCTCCGCCCGCTCCAAGGCCGCAATGTCAAGACCCGTCGAATCGCCCTTGTTCTCCAGATGATTGACCAACAGCAATGTGCTCAGATTTCCAGCTGCTCCCGGTGCGTATGGACATCCCCCAAGACCGCCAATAGCGCCGTCGAAAACACGAATACCGTGTTCAAGCGCAACATCGATGTTCTCAAGTGCCCGACCATACGTATCGTGAAAGTGGCAAGCGAGTTGTTGCGGTTGAAGTTTCTGGCCGACAACCGATAGCAGCTTATGAACGCTATCTGGCGAAGCTCGCCCAATCGTATCCGCCAGAGAGATTTCGGTGCAGCCCAAATCCGCAAGTTTGCTTGCGATATCCGCGACCGCGTGCGGCTCAACCGCGCCTTCAAAGGGGCATTCGACGGCGCAGGAAACGTATCCACGCAATCTCACGCCTCTGTCACGCGCCAGATCGGCAACCGGTTGAAACCTCTTGATACTCTCATCTATTGAGCAGTTTATGTTCTTTCTGGCGAAGCTCTCCGAGGCGCTCGTAAATACCGCAAGTTCCTCGACACCTATCTCCAACGCGGCATGGGCACCACGCTCATTTGGTGCCAACACCGACCGGACCAATCCTTCCGCTGGAGGCGTCCCGCGCAGTACAGCGTCATGATCCGCCATCTGCGGCACCCATTTCGGGGAAACGAAAGCCGTAACTTCCAGCCGCGTCAACCCGGTCGTACGCAGACAGGAAATAAGCTCCAGTTTCTCCTTCGTCGACACGATACGCTTTTCATTTTGCAAGCCATCGCGGGGGCCGACCTCAACTATCGTGACGTCAGCCATCAACTATCCTTTCCTCGCGCGGCAAAAGCCGCCAAGCTCTTCTTGGCTTCGTCACTGGTAAAGGTACGCTGCCCAATTCTGGCTTCCTCGCGGAAAGCATCGACGATAGGAAAATCCGGCAATGTTAGTGCCGCTTCCTTTATGGCCTGTACCGCAGTTGGACTGAAGCCGGCCAGTCGTCGGGCGATATCAAAAGCGGTTGCCTCAACCCTATCGGAAGGTTCGATACGATTGACGACGCCCCGTTCACGCATATCCAACGCAGAAAAGCGTTCCGCAGTGAGCATTATCTCCATTGCATGCGCGTATCCGATCTGACGCACCAGGCGGACCAGAGTGCCACCCGCCGGAACGAACCCGTGCCGGACCTCAGGAAGCTCAAACACGGCGTCCTGCGAAGCTATCCGTATGTCCGTAGCCAGCATGAGTTCGAAACCTGCACCCATGCAAACACCTTGGACCGCGCTTACTATCGGCTTATTAAACCCCGCATACTTGATATGTGCCGGGTCCCAGGCCGAAATATCGAACCGATCAGATGCTAGAGCGGGAATCGATTCCTTGAGGTCCGCGCCTGCACAAAAGGCGCGCGTTCCCTCGCCACACAGAACTACCGAATGAATTTCTGAATCTGTATTGGCGCGCTGAAAAGCGGCGCCTAGATCGTCATACATCGACAGCGTCAATGAGTTGAGTTTTTCGGGCCGGTTAATCCGGATGATCGCAACGTGATCGTCCTTCGTGAAGTCGATCGTCCCCATCAAATTGCACCTTGATCTTTCAATCGGGCCACCTCTTCGGGTGAAACGCCCAGAAGTTCTGTCAGAATACGGGCGCTGTGCTCTCCGGGAGACGGAGCCTCCTCATACCGGATACTATCCATGCCGGAGAGCTTGATTGGCAGCCCAAACATTTTGACCAGCTGGTCCCCCATGGGAACGTCAACAATCATCTCACGCGCTGCAATATGAGGATCTTCGACAACCTCTGCGATGGTCTTGATTGCACTTAGGGGAACCCGGTCTCCCGCCATCTCCTCAAGCTCGGATTTTGTATATTGACTAAACCATTCATTGAGGAGCGGCTTGACGACTTTCTCCGAAATCTTTGGATCGAACCGCTTCTCCATTGTGTCGATTTGCGGGTCCCTGGCTTTTTCAGGCTGGCCGAACAGCTCACACGTGATGGACCAGAATTTGTCTGTGTAGCCTCCAAAGAACACGTAACCGTCCTTGCAGGGAAACTGACCATAAGGGCTAACGAATGGATGATCATTACCCAGAGGCTCGGCCACTTCTTTTTGAGTCGTGTAGCGAACCACTGCATTTTCAGTCAGAGTCAGGATAGAATCCTGTTGCGACACATCCACGACCTGACCCTTTCCGGTTTTTTCAGCTTCTCGCAGAGCTGCTACTGTCCCGATAGCGGCGTAAAGCGATGCAGCCAGATCGCCGATGATAGTGCCAACTCGTACGGGTGGTCGATCAGGATAGCCATTCATCGACCACAAGCCACCCGCTGCCTGGCCGGTATTGTCATATGCAGGCTTCGATGAATTGGGACCCGACCGGCCGAAGCCGCTAATGGCGGTATAAACGAGCTTGGGGTTGATGGCGCCGAGCGTTTCGTACCCTAACCCCAACCTGTCCATGGTGCCGGGACGGAAGTTTTCGATCAATATGTCCGCCTGCTCAACCAATTGTTTGAGCAGGCGTTTACCGTCTTCGGATTTCAAATTGATCGACAAACCGAGTTTGTTGCGATTGTACTGTGAGAAGAAAGCGCTTAGCTGCGCCTCCCCAGAAGATACAAATGGTGGGAACGTCCGAGCATAATCCGGTTCGCTGGGATGCTCTATCTTGATAACGGTCGCACCCATGTCCGCCAGGAGCATCGCACAAAACGGCCCCGCGACGACCCGTGTTACATCGAGAACGATAACCCCCGACAAAGGGCCAGTCCTCTTAGCAAGAACAGGGCTGTTTTCTCGATCAGTACTCATTGGGGCCTCCATATCAGCCAGGCGCGTATCAAATTGGTCCCTGGCTCGTTGCACTTCGCACCATTTGCATGGATTCGTCTGTCCACGCCATCATGCGTTGCGCATGCTTTCGAGCAATTCTTTCGCACGGTCCACACGGACATCATGGTCAGCGGCGAGAGCGGCTGCGACCCTGTCAACTTCCTCGCCAATCGCTCCGGCAACAATTGCAATATTGCGGGCATGCAATGCCATATGCCCCTTCTGGATGCCTTCCGTGGCCAGAGCCCGAAGCGCGGCCATATTTTGTGCCAACCCGACTGCCACCGTGACTTCGGCAAGTTCCTGAGCGTTCTGCACGCCGAGAATTTTTAGCGCCGCGCGAGCGGCGGGATGCGTTTTGGTGGCGCCCCCTACCAAGCCCAACGCCATAGGCATTTCAAGTGTGCCTATAAGGTTCCCCGCTGCATCCATTTCCCATCGCGTCAGCGAAGTGTACCGGCCCGAGCGCGATGCCCATACATGAGCTCCAGCTTCAATCGCACGCCAATCGTTTCCGGTAGCGACAACGATTGGATCAATACCGTTCATTATCCCCTTATTGTGGGTGGCGGCGCGGTAGGGATCGACAACGGCAAAGGCACAAGCCTCAACAATACCTCGTGCGATTCTCTCGCCGCCATATTCGGGGGTTTTCAATGCTTCCGGCGTCAGGGACACCATTGCACGCGCTAGCCGTAGATCAGCGTAATTGGAAAGAATACGGAGTCGGACCTCACCGCCGGTTATTTTTTCGATCAGCGGCGCCACGGTTTCGGCCATTGTATTGACCGTGTTCGCACCCATTGCGTCGCGAACATCCACAATCAGATGAACGGCAACCATAGGGCCGACTTGCGTGTCCTCAAAGATATGAACTTCAATATCTTTGCAACCCCCACCGAGCGAAATCAACACCTTGTCCTTGGCGTTGGCCGCAGTAATGATCGCCTCACGCTCCTGCAGCACCCGGATTCGCGCGCTATACGGATCGCTCAGCTTCAGTACCTGCACCTGGGCTCGCATGAGTGGGCCAGTACTCGAGGTCTGGAACCCACCGCATTTGCGCGATATCCGCGCCATATAGGACGCAGCCGCGACAACCGATGGCTCTTCTACTGCCATCGGGATAAGATAATCTCGCCCGTTTATGGTAAAATTTGTGGCTATACCTATCGGCAGTTCAAATACGCCGATGACATTCTCGATCATCCCATTGGCGAGATCGACCGGCAGGCCAGCATGTAAGAAGACGTCCGCCTCCTCATTAGAGAGCGACACTGCATCCGCGACTTTGGCCAATCGTGCGGCGGGAGAGAGATTCCGCATATTCTCCAAACGAGAATTAATGTCCTGTCGCGATGCTTTCACGTTTAAATCAGCCAATGCTGCCTCCCGGAAGAAGTTCCTCTTGAAAGTTTTATGGGCAATTTGTTACCCTTATGAAAAGGTACAGTTTTTAATTATTGTCACCAACTGTACCAGCACGGAGATAGCATGCCCTTTACAAATGGCTCGAGCACCTCTGCGGTCACGCTTGTGGAAACAATCACCGCCCGTTTGAAGGAACAGATAGTTTCCGGCGCTTTGCCATATGGATGTCGGCTGCTTTCCGTTCGCAAGGCGGCGGACGAATTCAATGTGTCGAAAAATACGGTTGTGGAGGCTTACGACCGGCTTGTCGCCGGAGGGTTCATTGCCGCACGCAAGGGATCTGGATTTACGGTTGTTTTCGAGCCCGATACGGCAAATAACCAACGCCCGAAACATGTCGCGGAAGCAGTGGACATCGCTTCTCTTCTTAGCGCTCAGCTTGATCAGAGCTTTCAAATTCGGGTAGGAGACGGACGACCGCCGCCAGCATGGACAGAACAATCGGAAATCAAACGTCACCTCACCATCCATGACCGGTCATTGACCACCGATTCCGATGCCTACGGATCAGCGCTGGGTTTTCCGCTGTTAAGGCAAAAGATCGCCCATCGACTGAAAAACCAGCACATTCGCGCAGGCGAGGAAAATGTATTATTGAGTTTTGGCGCCAATCATGCGCTGGACCTTATCATTCGCGGACTTCTATCAGCTGGGGATACAGTCCTTGTTGACGATCCCGGTTATTACCCACTGTTTGCTAAACTTGCCTTGGCGCAGATACGTATGGTGGGTGTACGACGCACACCCGAAGGACCGGACGTCAATGACTTTAACGAGAAGCTCAAATCAGAGCGACCAAAGATGTTCTTCACCCAATCGCTGGGGCATAATCCAATGGGCGGTTCGATTACCTTACCGGTCGCCCATGCGGTACTTGCCGCGGCGAGTGCCCATGATATCCTGATAGTCGAAGACGATCCATTTTGTGACTTGCCGCTACCGGCACATCGCCTGGCCACTCTTGATCAAGTCAATCGCGTTATTTCGGTCGGGACATTTTCGAAGACATTGTCAGCAAGTTTGCGTTCAGGTTTTATCGTTGCGCGGGAGGATATCATCGCGGCGCTGACCGAATTGAAGATGCTGACCACAGTCAACAGTTCGGGCCATATCGAGCGATTGCTTCACCGAGTGATTGCGGACGGCCATTACGACCGGCATTTGAAACGCCTTTGGCAGAGGATTGAGACGGCTTCACACGCATTCCAGCATAGAATCGACCAAGCCGGCTGGCAATGTTTTGCAGATAGCGTTGGGGGGTATTACAGGTATCTACTTTTACCGGCAGGCGTCAGCGATATCGAATTGGCCCGAGCGGGCGCTAAGGAAAGCATTTTCATAGCACCCGGCAGCGTGTTTTGTATCGACAAACAAAACCCCCTGGGGAGAGGCATCCGAATTAACGTGTCCCGAGCACAGGACATGAGGTTTTACGATTTCCTGTTGCGAATGCTTTGATTCAGGGGAAAAACAAGACTGAGTATTTTAGATAAAAGATCGGTTTTGTTGCAAATTAGCCTTACAAGTACGCTTTATTTTCTTGATTAATGAAACACGCTATTGTTGAAAGCGCGGTAAAGCTGGCATTGGATGGCGGTGTCGACATCATCGAACACGGCTATGGTATTACGCCTGAAACGCGGCAGCGACTGATGGATGAGCGAAAGACCGTGGTGACGACATTGTCGCAGATTCACTTCCATTGGCAGACCTATGAAAAATTCCATTATCCCGATTGGGAGAGAGCCGTTTACGAACGCCACTGATGGTTTGGATACCCCTTCCCCGATCGTAGGCAGATAAGGCATACTGCGGGCGCGGGGCTAATCTGGCACAGGAGACGTGTTCATGGAAAGCGCCGCAATAATTGATATTGATCTCGCTAAGTCTGTATTCCAACTGCATGGAGCAGATACCACTGGCAAACCCTTGTTTCGGAAAAAACTGACGAGGGATCAGTTGAGTGTTTTTTTCAGGCCAGTCGCCGACAGTAGTAGCGATGGAGGCTTGTGCCTCCGCGCATTATTGGGAGCGCAAGATTGGTGCCCTTGGCCATGACGTCAGGCTCATTCCACCTATCTACGTTAAGCCCTTTGTTAAACGACACAAGAATGATGCCGCTGAAGCGGAAGCCATTAGTGAAGCCGCTATCCGGCCAAGGATGCGGTTCGTTCCGGTTAAGTCTGCTGAACAGCAGTCAAGGGCAATGGTCTTTAAGACACGAGATCTTCTGGTTCGTCAAAGGAACCAGATCGTCAATGCTTTGCGCGACACTCGATGGAATACGGGATTGTTGTACCTGCGGGCCTTACTTTTGTGCGCAGGCTTGAACGCGAGATAGAGGATCCCGATACCTCATTGCCTTTGCTGGTTGTAGAGCTCGGGCGTCTACTTATCAATCAGCTCGAAAGCTACAATACGAAGATTGCTGTTGTCGGGCGACAGACGAAGGAAGAAGCAAAGCGTGACCCAAAGGCGCTACGGCTTCAAACTGCACCAAGCATTGGCCCTGTCGCGCCATGGCTATCAAAGCTTTCGTGCCTGATATGAACAGCTTTCGCCGTGGCCGCGATTTTGCAGCGTGGCTTGGCCTTGTACCTTTGTAGAAATCGACTGGCGGCAAACAGAAGCTTGGCCGCACTTCGAAAATGGGGCAACGTGACATCCGGCGACTACTGAACATTGGAGCTATGACCCGCATTCGATGGGCCATCAAGAACGGAGCCCCTGAAGGCTCATGGCTTCAGAAAATGCAGCAACGTAAACCACGATTGCTCATCACTATCGCCTTGGCAAATAAGACCGCACGAGCGATCTGGGCGATGATGACAAAAGGCGAAGGATATCGGGGAGAGCATGTTTCGGCTTAATATCGAAACGTAAATCTCCGATTATGTGAGGAGGGCGCTGGAAAGTATGGGCAAACAGATCGGCAAGATCGAGATCAGGTAAACCAGGCATTCCAAAAGTGCTTCGCGCTTGCGCCACTGATATGGACCTGACCTTCGCATCGCCATACCGGCCCGCGGCATGAATGGCCGCTTCAGCGGAGGCCTGACACATGACCGTAACCGATCTCACGTTCGAGCAATCCCAAAATAATCCTTGCATTACCGGGGGTATCCACGCATGGGAATATATGCTCCGTGATTTTCAACTTGGCGTGCAGAGCGGTGTACGATTTGCGCTTGGTACGGATTTATAGGTTGCCCCACACATCCTCTTTGTGAAGCTGCGATGGAATTCGTGCTGGCTGCCGAATGTGGAATGACGGAAAGGCAAGCGATTTACGTTGGCACTGCCATTGCCTCAGAAGTATTGGGCACAAATATCGACACCGGAACGCTGGAGACTGGAAAATTAGCCGATATCATCGCTGTGGAAGGCGATCCTACAACTGATATAACGAGACTCTTTTCGACTTACTTCGTGATGAAAAACGGCAAGAATTTCGCCAGTAAATATAGTAACTTATTTGTTGGAACACAAAGTGCGACTAAGGCTTAATTCCAGACTTGCGGCATTGATTAGGTTCGACGTTTGATAATTTCTCGATCGAATATGGTCTCTTTTCCATTCCGGCTGTCACTATGCGATAGCTGGATTGACCATTGCCAATTGGGATGCTTATCACCAGATGAGCACCCCATATTGTCCGGATAACAACTCTATTCAATTTGCTCTAGGTAACCCGACAGCTTCGAACAATATATGGCGCGATTAGATCTTGGGAAATGTCTATACCCAGACCAGGCGTACTGGGCACTGGCAACGTGCCATCAGCCCCGACGCATGGACGCCCCACCAAATCCAGAAGAGGATTTGGACCGACATCGTATTCCATGAACGGAAACGCAGTTCTGCCTCCTCGGTAGGCCGGGAGTGTCGCGGTCAGATGCAAGGCTGCCTGGAAATTCACGATGCTACCCCAAACGTGAGGTATAAGCGGACGACCATAAACGTCCGCCAGAACTGCGACCTGCGCGACACCACTCAAACCACCACAAATGGCAATATCCGGCTGCAAGATATCCATTACGCCTTCCGCCAAGAAGGGCATAAAATCTCGTGCCGAAGCAAAAGTTTCTCCGCCCGCGATAGCACATTTGAGATGCGCCGCAGCCTGCTTGTACCCCGTAAGATCAACTGGCGCTGTCGGCTCCTCAATCCAGAGCGGTTGAGCCTCAGCAAGCTGTTCAAATGTCGAAATCGCATTGCGGACAGTGATTGACTGGTTGAAATCAATCATCAAGTCGCCGTCGCCGCCGATCATTTTTCGAACAGTCAGGGCTGCACTCGCGTCGTCTGCAGGACGATAGCCGCTCCGCAGTTTAATCGACTTGAAGCCATCGGCGAGGTAGCTTTCCACATCACGCTCGAAATCCCGATAAGGGTGCCCGCCGGGCTTAAAGAAAGGCCCGCTCGCGTAAGTCGGCACCCGATCCCGGCGCGCGCCACCCAACAAAACATGGAGAGGAATACCTTGCTGCTTGGCAGCAAGGTCGTGAATTGCCATATCGAGAGCCGATATCGCCATCATGGCGACACCGCTCCTCGTTTCGAATGCCCGGCACATATCCTGCCAGATACGACGATAGTGCTGCGCATCCTGTCCAAGTACATACGGGGCCAGATTGACTTCGATCAGACTTGCGACTGCGGTTGGCAATGCCCAGGTTTCGCCCCAGCCACTATCCGAGCCTGCTACCACTTCTACAAGCAGCGTTTCTCGCCGGTCGAAGAACACCTTGGCATTACCGATCGGTTCAGCGAGGGGTGCACTCAGATGGTAAAGTCGAATTTCGTTGATTTTCACGCTTTTTCTCTCGTACCGTGTTGAGCTTTCGACGCGTGCAGCATTTCACGCATGGACTTGCCGAGGATCAGAATAGTGCCTGCGGTCACGAGCATCGCAAATGCAAGGAACAGCAGTGAGCCTTGGAAGCCGCCCGTTGTATCCCTGACCCAGCCAATGATTGTCGGACCAAAGAAGCCACCGGTGCTCCCTACCGAATTGATCAATGCGATCCCGGCGGCGGCTGCACCTCCGGTCAGCAAGGTCGAGGGGAAAATCCAGATATTCGGCGATGCTCCACCGATACCCGCCGCGCCGATGGTAAGACCGATGAGGTTGACCACGGGCGATGTAGCAAAAGCGGCCAGCGCAAAGCCGAAAGCACTGACGATGAATGGCCCGGCTGCATGCCACACGCGTTCGCCGGTACGGTCAGCACTGCGACCGACAAGAATCATGGCTGCAGCCATAAAAATCGACGGGATAGCGACGACGAAGCTCGTTTGCAGATTGCTCAGACCGAATGATTTGACGAATTGCGGCATCCAGATCGCAATACCGGTTGTTCCCATGACCAGACCCACTGCGATAAGGCACATGAGAAGAACACGCGAATCGCGAAGGGCTTTGCCAATAGTGAATTTCTCGGTCGCTTCGCGTGCCTCGCGCTCTTTGGCGATGCGGGAACTCAGTATTTTCTTCTCGTCAGGTGACAGGAAAGTGGCTTTTTCAGGTGAATCCGGAAGCCAGAAGAAAACCACGAAGCCCATCACGATGGCAGGCATCGCCTCGATGACGAACATCCACTGCCAGCCGCTGAGGCCTGCAACGCCATTCATATATTCGAGAATAAAGCCCGACAGCGGCGCACCGATGACGGAGGAAAAAGGCACCGCAATATTGAATGTCGCGAACATGCGCGCGCGATATTCTGCCGGGAACCAGAGCGTCATGAAAAAGATGATGCCCGGAAAGAACCCGGCTTCTGCAGCACCCAACAGAACGCGGACGACATAGAAACTCGTCGGGTTCCAGACGAAGGCAGTTGCGGCGGAAAGTATTCCCCAGGTTATCAGAATTCTGGCAATCCAGCGCCGCGCCCCAACTTTCGCGAGAACCAGATTACTCGGCAGTTCAAATACGATGTAGCCGAGAAAAAATATACCAGCGCCGAAGCCAAACTGGGCTGCCGTGAACCCCAGATCCTGATTCATGGTCAGCGAAGCGAACCCGATATTCACCCGATCCAGGAACGCCGCAAAGTAACATATCATGATTATGGGCAGGATTCGCCACGCCGCTTTTCTAATGACCGCGTTTTCAGTTGTCATTGATGATCTCCTCCTGAGACAGAAGCAGTTCGATAGCAACTATTGCCATAACTGATCAAATCTGAATATCTGAGGGACCAATATCAGGATTTTAAATGACGCGACTGACATTCTCTCAGCTGGAAACATTCTATTGGGTTTCACAGCTTGGTTCCGTTCAGAAGGCAGCCAATCACCTGAACATTGCGCAGCCAACGGCTTCGTTACGGTTGAAGGAGTTACGCGACGCTTTACGGACAGAGCTATTCGAGCGGAGCGCCAATGGGCTGACGGTAACCCCCGACGGCAAGAGCTTGCTTCCCCATATCTCCGCTATCATGGGTGAAATTGCAGAAATCCGGCAGAAAAACACTGCATTGCCTCTTATAGGGCCTGTGCGCGTGGGTCTGGCGGAAGGTTTCGCGGTCAATTGCCTTCCCCTGCTACTGGATACGTTGCGGCGGGAACATCCGCAACTCATACCGGAATGGAGCATATCCATCAGCACCGGTCTGGAAGCTGCAATTTTGGAAGACAGGCTTGATCTGGCCGTTATTCTCAACCCGACAGGGCATGAGAAGATGACCCTGCAACCGCTGGGCGTGCAACCCACCACATGGGTCATTCCTTCGGCGTGGCATATGTCTCAGCCGGTGACGCCAAAGGATTTATGGTTGCGCCCTGTCGTCACCAATCCCGCACCTTCCGCGATGTATCGACAGGTGGCCGGATGGTTCGCCACCGAGGCGCTGTTTCCCGCACAAGTTAGCATTTGTACCAGCGTTGCCGTGATCGCAGAACTTGTCGCCGGAGGATTGGGCGCGGCGATACTCCCTGTTCGCATGGCGGAGCGATATGTGAAGGACGGCGGAATGCGCATGGTCGCAACCGATCCGCCCGTAGAGAACGGTCGCCTTTTCATCGCTTCCAGAACCGGCGTCGAGGACACAAAGGTGATCGCCGTAAGCCGGATCATCCGCAAGATCATTCAGGATCTCGATTATGTAGGCATCGGCACCAGAACCCACGTCTAAGATCGTGCTGCTTGGCTACCGATTCCTGAAATCAAGTCAGGATTCTAAATTGATAGCGAAGAAGCCTGGTTGATCTGATTGCCAGTCAAGAATGCGGTGTGCGGCGACGGATTGCATTAGCGTAATCTCGTCCGAACTTCTCAGTCCATTCGCGCACCGTCTTGTGGGTAAGGATGATGCCTCATGTGCCAGCCTGTCTCGACCATACGAAAACTGTGCGGAAACCGGTCAGCGATAATCTCAGGCGGGAAGCGATGGCGGTGATAAAGCGATGGGCGACTTTCGCGAATGCCTTCTTCCCGGTTCAGTTCAGAAAGGACTGAAGGTCACGCGCACCGTGCAGGATGCGCAGCACTTCGATGCGTTCTCATTGTGCGTGAAGAAGGCAAGATAGCGATGATGGCGCGCGGCAATGGCGCTAAAGATGAGCGCTTCGAATTCCGCGAAAAAGGATAGCGCCCGATCCGGGTTGTCTATCGCGATGTAATCGCCGATCTCGATAAGGTCCGCCTGTGCGGCTGGACGAATGAAGAGCGTCATTGTCAGGCCTTGGTGTAGCGGGCGCGCAGGGCTGCAAAGACTTCTTCAGCGGGAATAGCAGGACCGCTCTCCAGCCCTGCCCGAATAGCTTCCCGCAAGGTTTCAAGATCCCGACGTTCGGTGTCGTGCGCACGCACCCAGTCGCGCAATGCCTCGCGGATAACTTCGCTTGTGGAGGCGTATTCGCCGCCGGCAACGGCATCGCGCACTGTGGTTGCCATTTCTGTGGGCAGTGTAATGGTTAAACGTTCCACTGAGGACATGACTAAGCTCTCTTTACGCATATTTTATCATACTTAGTAATCAGATGAACCGCAAACAGCCGTCATAATAGCAGCAGTGGTCAGCTGGGCCTGGGCCGGCAAGCGGTTCCTGGGCCTTTGGCCCGCGCCGTGTAACTCTAAATTCGTTTTCAGTGCAGGCAGCGCGAAAACCGTAGAAATCGAAATGACATATAAATTCAGCTTCGGATTATTCGGGATCACAGAAGAGGACGGTGATATTATCGCAGTGCTATGATGCGCGGTCAAAAGGGCGTCTCAGGCCCGAGGGTTGAGTAAGTTTTCGTTATCCCGGAGGCAATGGCGATTTAGATAAACTACATCGTCGGGTTCTGCATAGCGCCGAGCACTGTGTGCGACCAAATGGTCGTCCACACAAATATGTCACCAGAGGCAATCATCATCGGCTTACGGCAGACCTGATCGAAGCGGTAAATGCTCCGGGGGTCCGAGGGAAATCTAATGTCAGGTTTCCGAACTAGGGTATGAGTCAAGAAAGCCCCCTCGCCCTAAACGGCAGCAAAGGGGCCGGAAGGAGAATGTCCGCTCATCTCGCAAGAGTCATGGAAGCGGATATCATGCTTTAGTGGAATTGAACTACTGCTGGCGAGACGGTCATTGCGAAACGGCAACAACAACCTTGCTCTTGGCCCGCCCGGTCTCGACATAACCCAAGGCTTCTGGCGTCTGCGCAAAGGGATACACCTTGTACACGATCGGACGAATGGGGCCAGCGTCGCTCAGCTAGGAGATCTCCCTCAGTTGCTGCCCTTCGGCGCGCATCTCTGCGCCTGCGTGTAGATCCCGGCGTGTCCTGATAGCCCTGCCACTGCTGAGAAATTTGGGTTGCTTCGGTAATGATCAGGCCAGCCGAGGCGCGCTGGGCATAATACTCGGGGGTCAGGGTACCGGGCACGAAGCCCGCGCCTGCACCGTTGCGTGTGAGCGGCGCAATGACGACCCGGTTTGAAAGGGGATGTTGCCGAGGGCGGCGGGTTCGAAAAGAGGGCTGCGGGTCATGATGTACCTTTGATGTTTCTTCTGCAGTGGGGGCTTGCTGACTGGAGATGCTCAGGCGGGAGTGCGATAGCGTTCGGCGGGAAGCGCGTTGACAAGGTTTCCGAGCATCGCTTTGCGGGCTCCATCGAAAGCGTCCCACTGTCCGCCGTCGTGCAGCGGCGGGATGGTGACCGGCTCGCGACTGTCGAAGCCGACCAGGGCGGCATCCACCAGATCGCCCACTTCCATGACATTGCTCATGGCGTTCACGTCTGCGCCGACATGATCCCAGATCTCGGTGCGGGTCGTGGCGGGAAGTACGGCCTGGATGTACACGCCCTTAGGCCCGAGTTCATGTGCCAGCCCCTGCGACAGGAAGAGCACGAAAGCCTTCGTCGCACCGTAGACGGTCATGCCGAACTCTGGCGCTAGACCGACGACCGAACCGATATTGATGATCGCGCCCTCGCCTGCCTTGGCAAGACGGGGAGCAATAGCGCTGGAAAGTCGGACGAGTGCGGTCGCATTGAGCGCAACGAGCTTGGTCATGTCATCGACATTCTGGTCGACGAAGCTTCCGCCGATCGCCGTTCCGGCATTGTTGACTAGGACGCCGATGCGCGCATCGTCGCGCAGCCTCGTCTCGACCTTGGCAAGATCAGTCGCCTGGGTGAGATCGGCTTGGAGGATATCTACCGTGACTCCCGTTTCCTGGCGCAGGCGGCCCGCAAGCGCTTCCATGCGCACCGCGTCTCGGGCGACCAGTACGAGATCATGGCCGCGGCGCGCGAACCGTTCGGCATAGGTGGCGCCGATGCCCGTGGAGGCGCCGGTAATGAGGACTGCGGAATCTTGGCTCATCGGATTGCTCTTTTCTGTCATTGATCTTATATACATGACGCTCATCATGAATATATTTAAATATGATGGTCATCATGTAAATGTCAACGGGTGTTGCGGAGAATTTTGAAAATGAAGGTCAGCCGAGAACAGATGGCAGAGAACCGTCGCCGGATCCTGGACGTCGCCAGCCGGTTGTTTAAGGACAAGGGGTTCGATGCGGTGAGCGTTGCAGAGGTCATGAAGGCAGCGGGCCTGACCCATGGCGGCTTCTATGGACACTTCACATCGAAGGACGACCTGGTTGCGCAGAGTCTGGCGCACGCGCTTGCAGCAGACAGCGTCGGCAATGGCGAGTTCAGCGATTTCATCCGGTCTTATCTAGCGCCTCGCCATCGGGATAATCCCGGCAATGGATGCCCGACGGCGGGCTTGGCCGCTGCCATTCGTCACCAGACGCCCGCAGCGAAAGGCGCCATGACCGAAGGTCTGCGGACACAGATTGCTCGTATCGAGCAAGCACTTCCGGACGACGGCGCGGTCGACAAGCGCCGGGCAGCGATCGGAAGCTGGGCGGCAATGATCGGAGCCGTCATCCTCGCGAGAGCGGTCGATGACCCCGAATTGTCTGATGAGGTTCTTGAGCAGACCCGCGATTGGATCGACACTCAGGTCGAATAAGAGCATGAGAGGCGAATTTCGAGTGCCTAATCTACGTCTGCTTGGTGGATACGCTCGAACTTCAATTGACGCCAGAAATGAAGGCGCGAAGCGGACATTAAGTGTACCTGAAATCTCCGCCGCGAAGGTCAGCGTCGGAAGCGGTGTAGAGTCCATAAAACTTGATATACGCACATTACAGGGCGGTTCATTCACTAAGCCGCCCCTGGTGGGGCTATCGCCTCCACGACCCTTCCGGAAGTTCCTTGTCCCGTTCGGCCGCAGCGATTGCCGAGATCAAGCGATCCTTATCGAGTGGGATACAGTAAGCGGGCTTGGCCCGCTCAAAACGCCAGCTATTGGCAAGGGGACCGATATCCGCGGTATCGAACCCGAAGTCGGCTTGTAGGGCGGTCGCAATCGCCTTGGCGGCTGCATCGTCACCCGCAATCGGCAAGGCTCGCTTGGCTCCGTCTGGAAGTGCGACAGGATCGAGAAGGTCTTTCGCCAGAATGGCGTTGAACACCTTGATGATCCCAGCGCCTCGGAAATGACTTGCGATCATTTGCGACGTTGTCGTTTCACGTCGGTCAAGCACATCAATCCTGCCATCCCGATCCGGGTAGTAGTTGTTCGCATCTATGACGATCTAGTCATTAAGGAGCTGTGGCGCAAGCTCAAACACTGCCGCAAACGCTGAAGCGTAAATCAGGTTCATCGTCATAGCCGTAACAATTCCATGGCGTCCATTGATTTTCGACTCACCAACGTAAAAGTCACCGCACCACTCGTCACTGCTTCTCAGATGTCAATTGCATGATAAGCAGAACGACCGCTTTAAACTACGTGACAATGCTTCGAAAACAGGAGACGAGACAACCAAAGCGGACCAAGTAGGTCTCTGTCATCTTGAATCATTTCTGCCACTTGTGTCAGGCAGGCGGTCCAAAAACTCGAGATGATTTCGGCAAGGTAGAATCTGATACCGAAAATCCGCATAGTCATGTTCGCACTGAGGGTGGCAAGCGAATAGACGGCGCCTTAGTATTACCCTCTACTCAAATTTTCCGAAGCCTCGTTTTGGAGGTCTGCAGGACTTTCGCGAATGCTGAAAGACGGCTGTCACGAGCGTGACTATTATCATTTTAGTCAGAATAAAGAGAAGATCATTATGCCGGCGAACACTATAAGCAGCACGATGTAAAACGGACGAAATAGATAGAAACGCTGCCAATTCGTGAGGCCGAGAGCATTGATGTAAACCCGCTCATCAAGCTTCAGATTGTCCGCGCCGCTATCGACGGAAAAATCACCGCCGTTACTCTTATAAAATCGGTACTCCTTGATCTGCGCGACAATTTGGTGAGCCGCCAGAAGAATGACCGCCACAAACGCGGCTGAAAAAATCAAGAATTCCAATAATAGCATAACTCGAAAACGCCTCTTTAATTCGCAGGGCAGGGATAAATAGCAGCCAGCGCCTCAATCACCAATGTAGATGCTCTCCTTTTAAGACGCTCCGTCGTGATGCTTCGAAGATGCATGTATACGGCATCTGTAAGCTCATGGGGGAGAACCGATCCGGCCCCACACCAGCCTGTCCCGCTGGTAGCATCAGCCACCCCAGCTATATAAGCACTACCACGAGCGCCCGACGTTATACGACCAGCCTCACTCTGCAGAGCGCCATCATCGAACTTTCCTTCGATCGCCTTGACCAACTCAGTCCCGTTGATGATCCAGTCGCGGGCCTGATCGTTGTCAGATTCTGCCGATGCAACATTGATGGCCAGCCCTATCGACAGTATAGCCGCCGGAAAAGTTGCCCGCAATCGGTACGCTGCTCTCATCTTCCGCTCCCTTGATCTGGCGGCACTGGCGCTGCTCGAACGCAGGCGGTTATCGGCGTGAATGACCCAATGCACGCTGGAACGGGCAACATCAGATCGTGTATCGCTCATAGGCTTCGAGCAGAAATTGCTTGCCTTTCTTGGTCAAGCGCGACGCGTCAACGAATAAGGAAAACGAGTCGGTCTGATCCCACATTTTGTCGATTTGGGCGATCATATTTTTGCTCCCGAACACGACGTGAAAGCGCTCGCCAGCGGGCAACCAAACAGATAGCGGGCTTGGGGAGAACTCCAGAATGACGTCCTCATGGAAAACTTGAAAAAGACTGTCCCATGCGCAAACCGGATCAATGCTGATGGTTTTCTCCGGCTGCTTGCCGAACTCGGCATGATGGATCAAGACGTACCCTCCGGGGATTCCAGCAATCCTTGCCAGGGCAAGAAACGCAGCCCTGTCGAGAACATCAGGGAACACCCGAGATTCGAGCCTGCGCGCCAGAAGGAATGCAGGGCGCAGAAGGCGCTTCTCATCGAGCGCGTCATCAAACAGCGTATCCACTATATTGCACCATACCTCTTTGACAGCGTTTACCGCAAGACTCCCCAAGACCGTCTCAAAACTCCGAGGGCCTGACAATCCGGTTTCGATCTTCACATGATCTATGGATCTGCTTAATCATTCTCGAAGCATTCAGCGCGATTGGCGCGGCTATAACTTCACCGCACCATTGAGATAGAGGTCTTCACCTCGCTGCAGCGACGTGAAAATGAAGTCGTCTTTTCTGAGAAAGCTGTTGAACCAGCCTAAAAGATCATCTTTGGTCGACGAGTTGCGATATCCGATCAGCTTGACGGTCAGGGGAGCACTAAAGGCTATGTCAAAGGCAGTTGCGAACTGGGTGGTGCCTGAAAGCTGAATCGAAAACATGCCACCACCATCGTGGCGGATGGAAATTTCCGCACGAGCGAAAAACTCATCGCTGTAGGTGGTGATAAGACCTGGGGCTTCCCACCAATCTTCACTCGTCAAAGCGTTTCGAGTTCCTTCTCCCTGGAAGTCGGCCCGGATTTCCTGGAGGCTGCGATAGTCACGGTTCTCGAAACGCCTCAAAGGTATTTTGAGCCACTGTGTATCCAGACCCGGGTTCAACCACTGGGAGACGTCATCCTCGGGGTCATTGTTGGGATCGAAGAAGAATTTCGGAGATTTCACTTCTAAATCCAGCACCACGTAGTCATCCAGCTCCTGACCATGCCAAGATCCACTTGAGGCCCGCAAGGTGATACGTGGCTCTTCAACTGGAAGGTCGAGCGGATAGCTCTGATAAACAAGCTTAAAATGTCCCATGCGGTTCCCGGTCTGAAAACTCATTGTGGATTCGTGAAGATAGCGGCTGTTGCTATACATTACTATGACACATCTTTCTGCAACAGACCGCTCGCAATTACTGCTTCTGCCGGAAGCCGCCGATGATTATATGGGACCGGATATCCCGGTCCGCTTCATCGAGGTTCGTTGACGGCCTCGATCTCAAGGCTGCCGGCTTCGTGCGGGTTGTCAGCCTGAAGCGGTTAGGCCCCTCTCCACCCCATTGCGAGACGCACTGACAATGTCGCCTCTCGAGGGCATTATGAAAGAATGTAGCTTCGCGATTTCGTTGCCGATGATTGGTCGTGGTTGCAGGAATGGTTCAAGGACAAGCTCCTAAATGTGCCGCAGCATCAGTGGCTTCGGCTTCCACCACCAGATAACCGCAAAACGGATTTTTGGCTCCGCTATGCACTGCCTCGTTACTCGCGTTGTCTTCCCCACCATGCCGCCCATTGGACTAATCTTTCGCATCGACCGCATCCAGTTCGGCTTTTGGCAACCGTCGAAAGGATGCGAGGTCTTCAGGCTTCATCGTGTACACAGCAAGAAGTTTCGGCACCGGTATTCCTCCCTAAACTTTAAACGCCGTCAGTCTAGCTTTGATGCGCGGGAAATAACACCGCATCAATACTAACGAAGCCATCCCGCACCGCGTGCCTTTGCGTGGGGACTTTGGCTTGATCGAGCGACGAACAACAAATTCCATTAGTGGTTCCCGGATCCGGCAAGGGCCGTGAGGACTCCAGCCAGGGAAGCAGCTGCCCCATTCGCCGTCGGAAATTCCCACCTCCCCTCACCGGGCGACCTTGGCGGTGCGATCATCTGTTGACAAGCTGACGCCGCCATTACGCACCACGCGCACCGTGCTATTCTTCTGGCGTGCCATTAGACAGGCCTGCATGAGATTCCGATCCCATCCACGAACGCAGCTCGGTTCTGTTTAGCAGAGCCTTTCGGTGGCTCCGATTGCATTTTCTATCGGCATAGGTAAACGGGGCAAATTTGGTGGCCAAGATCCTGTTTCTGATCGAAGTCAAGATTCTTGGCGACGACTCCTCCTCAGGAGCAATATCCGCCATCGTTCTCCAAATTGGCATTCAACGCCTAACTGGTAGAAATAATGTCTGGCCATTCCCGTGCACCATGGAGTACGCGGAGGATACGAACCGCCGATTGCGTTACAGCATAAGCTGCGACGTATGGGGTACCGTTTATCACCAGTTCCCGCGTCCCAGCAATTCTGCCAACCCGACCACTCGTCAGAAAATCAATTAGGCGACGAGCAGACGCGACTATCCGTTCGTCGACCATGATTGCAGATGAGGGGTTATCCGCCTCAATAAATGTGAAGATAGCGTTTCGATCTGATAACGCAATGCGGACCAGGTGAGCTTCACGACTTGAGCGCCACTGCTTTAAGGCGCGCTGCTGCGCGTCGTTTTTCGAAATGAACCGTGACTTCATCATCCGAGATGTCGGGTCGCGTGTCGTTAAGCGCTTCAAGAACTTTGCTGCGAAACCAAGCATCGTGCGCTTCGCTGCCTGATATAAGTTCGAGCGGTAATGCCCCTTCGTTCGCGGTCCGGGTGAGTAAGATACGAACTACGTCCGACACCGTAAGACCCATACTTTCAAGCACCGCGGCGGCACGATCTCTAACTTCGGCATCAATGCGGGTTTGAACGAGTGCGTTAGAAGCCAAAAGTTTCTCCAAGTTAAAGCTTGATTGTAATGCATATGAATTACACAGTCTATAGAAGATTTCTGTGAGCGCCAAGCTGCGGCGTTTTTTGCCTTGGAATGTTACGCCCCACTTTCCCTCGTTTCTGCCCGGTGTGCTGATTACCGGTCAGAAACATCGGTTCCTTTTAAGCGGGCATGAACTGGCGGATCTGAGAAAGGGGTAGATTTGGTGGCATGAACTGATCCGTTATATGCGCTGTCCGGAAAAATTGTGACGTAGAGTCAGGAATGCGTGACATAGTGTGCAGCAACCGCGGGACTAATCTCCGATCAGTATACTTTGAACGGCTGATGAGCGCGGCCAATCGTAAATCCTACGCGACTTTAACGACCGCTTCCGACCCCATGTCGGTCGCTCACTCCCAGCGCCGAAATGACTGCTTCGAGATTCCGTTTATTGCTTACCCCAAGATGTTCTCCTAAGGTTCCATACGAATCTGTCAGAGGGTGTCCGTCATGTCGAAAGCCAGCTCGCGGGGCGAACCCGCCGATCACATTTGCCTGGCGGTCAGCGTGATCATCCTGACCGTGCTTGCGCTTTCTTTAGGCGATGCGCTGATTAAAATAACAAGCGGCAGCTTTGTCATCTGGCAGATTTTCGTGATCCGTTCGCTGCTCGCGATTCCAGTCCTGCTTCTGCTCCTCATTGCCACATCGCCTGAAAGGCTTCAGTTCCAGGATGTTCTCGGTTGGGTGTTACTGCGTAGCCTGATGCTGGTTGGAATGTGGATCTGCTATTATCTTGCGCTTCCGAGGCTGACACTTTCGGTCGCAGCAGCATCCTACTACACGCTTCCCATCTTCATAACACTGTTCTCAGCCATTTTTATTGGCGAACGAATTTCCGGGCTTGGCTGGATTGCCGTGTTTGCGGGGTTTCTGGGTGTCCTGCTGATCTTTCGGCCCAGTGCGGGGGATTTCAACGAATATACAATCCTCCCGATTGTGGCTGCCATGCTTTACGCCGGAGCCATGATCCTCACGCGCACCAGATGTCGGAAACAGCACCCTATTGTCCTGGCGCTCGCGCTGAATATTTGCTTTGTTATAGTCGGCGCACTAGCCGCCGGGGGGGGGCAATCTACTGCCAGATGCCGCGCGGCATGGCTTTTTGTTGGCACCGTGGGCTGCGATGGGGCAGGCCGAATGGATTTCGATTGGACTACTGACAGCAGCTCTACTTATCGGCAGCATCGGGGCAGCTGTCGCCTATCAGAATGGACCGCCATCCGTGATCGGAACTTTCGATTTTGCGTATGTGGGGTTCGCCGTAATCTGGGGAATGATTTTCTTTGCCGAGGTGCCAGATGTAACCTCGACGCTCGGTATAACCCTTATCGTGGGAGCCGGCATTCTGTCTTTGAGGCAATGACCGCTTTGCCAGCATTGCCGTCGTTCTCATCCAGGAATACTAATGGCAGCTAACCACCCCATGTCAGACAGCCCACAAGGAACGCAAGATCTGATCAGACCCTTGGGTGCGCACGAATTTCAAGCCTCGATAGTTAACGGGACAAATTTGTAGGGTTGCTTTTGCTTTTGCTTTTGATTCGAAGTCGAGGACATGCGTGTCTTGTTTCCAGCAGTATACCGGGCCGAGTTTGCAGATTGCCAGTCAAGAAAATGAGGATAGGCATTAAGCTATGCGCGCCAAGACATCCTCGCATCCCGAGATCTATTAAGATCGGCCGTGACCGAATAAGTCACTATGCATCAATTCCCGCCGACAACCTTAATAGTATCCTTAGCGGCCTGCACAGCGCTTCAGTGCAATGCATGTTCTTTACGTATTAGTCCAACTGCAATGGCCATTTCTGAGCGCCATGGAAAACAGTAATAATTTCCACTACCCCGGACTGTAGCCGGTATACGATAATATACGGAATGTCTCCCAATGGATATTCGCGAGTGCCTTTTATACGCCCCACCCGTCCCATTGAAGGATAACTTGCTATATTATCGACGGCCAACACAATCCGCGTTACAATTTGAGCAGCAGCATCGGGATTGTCTTTTGCGACATAGTTACCTATCTGGTCGAGTCGACGAATGGCGCGGCGCGTCCAGCGTAACGTCGAAGCACTCATGCGCTGCGGCCGGTTTTTACGTACTTTTCTATTACGTTGCCTAGCTCTTCCGCAGTGGCGAATTCTTGGCGATCAGCTTCAGCCAGCCCTGCATGAATCTCCGCCAATTGCCACTCTTCCCGAGCCACATAGTCTTCAATGGCTTGTGCAGCCAGATATGCACGTGATCTATCAGACAGCGCAGCAATTTTATCAAGTTTTCTGACGATGTCATCCTGAACACGAACTGTGAACGCAGCAGTCATGATGCAACTCTCCTTGGTTCACTTAGATTATCTATGAACCATCACGGTTCGTCAAGACAAGCTCGTATTGATGCGCTTCTCGCAATCACTCGTATTTGTAATTTCCACATAAAAATCGAGAGCGTTCGAGGCTTGAGTGTCAGTCAAGATTCTCGGAGACTTCTCACGCCACCAGCAGTTTAGTCCCTCGCCTTGAAGTATGCTGCATATTGTCGGAATTTATCTATCAGCCTGAATTCTTCGTAATTCTTCACTCCGACAGTCAAATCGGCAAACTGAACGGGCGCGCTGTAGTTTAGATCAAATGCAATATCGCGTTCCAGGGTTTCTGAGAGTTTCTATGCGCTTAGTGAGAAATGATCCATTTGCTGCTAAATCTAATTTCGTTGGAAGGTAAATCAACGAAAGGCTGGATGGCACAAAGCTTCCTGCGGATCGAACGTCACTTGCGCCAGCCATGCATAACAATACCAGTATCATCGTCTTGGCATTACCCAAACAGCAATGACAAGCATCAGCAGCGTGGCAGAAATTATGCTCTCGATTGTATAGAACCAATGCATGCTGAACTCGTCCACTTCAGTATAATCTAAACTTCAGTGCTTCACGGAAGCTGTGTGGGGTGTTGGCCATTCGTCCTTCCCATCCCTCACTTACGTCTGTCTTTTAATGATAACAAATCGGACTGCGGCCACCAGGACGACTATACGCGCTTCGTCCACCACACAGACGACCATTACGCATCAGATCATACGGGCAGTCACAGGTCCCAACATAAGCAGAGCGGACAGGTTGCCCGGACCGCCTTACGAGAACACCGCGCGCCGGTGGCGTTGGCGCATTGGTCATTGGAGCGCGCGCGGTTCTTGTTTCGGTGGCAAGTTGCTTCTGAGATAAGTATTTTTCTGAAACCCAGCCCACATGATTGGCGTAGGAGACACTGAACCAGCCGCTTCTGTAATTCAGAACCTTCACAGTCGCACCCCGGCTCATTGTCGTAATAATCTGAGCCGAAGTCGATGGCTCAACCCGCATGTTCACACGGCTAATCGCATAAAGCCACGTCCCAACAAAAGGATTTTGATTGGTCGCCTTTGCTCGCTCATCTGAGTTTCGATGGGATGTTGTCTGCAAAAAGCCAAAAGCCGCTTCCTGTTGTTGTGAAGCCACGGGCTTTTGTGATTCACTGGAAGGAGAAACAGGAACAGGCGGCGACGCCGGCCTTGGCGTGTCGTCGCCAAACACCTTCACAATGATAAAAATGGCTGCAGCGCCAATGATCCAGTTTTTAGTTTTCGACACTGACAATTCCCCAATCCCCAACCGGATCAAAGCAAAATTGTCAGTGCCTGTCGAGTTTAAAGCTTTGGGGCTGCCTCACGCATCAATCCGCATCAGAGGTTCCGGGCTTAAGCTCGTTAAATTTCGCAGCCATTGTCGGATTACCACGCGTGAGGCACTTGACCGTCAGATCCTCAGCCTTGTCATATACGAGTCGAAGATTATTAGCTGACTTGTGAAGTGCCTCTTTCGTCTTTTCCAGATCTTTGATGGCTTCATCAATCCGTTTGGCTGCTTCTTCGAAACCATCTGAAGCCAGACGCCAGTTTCGCCCGAAAGCAGATTTGAAATCTTCAACTCGACATCTTCGGCAGAATGGTGGAATGGCGTGAAACCATGCGAAGTCCATCCTTCTTTATGTTGGATGGGTATTTCGCAGCTCCATCAGATGCCTGGCCAGATTCGCCTGACCGAAAGGCAGATACCATTGAAGCATAGTATCGCGACCAGCTATAATCTCCTCACGAGATCGCAGGAGTTCGAAGGCGGCTAATCTGATCCCGGTAATCGTGGCTCCCCTCTCGATGCTCGAACCATCGCGCATGGTAAGCAGAAACGCGGTTTCACGCAACGACCGCTTCTGACGCTTTCCAGCCGAGCGCGCCTCTTAACAAAGGGCGCAGTCCCTATCCTATCCTGCTCGTGTAGCATTTCATGTCTTTTCGCGACCCGCGCTTCTCTCCCGGATCGGCACTCAGCCCTCCCATGATGGGTACCTGTAGATGAAGTGATCCAATCTATGCTGCATCCTGATGACGGATCATCGGTATAAGCGACGCCGCGAACTCACATCACCACCGTCCGGGAAGGACGTTTTCCGCTGCTGCACGGAAATCTGCGCGGCGAAGGCCTTTTTGATTGCCAGTTCAACCGATCCGGATATCGCATCGTCCCGACGCTCGAAGGAAAGCAGTAACCCGTCAGTGCCGATGACTGCGGTCGAGCATGGAACATTCAACGCGTTGCCTTTGGATATTGATGTTTCAATCATCTGTCGGTGATGTGAAGCCGAAAGCGTTTGTTTTAGGCAGGTCATTTCACTATACATTTTCGGTGGCGACCGCCGTTTGTTGGCGGCCGTCCACAATGCTGAATGATTACGATGCCCTGATCCGCGTCTGGCTCAAGGCGGTGAGTAGTGCTTCGGCAGCCTCACCGGAAGACCCAGGGTTCTGCCCGGTGATGAGTTGGCCATCCACGACTGTGTGGACGCCCCAGTCCTTCACCTTGGAAAACACCGCACCTTGGGCGATGAGTACGTCCTCGACCAGGAAAGGGACCACCTTGGTCAGACCAACGCCTTCTTCTTCAGTGTTGGTGAAACCTGTGAGGTAGCGTCCCTGAGCGAACGGCGAACCATCGGCATTCTTGACATGGCGCAGTACACCAGGAGCATGGCAAACCAGAGCTATGGTCTTGCCGGCAGTGATGAAGGATTCGATTAACGCGATGGAATTCGTGTCTTCAGCCAGATCCCACATCGGGCCGTGACCGCCTGGATAGAAAACCGTGTCGAAGTCCTTCTGGTCGACGCTGTCGAGGCGCACCGTATGGGCGAGCTGCGCGTTCGCATCAACGTCTGCCTTGAAGCGGGCTGTCAGTTCCGTCTGAAACATCGGCTCGTCACTCTTCGGATCAAGCGGTGGCTGGCCGCCTTTTGGCGAGGCGAGCGTGATCTCGGCGCCAGCATCCTTGAAGACGTAATAGGGAGCGGCCAACTCCTCAAGCCAGAAACCGGTCTTGCGTCCGGTGTCGCCGAGCGTGTCGTGCGAAGTCAGTACCATGAGAACTTTCATCGTCTTATCCTTTGATGGTCGCGGCCAAATCGGCCTGCCTTGTCGATCAGCGCTGCTGGCCTTTCGATGAAGTGATCATGTCATCTGCAGAGATATTTTAGAAATTTACTTATTGGATTTTAGATATTCACACGGCATTATATCTAGATGAAATACGATCTGAACCTTCTCCCCGTGTTCCTGGCCCTCATGGAAGAGCGAAGCGTTACGCGTGCCGCCAGCCGTCTCGGCATCACACAGCCCGCGCTGTCGAATTCGCTCAACCGGCTGCGTGACATGCTGAAAGATCCACTGTTTATCCGGGAACGGTACGGAATAAGGCCAACACAGCTTGCCGAAGAGATCGTGCCAACCCTCGAGGCAGCCCTGGCACAGATCGACAATCTTGTCGTCCATCAGCAGGGTTTCGATCCGGCAAGTGCGGAGCGGTTGTTCCTGATCGCGCCGAACAGTTACGTAGAATTGGTCCTGATGCCGGCGCTTGTAGCGAGGCTGCGGGAACATGCTCCAGGGATCAAGCTTCGCATGACCCCATACGGCAACGATCTGGCCGAGACCGGCGTCATCTCAGGGACGACCGCCATGGTGCTGGGACGGGTCATCGAGCCGCCGGACAACCTCGTCGTCCAGCATCTGATGGACGATGGGCTTGCCTGCATTGTGCGCCGTGACCATCCGGACGTTGGTGATAGACTAACCCGAGAACGCTATGAGAGCTTTAAGCACGTTAACGTCCTTCCGCCGGGTCGCATTAAGGCTGGTGTTTTCCAAGCCCTCGGGCAACAAAACCTCAAACGTGAGGTCGCCGTTTCCGTGACGCATTTCCTCGCAGTTCCCGAGATGGTCGCTGTGACCGACTACTGTGCTACGCTTCCACGGCTGATCTGCCGCAGCCTCGAGCGTGACCCTCGTCTGAAGATCATTGAAGCGCCTGTCGATCTCGGAACATTCCCGGTCGAAATGGCCTGGCATGTGAGATATCGCCACGATCCCGCACACAGGTGGCTCAGAGGCGTGTTGAGTGAACTCGCCAAAGACTTGGTCCCCTCCTAGAAACAGGCGCTGCGTTTCACAAAAAGCGATACAGCATTCGCATTGAACCAAATTACACCACCGCCCCGTGGTAGAAGCGGAGATCTCAATCCTGGCTCTTAAAAAGAAGTTTATCAGCTGTAAGGCGAGTACGCCGACGGCGCTATAGCGCGCCGAGGGTCGGTGGCTCCTTTGTGTCAGTGGCCGATGACCTGCCCAGTCGAGAGCCGAGGGCCCGGTGTGAAGCCGCGATACTTGGCTGACCATGCGGTGAAAAATCCGACAGTCAGGAATGCGGTCAGTGCCCATGGAAGCGACGAAGCACCCCATGTATCGAGAAGCAGGCCGCCGATCACTCCGCCTCCTGCGATCGCTCCGTTCCAAGCAACAACATTCATTGACAATGCTACGTCCGCTCCGTCACCGGCGGTGTCAGCCAACGCAGTTTGAAGGAGTGTCGCGGCCCCTCCAAAAGTGACGCCCCATATCACGACACCTATGAAAAGAACCACTGGAGAATCTACCCATACTCCGAATGCGATTGATGTAGCAGCAAAGGCGAGCAGGCTCGTGAGGACCGCCTTTCGCAGATAGCGGTCTACGAGTTTGCCAGCAATCCAGATACCCATTAATGCAGCCACGCCGAATGCAAGCAGTACAAGGTCAACGCGATCTGACAGTCCCGCTTGCACGACGAAGGGTGCCACGTACGTATAGAGAATGTTGTGAGCGAGCATCCATGCGATGACAACGCTCAACACCGGACGGACCCCAGTTGTGGTGAATACACTTGCAAGCGAGAGCCCTTCGCCTCGTAACTGACCAGGATAGTCAGGGACCTTAGCGACAACCCAGACGATTAGTATGAGCGTCAGGAGTGACATGATTGCGAAAGCGGTGCGCCAGTCGGTGAGTGTTCCGAGCCATGTTCCAAGCGGCACACCTAACGAAAGTGCAACAGGAACTCCCACCATCGCAATCGCCATGGCCTTGCCTTGACGGTCTGGCGAGACCATGCGACGCGCATAGCCTGCAAGCAGGCTCCACGCCAAACCTGCGGCAACGCCGGCAAAGAACCGTGCCACCATTGTCAGGCAATAATTCGTTGAGAGCGCTGTGATGGTGTTGAAGATCAGAAAGCCGATGATTGTCAGGAGGAGAACGTTGCGTCGGCGCCAGCCACTCGTAGCTATCGTTAGCGGAATAGCAGCGACCAGAGAGCCGATGGCATAGGCTGTTATGGTCTGCCCCGCAAGCGACTCCGATACACCCAGGCCCTCACTGATCTGAGGCAAAAGGCCGGCGGGTAAAGCCTCTGTGACGATACAAACAAAGCCTGTCATAGCAAGGGCCAGCAGGGCCGCGACCGGCAATCGTTCAGTTTCGGTTGTAGCCTTCGCGGCCATTGGGAACCTCTTTATATATATGGATCGATCGATCCATATATCGCAAACATCTATCCCTTGGCAACAACTTATGGATCGAATAGTCTATAAAAAGACAAGGAGACTTTGATGGTTCGAACAGGACGTCCGAGAGAATTCGATAGAGACAAGGCACTCGACGCCGCATTAGCGTTGTTTTGGGAACATGGGTACGAACCAACGTCGCTTGCGCAGCTCAAGACGAGTATGGGAAACCTTTCCTCCGCCAGCTTCTATGCGGCGTTCGGTTCAAAAGAGGGTTTGTTTCGAGAGGTCGTCGAACGGTACCAGTCCACTTACGGCCAAGTTACAGCGACCCTGAAAGATGAGACGTTGCCTCCCCGGGAAGCGATAAGACTTGCCCTGATACGGTCTGCTGAGATGCAGACTGATCAGAGCCACCCGCCCGGCTGCCTGATGATCCTCGGCGCCAACAATTGCGCTTCGGAAAACCAACATATCGATGATCTTCTTGCTGCTGATCGAGCCAGAAACCGCAAAGATATCGAAGATTGTATTCGCCGCGGTGTTGCCGGCGCAGAGTTGGCGACAACCGTCAACGTCGAGGCGTTGGCCACAACCTTCCACACGTTTTTACTCGGCATGGCCATGGAAGCGAGAGATCAGATTGATCCAAAAAAGCTCCGCTCCTCCGTCGAGGCCATCATGCTCCTATGGGATGCAAACCGCGCTCGTTAGATTTTGGGCTCCATGTTTCTTGCGAACAAAGAAGCTGCTTGAATTTCTTTGGTACCATGCGCGCCTTGAAGGGACATGAGCCCGAGACCCGCCGTCCATTGACACCAAGACCATGATTATATGCGATGATCTCCTTTATTATATATAGAAAGGGCACTGCACGCGTCGCGACATGGATCTGATACGAGAGTTGATGTTAAGGCTTGAGGCCGTGCCCCTGCGCACCCGTGTGACCCTTCATGTAAAACCGGATGAGCCGGAAGTTGCGGTGCCTGGCTACGACACCGATGCGATCGCCTATCACCTCACGCTTATCCGCGGCGCCCGGTTTATCAAAGAAGCCAATTTCCGCGCTATGCACGGTATCGGTTTCAGTGGCTTTACGTCGGAGGGTCACGACTTCATCGATAGTGTCCGAGACCCCGAGAGCTGGCAAAAGACCGAAGGCGCACTTAAAGAGGCCGGCGGACTTTCCCTCGATCTCGCCAAGGCTTCAGCCAAAGGGTTTATCAAAAAGAAGATCGAGCAGCACACGGGGGCACCACTTGAACTCTGAAATCGCTCTCGGGGGTGGGCAATATCGATCCGAAGGTCGAGTGAAGGTCCGGTCTCAGGTTTGGCAAGGAATATGTGGCGGCAAAATTTCAGTTTTACGCTTTCCGCATTCTGACAGGCACCGTAACGTTAACCTGCTTACGGACATATCCCGGACTTTGAAGCTGCTTTTATGCAGATTACAGGCCAGCGATATCGCGCCAGATAGTATTGGCGGTTTGGCGCAGCTCGCGGTGAATGGCAGAGGTGAAGCGGTCACGGGGGAAATGGTGAAGGTTGTAGATCGGGTCGTGAATGGATGCGAAACGCTGCAAGTGTCGTACTGACTTGAAACGCTTCATGACCCGTTCTCGTCGTCTTATGGGTTGATGAGAATTCTCAGCCCGATTGTTCAAGCCCTTATGCTGGCGATGATCACAGAGCGTGAGGCCGATCTCCCGATTGGCAGCACCATAAGATCCCAGTTTATCCGTGACCATGACGCGGGGAACTGCGCCCTGACCTGACAGCAACTTCCGAATGAAACGCCTCGCAGCCCTGGTATCGCGACGCTTCTGGACCAGCACTTCCAGCACAAAGCCATCCTGATCAACGGCGCGCCACAGAAAGTGCCGTTCGCCGTTGATCGTCACGACAGCCTCATCAAGGTGCCATTTGTCGCCAAAGCGCGGTGTGCGGCGACGGATTGTATTGGCATAGTCTCGTCCGAACTTTTCAGCCCATTCGCGCACGGTCTTATGGGTGACGATGATCCCTCGGTATGCCAGCATGTCCTCGACCATGCGAAAGCTCAGCGGAAACCGGAAATACAGCCACACTGCTTCAGCGATAATCTCAGGCGCAAAGCGGTGGCGGTGGTAAAGCGAGGAGCGACGGTCGTGCATGCCCTCTTATCCACTGCTGAGATTTACATCAAAGTTAACGTTACGGTGCCCGTAGAGGTAATAGGCCTGCGCGGTATTTCGCGCAGGTTCGATTAAATTCCGGTTTAGAAGGGCAAGTTTACAAGAGCCCTCTTCATCTGCCTTATTTTTTGGGCTTACTAGGTTTGAGGGACGGTGTATTCCCCGGTGTGCTTTTATTGTCACGTCGGCGCTGATCTGGTTTTCCCGTTGATTTTGCTATCGGCTTTGGCCCTGGTTTAAGTGCCATGAGTACTCTCCTTTTTTGTCTACCAATTATGCGTGCGCGACCTTCTGTAATGGGTCTTAGGGCGCAGCAATACTATGGAATAGTCCGCACTATTTCTGGTTGAAGTCAAGGCCAAATGGATATTCATAAAACAGTAACACCCCCAAAAATCGCTAGGCCTAGCCGGAGGCACTTTGCCTAACGGTCCCTATGGACCGCGGTCTGGGCGATCGGGTTATTACGTCTGAACGAAGATTCTGGGCTCTTGCTGTCGGCCTTGATTCCCGTCAGTCTCAGACGGTCGCATTGATTGAGTGCTACCGACGGTTTCAGGCGTATAGTCTGCTCCCTGCGCTATCCTTCACTAACTGGGCGGCATACCTTCCGGCAGCTTCCGACCGCAATGCGGCCATTCAGGGAGCTTTGGGGTTTCCCGAAAGCTGCCATTTATAGTCGCAGTGAACTTAATTGAGACATACCTTATACGTGTAAACTCTGGCTCAGGTAGTCTCGTATCTCAAACAAGTTCACGCCAAAGCGTTCCGCGTCACCCGGATGAACGACAATTGTTAGTTTGTTAGAAAAAACTTTATCCTGTGAGGCGTCCGCAAATGACTGAGCAATCCTTTCCACAACCTTTTTGCGGGGTAGCCCGACCCGACCCCGTCCTGTCCCAAGAATTGCGATTGAAATGTCTCCTAGCTCGCCTCTCTCAGCAATAAAGGTCCATAACGCCTCAAGGGATGTGTCAATCATCCGCGGCGTCGATTTGGCCGTACCTTCGTTATTCAGTTCAGACATGGCCATTAGATAAAATGTTTTGCCGTGCGCGTTGACTTTGGCAACAGTTCCAATCGGATAGCGCCGAGTTTTTCCGCGGCCACCGGGGTGTTCCTCGAATTCGACTCCTTTCAGTGAGACTGAAATTTGCTTGTCCAATTCGGCCGTATTCCCCTGAAAAAACTTGTTGGTGAACTTGCCTTGCAAGCTGTCGGGGCTGATCAACCCGCTAGAGATGTCAGTATCGAAGGTCGTGTTGGTGCTAATCACAATGTTGGGATTGGGGGATTCCAACAGATCGCCAACTAGAACCTCGAAGCTGAAATCTTTCTTCGGAATTCTATAAGTCACACGCGAGACTGGTCGGCGCGATGCAAGAGCAGCTACGACGGAGAATCCAATGATGACAAAAAAAGCAAAGCCGCTGTACTTGTCACGGGTGTACATACCGAAAAAATCCAGCATCTCGAGCAGCAGATAAATGCTTCCCGTAATTGCTAGAGTTCTGCCAATACCGGCCATCGAAAACAGGGCATAACGCCAATATGAAAAAGTTCGGATGGAACTGAATAGGTACTTCACAGACTATAGACCCAAGCTCTTGTAA
This sequence comes from Ochrobactrum sp. BTU1, assembly GCA_018798825.1. Classification (NCBI taxonomy): domain Bacteria; kingdom Pseudomonadati; phylum Pseudomonadota; class Alphaproteobacteria; order Hyphomicrobiales; family Brucellaceae; genus Ochrobactrum; species Ochrobactrum sp. BTU1. The sequence goes on along the minus strand of CP076356.1, from coordinate 53,578 downwards.
GTTGTCTCTGTGTACTGAAATGCGCCAGTCTTTTTTTGTTTGCGGTACGAGAGATGATCGGCTGGCCAATTTTTCATTGCATACTCGATGATCTTCGCTCCGAACGGCACATAAACGGCCAGTTCTGGCTTCATCGCTGGGGGACAGCGGTCATCGATAACTCGGCTGCTATTGAGATTGACGCCAACGATGGGCAGGTCGAGCCTAACTGCAACCTCAATTTCCCATTTCACGAACTTGGTGAGCAGTTTGGTCTTTTCCCCAATGAGGACAACCAAGAGTTTGGAATTAGCGAAGCGTTCACGCAGTTGCCGCTTGATGCTTTCCTCCTGACTGCTGTCACGAGCAGAATTTAGGTCGTGAGCGTTGTAAAAAGTAAAATTGAAATTCTCATTTTCTGCCCATGCGGTCATAAGCCGATAGTATTTCATGTCTGTATCGCCATCGAAACAGATATAGGTCTTATTTCTATAAGCCATTTGCGCCCCCGCGTTTGTGGTAAAGGCATAATGGCATGACTGAAGTTAAACGCCAATACTTCTTGTTTCCGCGTGGATTATACCAGCTAGTCTAGGTACATCCGCCTTCTGCAAGAGCTTTCTCAGAGCCGCCAGTCGCCACCTATCCTTTCACGAACATTGAAAGCATGATCTCTGGAACGAATGCTCTTGGGTAGCGCAGGTAGGCTACGTGAATCTCTACATTGAAGGCGCAAAGCTGTCGTTACAAACTGGATAATTGCCACTCCGCTCCCAAACCATAGCCGACCAAACCGAATTTGCAGTGAGCGGCAGCTTCACTGATGATTGCGAGCTTCATTTTAGTGATTGAGACTGCTTACATGCAGTTAGCCCCTTCGTGAAACGGTAGCCCTCCCCCGCATGATATTGTCAACGCACACGACTGCCTGTCGGAGAAGATAACCTCGACTACCGGCTGGATGCGCCGGATTTCCGGGTAACCGGGGCAGATTGTTTGGCGGTTATATGAGTTTGATTTAGAGTCAAGAGACCCACTCGCCGTGAACGGCAGCAAAGGGGCCGATGGCCGACTGTGCGCTGCTAGGACATCCAACACCGAAAGCGGACGTCAGAGTTTTTGCCGCCAAGGTCTGGGATTGGCCCGAAGCGGTCATCTACGACGTAAATCCGACTCGTCACTAACATCACTGGTCATGTCTTCGACAATTCTTGATATCAATCAGGAGCAAATTGCCCAACAGACGCTTTACCGACAACAATACCGCTAAGTTCTCTCGTCATAACATTCTCAAAGATTTCGACGACTTTGGCAGGCGTATCAGGTGAATGGTGTTCAAATAGAAGCGCGTCGTGCATGGGCAATGTTATTTTGACGTCAGACAGATGACTGACCTCTAAAAGCGCCTTCTTAAAGATGAGTGAAGCCGTTCCCTGCACTACTTGGCTCACGGCTGAGCGCTGTTCCTTAGCGGTTAACTGACCAGTTTTGGTTCGCTCGTAATGATTTCCTAAAACTGTCGTGATGCTGCTGCTCTTCAGGAACCTCGTCCACACGGATTTCTTCCAATTCTCAAATACTGGAAAGAGACTGAAAGCAGCTTTGGCGTTCGCCCGTTCCGCGCCGAGAGAGACAGCGGCGTCGACGAGTGCTCTACGGCTCATCCCATAGGCATATGAAAGAAACAGCTGTTTCGCAGCTTTCCTATTTTCCGGGAGCTTCAGATGATCGGTAGCGAACAGGGCGTACATGTCACCTGTGCTGTATAGTAATTTAAGCTGAGGGTCCTCCGATAAAGCCGCCATTATTCCGACTTCATATTGGTCGTAGTCCACGTACGACAACGTAGCCCCCTTAGGTGCAATGATAATCGATCTATATTTCTTAGAAATGTTTTGTAGGGCTGGACTGCGTAGTTGAATGCGAGACGTGCGTGATCCGAAAACGTCTATGATGGGCCGTGTACGCCCGTTGAACACCGCAAGCGAAGAAAGAACTTTTTTGGTGTCGTCAAACTCTCGGAGGTTCAGCGTGTCTTCACCGAAGTTTCCTTCATGTGGCAGGAATTCCAAGACATATTCAGGTGAAACGCCTGCTAGATCAAATCCGGTTCCAAGAAGCCGATCTTCAATGTCTGAGATTGAAGGCGTTTCGAGCGGCATGTCGTGCTTCGCGGAGTATTTTTTCAATGAAAGGAAGTAGTCAAAATCCGCTTCTCGCCGCTTTCTTGACAAATCAGTTGGATCGATCGTTATGCCAGCCGCCATTGATTTCTGAAGTACCCGGTATATGGGAACTTCTACGCTACTAAATCGCTCCCATTCGCCATTTGCTTTTGCCTGTTCGCAAAGCGACACGAACATTTTAGCCATAGACTTGGCTGCCGGCTCAGCAACAATCGTGTCGAATTCAACCCCCTTGTTAAACATCTTCCGGTACGCCGAACACATCTCGGTACTCGCGCCAAATTTTGCAAGCTCGACGCTGATATCCATCTTTTCGCGGGCCACCCGGTCCTCAGGGTTTCCACTTATTGTAATCCGGAATTCGTCAAGATCGACAATTGAACGAGGCAGGTCGCCAGCCGCGTCGTAGATGACGTCACGAATGATCCAGAAGTCATGACAGACCGTCGTTCCGACGTAGCTGACAATTTCCTTCGGTGTCGTCGCAACCAAGTTCTCTTTTAACCAATAGAACTGGTCCGCACCTCTTCCGGTAAAATCTTTGATGAATAGTAGTATGGCCCAGTCGGTATCAATCATATTCGCTGACCTCGTCCACGAGGTTTAAAAGATCAGGCTGCTCCCGAACGGCGAACGGCAGACCTTCTTCATTATGATGCTTCGCTGCCCGTCCCGCGGTGCCCAAAAGTGACGTGGGTACTTCGCCATATAGCGATTTTAGAGTTGTATCTGGTAAATTCGACGATGCAATAAGCAGATACCGTGAGTTCTGATATGGAAGTAATGCGGAGAACGCCCCTACGGATCGCTCGATCAAAGTGGTCTCGTTCACGCACCGAAGCCAAATGAGAATAGCAGCGGCCTCGCCAGACTTCATGTCTTCTTGAAGCTTTCGATCGGCCAGTTGAACTAGGGCATCGGATCGATGCCGCTTAGATGCTAGAAGCAGCCAGATGTTGTAGTTCTGCCAGTCATGAATAGCACCTTCGCCCGATGTCAGAAAAGACTCCAACGCAGGAAGGCAGCGTCCATCCTTGTCAAGAACAGATATGAGACGGCAATACTGATCTGTTGAAACTGCATGTGATGAAAGCGTCTCCGACAGAGTCGCGAGCAGCGCGGTTGATAGTGGGTCACTTACATCGAACAAGCCGGATTCCACAATCTGAGCCACTCGGTTAACAGCGAACCGGAACTGGCGAGATTGGGAATCGTTGTTGACGATACAGGACGACAAAATCTCAAAAATATAAGTCACTGATTTCGTAACGAGCCTGCGGCTACGGGATTGCCACATGTGGTTGATCGCAGTCGTTGAACTGTCTTGCGAAGGAAAATACTCAGCTATCTTCTCAACGGAGGCGTCGGGCGAGAGTATCTCCGTCTTGCTCGCGTTAATGTTCATCCCGATCGCACGTAATTCCCTTATCAACGCTTGAAGCCCCCGACGGCACTCCAATTCAGAATCTGCGATGATTCTGATATCGTCGACATAGCGGTAATAGTCATAGCCCTTGCTGGCCATTGCGCGGTCAACGTTGGATAAAAGAATGTTTGAAAGGAAGGACGAGGCGTCGCGGTTCTGCGGAAGGCCGTGAGAGCCGCTATAAGTCCATTGCCCGAGCAGTCGCTCCAGTGTTCCGATCGCATTTCTAATTTGAAGCTTTTCCGGGCCTGTCGCTTGCAGACTAACAATCGCTTTCTCAAGTTCTTTGATTAGTTCCGCGCGCGATATATTTTCGAAAAAGTTGCTGAGATCGGTGACGAGAAGAAATTTCCCTGAGCCCACAAAGGTATGAGTTACCCCTTCAAAGGTGAACCAGCGGCTTATTTTTGGCTTGAAAAGATACTTCTTTTTTAGAGGCTTCGGATCGTAACGGTAACTTAAAACCCTGTGGCTGATCAGCTTATCGTAATAGGGGATAAGAAATGTGCAAATCGCCTGATACACGAAGCGGTCGAAAAAATCTGTTTCGAGACCGTAACGCTCACCGTAGCCTTTTTTGGGAATGTTTCGGACAATGCTTTTCGTGCCACGGTAGACACCGTTCCAATCCTGAAGAAGCGAAATGATGATCCGTTTCGCATCGTCCTTGTTGCTGAAAATATCCTCGTATTGAAGGCAGTCAGAGTACCAATCGTCGCGCATGTCCTGCCGAAGATGGCCTAGAACAAGATCAAACTGTATCGGAAATCCTAAGGCCTGACCTGTCTCCCAAAAAGACGCGCTAAGCACGTACTCTTCGCCTGTTGCTGCTTCATTATCTCGCAATGTTATAATCCCCGCTCTACCTAGGGCTGTTTAATCATAATGTTGCCTTAGAAGCTAGTAACTTAGGTAAGGCCGATGTTTGACATCGTTTGGAGTTCGCCCGCCAATGCTTCATGGCTGCTATTGGCGGGAAGCGGAAGACGGCAGTTGGCCCAGGGCGGACGTTACAAAGTCGATTTCCAGATGGTACATTCTATTTTAAACTGCAACATGCCAATTAATTCATGTGGTTAGCCATGGAGGAAATTGGATGCCGAATTGCTATTCGCAAATCACTTTGCGTGAACGTCGTCGTCTTTTCGAACTTAAACAGCTTAAAGTCCCTCTCGGCGATATTGCGCGGCTGATGGGTCGTCATCGCTCGACAATCTATCGCGAGATCAAGCGCAACAGCTTTCGGGATACTGAGATACCAGACTATAATGGCTATCATAGTGTTGTTGCCGACAACATCAGCAAAGACCGCAGAACACGGTCGCGTAAGCTCAAACGTTACCCGGAACTGCGCAAGTTCGTCATAGAACAATTGGAAGCCCATTGATCGCCAGAACAGATCTGCGGCAGACTGGTTAGCCCTGGTCTAAGCGCGATACGGAAACTGATCGCTTTCATCGCAGTTCTCGCAGTGTTTCGTATTTCGCGTTTAACCAAATGTTGGAATCTTCTCTATGGACGGCTCTGCCATATGTGACTATTGACAGCTACGCTTTGTGACATTGCGATGCTGGGATCTGAGGCCATTCACCACATCAGCCCAGTGTTGCGCAAGCACAGGTGGACATAGTTGCCCATACCCTTCATGGCGTCCGCAACCCTGCTCCACTAATTGCCGCCCGGTGCGATTACCTTGACCTGCATTTGATCCAGCTCCGCAAGAGGAAAAGGCCGCCCATCTCATTTATGACCGGAAGATTACGCCGATCAGTAAAATGGTAAAGTAGCTGCAGAGTGCAACGCGCCCCGCGCCCGCTTCGAGAACTGAACCGGTTCGTGGTATCAGCGCTCGCCTATACCGAACTTGGCGGTGGCTGAAGATCTGGTGCTGGCGGCTGGCCGCTAGGCGTTTCTAGTCTAGGAAGTAGGAAAGTTCCTTTAATGAACTGACGACCACTGGTGTCTTTGAGCGAGTCAGGTAGCCGCACATTCCCGACCTAATGCTGAAATTTCAGGCGGAGTAGAATGTTATCAAGTTCATCCGGCGCCGCCAAAAAGCTTTGAAACCCGTTGTCCCAAATTGCTGACGTTCCATCCGGTGAGAGCGTCCAGTGATCGCCGACACGCTCACCACCAAAAGGCCCCCTAGCATGAACACGCAGCTCGTGAAACAGAAGGCTCTCCTTACGATGATAATCGAAAGCTGTTGCCGTTAGGAAGTGACCGGTCCAGTAATCGACGAACAGCAACGGTACAACTGGGTTGAGCGATCGGGCTTCGCGAAGCCAACTGTTCAGGTGGAGGTCGGTAAGGCCTGAGCCGACTACGTATATGACATCTGCCTGCATGAGATCGGTCGCCAACGAAGCATAAAAGTGGGACATCGGGCGCTGCTGCAGCCGCGAGAGCTTGTCGAGCCCGGTTACTACCGAAGTCCGCATGACTTGAGTGCCATCCATGCGTGAAACGTCACTGCCGTCGAAACGCGCATGCTTGCGAGCCTCAGCCCGCGAATGAAACCAGTAGAGGTCGCCGATCTCGCTCTTCTCGGGCATTGGATGCGGGAAGCCAAAGTGGACGGAGCCATGCAGGTAGAAGACGCTAGCGTCATCGCGCCTGTCCCAGAATTTTCGGAGCTCAAATGGCTGCGGGCCAGGCACGGCGAGGTTGGGAAAGCCGGTGTAAAGATCCGGCACCGCCTGCAGAATGAAGTCATCGTAATTGGTGGTGTAAATCCGCGTCACATGCGTCCGGCGAATTTTCTCGAGAAATTTCGATAGGGGGGCTAACGAGAGAGGATTATCGTCACAAGCGGCGGAGAACTGGTGGTAAATGACTTCGGTGATCTTTCCGCAGAGCGCGCGAAGAGCCCATTCATCCAGTGGCTCCTTCAGCGCCGTAAAGGCGGGAAGGAGCGGGCGAAACTCGTTCATCGCGCCGTCAGAGTGGGAGAACATGTAGCTAAGTTCATGTGCGCAGTGGTAGATATGTTCAAAATTTACATCGTCCGGACTTTGCAGATAGGTTTGCAGACAGCCCTTGATAATCTGGTATGCTTTGTCTCCTCCGCACGCCTTCATCCACTCGTCCGCCACAACCTGCGCTTCTATTTCGGCAGTGATAGCCGCCGTAGACGGCGCCTTGTACTCCACCGACGCTCCTGCTCCGAACAGTAGAACGGCCCTCTTCGTCATCGTTTTCTCCTCATAGTTACTAACTCCAGTTCCCGCCGAGAAATCGTGCCGCTCATCCGGCTGCCCGATCATTCTACGTACCTGTCGTTCACGCAATCCGAAGGGCATGCGCGAAACCGCCTAACGCTCGAATCTGGTCAATTATTTGCAGGGGCAGATCTCCCTTCAGCATCCAAACCCGTCCGACCTCCACTGCCGCAGAAACCAGCAGAGCTGGAAACACGTTGATCGTGGCGTCTTCTCCGTGCGTCGCTTTTATCCGGTCGAACAGTTTGCGAAGCTCTCACCTGAAACGGGCGAGGTCTGCTTGGCTACGCATAATGTCATTGTGCGGCGACGAAGTCGCTATTGACCATACAGCCGTCTCCTGGCCAAGGACAGAAAAGTTTCTCTCCTCCCCGATTGACGTGCTGATCCCAAGACTGAGTGCCACCGTCAGATAGATCGCCATCGGTACCGTCGTTCGATATTCGATCGGCGGCGTGTCGTTCTGCCATTTCCAGATTGACGGTTCTCGATCCCACCCTTGATTCTGTCAACGAATTGACGCAGGAGATTGGTTTGTTGTATCTGCCAAAATGCCTGCGCCTCGGGGAGATTTGGACAACGAAAGCCAGCAATGGGTCGACTTCTTGCGGCAACCTGCAAAACCGCTCATTAGTTGCCGGCTGCGCTTGGAGCAGAGATGATGAAGTTGGACTGGCGTGTCCGTCCGTTCTACAGCACTCGCCATGCCCGAAACCGCCCCCTGCCGGTCATTTCGCGCAGATTAAGTTCTTCGACGAGACGCAGGGCGGCACGGGGCGTGATGTCGAGTTCTTTGGCGATGAGGCCAGTCGAAACCAACGGCCTGGCCAGCACCAGTTCAATGAGTCCCGGCAAATTGGACGTGGCGCGCCGTCCCGCAAGGCGCCGTTCCAGCATCTGCCGCGCCAGCAGCAGCCGGTCATGTTCTTTGAAGCCGAGCTCAATACCGGCCATCAGCCCTTCAAGACTGGCAAGAAGCCGGGTTTCGAGACTGCGATGACGCCGCCGTTCAACACGGATGGTTTTCAGGCTGGCATTGATGGACAGAAGATGCGCCTGGGTGGTCAGCCCGTCGCGCCGCAGCAGTGAGGCTGCCAACAAACGACCCAACCAAGGCGCGCGCTGCAAAACTGCGAGTTCGTTCCAGGCATCGAGCGCTAGGATGGCCCGCAGCACCGGCGGCAGATCGCTGATAGACCGCAACACGGTTCGCCATTGCTCTAACCGTTCCTCTTCATCCCAATCGGGATCGCGGATCAGCGGGTCAGCCTCCGGCTTCTGCGACCACTCTGGCTCCTTCACCTTGGCCAGAACCGTTTCGGACCGTGCAAGCACCGCGTCAATGGCGTCGAGATCAATGCCAGGCAGGACGAACTCGTCATCCAAGTGATCTTTTATCCCCTCCCCGTTCCGATCCTGCCGATCGACTGCCTCATCGTAATCTGCAGTACGCTTCCTCTCCGCGACGATGCCATCATCCCCAAGAGATGCTGCTGGCCCCGCCTGCCGCAAACTGCGCAAGCCATTCGCACTCAGCGCCCAGTCTGGCGACTGCGCGACAATGCGCCGTCGGGTCTGCAACACGTCCCGGGCAATGGTCAGTTGGTGGCTCGGCGAGCGGATATCGCGGGCCGCCTCGTGCAGGACGAGATCTTCCACCTCGACCAGTTCACCATCCAGCCACAGCGAGGCGCAGGCATCGGCAAAATGAAACCGTTCGATCAGCCCCGCGCCGACTGGCGAATGGGCAAGGCGCTCATCGAGAGGTGCCAAGGCTTCACTGGCCCGGGCCATTGGCTGTAGCAAGGTCTGAAGAGGCAAAGTGTCGAGGTCGTAACGCATTGAATTTATAGTAAATGAACTGTTAAACGGACACCAGTGCTTATTTAATGTCCGTCACTGGGTAAGCCGTTTGGATGTGCCAATACCATCCGATAAGTACCTCTTATCGGATGTTAGCCATCTGATGTAAAACAATTGCCATCTAAGCCGCTAATTGCTATATAATCTGCAAAAGCAATGAGGAATGGCAATGTCTGAACCACAGCTGTCTGTGCGCAGCTCCAAAGCACGTGATCTCGCCCATGCTCTGGCCAAACGCACTGGCCAGCCGATTAATAAGCTCGTCGAGCGGGCGCTGGAGCGCTACGATCAGGAATTGCGCCAGCAGCAGGCACTCACCCCTATGGATGCGCTTCTGGATCTCATGGCAGAAGGCCGCCGGGATGTGCCAAAGGGTACGACCTCTGCACATGATGATCTCTACGATGAGCACGGATTGCCACGATGATCGCCATCGATACGTCGATTATCCTGGCGATGGCGCTGGGGGAGCCGGAAGCTATATCCTTTGAACGTCTGGTGCGGCGTGAGGCTGTGATTATCGGTTGGCCGACGCTGTTGGAAACCCGGATGGTTCTAACAGGCAAGGGATTTCAGAATGCCGCTGCAATTATCCACCAGCTCGTGGATTTGCCAAACATCACTGCAATAGCTTTCGATCAAGCGCATTATCGCGCCGCTGAACAAGCATTTGATCGATTTGGCAAAGGACGCCATCCGGCTGCGCTGAACATGGGCGACTGCTATTCCTATGCTGTGGCCAGTGTTGCTAAAGCACCGCTGCTGTTTAAAGGACAGGATTTCGGGAAAACCGACCTTAAACTGCACCCTGAATCTTCCACATTGTAGCGATGGCCAAAGAAAAGCCGATCGAATGGCGTTCCCAGCAACTTGATACGTTTGCAGCTGTCTTGCCGATGAACCGGCGCGACATGCTGGCCGGGATATTGACGGATGAGGATGTCGAGACGCTCCGGCATCTCGTCAATGAAGGCATGGGCGAAAACACCCTGCGCGCGCTGACTTCGGATCTGGCCTATCTCGAAGCCTGGTCGATGGCTGCAACCGACAGCCCCCTGCCCTTCCCCGCGCCCGAAGCCCTGTTGCTGAAATTCGTTGCCCATCATCTCTGGCGGCCGCAGCAGCGCGAGATCGAACCCGATCACGGCATGCCGGCCGACGTGGAAGAGGAATTGCGCCAACAAGGCTTTCTGCGCGTGTCGGGGCCACATGCACCGGCTACCGTCCGCCGCCGCCTGGCCAACTGGTCGACGCTGACCCGCTGGCGCGGGCTGGAAGGCGCGTTCTCGTCACCGTCCATCAAATCGGCAATCCGGCTTGCGGTCCGTGCCATCAACCGGCCGCGCAGCCGCAAGAGTGCCAATGCGATTACCAGCGATATTCTGGGCAAGCTGCTGGCGACGTGTTCCGGCGAGGATCTAACCGCATTGCGGGATCGCGCTATCCTGATGGTGGCCTTTGCCTCGGGCGGGCGCAGGCGCAGCGAAATCGCCGGTTTGCGCGTAGAACAGCTCGTCAAACAGTCGCCCGTCACTGATGAGGACGGCGCTCCCCTGCCCTCTCTTGGCATCCATCTCGGCCGCACCAAAACCAGTGGCGCTGATTACGATGAAATCGTCTATCTGACCGGCGGACCCGTCGAAGCCCTGACCCGCTGGCTGGAAGCAGCCAAGATCGACAAGGCCAGTGTGTTTCGCAAAATCGATCGCTGGGGCAATGTTTCCGTACGAGCGCTCGAACCCAGCGCCGTTAACCGGATCGTCAAGCAACGCGCGCAAATGGCAGGGCTTAAGCCGGAGGAGTTTTCAGCGCACGGCCTGCGCTCCGGCTATCTCACCGAAGCGGCCAATCGCGGCATCCCCCTGCCGGAAGCCATGGAACAATCGCGCCATCGTTCCGTGCAGCAGGCCTCCGACTATTACAACAACGTCAAACGGCGCAGCGGGCGGGCATCCAGATTGCTATAGGCCCGAGCCTCCATTGCGGAACTGATCCGCTCATGTCGAAAATGGCGTGGGATGCCGTCAGTCGGTTTGCGAGCAGCGAGAGGGTAGACGCAGCCTGTAGTGCCGCAAAAATCTGTCATGTAAGTCGGATATTCTTGCTCGACTATTGCGACAGAAATTCGCGTGAGAATGCAAAGTTCGGGATTTCCGAGACAAACTCGCTGCATACCGAACGGAGTTAGGCGATCGTGCCGGAAAATCCATTAAATTGCCGGGGATCAAACGTTTAGTTTTGCGGTGAACGGAGTAGGCAGAACTCTTCGCCCCGGAAACGAAGCGCAACATAGCTACATTGGTTCATATGATCGATCAAACAGATCTGTTCGGGTGCTGACATTTCTTCCATCGTACAACGCTCTTTCGCACATGTCTGACTATAAATCTGACCGGTGGGAACATGCGCGACGTACAGCGAGGTCTTCTGTCCCTTCAGGTTGAGCTTTTCATATGCTGCTTTCAACCTTTCAAAAGCCGCACGATCTTGTCCCACAGGGTTAAGGGCGATTCCCATCTCGCCAACCTCGCCGACCATCCTCATGTAGCGCAGATGCTCCGATTCAGAACAAACAAGTCGATCAGCCTTCGCGGGGATCGAATACGTCAAGGCAATGGCACTTAGGATAACCGCCATCTTCCGCATAATTTCTCTTTCCGTTAGTGCTTAAGGGCCATGTAAATTTTGGTTTTGCTGTCAATTTTCTATCTTTTTTGCCGCGGAAATCTCCAACATCGGCGCCAACTCTACCATCTTAGCGTTCACTTCATGGAAAGTCATTCATAACGACAAACGGTCGCAAGGGGGGCGGAAGCTCTTCGGCAGCTTTGGGGTGTGAAGAGGCTAGTAAGCTTTCAAACAGACTAAACAAGAAAGCAGCCGTTGGGCACCGCGGGATCCTCATGATGCCCACTAAGTCCTACAGCCGCCTTTTGCACCAAAACATTTTTGATTTCAGACCACCAACTTGTCCTGAAAATCGGGATATATGCGGTATCAGGCCGTCAGGAAACATGGTCAGGCCCGGAACCGTTGGCGATATTCTCCTGGCGACAGTCCAACAATGCGAACGAAGATTTTGCTGAACGCACCGGGATCAGAATAGCCGACCTCCCAAGCGATGCGTTCAATGGGAGATTGGCCGAACTGCAAAAGCTCCTGGGCCTTGGCGACTCGTAAGCGTTGAGCGTAGTCGGTGGCGGTCATACCAGTGGCTTTCTGGAAACGACGCAGGAAGGTGCGTTGTTCCAATCCTGCCTGTTCGGCCAAGATCGCAAGTCGTGCTTCTTTGCCACCATTCGCCTGAAGAAAATGCTGGGCCTTAAGGATCGCTGCGTCCCCATGGGTCAGCCGTGGAGCGAACCCGCTATAATAGCGCTGCTCTCGTCCCGGTGGATCAATCAGCAGCATTCGTGCGGTCTGTGCCATTACCACAGGACCAAGAAAACGCTCCACAAGCTTCAGGCCAAGATCGGTCCATGCCATCAGTCCACCCACCGAGATGATATCACCACCGTCGATGATCAGCCGATCTGTATCGAGCGACACATCAGGGAAGCGATTGCGGAAGGCATCGGCAGAACCCCAGTGGGTTGTGATCGTTCGTCCGCCGAGAAGCCCGGTTTCCGCCAGAAGAAAGGCTCCGGCGCAGAGGGAAGCCAATACCGAACCCTCACCATGACGTGTGCGCAGCCAGCGCGCAAGCGGCGTGGCAACTTCTGCCGATATTGGTGGCTCCAGCGAAGGCGGCAGGATCAGCACGTCGCAAGGACCTGCGACCTCCCCGCTTGCGTCGGGCTCGCTTTGGAAAACAATATCGGGCTCTTCATCGCCCTCGAGCTGCAAATGCAGCACTAACAGACGCGGGGTAGCGGAAACGACATTATCAGCCAACCGGCAAGCGACCTTGAACAGGTCGGTCAATCCTAGCACAGCCGACGTCTGCGCACCTGGGTAAAGCAGGATCCCTATCCGCACATGTGCCATTGTCGATATCGCCCTTCATTATGTCGTTTTCGCCAATTGCGACAACACTCACCTGAAACGATCTTTGGCGCAAGCAACAACTAACTCTGAAAGGATTTTTCGACATGTCGAAGCGCGCTATTCTGGTCGTTGACCTTCAAAATGAATATTGGCCATCGGGCAACCTCCCGCTTCATGGCATCGACGCCGCAGCCACCAATGCCGCAAGCGTCATGGCTCATGCCCGCGCAAAAGGTGATCTGGTCATTAACATTCGCCACGAGATGCCCGGAGCACAACTCTTCGTGCCCGACAGCGACGGTGCCAAGATCAATCAAGCCGTGCTGCCGAAGGATGATGAGCCCGTCATCACCAAGCACTTCCCTAACTCCTTCCGCGAAACCGGGTTGAGCGATCTGCTCAAGGAAAACGGCATTGAGGACGTCGTGGTCGTCGGCGCGATGAGCCATATGTGCGTCGATGCGACGGTGCGCGCAGCCAACGATCTGGGCTACAAAACCATAACGATTCACGATGCCTGCGCAACGCTTGATCTGAACTTCGACGGTGTCACCACTCCGGCGGCACAGGTGCACGCGGCGCTGATGGCAGCGCTTTCCTTTGGCTATGGCGAAGTGATCTCCACCGACGCCTTCCTCGCTCGCTAACGGCCTGTTCGGGAGAAGACTATCATGACCACACGCAGAGAGCTTTTTGCCCTATCGGGTGCTGCGCTTGTCGCCAGTGCCTTTCCGACAAGCGCGCAGGTTACCGCCACGCCGCAGGGCAGTGTGAAAATCACGCAGATACGCAACGCAACGCTCCATATCGCCTATGGCGGCGTTCGCTTTCTTGTCGATCCGATGCTTTCGGACCGTCACGCCTGGCCGGGTTTTGAAGGCTCGGTGAACAGCGAGGAGCGCAATCCCCTTGTGCATCTTCCGATAACGAAGGAAGAAATCATCGACGTGGACGCGGTGATCGTCACCCATCTGCACGAAGACCATTGGGATGAAGAAGCGGGCAAGGTTCTGCCGAGGGCGCTGCCGATTTTCGCGCAGAACGATGCGGATGCTGCAACCATCCGGGGACAGGGGTTCTCCGATGTGCGCGTGCTTTCGGACACGTCCAGCTTCAAGGGTGTACAGCTCATCAAGACGGACGGCCGTCACGGGACCGAGGCGCACTACGCCAAGATCGGCAACCTTCTCGGTGAGGCGTGCGGTGTCGTGTTCAAGAAAGCCGGACTAAAGACCGTCTATCTGGCTGGCGACACGATCTGGCACGAACGGGTAGCGACAGCTCTGAAAACGCATCGTCCAGATGTGGCGATCCTGAACACCGGGTATGCGATGGTCGTAGGGATCGAGGGCGGCATCATCATGGGAACGCAAGATGTGCTTTCGGTCCACAAAGCCGTCCCAGAAACCCTCCTGATCGGCAGCCATATGGAAGCAGTGAACCACTGCACTGTGAGCCGGGCTGACCTACGGGCGTTTGCCCGGATCAACGGTTTCGCCGACAAGCTGCGCACTCCCGGTGATGGGGAAACCATTATCCTTTGAACGGATTAATCGACAACGCAGTGTTCTAGCTGCATTGCCGATCACGCGAAGCGGGCTATCCAGGCTGCTGCCTCGAAAGAGGAGGTTGCGGAAACAATCATGGTGTGCATAGCGCTTCGCGCCGGAGGAGGTATCACACATGGTTGACAGGCGATAAGGAGCATTTCTGACAGGAAATGACTGTCATCAAGTGCTTCAAAGCTGTGGCATCGGGAGATCCCTTTAATCTACGAAAGAGCGAGGCTTCGATTACGAACACGGTAAGCACCGGCACCAAAGCGAGTTTCCCGCTTGCGGAGGGTGTGCAAGCCGTATTTGGCGTATAGTGGCTCTGACTTACTGCTACCGCGAAAATGCCCGAAACTTGCGACGGATGCCATTCAACAAGGTGGCAAGGTCAGCTAAGCGGACCGCCTTAACAAGGCAACGGCGAGAATCTCGGATAGTCAATGTAACCCTCTGGACCTTCGCCGTAGAACGTATCCTTGTTCGGTATGTTCAGGGGTAGGCCCTGCTGAAGGCGTTCTGCAAGGTCGGGAGTGGCGATGTAGTCGCGCCCAAATGCCAGCGCGTCGGCAATGCTGGCTTCGATAAACCGCTCGCCGTCTTCCTGGGACATAAGTTCGTTGGCAATGACCGGGCCACCAAATCGGCGCTTGATCTCGCCGAGCAAACTGTCTTCGGCTTCGATCTCACGGACAAAAATGAACGCGAGCTTCCGCTTCGCTAGTTCGTCGGCGACGTGACCGAAGATCGCGCCGGGATTGCTGTCGCCCATGTCGTGTTCCTCGCCACGAGGCCGGAGATGCACTCCCACACGATCAGCACCCCACACCTCGATCACTGCATCCACGATTTCGAGCAGGAACCTGGCGCGGTTCGCCACCGAGCCGCCATATCGATCGGTTCGCTTGTTGGTTTTGTCCTGCAAAAACTGGTCGATGAGATAGCCATTGGCCGCATGCAGTTCGACCCCGTCGAAGCCAGCCGCCTTCGCCCGCTCGGCGCCCCGGCGAAAATCCTCGACGATCCCAGGAATTTCTTGGGTTTCCAGCGCACGTGGCACCGGATATGACCGCTTCGGCCGTAGCGACGAGACATGCCCAGCCGCGGGGATCGCACTGGGTGCTACCGGAAGTTCGCCATCGAGGAGTTCCGGGTCGGAGATGCGGCCAACGTGCCACAGCTGCAGAAACATGCGGCCACCAGCTTCGTGAACCGCTTGGGTGACGTGTTTCCACCCCTCCACCTGTGCATCATTCCAAATGCCGGGTGTGCCCCAATAGCCGACACCTTGAGGAGACACGGAGGTCGCTTCACTCAGGATCAAACCAGCTCCAGCCCGTTGCCGATAGTATTCCGCCATCATGGCGTTCGGAACGCGCTCGACGCCAGCGCGCTTGCGGGTGAGCGGTGCCATGATGATGCGGTTGGGCAAATCGAGAGCGCCAATCTTCAACGGAACGAACAAACGGGACATCTATAACTCCTTTGGACTGAGAGCAGATATAACCGCGCGCAGACATGGCGACAATTGCGCAATTGTTCGCCAAATCGTATACTTGAGGATGTCAATCGAGGCGCGTAGGATGGCTATCACAAACACTTTCGCTGGCGTCGAAGTCTTCATCAGCGCGGTAAGATCCGGGTCGTTCACTGCGGCTGCCGCTCGGTTTGGTATTACCAAGTCAGCCGCCGCCAAATCGGTGGTGCAACTCGAAAACCGGCTTGGCGTCAAGCTGCTGCATAGGACGACACGGCGGCTGTCACTGACACCGGAGGGCGCGGCTTATCTCGAGCAAGCCGAGGCCGCACTTGATCAGCTACGTTCGGCGGAGGACGCTGCCCGCTCGAAGGCAAGTACGGTGCGGGGTATACTCCGTGTAGATATGCCGGCGGCATTTGGTCGTCTGGTCGCCATGCCGGTCCTACTGGATATTCTCAGGGCACACCCCGATCTACGCCTGGCAGCGAGCTTTTCGGATCGGATCATCGATCCCGTGGAGGAAGGAGTGGATCTGTGCCTTCGGTTCGGCGAGCTGCCGGATCGCGCCGACATCGCTGCCCGCCCCCTAGGATCACAACGCCTGCTTCTTTGTGCAGCGCCCAGCTATCTAGAAGCGCACGGTGTGCCGGTGAACCAGAATGACCTGCATCGTCACGCCTGTATTTTGGGAAGCCAGCCTGAGCGACCAACTTCCTGGCGCTTTCTCGACGAGGAGAACCGTATCCTGTCTTTTGACCCGCCGGCAACCTACCAAGCCAGCGATGGCGAGGTTATCATCGCAATGGCAACAGCAGGCTTTGGCTTGTGTCAAATGCCGCAGTCACTTGTTCAGTCTTGCATCGATAGGGGTGAGCTGGTCGTGGTGCTACCGGATCGTTGCCGTGTGCGGTCTCCGTTCAATGCGGTTTGGCCAGCGACCCGCACCATGCTGCCGAGGGTCCGTGTTGTAGTGGACGAACTCGTTCGTCGAGCTGGCGCGGGAACTCTGTAGGGCCGGCGCCATCGCCAATTGGATTCTGCTTCAAAAGCAACTGACAGCGAGCCCGAACGTCTCGAATTAAGATCGAAGGCTACTGTCCGGCCGACGCGAAGCAACCACCGCAATTTTTTATGCGGGAACCGCCTGTAATCGCCTTCAGCAGGACAATACCAGAGAAGGAATTCTCGCAGATCATCCGCCAGTCGGATAAATAGCTGACGGCCTACCTCCGGCCTGCCCGAACACTTGCCCGGCGCCCACTTTATTGTCGCGGTGCAAAGACCAGCACAACAGCAATCAGAACTAACAGCGGGCCCATCCACTTAAATTGCCGAACAAGGTGATTGAACCGTTCCTGATGGCTGTCGAATTTGATGTGGCGAAAGCCGACCAGACTCATCCATATGCCCGCAGCAAACATTATCACCTGATCAATGTATTGCACACCACGTCCTCCTCCCAGCGCGTTGAAGGTATCCATCACCGACCACCTTAAACGAGGCGAGAGCGATTTACATCGTCAGGTTAAACAGCAGATGGGCGGAGCAGTTCTTGACTATCCGTCAGAGCTCACAGACGGCCGCCGTCTGGAACCCATGCGCGTTGTTGGCAACCTTAGTTCGGAAAGTACATGATTATATTGGTTATCGGAGGCGATGTGTACGCGGAACTTGTACGTGCTGTAAAACAATGGTATCAATGGCGTACGACCAATTTCGGAGGCCCTGATGCCCCAGACAAGCTACAAGATCAGCGAAGCCCGCAAGAATTTCGCCGAAGTCCTTGATCGCGCCAACCAGGGCGAAGAGATCATCATCATGCGTGGCAACGAAGTTTACGCCCGCATCGGTCCAGCAGCGGACGGTGGCAAGCGCCCTTTTGGCCTGTTGCGCCATCGTCGCCTGCCCGACGACCTGTTCGATACAGTTGATGCAGAGCAGGCGGCGATCGATGCCGGAGACTGGAATGATGATACCGGCGTCTGGCAAGGCAAATCCAACAATAGCGAAAACACGCAATGAAAATCCTGCTCGACAGCCACGCCGTCTACTGGTGGACAATCGGTAGTGATCGCCTGTCCACAAAGGCACGATCGCTGATCGAGGACAAGGCAAATGCTATCCTCGTCAGTGCGGTCACGTTCTATGAGCTGGAGAACAAGATGCGCCTGAACAAGCTTGATCTCAAGCCCCAGGAACTGCGGGCAGCCGTCACGGGAAGCGGCCTGCAAACACTAGCCATCACCGATCTGCATGCCGAACTGGCAGCAAATTTTGATTGGGAACATCGCGATCCGTGGGACCGGATTCTTGCCGCTCAGGCGCGGCTTGAGCACTGCACTTTCATCTCGGCGGATCTGGCGTTCGACGCGATTCTGCATGAGCGCGTCTGGTAAGGGTAGTGGCGGTGAAGGTATTCGTGGACATTGCCGAGGCAGCGGAGCGATTTGACGAACTAATTGACTTCGTTTTGCGCGATGACGAGGTTGTCATCTGTCGAGCTGGCGATCCTATCGCCGCGATCGTGCCAATTTCGCAGAACGGCCAAGGTACATGGGATGAAGTCTGGGCGCTGGCGCTTATGGGAAGGCCTGCGTACACGCACCAGGCTTCGAACCATGATGAACTATATGACGAGAACGGACTGCCGAAATGAGCAGCTCGTCGTCAAGTTCGATTGAAAAACGCACCGAGACTTTAGATACGATTGCCGCTGTCTTGCCGATGAACCGCCGCGACATGCTGGCCGGCATTTTGACCGATGAAGATGTCGAGACGCTGCGCCATCTGGTCAATGAAGGCATGGGCGAAAACACCCTGCGCGCGCTGACTTCGGATCTGGCCTATCTCGAAGCCTGGTCGATGGCTGCAACCGGCAGCCCACTCCCCTTTCCGGCACCTGAAGCCCTGGTGCTGAAATTTGTCGGCCATCATTTGTGGCGGCCAGAGCAACGCGCGGTCGATCCCGGTCACGGCATGCCGGCTGACGTGGAAGAAGGATTGCGCCAACAAGGCTTTCTGCGTGTATCCGGGCCGCATGCACCGGCAACGGTCCGTCGTCGTCTCGTCAACTGGTCGACGCTGACCCGCTGGCGAGGTCTGGAAGGATCGTTTTCATCGCCGTCCGTCAAATCGGCAATCCGCCTCGCGGTGCGCGCCATCAACCGGCCGCGCAACCGCAAGAGCGCCAATGCCATTACCGGCGATATTCTGAGCAAGTTGCTCGCGACCTGTTCCGGCGAGGATCTGACCGCTTTGCGCGACCGAGCTATCCTGATGGTGGCCTTTGCCTCAGGCGGGCGCAGGCGCAGCGAAGTCGCCGGCTTGCGCGTAGAACAGCTTGTCAAACAGGTGCCTGTCGCTGACGAAGATGGTTCCTCCCTCCCCTCTCTTGGCATCCATCTCGGTCGCACCAAAACCAGTGGTGCCGATCACGATGAAACCGTCTATCTGACCGGCCGGCCCGTCGAAGCCCTTAACCGCTGGCTGGAAGCGGCAAAGATCGAAAATGGCAGTGTGTTTCGCAAAATCGATCGTTGGGGCAATGTTTCTCTACGAGCGCTCGAACCCAGCGCCATCAACCGGATCGTCAAGCAGCGTGCGCAAATGGCAGGGCTTAAGCCGGAGGAGTTTTCCGCTCATGGTTTGCGCTCCGGCTATCTCACGGAAGCGGCCAATCGCGGTATTCCTCTTCCGGAAGCCATGGAACAATCGCGCCATCGCTCCGTGCAGCAAGCGTCCGACTATTACAACAACGCCAAACGGCGCAGCGGACGCGCGTCAAGGTTGATTTGAAAGTCCAGCCCAGATGTCTGACATCGGGGTTGAGAGGCGACCATCCGCACGTGGCCCGACCACGTGATAGCTTTCAATGAACAATTTGGAGCCATCGTCATTGGTTTTTGAACGAATAGTTCGGGCCTTGCTCAGCCAGGTGAGACCGATCCAGGCAGACGCTCAGTCCTTGGATTTGCCGTCTGAGTGCATGGATGCCGCGTTCTCAGATGGTGCCCCTGAAAAACCGGTGCCTCGACCATGCGCACAAACCTCATTCAAGAATCCGTTTAAAGGGGTCCTTCTTAGATATCGGCTACATCGCGCAGCCGTACGCCGGAGTAGTTGGCCGCACTCAATGCATCAAACATGGCGCGGTCGCAGATGGGAGGTGCTCCCATGCGATCCTGGCGGAAGATATGGGCATCTCCCACAACATCCGGTTTGAACACCAAGCTGGCTCCGCCGACGAGGCTATAAAGTTTCTCGTCCTCGCCGGTCTGATAATTGTGGTCGAGCTTGATCCTTACGCGAGAGGAGGCTTCATCCAGGGCATCGAGTCTGCGCAGCACATTGCCTAGGTAGTACTGAGGACCGAGGCTCCCGTCAGCAAGGCTGAAGTCGCATGCCATAAATGCAAACGCCTCGGCGTCCATCTGCTCAAACAGTTGCTTCAAAGGCTCCGACACAATCCATATGCCAGCGAATTCTTCCAGATCGCGTGGCATTCCGCCCTTCTCCGGTACATGAACCAGGTGGGGACGCTCCGGATACTGATCTGGCATTCCGTTAGGACGCGAGACGACATTCATCCCCGGCTGGACCAGCTTCTCTTCGTTGGCGATTTCTATGCCGGGGACCCTGCCGTTGCCCAAGAAGCCGGCATCGACTAGGAAAAATTCGCCCTTATGAGATGCGGCTGCGACTGAAATTTCAATGGCGGTCGGTTCGTTCACGGTGGCTTCCATCATAGATTCGGGGGGCAGAACGGGAAAGCAGTTGAGCCGATGCTAGCCCGGCTTTAGTGCAGCCACAAGTTCTGTCGAAACGGTGCTCACGATACTTGATCCACGTGAGTCTCGGGGGAGTTCGGAACAATGGTCGACAAGATGCTGGCTACACTGTCCAATAGAGACATTGACCCATGCCATCGTTCTCAATGACTGCGGCCACTCACTTTCCGATGAAGCCGATATTGTGGAGCATATCACCAGGATGGTTGCAGGATATCTTGGTACAGCACAACTGCCTATCCGCACTATTCTGCAAGAAGCAGGATAATCTCAAAGTTTGGAGGCCGGCGCTTTGGCAATCTCACACAAGCCGCCCGCAACGGCATTCCCTGTCCGAGTTTATGCAGCAGTCGCAGCATAAATCCGTCAATCACGCAGCGCACTACTACAATTATGCTGAATGCAAATCAGGAAAAGCGGCAAGGCTGATCGTATGAGTTGATCGGTAGTCGACGCAGTTCAGAAATCCCGTTTTCCTTTCGCTGGAATTTGAGGATGTGCCTCAGTTTCTGCTGGCCGTCCACGTTTGCCAATTGTCGAGCTTAGACTTAAACAGCTTAAACAATAGCTGGAGCGCAACTTGAAAATTATTGCCGTTGATTTTGAAACCGCAAATGAACAGCGGGGAAGCGCCTGCTCAGTGGGCTTGGCATGGATTGAAAACGGCCGCGTTATGCGTGTCGTCGAACGATTGATCCGCCCCAAAGAGATGCGCTTTTCTTCTTTTAACATCGCCATTCATGGCATTAGACCGGAATATGTCGAAGATGCGGCTGAATTTCCTGAAGTTATGAGTGAGTTTGCCGATGATTTCTGCGGCGCAACAATGATTGCGCATAACGCTTCATTTGATTTCAGTGTCTGGCGTGCGTGTCTTGATCAATACCGACAGAGCTATCCCGCGCTTCAATATCTTTGCTCGGTCAAAATGGCGCAAAAGGTCTGGCCCGATCTGTCGTCACATAAATTAAATGTACTGGCCAGTTATTTGGGATTGAGCTTCAAACATCATAATGCTGCCGAAGATGCCACCATTTGTGCAGAGGCTTCAATTGCCATGGCCAAGGCGCTGCGTGTTACAACTTTGCTCGACGTTCCTGCTCACATCGGTATGAAACCTGGCCGACTATTTGCCGGAGGCTATGAGGCATGCACATGCCGAAAACGGTAAAATCGCTTACGAAACTACTGACTAGTTACGTCACAAATACCCATTTTCGGTCGTTTCGAGCGCTCCTGTAATGAAAACAAGAAGACTAATCAGGCAGATAATTTCAGGTGATGTGGTATGAAAGCCGCATGAATTTCTGGACACCAGCCGATGTCCCTAGACTGGTGAGATGCAATGGTAATCGGGCTATCTGCTGTGCCTATTCTCTCCGCTAGAAACAATGGGTACGACTGGAGCGTCGCCGACGCGAAACGACAATTCTCCGAGCACGACTGCGGCGGCACCCAAGCCTATGGCGAAAAGGCGTGGCGACGAGGCTCAATCCTGAAGCTATTAGGGATGCACCTAGCCCTGCAACCTGACCCAGCGGGCGCCTCGCCATGGCGTTGAGATTACCGATCAGGATATCGAAACCCTGTGCCATCTGGTCAATGAAGGCATGGGCGAAAACACCCTGCGCGCGCTGACTTCGGATCTGGCCTATCTCGAAGCCTGGTCGATGGCTGCAACCGGCAGCCCACTCCCCTTTCCGGCACCTGAAGCCCTGGTGCTGAAATTTGTCGCCCATCATCTGTGGCGGCCAGAGCAACGCGCGGTCGAACCCAGTCACGGCATGCCGGCCGACGTGGAAGAGGAATTGCGCCAACAAGGCTTTCTGCGCGTATCGGGGCCACATGCACCGGCAACGGTCCGTCGTCGTCTTGCCAACTGGTCGACGCTGACCCGCTGGCGCGGGCTGGAAGGATCGTTTTCATCGCCGTCCGTCAAATCGGCAATCCGCCTCGCGGTGCGCGCCATCAACCGGCCGCGCAACCGCAAAAGCGCCAATGCCATCACCGCTGATATTCTGGGCAAATTGCTGGCGACCCTGTTCTGGTGAGGATCTGACAGCGCTGCGCGATCGGGCCATCCTGATGGTGGCCTTTGCTTCCGGTGGCCGCCGCCGCAGCGAAGTAGCCAGCTTGCGGACGGTACAGCTTGTCAAACAGGTCCCTGTCACCGATGCGGAGGGCTCCCCCCTCCTTCGCTCGGCATCCATCTCGGACGCACCAAAACCAGTGGTACCGATCACGATGAAACAGTCTATCTGACCGGCCGTCCTGTCGAAGCCCTCACTCGCTGGCTAGAAGTGGCAAAGATCGAAAATGGCAGTGTGTTTCGCAAAATCGATCGTTGGGGCAATGTTTCTCTACGAGCGCTCGAACCCAGCGCCATCAACCGGATCGTCAAGCAGCGTGCGCAAATGGCAGGGCTTAAGCCGGAGGAGTTTTCCGCTCATGGTTTGCGCTCCGGCTATCTCACGGAAGCGGCCAATCGCGGTATTCCTCTTCCGGAAGCCATGGAACAATCGCGCCATCGCTCCGTGCAGCAGGCATCCGATTACTATAACGATGCCAAGCGGCGCAGCGGACGGGCATCGCGACTGCTTTGAGGCCCTTAGCGAACGGTTGGAAGTTTGATTTCGTTCAATCTGGAAAGCCCCGAATTGACCATCAGATATTCATCTAGCTGCGGATCTTCCATATATCGCATTTGTTCGTCCAAAATGTCGTAGTCCCCTCCAATTTCTTCTCGCAAAAGCGCTGGTAATCTGTCCACATTCGCATGGAAACGATCACAAAGGGTATGAGACCACAGGCTTGGATCAAGCGGATACATTGGGTTGAGATAACCGGAGTGTTCGAAATCCAGTTGATCGCGCAAAGTTTGAGCCGTTTCAGAAAGTTCTACGCGGGCAGGTTTTCGCACTCGACTGTCAAGATCAAAGGATGCCCCATCGACAGTCCCCACGTCGAGCCTATCACGTGTTGCAGCATTACCTGTCCATAGACAGCCTCCTGCACCATAATCAAAGAAGAACCTGAGTACACTTTTCGCCATGACATGGTCATAGCAGCTTCGGGAACGTCGGGAAATGGAAGCTTCCCTGACTGTCGCTGAGGAAGCCCCAAGTGATCAGTCTGGTTTCAGTTACCGCCCAAAAGATCGCCAGCGTGGCGCATGATTGGCATCGAGGGTTGTTTCCGACCCCCGTTTCGGCCGTTAGTGAGGCCGGGCCTCCTCCTTGGAAGCGGACGTTGAATCCATAATCGTTTCAATCCAAGCACCGTGTGGGTCGGTCCACGCCGTGGGTTGATTATTCACTGAAAGCAGGAAGGCACCTTTCGATGGAGCATCTGCGGAGGCGAAGCCAAAATGCGATATGACGCTCGGTGCCTCGTTGCAGATCCAGATGTCTGACAGCGCGGAGACTAGGTTGGCAAACCTCATGCGGTCTTCGTTGCTTGGGACGTAGGCGAGAACGGCGGTATGGAAGACGACCAGCGTGGCGTCTTGCGGTGCTTGACTGCACAGAGCTTCGAACTCTGGTCCCAGGAGATCACCCTGTACGATCGTCGGCCTCTCCTCTGCCACGATACCTAGTGCCAAACGAAGCCGGTTGCGGCGCTCTTCCTGTTCGGGCCAGATAAGCGTCTCGAGCCATGCGGCCTCCTCTGGGTCACCAGCGTCCAGGGGATTTAGATCGAGACCAGCCCGCCAAACGATCTGCGGAAGCGTGTCAGGCATCTGGATATTTGCGGCAGCCGTGCATGGGAACACGGGATGAGGTTTAGCCTCCGCCAAGGGCTTGAGGCTCCGTGAGGGGTACTCGTATCCGTATCGATCCGGAAAGAGGCAAAGCCCAGCGGACGCTCCGACCTCCAAAAGCGCTAGAGGCTGAGGCAGACTGGCCAACACTGGCAGGAGCACAGCGCACCGTCCCGGTTCGTTTGTTTGCGTCGAGCGCTCCAGCATGATGGAGCGAACCGCATCGAAGCGATCCACTAAAACTTGCCTGAACTCGCTGTAGTTCGCCGGGACACCAAAAAGGTGGCGGTAGGCGGCGAGAAGTAGGTTGGGCTGCTGCTTTGGTTGAGGCAGGGTTGCAATCAAGCTGAGAACTTCTGCGTCGTTCGATACGCTCATTGTGAGGTGCTCATATAACGGAGACCGCCCGCTCGCCTCACGGACTGCAAATCGATGGTAGCGGGCGGACAACTCACCCCGATCCATGTCGATAGTCATGCTAAACTCCTCCGTGCCGCTGGCTGCCAACGAAGGGCAGCTGTATAGCAGCCAATTTTGCAAAACGGACAGTCAACCTTCCACACCTACGCGGAGGTTGAAAGCATAATCTCTGGAACTACTGCTCTTGGGTAGCGCGGGTATGCTACGTGAATGTCTGCAATTGGGCGAAAGCAGCCCCTCAGAGTTCTACAAAATTCACGCTCCGTTCTTGACTACGCGTCAGATCTCTCAGAGGGCCGCCGTCTGGAACAGCATGCGTGTTGTTGGCGATCGTGGTCTGGAAAGTACAGTATTATTGGTTATCGGATGTTAGATGACCAAGGCGTTGACCAATCCCGAGAATACCGCTACAACAGCCCTGAAAGAACCGATAATTGGTGCCACACCGCCACCTGATCAACAGCCGGAGATCTGGCCATGACTGTAACTGTGAAAGTCGCTGAAGCCAAAACCCATCTTTCAGACTTGCTAGCACGGGTCGAAGCCGGCGAAGAGGTGATCATTTCGCGTGGCAACACACCCATCGCGCGCTTGGTGGCGCTTGATGAACGGCGTCAGCGGCTGGCCGCGATTGAAGCTGTACGTGCGTTTCGGGCCCAGGCGCAACCTGTCACGCAGGAAGAAATTCGCTCGTGGATTGAAGAAGGGCGCCGTTACTGATGGCCTTTATTGTCGACGCATCAGTAGCCGGTGCGTGGCTGCTGCCTGATGAAGATCATCCGTTCGCCGCACAGATGATGAACCAACTGGCCGATGAAGACGCGGTTGCCCCGGAACTTCTACAGCATGAAATCCGCAGTATTCTACTGATCGCCGAAAAGCGCGGTCGGATTGCTGAGGACATGGTGTACACAGCTCTGACGCGTTTTCGTGCCTTGCCATTGCGTCTGATAACGCGCAGCGAGGATTCTGAGGTCATTCGGGTCGCCCGACGCCATCAGCTCAGCGCTTACGATGCTGCTTATCTGGCGCTCGCACTGACCGAAACCCTGCCGCTGGCCACGCTGGATCGCAAACTGGCCGCCGCTGCCCGCGCGGAAAAGGCAATTGTTCTGGGCCCGCTCGCCCATGGCCACTAACAGCGTTCAATCCAGAACACTATTGCGCGCCGAAACACTCGACACGATTGCCGCTGTCTTGCCGCTGAACCGCCGCGACAGGCTCGCCAGGCTATTGACCGATCAGGATATCGAAACCCTGCGCCATCTGGTCAATGAAGGCATGGGCGAAAACACGCTGCGCGCACTGACTTCGGATCTGGCCTATCTCGAAGCCTGGTCGATGGCTGCAACTGGCAGCCCCCTCCCCTTTCCGGCACCTGAAGCCCTGGTGCTGAAGTTTGTCGCCCATCATCTGTGGCGGCCAGAGCAACGCGAGATCGAACCCAGTCACGGCATGCCGGCCGACGTGGAAGATGAACTACGCCAACAAGGCTTTCTGCGCGTGTCGGGGCCACATGCACCGGCAACGGTTCGTCGTCTTGCCAACTGGTCAACGCTGACACGCTGGCGCGGTCTGGAAGGATCGTTTTCATCGCCGTCCGTCAAATCGGCAATCCGCCTCGCGGTGCGCGCCATCAACCGGCCGCGCAACCGCAAGAGCGCCAATGCCATTACCGGCGATATTCTGAGCAAGTTGCTCGCGTCCTGTTCCGGCAAGGATCTGACCGCTTTGCGCGACCGAGCTATCCTGATGGTGGCCTTTGCCTCAGGCGGGCGCAGGCGCAGCGAAGTTGCCAGCTTGCGAACGGAACAGCTTGTCAAACAGGTCCCTGTCACCGATGAGAACGGCTCCCCCCTCCCCTCGCTCGGCATCCATCTCGGACGCACCAAAACCAGTGGTACCGATCACGATGAAACCGTCTATCTGACCGGCCGACCCATCGAAGCCCTCACTCGCTGGCTAGAAGTGGCAAAATCGACAAGGGCAGCGTGTTTCGAAAAGTCGATCGCTGCGGTAATGTTTCGGCGCGTGCGCTTGAACCCAGCGCCGTCAACCGGATCGTCAAACAGCGGGCGCAATTGGCCGGGCTTGATGGCAAGGAATTCTCGGCCCACGGCCTCCGTTCCGGTTATCTCACCGAAGCGGCCAATCGTGGCATTCCACTCCCTGAAGCCGTGGAACAATCGCGCCATCGCTCTGTGCAACAGGCGTCCGAGTATTACAACAATGCCAAACGGCGTAGTGGACGGGCGTCGCGGCTCTTGTAATGAGAAACTAATCATCATTCACGCCTCAACAGCTTCTCATCTACTTAATAGAAGACACTCCTCTGTGAGATTATATTGCAAATGCCATGTAGTCTGCTGGCAATATAGCTGTTCCTGATTTATAAAGCTGCAACGTAGTGACTGACTGCGCATCAGGGGGCAGTAATGGGGCAGAATTTTTCGAAAACCGGTTCTTCGCACGCGGAGTTTTCTCGACAGAAAAGGCATTTGTTATGGCTTTCTTCCGTCGCCCTCACAGCTTCAATCAGTTTGCCGCTTGCAAGCCAGGCGGAAACTTGGGTCACAGGTCCTGGACTCTGGTCAGAGTCGACTCGATGGCAGGAAACCACTGTGCCCAACGCGCCGGGGGCAGTCGCAACCTTCAACGCAATGGAAGGTGTCAGTTTCAGTGTTAATCTTGGCGGACAGCAAGCCACCGTTGGGGAGCTCAATATTCTGGGAGACGTGTATGGCGGATATTTTTTCAATAATGGTACACTGACATTTTCGGACGCCGACGGGCGTGCGTTCGTGAATGTCGTCGCCCACAATCAAACGCATGTACCGGATTTCGGTTACGGCAACTCCGTCAGCGTCGAACTGGCATCAGATACCGTTTTTGATACGATAGGCACGTCTGCAACGCTGCATTTCGGCTCCGGAGCTGCAATTTCAGGACCCGGGGCCTTGATAAAGCAGGGTTTGGGAACACTGACATTGTCGGGGAGCAATATTTACACCGGCGGAACGACGATTTCAGCTGGTACTTTGATTGCCGATCATCAAGATGGCGGTAATGTCATTGACGCGATGGGTACTGGACTGATCACGCTCAACGGTGGCCGTCTGCATTCTTCCGCCAGCAGCTCTACGCTCAACGATTACCTAATTGTTGCTCGCACAACGAGCACAATCAGCACGGCAACTGACACTGCGCTCTGGTTGAATGGTGGCGGTGGCCAGTATTTTTCCCTTCAAGGCGACGTGGTAATTGGAGCCTCCGACGGTGCTGGAACCGTCGTCATGGACGTCATCGGCACGCCTACAAGCTCCGATGCGACCATAACGGTTTCATATGGACGCCTTGTAAACGGCAACAGTTCGCTGGGAAATATTACGGCCGTCGCCGGTGCAACACGCGTGGCGTCAGGCGCAACGCTGGATATGTCCACTTATGGTGGCACAATTCGCAACTTGCAGGATGCGACGCCAGGCATTGGCGGCACGGTGTCGTGGGCGAGCAGTTCTCTGTACGTGTATGGTGGTAGTTTCTCAGGCCAGTTCGACATTTCGCAAGGCGGCAATCTCGTCAAAAGAAGTACAGACACTCTTCTTCTCAACGGCGACAACTATAATTTCAGTGGCACGACGACAGTTGCGGAAGGCAAACTGATTGTCGGCGACGCGAACAACAGCAGCGCTGCACTTGGCGGGTCCATCAATGTTCTATCCGGGGCTACTCTTGGCGGTTACGGCTCCGTCGGGGAAACGACAGTTCAGTCAGGTGGTATCTTGTCTCCGGGCAATTCCATCGGCATCCTGACTGTCGATGGCAATCTGACGCTCGCACCCGGTTCAACGCTTGAAGTCGAAATTTCTGCAAGTGGTCCCTCAAATCGCCGTTCTGATATCGTGGGTGTCACAGGCATGACCACGATTTCTGGCGGCATGCTTTCCGTTTCTGCCATCGATCCCAAAACGAGTTATCAAAGCGGGCAAAGCTATACCATTCTGCACGCTGACGGCGGTCTCAGCGGGACTTTTGATACTGTTGTCTCAAAATCAGCCTTTCTCAATCTGTCCGTAAATTATATGGCGAACGATATTCTTCTGAATATCGCGATCAAAGAAGATCCAGCGGTACCGGTCGATCCTGAAACGCCAACGCCCGGTACACCTGTTGACCCGGAAACCCCTAAACCTGAAAAGCCCTCCCCTGCCCTCTTCACGACTGTGGCCCAGACCCGCAATCAATATGCGACGGCCGGAGGACTGGATAGTCTGCAGCAGACGGGTTCGTCGCTTGCGCTCTATAACAGCGTGCTGATGCTGTCGGCCGATGAGGCGCGTGCAGCCTTCGACAGCCTTTCCGGCGAGGCTTACGCTTCCGCGAAAGGCGTACTGATCAACGACAGCCAGTTTATTCGCAATGCAGCCCTTGGTCGTCTGCAGCAGGCGTTTGGCGGCGCTCCGGCAACGCCGATTAATGCGCTGTCCTATGCCGGCTCGCAAAGGCATGTATCGGCGTCCGCCTCGGCCATCGATGCCGCAGCTCCGGCCAGCATTGCTCCTGCTCAAAATCTCTATACCGCCTGGGGCTATGCATATGGCGCATGGACGAGACAGGATAGCAATAGCAAGGCAGGATCGGTAGAATCCTCTGTTGGCGGGTTTGTCACCGGTATCGACGGTACTGTCCTCGACACATGGCGTCTCGGACTTCTGGCCGGCTACAGCCATTCCAGCTTCGATGCGGATGATCGCGCCTCGTCGGGCAGCAGCGATAATCATACACTCGGCGCCTATGCAGGAAAGGAATGGAGGCTCAATAATGGACATGCCTTGGCATTCCGGTCCGGTCTTGCCTATACATGGCATAATATCGACATGAACCGTTCTGTCGCCTTCACCGGCTTGGCCGATAATCTGAGCGGCGATTATGATGCGGGAACTTTCCAGGTCTTTGGCGAACTTGGCTATAAGCTCCACTATGGCAAAGCCCTGTTCGAGCCTTATGCGGGTCTTGCCTATGTTCGCCTAAAGACCGACGGACTTGATGAAAAGGGCCAGACAGCCGCCGCCCTTTCGGTTCAGTCCGACACGACGGACACGAGCTTCTCGACGCTCGGGCTTCTCGCATCGACAGAGTTTGCTCTGGGCAGCATCACGGCAACAGCGCGGACCGATCTTGGCTGGCGACATGCCTATGGTGATATCACACCGGTTTCCACCGCAAGCTTTATCGGTTCGGATGCCTTCACGGTCTTCGGGCTTCCAATCGCTGAAGATGCAGCTCTCATCGGCGCAGGACTTGATTTCAAGCTCGCAGAAGATGCCACACTCGGCATCTCCTATGACGGTCAGTTTGCATCCGGCTCCAAACAAAACGGGTTCAACGCCAAGCTCAGTGTCAGCTTCTAGGTTCTGCTTGCGAAGGTGCTTGCTGTCAATCGACATTGCCTTCTTGCATGACACCGCATGCGGTGTCATGCTGCCCAAACACTTAAGCTTATCGTTTTGGTATGGAATTTTGAGCGTTTCCCTGACTGATTGAATCGGATGGGTTTGCAAATCAGTTACTTTCTGATTCAAGCTATCTGCCGATGGAGGTCAGCAGATATGTCGCGAGCCCTTTCCATTGATCTTCGCATACGTGTAGTTGCCGCCGTTGACGGCGGCGCATCGCATCGCCAGGCTGCTGAGCGTTTCGGTGTAAGCGCAGCCAGCGTTAGCCGTTGGCGTAACCTTCAACTCCAGCAGGGA
Source organism: Ochrobactrum sp. BTU1 (assembly GCA_018798825.1). Classification (NCBI taxonomy): domain Bacteria; kingdom Pseudomonadati; phylum Pseudomonadota; class Alphaproteobacteria; order Hyphomicrobiales; family Brucellaceae; genus Ochrobactrum; species Ochrobactrum sp. BTU1. Next base: position 23,166 of record CP076356.1, on the reverse strand, counting down.
AATGTTAGACCCGGCCCACTGGGCGGCGACCGCAATTCCCACAAGACAGAAGCTCATGCTGATCAGATCATGACCTGGCTCGGCGAACACAGGGACAGCACTCTCTTCGAACTTCGCAATGATTTGGCTGCCCAAGACATCGTAATCAGCAAGTCGGCACTGCATCGCTTTCTTGTCCGGCAAGAACAAACGCGCAAAAAAGACTTGCCATGCTGTAGAGCAAAGCCGTCCGGACGTTCTGGAAAAGCGGCAATGCTGGTTTGAGGAGCAACTCGATCTCGATCCAGAGCGGCTCGTGTTTATCGATGAGGCCTGGACGGCGACCAATATGGCCCGTAGTCATGGGCGATGCCGCAAAGGCGAGCGGTTGCGGATGGGTTTTCCTCACGGTCATCGCAAGACGACCACATTGGTTGCGGGGCTGCGCAACACGGGAATGGTCGCGCCACTTGTCATCGACGGCCCAATCAACGGTGATTGGTTCGAGGCGTATGTCGCTCAGGTTTTGGTTCCAATGTTGAAACCGGGTGACGTTGTTATCCTCGATAATCTGTCTAGCCACAAACGACCCCCAGCAAGGGAGTTAATCGAGGCGGTCGGCGCGACAATGATGTTCCTTCCTCCCTACAGCCCAGACTTCAACCCCATAGAGAAGGCCTTCTCCAAGCTGAAGGCGCTCTTACGAAAGGCTGCCGAGAGAACAGTAACTGGGCTTTGGGATCGCATCGGTAAGCTGGTTGATCTCATCAAACCGCAAGAGGCGCTGAATTACTTCAACTCGTGCGGATACGATCCAATATGAAAGGGAAACGCTCTAATGGCATCGCATCATCTTAAACCGGTTGTCAGTTACTGTTTCTCATCCAATATCGGAAGAAGTAAGCTTATGCTTAGATTGCCGTCCCTTCGCGGGACTTTGGGGCGTCTTGGCGGAGACCCAATTGATGAACTCGCTGAAGCCCTACGACGCAGCAACAAACATGCTGGAGAATCTCAGAAAAAATACTTCAGAAAACGTTTTGCTTTTGAACGAATATCAGGCGCCTTGTGACGACACCGAGCTAGACGTTGTGACATATTGCCATTCGACAAAGCGTTAACTTTGCGGCCGCCCCGTTTCGTTTGATACTTTGGCAACATTCAAAAGGGACTTTTATAAGACTGAATGTCCGTTATGAGGCCAAAACGGTCGATCCGGTTTCGGTTGTCGCCCATGAGATTGCTGACACTGCGACCCTGCCATCTATGACCGCATCCGACCCCATTCCGGCCCTTTCGGTTGCGCCACCGCCTGCTCAATAGCGGACGAGCTAAATGGGCTAGCTGCTAAAGAATGCGTCCTCAGCCTCGTAATCGAATAATGGAACTGTATAGCCAGCCAGAACCGGAAACCGCTTTTGCCACTTTTCGTCTGCCGAGTTTCTAAGCCACTCGCAGGTGGCAAAAACTGAACGCGCATAGTCGGTTGCTGGCGTGTATCCAATCTGCCGTGCGGCTTCAGTGCTCAAAGTGAATGGGGCGGGCACCGACCATGGTGTCCAACCAATGGGGGAGCCGAGACGTGGATCGCCCATGTTAATCGGGACCAAAGTCCCATTCCATCCCATGGCTGTGGCTATATGAGAGCCAATTTCATTTACAGTCGGAGCGATAGGGTCCGCGATGTTGAGAATGAGCTTCCGCCGTTCGGCAAGGGTATGTTTTGTAACCTCGGCGATGTTGAGTGCTGCGGTCGTATGGAAACGACTTTGTCCATTGAAGCAAAGCGGTATGACTACGCGCCCATCCATCATGCGTTTCACAAACCACCATTCGCGGGGGTGGGTGGAATGGGTGCCGTGGATAGCAGCAGGACGCAGGATCGTGACAGGTTGCTGTGCAGCGTCGAGAAGTCGTCTTTCTAAAGCGACCTTTTTTGTCGAGTAGTTTTCGAGGCCTGGCTCGACCGTGGGCTGTTTCTCCGTCATTCCGTCTGGAAGATCGGGAAAGCCGTTCTCCCGGGCTTCATCAAGCGTCCTGCCCGCTCCGTCGCGATAAACGCTGGAGGACGAGATCACCACGAATTGCCCAACCGACGCCTCAATGTCGAGCAGTTGGTTTGCGTGGGTCTCGTCGTATGCCACGGTATCGATCACGGCATCCGCACCTTGGCCAATGGCCTGCGACAAGGCACCGGGTTGATCTCGGTCTAAAAGGGGTCGGTTCCGGTAGGGGGCGAAATGACACCCTAAGGATTTAACTCCGTGGGCCAGTGATATTCACCGATCAGCAGGATGTGCGCCCAGCTCAAAGGAGAGATGTGGGCTAGAAGGTCTCGCGGGACATCAAAACCGGCGTTCGTCGTTCGGTGACGGCACGGCCGAGATGAACGGTATCTTCGGACGCGCAAGGCAGAAAGATTATTTCGGTCTAATAGATGACGTGGTAATCAAGGGCCAGATGATGAGTTTTCACATACAGGCAAGATCGAAATTGAATCGTACCTTTCGCTCACTTGTTGTTTTCAAATTACCCAGATTGTTTCTAGCGCTGATCTTTTTCGCTATCGACTCTGGTGATCTAGGCTATGCAGCAGGGCAGAAAATCCCTGATACCAAAGTCAGCGGTTCCAAGCCTCCTTTGCGCAAACTCAATCCGAACCCTAAACGCGCTTATGAAATCCGCATGAAACTTGAAAATGTTTCCGATATCTCGCCTGCGGACCAAGGCGGCGCGCGGTTTGCAACGGTAGAAGGTACCGTGCAGTTCGATGTCAGCAATGCGGCCCGCTGTGGTAAGAGTCGCTGGCTGGCAGGCAACGTACCCGTTATCTCGAGCCACGAACCATTCCGCCTTTCGGCTGTTTCGGCGACCGAATATGTCGGCATAGTGTATACCGATATGATTCTGGACGAGGATTATTATGGGCGTGGCGTGTGTCACTGGCAATTGACCGATGCTCGCCTCGCGCTCAAGGCACGCGACCGCGAAGACGACACCCGCTTTGTCGCGGGCTTGTCTGGGCAAAAGATGCGTGCCGATGATATGCAGCAGCGCTATTTCTGGAAAGGGTATTATCCGAACTTTGAGCAGGGGCCGTTCGCCGATTACGGTATAGCCCAATTGTCAACCGTTGAGAAAAGCAAGCGCGATCAGTACTTCGCGATCACCATGTCGGCCAGGGGGGTCGGCCCGTAATCGGATTTTTTGTAAGACTGGTACCTAAGCAAAAATGGCGACTGTCCATGCGACAGCCGCCATTGTCCTTTTTTAACCTCTAAAGTTCTGGTTTGTGGCCGATTTGTAGGCCTCGGCTAAATTCCGCTCGCTTCATGCACGACGGTGCCATTAAAATCGCAGCTGGCGCCATGGTAGTAAGAGCAACCGGAAACTTCTTCCAGCTTCAACGTGTATTGATCCATGAACTTAAAATTCACCTTGCAAAAACGGCTATTCTGCAGGGATTCTTTTTTGCTTTCAATGAACCCTTCATTGGGTATCGACATGGTTGCGCTAGCACCTGTAATGGTGACATCGCCTTTCAGACTTCCACCACAACCCGGTAACGTATCGGTCATTTTGTCCGCCGTCGCAATAGCGGCAGAATACTCATTGCCTGACTTATGCGTCAGGTCCACAATGAGAGACGCTCCACCTTCGCTTTCGTAACGACCTGCGCGATTGTTTTCGTCACCCTGAGCCAGGGCTGGTACAGTAAGGACCGCAAGCGATGCAGCCAATATCAATGTTCTGATCATGTAATCTCCAAAACCAATTATATTCGGGGCAGAAGTGGTATTTATCCGATTTGTCGGCTTTCCAAATGACGCCGTTCAGCCAAACATTCAAGTCTGAACTTCGTGTTTACAGCCCTGCGCAGTTTGGTTCGCGGATATCCGCCTCTTCCACAATTATGCCATTGCTTGCGGCACAACAAGGACTTGGCGTATACAACTGGCCAGTAGGTGCAGTGCTGCCGAACCGCAACGCTTCGCCCTATAGAACCGAGAACCCGTCGACCGGACTTTTCCATCATCGGTGAAGCTATCGCTCTGATCGTCTTCGATCCGGCTCAGTCGCCCGATGTCGTTGCACAACATTCGCGACAGTATTCTTGCTGATGCCGAGGTCACGGGCGATCCAGCGGTAGCTCCTTCCTTCGGAAATTAGAGCGAGGACCTTTGGAGCAAGGCGATCCGACTTGGGACGCTGCCCCATCCGGCGGCCCAGCTGCTTTCCCCGCGCTCTTGCCGCGGCGAGGCCGGACTTTACGCGCTCGCTCATGAGGTCGCGTTCGAATTCAGCAATCCCGGACAGGAAGGTTGCGAGCATTCGGCCGTGCGGTGGGTTGTGTCGCATATTTTTTACATCTGATGGGTTATCACATGACACTATGTAGGACTTGAGTGAGGTGGAAGCGGATGGCGGTCGATTTCAAAGCCGCACATTTTCCTAAAAGCGTCATTGTGCACGCGGTGTTCTTTTATGTGCGCTACCCCGTTTCCTATCGTGAACTGCAGGAGATCCTTGATGAACGAGGCATCTCGGTTGACCATGCAACCCTAAACCGATGGGTGGTTCGCTACTCACCGCAGATCGCTGAGCAAGCTCAGATACGAAAACGCCGCACGGCCAGTTCCTGGCGAGTTGACGAGACCTATCTCAAGGTTCGGGATAAATGGACCTATCTGTATCGAGCTGTCGATCGCGATGGCCAAACACTTGATTTCATGCTGTCTGAACGTCGGGATCTGGCTGCGGCGCGGCGTTTTTTCAAGAAAGCCATTGCAACTATCGGCGTTCCCGAGAAGGTTGTCATTGACAAAAGCGGCGCCAATCAGGCTGGCCTTCAGGCTGTTAGTTAACGCCATCCTGAAATTCACCGGAACAGGTGATATTATCGAAATCAGTCAGATAAAATACCTCAATAATATCCTTGAGCAAGACCACCGCTTTATCAAACGGATTACCAAACCAATGATGGGCTTCAAAGCATTCCATTCCGCCTCGGCCACCATCGCAGGAATGGAAGTAGCCCACATGAGCCGCAGAACCAATTCGCCAACGACAACCGTTCGCCATTTCAGGTCTTTGCGGACCTCGCAGCATAAGTGTGCCCAAGGATAAGCGCGCTTCTAACTGACTGAAAATTTTGCGACACAACCAGATCTAGTTACCCCTTTCGCAGGCCGCCGCGCTTCAAAAAGGTAGAACAGCGCCTCCTGCATCACTGTGCGTTCGCCTATCATCGAACCGTTCCGCGAAGATTGAATCAGCCCTCCAAAACAACTGCAAGAGCGCGTTTTTCAAGACAATCGACGCCATTCCGGGATAGAAGACACAAGAAGGAACATAGAGGCCCGATGCGTACATTGCTGCCGGCCACTTGATCTGCCTAAAGCCGCCCGTTATAACTCTTCCATTGTTCGGGAGTAGATATGGCTGACCAGATTCGCATCTAGTCGACGCTAAGAGCGTCTCTCTAGCTGGACCGCTGAGTCGCAACGCGCGAGGCGGTCATCGCGGTACATCTATCTGGAAGCATTCGATGAAACTCCATTTCGGCCTGACAGGCAGAAACTATCTCGTTACTGGCGCAAATTCGGGTATTGGGCGAGCGATTGCGATTGCGCTCGCGGGGCAAGGCTCCAACGTTGCCATTCATTATCTTCGTTCCCCGTCCGTAGCATCCCAGGCGGCACATACCATCCTTGGTGAGGATGCGGCCTCTGAAGTTGCGGACGATATACGTCGGCGTGGAGGCAAGGCCGCTATCATCGCAGCCGATCTTTCCATTGAAAGTGAGATCACCACGCTTATATCCGAGGCTGAGGGTGAAGTCGGCATGCTCGACGGGCTGATAAACAATGCTGCTGCCTGTGACCTCCCCGACAGTCTGATCGACGCAGATTTCGGGCGCTATCGTCGCCACTATGACGTCAATCTCGCCGCCCCCACGCTTCTTATGGCGGACTTCGCTCGCCAAGTAATGTCCAGGCAGGGATCGGGAGGACGCATCGTCAACATCAGCACCGATGCTGCCCGCGCCTTTCCTGGCCAGGTCTTTTACGGAACCAGTAAGGCTGCTTTAGAAGCGATGACCAGGGCGGCGGCGATTGAACTGGGGCCAGCGGGCATTACCGTGAATGCAGTGGCTCCGGGCCCAGTGCAGACAGGCTACATCGATGATGCGCTTGAAAAGCAGGTTCTGCCCTCGATCCCCTTACGTCGACTAGGCAACCCCGAAGACATAGCAGATGCGGTGTTGTTCCTCCTCAGTGACGCATCGTCATGGATCACAGGACAGGTCATTCAGGTAGCCGGGGGTCACGCGCTTTAACGGACACGCCTATTCGACTGCTTTCGCCCCCTATAGCGACTTCTGAGGATAGCGACCTAGCGCCGGGCGCCGCCTTTCTCACTCGCCAAAAGAAGTGCTACTCCCCGGTAGTCGATGCGCGGAGCGATCGTCACGTATGGGAGTCCATAATGTGATATCGCGATCTTTCGTGAGAAGCATCGGCAGCGCATCATGCCACTCCTCCCGATAGGCACGCCGTAACTGCACATTCACGACATCGTCAAAATCTTCCCACGTCTCGTAGAGCATAAAGCGATGCGCGGACTCTGGATCACAATGCAAGATCGCTTCATGGAACATGGGGTCGTCGCGCATGGCATCGAGTACGCCTTCGAGCAGCGAGAGAAAGCGTTCTCGCTGACCTAGCACCACATCGAATTTGATCAGGAAGGTAACAGCCATGGTTACACCGATCACGCGTGCACGGAAAGTGGCTCGACGAACTGGTGCTCGGAAACGATGCGATCGTTTTCGTCCAGACGCAGCACGGTAGATCCGAGCGCGATGATGGCGCTTGATCTAGGATCGACCATTTCCCAGACATATTTGACGATGCCATGGTGGCCAGATGGGTCGCCATGGAGGCGGAAGGTAAATCCCCTGTCGCGGACGAGCTCTTGGTAGGCCTCCTCGACACGCTCCTTCAGCTTGTCGTGACCGGTGAATGCGCGCGTCGGCATAAAATGGCTACCGTCCACGGCCCAGAATGTCTCGATCCCACTGCGCCGCCTGTCAGCATCCGCCTCGTTCCATACGGCCACGTATCGGTTCGTGAAGTCTTGCAGGTTCGCTTTCATATCGACTTTCTCTCGGGTTGCATCGCTATCCAAGGATGTCTCGCTCACAGTGGTGGTGTCACCTACCTCTGAGGTAGTTGTTTCGTCGCGGGCCGACATGGTATAGGTAGGCGCGATGCTGTCGGCCTTCCATCCAATGTCGGCGAGAATCGCAACGATTTGGAACGAGATGGATCAGAAAGTCGAAACCTTCGGACGACATTTGCGCGCGTGGCGGCAGCGGCGACGACTGTCTCAACTCGAACTGGCGCTCCGCTCGGATGTGTCGGCGCGTCATCTCGGTTTCGTTGAAACGGGCCGGGCGTCTCCCGGTCGCGCACTTGTGCTCCGCCTTGCAGACGAACTCGATGTTCCGCTTCGCGAGCGCAACGTGTGGCTGGTCGCGGCTGGTATGGCACCAATATTCGGCGAAACGTCTATTAATGACGCATCGTTCGAGGGCATCCGTGCAGCGGTCGAATTGACGCTCGAGGCACACAAACCGTTCCCGGCGTTTGCCATCGACCGGCATTGGAACGTGGTTCTTTCGAACGCCGCGGTGCCCGAACTCTATGAAGGCATAAGCGCCGAGCTTCTGGAAATACCTATTAACGTTATGCATCTGACTTTTCGACCGGGCGGTCTTGGGCAACGCATCCTTAATTTTGACGAATGGGCACAACACCTTTTGCACCGGCTGCGCCGTGAGGTCTATCTAACTGGCGATCCCGGACTACGCGATCTCCTGGAGGAAGCCGAGACGCTCTACCGGCCTTCGAAACGACCACGTGGTGGACATGCTGTCGCTCATTCCCTCGCAATCCCGCTCCGGATCCAGACGAAGCTCGGGCCACTCTCCTTCTTCAGCACGGTCACCGTGTTTGGCACGCCGGTCGACGTGACTGTCTCCGAGATTGCACTAGAAATGCTCTATCCCGCAGACGAAGAAACCATTCATGCCGTCAGAGGCTCTTCATCATGAGCCCATTGTATGACCGATACCTCATGGCGGCTATCCACCCCTACGCGGACGTTGAAAGCATAATCTCTAGAACGGCTGCTCTTGGGTAGCGCGGGTATGCTAGGTGAATGTCTGCAATTCGTGGGCGAAAGCAGCCGATGGGCTTCCGCCTTAGAGTTCTAAAAAATTTACGCTCCGTTCTTGACTATTCGTCAGAACTCACAGACGGCCGCCATCTCGAACCGCTTACGCGTTGTTGGCGATCGTGGTCTGGAAGGTACACTATCTTACTGGTTATCGGAGGTTAACCATGATCGAAGATTTTCTTACCGGAAGCGCCCAGTTTTCCGGCCTTTTGAGCAAATTTCGACGAGGTCCGGTGAACCGTGGTCGTGTTGATCGCGTGTACGTTTCCAAATTCTGACTGAACGGTTCTTACAGGATGCTGCGCCGCTTGCACTCCCGGACCTATGCTCCCTCCCCCGTGGTCTACAGTATTTATGGCCATTTCTATCGAAATAGCCAGCTGTGGCTTGCAGATGTGTTCTTATGCTCCAATGTCGCCATCTTGATTGTTAAACAAGTCGCTGCCGCCGGGGCTGTAATCGGCATAAATTCTACGCTTTCATTTGATCATTCATCCATATCTTCGGTATTTGCAAAAGCAGCTTGCGATCACAGAACGTGTCGATATAATCCGATTATATCGACACGATTTTGTCACACGTCGATAGCGACGACATATCCAATACGTCATGTCGTCTAAATCAGGATTAATCGACATGACGTTTCGTCCAGACCACCCCTATAACGACCTTCCGTCGCTGCCTCCGAGAGAGGACATAGAGAAAAAGGCTGTCCTAAAAGCTTGCATCGCGGCAAGGGCCTCGCTCGCCGAACTTCGCGTGTCGGGCCAGCTCATCCCCAATCAATCGGTCCTCATCAACTCGATCCCGCTGCTTGAGGCGCAGGCGAGCTCGGAAATCGAGAATATAGTCACCACGACCGATCGACTGTTCCGCTTCGCCAATGAGACTGGAGGTCAAGCCGACCCCGCAACGAAAGAGGCACTGCGATATCGTACGGCGTTAAATGAAGGGTTCCATTCACTTAGAGAGCGTCCAGTTTCAACATCTACTGCGGTAGCCGTCTGCCGTAGGATCAAGGGCGTTGAACTCGACATCCGCTCGACACCGGGCACGGCGCTGATGAACGAAGCGACGGGCTTGGTGATTTACACTCCACCAGAAGGACAGGAATTGCTCCGAAACAAGCTGGCCAACTGGGAGCATTACATTCATGAAGCCGAGGATATCGATCCACTGGTCCGTCTCGCGGTAATGCACTACCAATTTGAAGCGATCCATCCCTTCATCGATGGCAACGGCCGCACTGGTCGTGTCCTCAACCTTCTCTACCTTGTAGACAAAGGCCTTCTGGATATTCCAGTCCTTTACCTAAGCCGATACATTATCGGCAACAAACGTGCCTATTACGATCGGCTTCTAGCCGTAACAACAAAAGGGTCGTGGGAGGACTGGATCCTTTACATGCTCGAAGCTATCCGTGAGACCTCTGAATGGTCGACGACTCGGATTCGGGCTATTCGTGATTTACTTGATCAGACTGCAGAACGCATCCGCCGCGATCTCCCGAAGATCTACACACGTGAACTGGCCGAACTGATCTTCGTCAATCCGTACTGCCGGATCAGCGATCTCGTGGATGTCGGCATTGCAAAGCGTCAGTCCGCATCGGTCTACCTGAAGGCGCTTGTTGAGATCGGCTTGCTTGAAGAGGCAAAAACTGGACGGGAAAATCTATACATCAATTCAGCCCTGCTCTCGCTTCTTCGCGATCGGACTCCTTCTCGGTTTAAGTAGTTCCACTCGAAAATGCTAGGCTGGTCCTGATCAATACACGCGCGTTTCCAACTTCTGACTGAACATTTCCTTCAGCGGGCTGCGCCAGTTGCACTCCGGACCTATGCTTGTCCCCTTCGATCCCCTGAACTGCAACGCTTCCGGCGATTTCAACCAAAATGGCCTGCTGAGGCGCGGAATGCCTTTCTTATGCTCCCTGTCCCTGTCTCGCTTGTTAAAACGTCGTTGGCGGGGCGGTAATCCACCTCTATTCCACGCATGCATCTTAAAATTTTCTCACGCATTCCTTATCTGTACAGAGCACCTGAAAATCGGGCGAAGGAACCATGGCAAAACGGCAGTCTGCCAATCCGGCGCCGCCGCGCAAACATCTTATCGACTATGCCCGCGTTTCGACCGACGATCGGGTCCACGATGCGCAAGTGACGGTATCTTCCTGTTCCGATTACAAAAGCCGTCCCCCTCTCTAGGCCGGGCGTGTCATCCAGCAATGAACTGATAACCGGTTTTCGCCGGAATTGACCGAGCAACTCATAGAACCTCGTTGGCTTGAGACCCAGTTGCCTGCACGGGGCAAATCTCTCCGGGCCGATCAGCCTCTTGACGAACGCGAGGGGCCGAATGACGGCTTCGCGAGCCACAGTCTTTTGCCAAGCTGTCTCGCTGGTGAGCATCCTGTCAGGTTTCTGCACCATCGAGACCTACTGGCCGAGCTACCAGCTTGGCCACGTCAATTGCTGCAGGCCCAGCGAAATAGCAGGATTGCGCATAGAACAGCTTGTCAAACATCCCCTCTGACCGATGAGGACGGTTCTTCCCTCCCCTCTCTCGGCATCTTGATCGCACCAAAACCAGTGGTGCCGATCACGATGAAATCGTCTATCTGACCGGCCGGCCCGTCGAAGCCCTTAACCGCTGGCTGAAAGCAGCCAAGATCGACAAAGGCAGCGTGTTTCGCAAAATCGTTCGCTGGGGCAATGTTTCTCTACGAGCGCTCGAACCCAGCGCCTTCAACCGGATCGTCAAGCAGCGTGCGCGAATGGCAGGGCTTAAGCCGGAGGAGTGTTCCGCACATGGTTTGCGCTCCGGTTATCTCACCGAAGCGGCCAATCGCGGTATTCCTTTGCCCGAAGCCATGGAACAATCGCGCCATCGCTCTATGCAACAGGCGTCTGAGTATCACATGATGCAGAACGCAGATCAGGAAAAGTCGCACGGCTGATTTTATGATGTGCTCCTTCGATGCAGATGAACTATCCCACCTTGTCTTGGCTCTGTCGAAAAATATCAACCGAAAGAGGTTGGCATCTACTGAGGCATCGCAGCTCGCTGCCCAATGTTCGAGCAACGAAGAAAGCTCTGAACCCAGCCCCTTCGACATGCGGACAGAAGCAAATCTGACAGCTCCTGCAGATAACAAGCCTCCCGTTTACAGTACTATTTTTGCTCAGAAATAAGCAAAAATACCAAGTTTCAGTGATTGTTAGTTTTGATGCCTATGGTCCATTCATTCTTCAGGTAATTGCATCACTTGAAGGGCGGGGGCAAAATTGGGACGCCGTATCTGTATTTCCGTGGTTACCCGCGACAGACCGAAGATGCTCGCGAATTTGTTTGCGTCTTTTAGTGAGTTAATCCACCCGTCTTCCGATAATGTTTCTTTCCTGATCGTTGAGAATAACGACCAACGTTCATTAGACGACGTTATTGATACATTCCGCAGAGACGTTTCAGGTACCGAAGTTGCATACTTCCACGAAGGAACACCCGGCATTTCCGCAGTGAGGAATGCCGCGCTGAACTACGCTGTCGATAAAGGCTATGACTTTCTAGTCTTTGTCGATGATGATGAATGGGTTGCAGAAGACTGGCTGGTCAAATTACTGGCGGAACGGGACCGATTGGATCTGGATATTATTGGTTCACCTGTCCGACCTGTCCCATTTGAACCCGACCTCACACTTATGCAAAAAGTGGTGTGGTCGGGATTAAAACAGAGCAGTTTGAAGTCGGAGCGGAAATGCAAGTTGAGGTCCAATTCGGGACAAGGGCATACGATCAAGATTGCGACAGGAAGCTGGATGGGGCGCCTGAGTTTCTTCAGAGAAACAGGCCTTAGTTTCGATCAAAGATATAATCTGTCGGGCGGAGAAGATTGGCACTTATGGGCAAAGGCCAAGAGCCTTGGTGCTAAAACCGGCTGGGCCAGCGATGCGATCGTTTACGAAGCAGTTCCGACAACCCGACTTACACTGTCTTATCATTTCCGCCGCAACCGTGACCATAACATTACTGAGTTCTCGGCGCGTTACAGAGAGAACCCACAGAAAGCCCTGAGAGGTTTTCCCTTGAAATTGGCCAGTCGTGGGCTCAAATTTTTCGGAGCAGTGTGCGCCATCCCCTTCTCGGGTGGACGGGGCCTTGTTTCATCTGCAACGGCTTTGGGTGGTCTAATTGGTCTGCTACAGGGATCTGTCGGAACAACCGCTAACCATTACGCCAAAACAACCGGATGTTGAAATAGTGCAGTGAGTTCATGCTGATCCGCTACGATGCTGCAGATACTCTGAATTCTTGTTTGATTGGAAGCGATGCAGATGATCCGAAGTTGCCTTCCAGCTTTTTCATCAGTTTTTCTTGTCCGATTTTTGATATTATTGAAGCAGAATACAAAATCACTGAAATTGGTGATAATCGCGTCTGGAAAAGATCGAAGACCTGAAGAGCCGATCTCGTGCTTCACCCAGGATAATCGACGGCACGACCATAATCCTGGATGTGTCCACCGAGCGGCGCGCTGAAACAATTAACACAATTTCCGTAGCCCTGCCGATGAACAAATGCGATATGCTGGCAAGGATATTGACAGACCAAGATGTCGAGACACTCCGTCATCTGGTCAATCAAGACATGGGTTAAGGCACGCTGCGCGCACTGACCTCGGATTTGGCCAATCTCGAAGCCTGGGCTTTATCCGCGACCAGCAGTCCCCGCCCTTTCCTCCGCTCGAAGTACTCTTGCTGAAATTCTTGGCGCATCATCTCTAGCGGTCAGAACAGCGCGCTCAATTTGCAGGGTCGGTACCAAGGCAGTTTCCTTCGCATGGCTACCGCTAACACTTGGGTTTCACGCAAGGTTGTCACTGATGAAAGCGTAGCCTGTATGGCTTGATAGTAGCCATAAAGCACGACCCAAAAAGCGCTCACGAACCTACTTCACTTGACCTAATCTTTCGTGATATTTTTTCCAGCTGCTTGTCTGTCACTGAAATAGACTAATTAATCCGTCAGAAAGCGCCCCTCGCCATATGATGTAGTCATGGCCACCTGAATATTCTTGATAGCGCGTCGGAACTCCCTTTGCCTGCAAAACATCGCGCAGATGCCTGTTTGTGTCCAGTATCGACATCGTACCTCCGCTATGGCCTGTTTCAAACAGACCAGCAGAGATATATACCCGTAGGGGCAGCCTCTTGGCATTTGCAGTTTGGTAAGCGACATACTCATTCCGGTCACGCGGCGTGCCTTCAGGACTCCACCAGAACGAACCAGACATGCTAAGAACATTGCCAAAAATATTAGGATGGGCAAGCGCAACTGTCATGGATGCCAATCCACCATAACTTGAACCTGCCAGAACAGTTCGCTCTGCGCGATGTTTTATTTGTGTCCTTCTGAGCACCTCCGTCAAAAGGTCTTCGGCCATGAAATCCGCGAAATCGCTATTTCCCGGCAGCTCCTTTGCACGCGTATTGCTATCGGGATTAGCTACAAAAACTGCAACCACGTGCGGGATAAGTTTCTCAGCAATCATATTGTCGAGAATAAGCGGCGTCGGCACTTTAGTTTGATACTCAGCGCCGTCGAAAACGAATAGCAAAATTGTGTCATCGCGACTGGCATCAAAATTAGCCGGACGATAGATTGTAACTCTGCGGCGATTTCCAAGCCGCGCGCTTTCAAAGTCAAAGTTTTCCAACGTGCCCTTAGGATTACTCTGCCGCTTGATGAAATGTTGTTGCGGGCTGCTTTCCGTTTCAAATACCGAATCCTGATTAAATGCATCGGGTGCATCGGCGGGAGTTGGATGAAGGTTAAACGGATCTGCCTTTGCTGTCGCAAGGATTGCAACACGTTTCTCACGCGTTGTTCCAGGTATTACCGGCACATCAACCGCGATTTGATAAGACAGTCGCGTATCAGCCGGAACCATGAAGCTTTTGAACCAGACATCAGAAACACCCAGTCGCTCCATTTCTTCATGTTCGCCGGTTGGTGCGCCAAAGATCCGCGCATTGTTGTGCGCGCCTCGAACCAGAAATGTCATAATTTTCTGACCATCATCTCCATCTTCAAACAGCGGTGTACCGCTGTTCTTGATGTCCCGCCAGAACGTCTCAGTTGAGCCGCCCTCTGACAAGTCACCAGCAAGTTTTTTCAATGCCGGGCTGATCAGAACTTGGGTCTCATTGCGTACTTGCTGTCCAATTTCATGAGCAGGAAACTTCTTCTCCATAGACAGGCGGAAATCACCCGCCGTCAAAACAGACAATTTGAAACGAACTCCCTCCTCCGCAACAAACCGAAAAACACGTTCGCCGGTCGCTTGCGACGCGAGGCGCCTTACATGATGCCCCTTTTGATCCAGCAGGCTGAGATCATAAATCCCCTTCTCGGAATTCATGCTTACGACAACATAATCTCCAACCTTTGCGTCGATTGGCAGCTCTTTCGCTATCCCAGCCTCGAGGTGTGTCTTCGCTAACAATACATTCTGTGAAGCTTTCGCGGTTGTTATGACCGAAGTGATGACCATAATCATCGCCAAGATAGAGATAAAAGGCTGTTGCGATATCAAGACTACCAAGCCTTCTTTAGAGTTGCTGTGAGACTGCGACCTTCACCGTAGAAACACGCATAGGCATTCGCACAGGAAGCCACATAGTTTTTGTCGCCAAGGTTCTTCGCGTTTATTTGCAAGGAGAGGCCATCAAACTCAGGTTTCAGAGCTCCAAAATCGTAGCTAACCATGGCATCGACCAGCGCCACAGATGGCACTTCAAAGCTATTGGCATTGTTACCCCAACTCTTGCCGATATAACGGACACCAGCACCGAGCTTCAGACCTTCAAGTTGCGTACCGACAAAGTCATAGGTTCCCCACAAAGCGGCCTGATGCTCCGGGATACGTGCAGGCGTCATATTCACTTCACTCGCCGTAACTGACTCTTCGATTTTTGACCGCGTGTACGCATAGCTTGCAATCAGTGACAGGTTAGCCATGACATTGCCGCGCGCCGAGAGCTCGATACCGTGATTGTGTATCTTGCCAATTTGCGAATAGACAGTTTGACCAAGCGTACTATCCCAGGCACCACTCACAACATCATTTTGCTTGAGATCATAATACGCCGCGGTCAGCAAAATGCTGCTACCTTCGGGTGCATATTTGACGCCAACTTCCAGCTGACTAGCCGTCGTCGGATCAAAAGCTGGCTGCCCTGCCAATGGAGAGTAAAGAGCCGGATCAAAAGACGTTGAATAGCTGACGTAAGGCGCAAACCCATTATCGAATGCATAAAGAGCGCCAAGACGCCAGGTAAGTGCCTTATCATCATACGACTGGTCATTGCCATTCAGCCGGTCGTCAATTTCAGTGTTCGCCCAATCGTAACGTAACCCAGCCAGAATATTAAGTCCGCCGATTTGCAACTGATCCTGAAGGTAAATGCCTGTCTGGCGCGCCGTGAGATGTTCTAGACTATTTGTAACAAGCTCAACAGAATCGTAATCGAACCCACCATATTGGGGATCCGTGAGCGAGATCGATGGTACGGATGCTCTGCCCCAACGATAGTCACGGACACGATATCTAACATCTACACCGGCGAGCATAGTATGTTCGAATTCCCCAGTATCAAATTCCGCCTGAAACTGGCTATCAGATGTAAACTGTTTCCATTTGTCCGTTCCACCCGAGGCTGCTCGCGTGATCGTTGTCGCGTATCCAGTCACGCGATCAGCACTAGCTGAGCCCCAGATAAGCGAACGATGAGACATGTTCATCTCATAATATCTGGCCTTTTGGCGGAAGGTGAACGTGTCATTCAATGTCTGTTCCAGCTCTGCCCCAATCCATGCCTGCTCGCGGCTGAAGTGTTCGTAATTTGGATCAGACACGAAGAAATCACGTGGCACATAGCCATAGCCTTCGATCGGCGTCAAAGTGCCGGCAGCGTCTAGGAAGTTGCGGAATCCTGCGTGCGGCTCGTTCTGATAGCCGCCCAAAACCGTAAGTTTTGTATCTGCATCCGGCGACCACGTAAGCGAAGGGGCAATCGCATATCCACGTTTCTTGGCATAGTCTTCTTGCAGGTCCGTCCTTAGCCCTGTAGCTACGATACGATAAGATAAAGTATCACTTCCGGGGACTTTATCGCTGATATCAATCGAGGCGCTGACATTTTTATTCGTTCCAGCAGAAACTTCGATCTCGCGCAATGGTCCGTCTGTTGGCTTCTTCGAAACCATATTGAGAATTCCGCCGGGATTGGCCTGGCCATAGAGAACGGAAGACGGGCCGGAAATCAATTCAACGCGTTCGAGCAAATACGGGTTGATCTGCGCATAAGAAAGCTCACCCGAAAGGAACATGCCATCGAGGTAGCGCGGAATATAATAGAATCCACGCGCAAAGACTTCGTCTCTTAAATTAGAAGCACCGCGGTATTCGGTGAATACACCCGGTGTATAACGCAAGGCCTCGGCAACCGATTGCACGCTCTGGTCCTGCATCTGATCCTTTGTCACCACCGCAATAGACTGCGGTGTGCGCTGGATGGGAGTGTCTGTTTTTGTCGCCGTCAGACTTTGGCGCGCCACATATCCCTGAACCGGGCCGTCCCCCCTTTCCCCGCCTCGACCACTCACTTCAATGACGTTTAACTTGATCGCCTCAGCATTTTCCTGTGCGTAAGCTTTTCCAAGCTCTCCTGGCTGCAAAGTCGCGAAAATTGCCGTACTTGCGGCTGTCAGCAAGATAAGCCGAACTTGACGAAGAGGAAGAATGTAAGGGCGCAAAACGAGCAACATCGACAACTCCTGCTGCGATGCCAATTGTACGCAGCTTAAACTTGATTGACGTACTCATCTATATGACTAGAATTAAGCGTGTCGATGAAAATCACTTCGTCAAAAACGGCAAAAACCTACGCTAAAAAGGCGGCGTTGAGAGCGCATCGCCAAAAGTGTGAACCGGTTTTGAGACCAAGATGCGCGTTAAAACAGCGACTTAGTGCGCCGAGACCAGAACGCTATGAACACAAGACCGAATATACCACAGCAAATTTTCGTTGGAGCAACACAGGGGACGCCTAGTTGCACGCCAGATTCCAATAGTTACGAGGTTTGGCCGAAGCTCCTGGTAATGGTCCTCCTGAACGGCTCACAACATTTCGAGATGGATGGCGTACGGTTTGATATATCAGCGGGAGATGGTGAAACTGCGACGCCCATCGTCTTTATGCTCAATGTAGCTGACTTCTGCTCGTTGCGGTTTTTCAATGAAAGCTCTGTTCCATTAAACAAGGTCCAGATATCAGTTCCGCGCCCCTGGATCGAAACACTCCTCAACACAAACCCAGAAGAGATGCCAAAGCTAAAGCATTTCTTGGATGGACATCTGAATACGTTTGAATTCACACCGGGTGAAAAAATCACTCAGGCAGTTGCACAAATGCTCAATCCTCCGCCGTCAGTCGAGAGAGAGTTACAGAGCCTGCACCGCCGGTCACTGGGAATGGATATACTTTATACGGCCTGTGCAAACTTAATTGCTGAGACGGGCCGCGGTTTTGAAGAAAAGCCCTCACAGAATATCGGAAAAAGGCGCCAAGCAGAGAATATTCGCCATCATATCCTCGGTAGTATCAGTCAAGAATTGACCATCGCCGGCATTGCTCGTGCATTGCATTCAAATGCCTCTACTATTCAACGCACGTTCAAAGACCACTATGGCATGACGGTGTTTCACTTCATCCGCAATGAAAGATTAGAACGCGCGCGCTCCGCGCTTGAAACGCAAGGCATGTCCGTTTCTCAAGCCGCCTATATGTGCGGATATGAAAATCCCGCTAGTTTTGCGACCGCGTTCAGGAAATTATACGGGATCACACCGAAACAGTTGAAGTCCGGCTTTGTCGGATGAAACAAAGTGCATCGTAGACTCAATTCTTTGATGCTGGATCATGTCGACATGTGCATCGGTCGTTGAAAAAGATGAGCGATGGGCAATGTTTCCGTCTGATGACCGAGTCTCGGCGGACGGCATGCGCTCTGAATCTCACCGAAGATATTCCACCTTTTCTTGCGATTTATCCCGGCTCGGTGAACTAACCGTCTTCCCTTCATGCGCCGCGTTCATCTCTTTCATATCGGTGTCTATTCGCCTAAGTTCGACGCAGCTGAGGTCAATGCTACGCCACTCTAAAGAACGACGGAACGGCAGGGACTCACTAAAACTTCACGCTGAAATTTGCGTTTACGCCATTTTGTGTAAGCCGTGAGCCAAACTGACCGTGATAGGCAACCCCAAGCGTAGCATTCTGTGAGACCGCAAAATCAAGGCCCGCTTCAAGCAATGCCGTATCCTTGCCGATCGAGTTACCAACTGCAGTGAACATATCTGATCCTACTGCAAAGCTTGCCGGCGATGACGGGATCACATCGCCGAAGCCATGCCGCCAGCCAAGATCAGAACGCGCTGTTGTTACGATATTGCCAAGTTCAAAGCTGGTGGCCGCACGAAAGCCAAGGGTCGACAGGGTGGTGTCCATGCCATCGGACTGCACGGAAAGTGCGGCACCGTTGCTTCCTTTTTCCGTAAATCCGTCTGTTTTAAGATGCACATAGGCCAGATTGGCATATGGCTCGATTGTCGCGCGCGAAGTCACATTGAGCTTATATCCTAGTTCACCAAAGATCTGGAATGTGCCCGCATTGTAGTCAGCAGACAGGCTATCCGAAAAGCCGTTGAAGGCGACAGAGCGGCCCATTTCCAGATTATGCCATGAATAGGCAAGACCGGCGCGCAGACCGACCGAACCTGCTGCTGCCGCCCATTCTGTGCCGCCATAGGCTCCCAGCGTATAATTATCGCTTGAACCCGATGAATTACGTGATGCGGTTTTGAACGTCGAGCGGCTGTAGCCAGCCATCGCGCCCAAACGCCAGTTGTCATAAACTGCGGCATCAATACCGGTGCTGAAACCTCCAAGCGTGGATTTGGTCTGACCTGCATTGCCATTGGCGGACTGGCTCGACCAGCGGCCATAAGCGGCACTCCATGCGGCATAGCGGGACATATCATTGCTGAGCGTTGGCTGTGGTGCTGCGGCATTGATCGCATTGCCAGCTGCATGGGTTTGCGGAGCAGACGCATAAGCCACAACCGATACCGGCGCTGCAGGTGTTCCACCAAACGCTTGTTGCAAGCGATTATTGATGGCCGAGCGTGTTGCACCACTTGCATTTACAAGCACACCGCTGGCGGATGCATAGGCTTCGGACGACAGAACCGGCAGTGCAGAGCGAATGGTCGATCCATCTGCAGCAGAAAAATCCAGGGCAGTAATAAGCGACTGCAATTCCGGCACTGCATCGTTACCCATCTTATCAATGGCAGAGCCAACATTGCGGCCATTGCTGCTATCAGCATATCGCGAATAAGCATTGACTGAACGGCTCAGGGACACCGTGTAGATATTGTCGCCATCATGCGTTGCCGTTGCATTCAGTGTTGGCGAAGCAAGTGAAGTCGAGACCGTGTTGAAATCTCCCTCAAAAGCTTGTGCCTTCAGCCAGTCGTTCGATGTGATCGTGAAACCATTGGCATACCAGCCGCGTTCGGGTGCAAATGAAATTGTACCGTCAAGACCAGCCGTTCCATTGACGATCAAGCTGCTCATGGCTTGCTGATTGTTAAAAGAAAGGGCCAGAGTGCCTGTCTTCGACTGGAGATAATCACCGTAAATCTCAACGGCCTGGCCGGTTACTGAAGGATTGAGTATGCCATCATTGCGGAATAACTGCTCAGAATAGATCTGATAAGAGCCGCTGCCCGAAAGCGAGCCAGCCTGCGCGATTGTCGCGTTGTAAAGCAGATGATCACCGGTCAATGTGGTGTTACCACCATTGATTTGCAGCGACAGATTTTTGCCTGTGATATTGCCATCATAAGTAAGGGCAAAATCGGAATCCGCAGACGCGGTCGAGTTGCCGCGTTCATCGGCTCGATTGCCAAATGTCAGATTGGTCAGACGCAGATCGCCGTCTTCATTCAATTCCTGATAGTTAGAGATTATATCGCCGGAAATCTGAGCGCCCCGCATGACATTAATACGGTCAACCAGCGCATTATCCGACATGTAGATCGCAGCTTTACTGCCTGCCACGCGCCCCGTCAGATCAAATGAGGACACAAGTGAGCCATTGAGCTCATTCCATGTGGCTTCCAAAACTTCCTGAGTGTAGCGACTGAGAGATTGTTCTCCACGCAGAATGTAGGAGCCTCGATATTCACCGAGTTGACCGTCGTCCCCCATAGCATTATGGCCAAAGTCAAAGCTGACTGCGATACCATCCTGGCCGAGCGCCTGGATATCACCACGATGCGTTAGCCCATGGTTCTTGCCATAGGTAAACATCACGCCACGGCCATTCACACCGTCGGCATAAACGCGTGTTCCACGCAAAATGGTCAGATTATTGCT
Source organism: Ochrobactrum sp. BTU1 (assembly GCA_018798825.1). NCBI lineage: Bacteria > Pseudomonadati > Pseudomonadota > Alphaproteobacteria > Hyphomicrobiales > Brucellaceae > Ochrobactrum > Ochrobactrum sp. BTU1. The sequence goes on along the minus strand of CP076356.1, from coordinate 2,438 downwards.
CTGGCCATCAACACGAATACCAGCACCGCCTGCGCCAGCAGACAACAGATCAGCACGCTGGGTTATAGTGTTGTCGCTGCCATAGACATGCAATCCAAGACCGAGGGTCGCTGTATTATATGTATTCTGAACATAAGCTGTGCCTTCAGCATTACGACCAAAGAACGGATTGTCATTTATAAAGCTCTGATTGTCTCCGTACACGGAATAACCAAAAAAATTCCGACGGTCGATCTTGTAACCAAGGTCCTGCAATATCGCCAGTTCTGCTTCCATGAAATTTGTATAGTTGCGATAAGCCTGATGGCTCATCAAACTGTTTTTAAGCTCGATATGTGCGAGAAAAGGTGCATCTGGTACGCTAGGGTCCCGTTCAGAGACCATGCTTAGAGGGACACCTGCCATTCCCCCCACAAGAACTTCATCGACATGCGCACCACCAAAATACGGCTTGTTTTCACGAACGTCGAATATGTCTTCAGGAGTGAGAGGCTCATCATCATCACTCGTATCTATGTTGTCACAGAATGCGCACCAGACGATCTGATCGGGTCTGAGTTGCTGCCCATTGTCATCAAAAAGATGGCTTGTCCAAGCATTTGGGTTTTCACCTGTGGCAACAAGAGCCAAGCCATTCTCCTGCATATCCCCCTCAAAATTGCTTAAAACGCCCAAAGCATGCGCAATTTCATGGACCATTGTGGTGGTAAGCGAAATCTCAGAGCTCGAAGGGAGTTGTGAAGGGATGTATCCCTCCCCTGACCAGGGAAGAGTTCCGATCTGGATAAACCCATGCGCACCATTGATCGGCTCTCCCGGGTTCTGGTTCATGAGTACTGCTCCAACTTTTGTTGGCGCACCCACTTCGTCAAAGGCTATCGGACTGTAAGCATAGGCATTGTAGTCTTCCATTGTGCCTATATTGAAAATTGCGGGTGACGTTCCCGGAATAACCTGAATAATTTCCGCCCAATGCTTGATCGCAAGATTGAGCTGATCAACATCAAACTGCTTGAAATTCCACGTCGATGACTGATCACTGGCGCTGTAAGGCCCGTCATCAACACCATAATATTTAGCGGTTATGAATGACTGCCCTTTCGCGTCCTGGAAATCATAGACTTCCTGCGCCCAGGCAGACGACGATAAACATGTTCCCGATGTCAGTATAATCGCCGCTGCAATTGTACACTTCATTACGCATTAGCCCCTTTAGGAAGCGGTTTGCCAGACTTTGACATTCACCGGGTGTGAGATTTAAGCAAAGGGCGAAAAGATCGCTTCTTTCAAGTCGCAGGGTTCAAAGGGCTTAGAGTGGGCAACCCTAGCCGAATAAGCTTTGTGCCAAGTCGGCACTGAACACAGATATTAATCACTATTCTAAATATCCCATAAGAATTCGTCTCCAAGCGACGCGTCATTAGAAAGGCAACCCATTCAAAAGCAATCCCTGAAATTGGGTAGCAACCAAGAATGGACCAGCGGTAAATTCATGAATGGCGCCACATTGTTTGAAGCATAGGTGTAGATTTCGCTGGTTGAATTTCTGGCAAGCATGAGCGAAGCATCTCCCCTTTGATCGATAGAGTCTTGATTACGTACTCGTATCCGGTCAGCGCAGAGATTTTGGGTTTCTGAAAGAATCGATAAAAATATTTGCATCAGCAAAGCGAGCGACACCAATGCCGTGTTCGCCATTTGCATTCTAACGCCGTGTTGAGGTCTTAAATCCGGCCGCTCAACCCGTAAATTTTATCCCCGCTTAGTCCATCAATATCGATCTCAAACATAACAGGCCTCCGAAGACTTCTATCCATTCTGTTATGAAACCGTAGAAGAAAATGCGAACCAAGCCGTAACGTTTAAAACTGTGCTCAGCGAATTGGCTCCGCCTCTAATTCAGCCGCGATTACCCCTGAAACAGGGATTACGCCTTGTTCAATTTCGATTGACTTTATTAGCGAATTTTACGTTAAATAAAGCAAAACCTCAATTAGGTTTCGCTACCCTGACAAACATCTTGGGAGCTAAAATATATCGAGAGGGAGGGGATTTTCTCTTCCTAAGTGGAACGGACCATCAGTCTTTCGCCCACGAGGAATCATGTAGATTTGCACTCTTATTTTGCCGCAGATCCGCCAAATGGTCAAGGTGGCACCGAGTTATTGGTCCACTTCGGTGCTCTCATTCATCCTGCAAGACGACGACCAATCCAAGACACCTCGCAGCTAGTGATCGGAAGGATTGCCAGATCTGTTCAGCCCGTGACTACGGCAGTTGTCCAGGCCCAAGCCCAGCGGATCTTCCGCGGAGCGTCGATACAAACGTCTGAAAAACACGCCCCCTCCCCTATCGTGCGGTCTGGTCGAACAACGGTCATGTGCCGTTCTGACACGGCTGATCGAATATGTCGTAGGATAGGCTGTTCCGAGCCGTTC